>JBBQLN010000027.1:0-41013 GCA_038327905.1 Burkholderiales bacterium
GGGTAGCCAATTTCTTCTGCTTTAATGTAAGCCTCGTCTATATCGGCAAGTAATCCTGTGCCAAGCAACAAAGGTACACCATTCTTTTCTGCGATTTCACGTGCAGTATGTTTTAAGCCAAAATCTCGCATTTGCTGAGGCTTAGGGCCGATGAAGACAATGCCGTTCGCCTCGCACCTCTCTGCAAAATCTGCATTTTCTGAGAGAAACCCATAACCAGGATGAATCGCCTCTGCCCCAGTCTCAATGGCAGCTTGCAAAATTTTATCAACGCTAAGATAGCTTTCTGCTGCTGGTGCTGGGCCTATGCAAATAGCTTCATCGGCATCTAGTACATGGCGTGCGCCAGAGTCTGGCTGTGAATAAACCGCAACAGATTGGATGTCCATTTTCTTAAGTGTGCGAATCACGCGACAGGCGATTTCGCCACGGTTTGCAATCAGGACTTTTTTAAACATATTGATTTTCTCACTGCATTGCGAGCCGTCTCGCTTTTTTCAATCCGTATCAGGTCGTCCAGCTACGGTTTACTTTTTATTGTGCTTAGTTCCAAATCAGCAACTGGATAGGCGTTGGGTTATAAGCATTGCAAGGATTGTTGAGTTGCGGACAATTCGAGATGAGTACCAGCACGTCCATGTCAGCACGCATCTCTACATATTTACCTGGTGCCGAAATACCGTCTGCAAAACTTAAACCACCATCAGACGTCACGGGGACGTTCATAAAAAAGTTGATGTTGGCAGTAATGTCTCGTTTAGTAATATTGCGCTCAATCACACAGGCGGAATGGGTAATGGCATGCATAAAACTATCGCGGCAACTATGCATGGGGCGTTTAGATATCGCATAACGTGTAGTATTGCTTTCAGCGGAACAAGCGCCGCCTATGGTGTCGTGGCGTCCACAAGTGTCAGCCGTAATTGTGAGCATAGCATTGCCTTCACTAGAATACAGCACCGAGCCTGTGGTGAGATAAATCTGACCTTGGCGTTGAATGGTATCTACCGCGCTATATCGCTCAGTTGCATCATTAGCGTTATAAAACAGCGTATCAACCGCTTGGTTACCTTCTAAATCTAAAATGCGGAAGGTTTGACCTTGTTTGACGATACCAGTCCATGGATCACCTGCATAACAAGTTTCATTGAGAACAGCATCCTGCGTAAGTAATTGGCTTTCAGTTAACATATCAAAATCCTAATTAGCGTAAAAGCGTTCTGTGTTGATAAAGCCGCGCTGATTTTGCTCGCATGCGTTGCGGCAAACATCATCTGCTGCCGCATTGCCTGCATGCCAAGCGGACAGTAAAACATCCGAAGGTTTGTATGTTGCTGCGGTATCTAGTGGGTGTGGTGCGGTTGATAGCACCACTAATAAATTCATATCAAAGCGTAAATCAACCACATCACCAGCTTGGCTATTGCCTGCATTAAAAACCAAACCGCCAGTATCGTTCGCACTGATTTTGCTGAATAAATTCACATTAGCGACCAAATCACGCTGACCTAAACCATGCTTGGCAAGCTCGATTAACATGCCGTCTTTTGCACTGCGATACATGTCGTTACGATGCGTTTGATAATTGGCAATACCATACCTTTGATCAATCAGTTTGGCATCTGAAATACCACACATCGTGTCGTGCCAGCCCACGCTATCATGAATAAATGAGCACATCACTCGCCCCATGTCGGAGTAGCACACATTACCCGTGGTTAAAAAAGCTGTATGCTGGGCCTTTAAGCTATCTGGCATATTGTAGCGTTCTAACTTTTCTTCGAAGTTGTAAAACAATATTGATACGTTTGCACCACCTTGCAAGTCAGTAAAACGCAATGCAGAACCTCGGCGCATGAGTCCCGACCAGTGATTGCCACCTGGTACGGTTTCTTCCCATAGCATTTCTTTTGGATTAAATTTCATTTTTGGTGTCTTTAATAATAAATCGTCATGTTTAGTTTTAATGCCAGCTTTGTCTTATTCCACATTGTCTTCAACGTTCACAAATCTAATCATATGTTGAGTAATACTGACTTCTTCCGAATCTTTTTCTTCAGAAGATTTCGGTGGATGAATCAACGCCTCTAGTCTGGCTTTAGTCGCTAAAAATTCAGGGCTCGTGTAATTACCTGCAATACGAGGTCGCGGCACAGGCACTTCAATCAACTCTTGTACTTCACCAGGATGGGCTTTTAATACCAAAATACGGTCAGCTAGAAAGATCGCCTCATCTAAATCGTGTGTAATGAATAAAATAGTCACATCGACATTGCGCCATATCTCAAGTAAATGAGCCTGCATTTTGGCGCGAGATTGTGCATCTAACGCTCCAAAAGGCTCATCCATTAACAAGATACGAGGTTTGTTCACTAAAGCGCGTGCAATGGCTACACGCTGTTTCATGCCGCCAGAAAGCTCATGCGGATAGGCGTTCGCAAATTTATCAAGCCCTACTAACTCCAACCATAAACTAGCCTCACGCGAGGCTTCTTCAGTGCTGGCGTTGTTCATCTCCAAACCGAACATCACATTCTTTTTAACCGTCAACCATGGAAATAAGGTGTAGCCCTGAAACACCATGCCACGGTCACGTCCAGGGCCACTCACGGGTTTGCCATCTAACAACACATCACCAGAGGTATGTGACTCAAGTCCAGCAAGAATCCTTATCAGTGTTGATTTCCCACAACCTGATGGACCAATCACACAGACAAATTCACGCCGGTGCGTTTTGAAGTTAATATCTTTAAGTGCAGTCACACCACCTTTGGCAGTTTTATACACTTTACCTAAATGCTTCACTTCAAGAATCACTTCACGTTGTTTTAGTTTGTCGAAACGGTTTTTAACTGCTTCAGTCTGGTCTAAATAATTTGGTAAATTTGAGTTTGTGTCCACAATGCGTCCTTTATTCTTTATTGGCAGATCTATCCCAAGGGAATAAATACTTGCTCAAACTACCCAAAATCAAATCGCCACCCAAGCCGATGATGCCAATAATGATGATGGCCGCATAAACATTATCAAAATGTTGATAGCGCGCTTGCTGAGTGATAAACCAAGTAATACCTGATGAGGTGCCAATTAACTCTGCGACGATCAGGTAAGTCCAAGCCCAGCCTAATAGAATTCTTTGATCGCGATAAAGCTCAGGCAAAATGCCCGGAATAATAACGTGCATTAATAATTTGAATTTACTGGTTCCCAATGTTAAAGCCGCTTCAAGCAAGGAATAATCAAGCTTGCGTGTCGTATTGGCGATAATAAGAATTTGTTGAAAAAGTGTGCCGATCACAATAATCGCGATTTTTGGACCATCATAAATACCCAAAACCGCCACGGCCAATGCCCCGAAAGCAGGTGCAGGTAAATATCGAAAGAACTCAACAAACGGTTCATTGATACGGGATATTGCACTGTAGGTACCGCATAAAATACCCAATGGCACACCAATCAATGATGATATAAAAAATCCCCAGAATATAATTTGAATGCTATGCCACAAGCTCTCATGCAACCACTTTCCATCATGTTGTTCAGGCGCCGTTGTAAATGCGGTATAAAGCGCTTTTGCAACCTCGTGTGGAGCTGGTAAGTAAATCGGGTTGGCTGGGGAGCCAATAGGCAGAGCCTTTCCAGCGCTTTGCATATTGGCAACTTCATCTTTAAAAACAGACTTATCCACCAACATATCCACTTGAAAATAATCAACATCACCTGGCTTGCTTACCATCACCATCGGATGCCAAATAAATGGAACGTAACTTACTGCACACCAAATAAGCAGTGGTAGCAAAAAAGAGCCTAACCCTAACAACTTTTTCCTGCGCGGTGATAACTCTCTGCGTACGGCAAACCAAGAAGAAAGACTCATTCTGCGACCTATCTCTTAATAATATTGATTTGTGCTAGTAGTAAAAAAACTATTTGCCCATCAGAGTTGAATCAATTGCTTTTTGAATATCCATTGGCTTCTTGTAAACGCCATATTTCACGTTAAAGTCATCAGATACTTTTGAAGAACCATATATTGATTTAAAGCCATCAGCTTTCACAAAAACCTTCTTCGCATCGGCTAAACTAAGCAGCTTGGTGCCTTTTAGTAAAGGCAAATAGGCTTCAGGCTTAATTCCCACGCGTGCAGCCATGATTTTTACCGCATCAGGCTGCGTTTTTGGATCATTGATATAAGCAACGACTTTATCCCACACTAATGCCATTTTTTTCCAATCCGCTTTACGGCTAGATAAACTTGCAGGGTTAACCGTTAACACGTCATAAATCAAACCTGGCTCATCAGCTGAAGTGTAGATAGGTTTTGAACCTGGAACACGGCTCATCGCTTCGCCTGAGTTTGGTTGCCACGCGGCAATGGCTGATAAATCTCCAGAAGCGAGTGCTTGAGGTGTTTCATTGGTCTTAGTATTGACGATAGTCACGTCAGACTCTTTCATACCCGCTTTTTCCAAGCCCTTTAACAATAATAGATGCTCAACAAAACCAGTTTCCAAACCAATCTTTTTACCTTTCAAATCTTTAATACTTTTAATACCGGGTTTGGCAATAATCATGTCATTACCGTTAGAATAATCAGTGATGAGGATCATCGTGTTCTTAGCTCCGCCTGAGCCTGTGACTAAAGCATCGCCATTTGTGACGAGTACACCATCGATTTTTCCTGCAGCAAAAGCATCCATAGAGGCAACGTAATCAAACCACTCAAATTTAACGTCGACCCCAGCCTCTTTAAACCAGCCTTTATCAATCGCAACTTGCCATGCCACCCAACCTGGCCAGTCACTGTAACCGACCTTTAAAGGAGCGGCAGCGTTAGATAGACTTGTAAATAGTAAAGATGCGGTAAATGCAGTGGCAGTTAATACAGTACGTGCAGAAAATCGTTTGAAAAAACTTGAACTGTGCATGATTGACTCCTAGGTTGGTAAAAAGTCGAGAAGGCGGCATTTATAAAAACGCTTCCTCCCGGGCTTTTATCCCTCCGTGTAGCCACATGTTGATTGGCCGACAACTCTCGGACCAGACACTTTTAATAAAATAAAAGCCGGAACCCTAGTCATCTTTTTGAAACTTTAGCGGTTAATATACAAGTCACCGCTTTCTCGCTAATTAAACATTAGCAATTAGTATGCCAGCAAATAATTTAAATTATTATTGTTTATAATCATATAGTTAATTATTAAAACGTTACAATGTATGATATTGTCATTCATCACTACGCGCACCAGAACAGTGCTACATAACAATAATTGCACTATTTTAATGAGGAAAATATTACTGGCTGGGCAATTGAAGCAGTGAATCACTATCAGCTGATAGTGATTTTAGATTCGTTGTACCATCAAATCAATCAGGCTTGCAGATACGCGCCTACAAATGCCTTAGCGCCTCAACGGAATCCAGCGCCAGCTCAATTACGTCAATTGACGATGGCCTTAACGCTACTGCAATCTTGTGATGAACAGCAGTAACGCCACCAATTCCTGATTGTCGACAGCATCTGCCTCAGTGAACTGTGGCATACTGTCACCAGATTGGCATATTAACGATGACTGATAGGCTAAATCGAAGTAAGTTTTCATCAAAAGTCAGTTCATTTCATATTCACCTATTATTCTTATAGATTACTCTGGCTTGATTTCTTACAATGATTGATTCTTTTACGCATTCATTTTAGTTGAAAATAACATGACTATAAAAATTCGAATCGCTCACACAGAAGACCTTGAACTGCTTGCTGGACTATTTGATGCATACCGTGAATTTTATGAAGAAGCGTCAGACGTGGCTCTGGCAAGACGGTTTCTACAAGATAGACTGAACAAAAAAGATTCCATCATATTTGTTGCAGAAACTGCTGTTAATACAAACCAAGAACAAAAACTGATCGGCTTTTGCCAGCTTTATCCAACATTTTGCTCAGTCGTCGCTGCACCTATCTGCATACTTTACGATTTATTTGTAGATGCAAACATCAGAAAATCTGGTGCTGGCAAAGCTCTTATGCTAGCAACGCATGACTATGCTGCCAACAATGGATATGCTCGACTTGATTTAACCACTGCAAAAACCAACCTGACAGCGCAGTCGCTTTATGAGTCTTTAGGCTGGGTGCGAGATGATGTTTTTTACACCTACAACAAAACAATTAGCCAATTAGGATAATGAATGTATTCATACCAAACTGGCGGTGCCTTAAGCTGGGAATAACTTAAGACTAATTATTAACCCAATTTATCACGCAATTGATACCACAACATACCTAGCACTAGTGCTGGCGTGCGCAATAACTTTCCACCAGGAAAATCATGATGCTTGATTCTAGCCAACAAGTCTAGGCGCTCGGCCTGTCCTGCTATGGCTTCTGCAACTAGCTTTCCTGCCAAGCCAGTCAGTGCCACACCATGCCCTGAAAAGCCCTGTAAATAATAGACATTAGGCGAGATTCGCCCAAAATCTGGCGCACGATTCATGGTGATATCAACGAATCCACCCCAAGTAAATTCCACTTTAGTGTCTTTAAGTTGTGGAAAAGTCTCCGCCATACGTGTTTGCATAGTTTGTGTGAGATTAGGTGGTGTTAAAGCGCTATAACTTACACGTCCTCCGTAAATCATACGTGGTCCGCTGGCTTGCGTATTAGCAGAAAATCTAAAATAATCTAGCACAAAATTAGTATCGCAAACGGCAGCATTCGTAGGGATTAATTGACTAGCTAAGCTGGGCGCTATCGGTTCGCTCGCAATAATATAAGTGCCAACTGGCATAATGCGCTTAGCTAAACTTGGCGCAAGTGTTGGCGAAATTTCAGGTAAATACATATTACCTGCCAGTACAACAAACTTAGCCTTCACGCCGCCAGTTTCCGTTTGCAAATAGGCTGATGTATTTTGAGTGTTATTGTTATGTTGCATCGCCGTGACGGCTGAATGTTGATAAATACGCACGCCTAATTGACTTGCGCCTCTAGCCAAACCCAAACAATAATTGAGCGGATGTAAATGCCCAGAGCGCTTATCAAAATAGCCATTAAAATAACGTGGGCTATCAATCCATTGCTTTATGTCTTTAGGCTCTATCCACTGTGTATCGGCATCATAATGGAAGCGCTTAGCCATATCATCGTACCACTGGCGTAAATAGGCGCCTTTTTTAGGGTTAACCGAAACCCCAAGAAAACCGTCAGTTAAATCACAGTTGATGTTAAAGCGCTTTACTCGCTCACGCACTAAATCCAAAGCCTCTAGTGACATACCCCACACTTTTTTAGCAGCCTCAAACCCCAGCGCCTTTTCAATCACCTCTTGCTCACAGGCAAGGCCTGAAATGATTTGTCCACCATTGCGGCCGCTTGCACCCCAACCTATATGCTTCGCCTCTAACACAACCACTGAGTAACCACGATCCACTAACTCTATTGCGGCAGACAGGCCAGCAAAGCCACCGCCAACCACGCAAACATCTGCTTCAATATTTGACGTAAGTGTAGAGTAATTAGGCTGTTCGTTAGCACTTGCGGCGTAATAGGAGTTTTGTGTGAGCTTTAATTCGGTAGCGGCCGACATCTTTTTACCTTTCTACTAGACTTTTTTAGCCACAATGCGGCCACACAACCATGTCCAAATCAAAGTTGCAGCAGCATTTGAAGTTAATTCGGCATGATCATAAGGCGGCGAAACTTCACATAAATCCATGCCAACCCAATGTAAGTCGTGCCAAGCTTCTAATAGCGTCATGGCTTGTGCTGTGGTTAATCCACCTACTTCTGGCGTGCCTGTGCCTGGTGCAAAGGCTGGGTCCAATGCATCAATGTCAAAGCTTAAATATAAAGGTGGATTACCTGCTTTTGCCATGCGCTCCCGCACTTCATCAACCACGCTTTGAAGCGCTACACCATCTTTTCCACGTAGCTCACGTGCGGTAAAAATTCGGCCGCCTTGGTCGCTGACAAACTCACGCGCAGCGCGCACGCCAGATGAACGTATGCCTATTTGTATAAAACATTTAGGGTCAACCAGACCTTCGGTAATCGCTTCATACACCCAAGTGCCATGACCTGACGGTTCGCCAAAATGGCTTTCCCAAGTATCACAATGTGCATCAAAATGAATGCAAGCGAGCGGCTGCTTATAATGCGCGAAATAAGCGCGTAATAAAGGTAAAGTAATGGAATGGTCGCCACCTAGCCAGACCATTTCGTATTGTCCAATTAATGCACTGGCTTGTGGCATTAGCGCAGCGCGCATACTTTCAAGACTAGTGTTAGGCAACAATAAATTGCCTAAATCTAAGGTGCTATCGACAGGTGTGACATCAAACAAGGGATGCTCATCACCGCACAACATATAGCTGGCTTGGCGTATGGCATTAGGCCCAAAGCGCGCGCCGGGGCGGTTCGTCACACAGCCGTCCCAAGTAATACCTGCAACAGCAAAAGTGCCAGCAGTATTCGTTGGCTTAGACTCATGTTCTGAAATAGGTAAATTAGTAATAGGTAGGCCTAAAAAACCTCCTGTAGAGCTAAATGCAAAACTGTGATCCATAAGCTTTCCCCATCAAGTCATTTATTTCTATTCTAATAATCCGCCGTTAGCATACAGCGATACAAAATATTAGTACGCATTATTGACGCATAATATTTATTAAATGTTAAACTAATTATGTGGTTTAACAAATAGATCCAATTTAGCATTTTTGTTAGAACCACTTTCTTGATTTTTAAAGCTCAACATTTTAAATTTAAAGTTGCTTATCATGTTAAATTCCAACTTAATCGTTAATGCTAGCACTCTACTTGCAAGTGAACGTGACAAATATCTAAAGCTACACCCAAAGTCTGCAGAATTATCAGCCAAGGCCAACCAACACTTTTTATATGGCGTGCCTATGCATTGGATGAACGACTGGGGGACGCCTGTTCCGCTGTTTATCAATCATGCCGAAGGTTCTCACTTTAGCTGCGCTGACGGCATTGATTACACGGATTTCTGTGTGGGTGACACGGGTGCGATGTTTGGGCATAGTCCCACACCAGTAGCTAAAGCCATTGCCGCACAAGCCAGTCACGGTTATACCGCAATGTTGCCGTCAACGCTCGCGCCTGATGTTGGCGAGGCTTTAAGCGATTTTTTTGGTTTAGATTATTGGCAACTGGCCACCACCGCAACCGATGCAAATCGTTTTATGTTGCGCTGGGCTCGTGCCGTAACGGGTCGAAATAAGCTCTTGGTGTTTGACGGTTGCTATCACGGCACCATAGATGACACCGAAATAGATATTGTTGATGGCAAAACGGTTAACCGCGCCAGCTTGCTAGGCCAAGTATATGACTTAGGTTTGCACACAATAGCCGTACCTTTTAATGATTTAGCCGCTGTTGAGCGCGAACTAGCAAAGGGTGATGTCGCCGTGCTACTCACAGAACCAGCACTCACCAATTGTGGCATGGTGTTACCACACGCAGGTTTTATTGAAGGCTTACGCACGCTCACCACAAAATATGGCACTTTATTAACGCTAGATGAAACCCATACCATCTCCACCGCGCGTGGTGGCTGGGCTAAAGCGCATCACATCGCGCCTGATTTCTTAGTGGTCGGAAAACCCATTGCAGGTGGCTTACCAGCGGCGGCTTATGGCTTTAGTGAAGCAATGGCAGCCCGCATGAAGACTGCGAAAGACAATGCACCTGCTGGACATTCTGGTATAGGCACGACTCTATCTGGCAATATGATGACGCTGGCGGCGATGCATGCAACCTTAACAGAAGTTGCAACAGAGGCCGCTTACAAGCACATGCTCTCGCTTGCGACTTCATTAGAACATCAACTAAGCGCAGTGATTGATTCAAAAAAATTACCTTGGAATATCACCCGACTCGGTGCGCGTTTAGAACTACAGTTTTGCGAAAAGTCACCAACCAATGCGCAGCAAGCGCGAGAAGCGCAGAACGACACGATTGAATCTGCTATTCATTTGTATTTACTCAATCGCGGCATATTGCTCACGCCATTCCACAATATGATGCTGATTTGCCCAACGACAAGCCCAGCCGACACAATGAGGCTGGTGCAAGTATTTAGTGACTGTTTAGATGTACTACTAAAGCCAGAAGCCATACATGAATTTAAACTGCTTTGAAAATTTTTGGTTAAAAAATAAGGCTAACAACTAGCCTTATTTTTAAAGTATTAACATTAAATATCAATGAGTTATACTACGCTCAATTCGTCTATCTGGAATTAACCACATCAAAGCCACTGAAGCATAAATTAAACCTGAAACTAACGGTGACCAAAATGCAACCGCAATGCCAAACACATAAAGCACAGTAGATAATTTACCTTTTTTATCACTTCCAACGGCTTTGCTAAGCACCGAAGTTTCACCCTGACTAGCGATAATGGTGCTTTGCAATATGGTATAAGCAATAGCGGCCATCAATAATACGAACCCATATAAGGCTAAGGGCATGGATGCAAAGTGATTTTCACCCATCCAACCGCTCACAAATGGAAATAGAGATAGCCAAAATAACAAATGTAAATTTGCCCACAATATGCTGCCTTTAACATGCTGAACTATTTGCAACATATGATGATGATTGTTCCAGTAAATACCCACATAAATAAAGCTCAGCACATAACTTAAAAACACTGGCAGCAATGGTTGGAGCGAGGCAAAATCGCTACCATGCGGCACTTTCATCTCAAGCACCATGATGGTGATAATAATAGCAATCACACCATCGCTAAAGGCTTCTAGGCGGTTCTTTTCCATTTTTTACTCAAGCCAGAGAAACAATGGCTTCAATTTCCACTAGTACATCGCGTGGTAATTTAGCTACTTGCACGGTAGAGCGCGCTGGTGTGTGCGACCCAAAAGTTTCACCATATACTTTATTCATCGGAACGAAATCATCTAGATTTTTTAAGAACACAGTGGTTTTCACAACTTTTGACAAATTCGCGCCAGCAGCCTCAATCACCGCTTTTAAGTTTGCCAACACTTGCGTCGTTTGTGCAGTAATATCGCCTTCAAGCAAAGTGCCGTCTGCACGTAAAGGAATTTGACCAGAGGTAAATAATAAGTCACCGACAACCATGGCTTGTGAATAAGGACCGATTGCAGCTGGAGCATTTGGTGTTTGAATAACGTGCATATGAAAACCTTTTTGAATAATAATTGAGGTGTTAAAAGTGGGTTTTTAAAAGTGAATTATATATTGCCTACTAAATATTAGCGGCATCAAAATACTGAAAATGTGCGCGCTTCACATTGCAAAATAGCTCATATGCAATTGTGCCAGCACTTGTAGCCACTGCATTTGCAGACACCTGATTACCCCATAACTCAACTTGGCTGCCAATCGCTGCGCTTGGAATGTCTGATAAATCCACAAATAACATATCCATAGAAACGCGGCCTATCAAGCGCGTTATTTTGCCATCGACAGCCATAGGTGTGCCTGTTACGGCAGACCGCGGATAACCATCCGCATAGCCGCAAGCCACAACACCTACAATGGTGTCGCGCTCAGCGGTGAATAGGCTACCATAACCGATGGATTCACCTTTTTTTATAGCGCGGATTGAGATGATTTTTGACGTTAGTTGCATCACCGCTTTCAACTTGGTATCAGTTGCCATCAACGGGTCTGCGCCATACAACATAATACCAGGCCTAGTCCACTGATTTTTTATGTCACCTAGTTGTTGAGCTTGTTTCCAAGCTAGAATTGCCGCTGAATTAGCCAAGCTAATCTGCGCATCTAGTTCATGAGTGGTTTGTTGAAAAATCTCAATTTGTTGCAAAGTATGGTCAGATTTCAAGTTGTCCGCATTGGCAAAATGTGTCATTAAGACTACTTTTGTCACGCTCTTATTGCCTTTTAGGCGCTTGTAGGCTTGCACATACTCGCTTGGCGACAAGCCAACACGGTGCATTCCAGTATCCATTTTTAGCCATACATGTAAAGGTTTTGCGAGTTTAGCTTGCAACAAAATCTCTAGCTGCCATTGCGCATGCACTACAATCCACAGATCATTTGCGACTATTTCAGGCAACTCGGCTGCTTCAAAAAAACCTTCTAGCAACAGTATTGGCTCAGGGATTCCAGCTTCTCGAAGTTGCAAAGCTTCTTCTAAACACGCGACGGCAAAACCATCCGCTTCACCTTCTATCGATTTAGCGCAATGCACAGCGCCATGACCATAGCCATTCGCCTTGATGACAGCCAGCGCTTTACCACCGTAACTTTGCTTGGCAACACGGTAATTGTGTCTAAACGCATCTAGGCGAACATGCGCAATGGCTGGGCGACTCATAGAAAAATAGGCTCTTTTTTATAGATGCTAGGCATGAAAGTCGGCATGGATATTGGTCTGCAGGGCAGCTGTTTTTACGCTCTTATTGTAACGCGTAATCGCAAAATCTTCACTGCGAATCTGCGTAGGCTCATTCGCTAACAAATCCGCCAGCACTTGTCCTGACCCGCAAGCCATCGTCCAGCCAAGCGTACCGTGGCCCGTGTTGAGCCACACGTTATCATACCGCTCAGAAGCTTTGCCTATGATGGGTGTGCCATCTGGGGTCATTGGACGTAAACCAGTCCAGAATTTCGATTGTGAAATATCGCCCGCATCAGGAAACAAGCCACCAAGCACCATTTCTAATGTTTCACGTCGACGCGGGTTTAAGCTTAAATCAAAGCCCGATAATTCAGCCATACCACCGACCCTGATTCGGTCCTCAAAGCGCGTAATAGCGACTTTGTAAGTTTCATCCATTACGGTTGAAATAGGGGCTGCAGCGCTGTTTAAAACGGGAACCGTAAGAGAATAACCTTTGACTGGATACACTGGAATATGCACACCTAAACCCTGCATCAAATCACGTGTATAACTGCCGAGTGCCAGCACGTATTGGTCGGCTTGCAAAACTTCAATGCCTGCATCGGCAGTAATTTCAACGCCAGAAAGCTTGTTATTGCTGCTGATTAAGCGATTAATACTGACATCCTGACGGAATTTCACGCCTAGCGCCTTAGCTTTTTCGGCAAGATTGGTTGTGAAAAGCTGGCAATCACCCGTTTCATCGTGCGGTAGGCGTAGACCACCCAAAAGATTGTTTTTTACTGACGCCAAACCTGGCTCAACTTTCACGCAACCTTCAGGGTCTAGATGCTCAAACGGCACGCCCATGCGGCTTAATACGGCAATGTCTTTGGCTTCTGCATCCAATTGTTTTTGTGTACGGAAAACCTGCAGTGTGCCCTGTGTGCGGCCTTCATAGCTAATCCCAGTTGCAGCGCGTAATTCGCCCAAGCAATCGCGGCTATATTCAGCCAAACGCACCATGCGCTCTTTATTAAGATCGTAACTTTTGGCATTGCAGTTTTGCAATAATTTTAAAGTCCATTGCAATTGCCATAAGGAAAAGTCTGGCTTCAAGGCGAGTGGTGAGTGGCGCTGAAAAATCCATTTAAGCGCCTTCATCGGCACACCTGGCGCCGCCCAAGGTGCTGAGTATCCAGGTGAAATTTGCCCAGCATTAGCAAAACTCGTTTCTAAACCAACCGCTGGTTGGCGGTCTAGTACCGTTACGTCGAATCCTTTTTGTGCCAAATAATAAGCACTAGTAACGCCAATGACACCCGACCCTAAAATAAGCACCCGCATGATAACTCTCCACTAACGCATTTTTGAATTACATTAGAAAACTATATTAACAACGCATTTATATTAGTTTATTTACTTAAAGAACATTTACTTAACTTAATTTATAAAAAATAATAGATATAAAAACTAAAATTAGTTAATTTTTATTAATAATTAACTAAATAATTACTTTATGATAGCTTATATTACTTTAATAAGAGATTCATCATGCGTATTCGCACCCATGCAGTTCGTGAATTAGATCGTATAGACCTTAAAATACTAGCAGTGTTGCAAGAAAACGCACGTATGCCAATTACCGAGCTTGCTGAACGCGTCGGGCTTTCCGTCACTCCCTGTGGCGAACGCGTTAAAACTTTAGAAAAAGAAGGGGTGATACTTGGCTACCATGCCCGTTTAGACCCACATTCACTGGGTCTAGGATTATTAGTATTTGTAGAACTAAAACTCTCAACCAAGTCTGGCGCTATTTTCAGTAAATTCAAACAAGAGATTCTCAAACTACCAAGCGTGCTGGAATGCCATTTAGTTTCTGGCGATTTTGATTACTTAATCAAAGCACGCATTGCACTAATGGCAGATTATCGAACACTGCTTGGCGACATATTACTCACTTTACCAGGCGCACAAGAATCTAGAAGTTATATAGTGATGGAAGAAGTGAAAGAAAGTTTTGCATTGCCGCTGGTAGAAACCAAAGATTAATATCTATGACAAAAGTGGTTCTACGAAATTAATCTAAATGGCTCTTGTTGCATGCCCAATATAAGAAAACAATGCTATTGTATTGTTAGAAATCTGTATTCATTCTGGTAAAAATAATACGTTTTAATTTTTTTCGAAATTTCAACATTATTGGGAGCTTAGAAATGACATCAACTCTTGTTAAAAAATCCTTAATCATCGCCTTTTCAACCAGTTTAATCGTTGGGACATATAACGTTCAGGCTGATAATGCAAAAGTGGGAAAAGGTGAAGGTCAACTAGATGTCATTGCTTGGCCAGGCTACCTTGAGCGTGGTGAATCAGATAAAAATTATGACTGGGTAACAGGTTTTGAAAAAGAAACTGGTTGCAAGGTTAACGTAAAAACAGCGGGTACATCTGATGAAATGGTCTCGCTGATGAATAAAGGCGGTTACGACTTGGTGACTGCTTCTGGCGACGCAAGTTTAAGGCTAGTTGCGGGTAAAAAAGTACAGCCCATTAACACCTCTTTAGTGCCTTCATGGTCAACCGTTGATAACCGCTTACAAAACGCTCCTTGGCATACAGTGGGTGGCAAGCATTATGGCGTGCCCTACCAATGGGGGCCAAATGTATTAATGTATAACACGACAACATTCAAAACAGCACCAACCTCATGGGCAACGGTATTTGAACCGCAAAATCTACCTGATGGTAAGCCTAACAAGGGTCGCGTACAAGCCTATGATGGACCGATTTATATTGCTGATGCAGCCCTATATTTAATGAAAAAAGATCCTTCTCTTGGCATTAAAGACCCCTATGAATTAAATGAAAAACAATATGCCGCTGTACTGAAACTATTACGTCAGCAAAAAACGCTCACGCATAGATATTGGCATGACGTCACAGTGCAAATGACCGACTTCAAAAAAGAAGGCGTAGTGGCTTCTGGCGCATGGCCATATCAGGTAAATGCCTTAAAAACAGAAAAGCAACCAATTGCTTCAGTGATTCCAACTGAAGGTGCGACTGGCTGGGCAGATACCACCATGCTAGCAACTAATGCTAAACATCCAAACTGTGCTTACAAATGGATAGAACATTCACTAGCGCCAGCAACGCAAGTTGGCGTAGCCGAATGGTTTGGATCTAACCCTGTCGTTCCAACGGCATGTAAAACTAAAGCACCTGGTGGAAGCGATTTTTGTGGGGATAATGGCTTTAGTCGTTACACGGAGATTAAATTCTGGAGAACGCCACAAGCCAAATGTTCACTCAAAGAAGGTTGCGTACCTTATAGCCGTTGGACTTCAGACTATATTGCCATCATGGGTGGCAGATAGTTGTAACTTATGGGTACTGCTGTAGAGTTTTCAGCCATTAGCCGTTATTACGGCGATGTTAGAGCGGTTGATAATGTTTCAATTTCAATCGCTGAAGGTGAGTTCTTTTCTATGCTCGGGCCTAGCGGCTCGGGCAAAACCACCTGCCTACGATTAATTGCAGGCTTCGAGCAACCGACATCAGGCAGCATCAAAATATTTGGTAAAGAGGCCGCGGGCACGCCGCCTTACGAGCGTGAAGTGAATACCGTTTTTCAAGATTACGCGCTGTTCCCACACATGAACGTACTAGACAATGTGGCTTATGGCTTACGTGTAAAAGGTGTTGCTAAATCAGAATGCTATAAGCTTGCCGAGCAAGCCCTAGAGCAAGTTGCCCTAGCGGAATATGGTAAACGTAAGCCTGGTGAATTATCTGGTGGTCAGCGCCAACGCGTTGCATTAGCGCGAGCTTTAGTGAATAAGCCACGCGTTTTACTGTTAGACGAGCCGTTAGGTGCTTTGGATTTAAAGCTGCGAGAGCAAATGCAGTTGGAGCTTAAAATGCTGCATAAAAAACTTGGAATTACATTTATTTATGTCACACACGATCAAAGTGAGGCGCTATCTATGTCTGACCGCGTTGCAGTATTTAATCGTGGCAAAATTGAGCAAGTGGATACGCCACGTAATCTTTATACATATCCGAAAACTAGCTTTGTAGCAGACTTTGTAGGCACATCGAATGTTATCAACAGTGTTCTAGCGCAACAACTTACTGGTAACAAGCAATCATTTTCGATACGCCCTGAACATATCAACCTAGATACAAATCAGCTCAATACTAAACAAAATGACATTATTAAAGTAGCGGGTGAAGTCGTTGATATTCAATACCACGGTGCTACCAGCAAGGTTGAAGTGAACGTCGGTCACCAACAGCTATTCATGGTACTTTCCAACTCTAAATTATCAGAAGCTGAACTACCTAAAATTAGTCAAAAATTAAACTTATGCTGGTCGCAAAGCCATATGGTGATGCTGGAAAATCAAGCCTCATAGTGCCGCGCCCAAACCATGCAATCTACGACACTAAAAACTCCAGCGCCAATCACATTCGGTCATAGCATTAGCAATAAGCTGTACTGTAAAAAAAATCTCTTCTTATTTATGCTACTTACACCACCACTCTTATGGTTTGGCGTGGTTTACCTTGGTTCTTTATTCGCTTTACTGTGGCAAAGTTTTTATACATTTGATAGCTTTAGTATGGCTGTTTCAAATGATTTAACCCTAGAAAACTATCGTAACCTTTTTGATGCCACTAATCTCGACATTATTCTGCGCACCACTAGCATGGCTGTTGCGGTAACGCTCTCTTGCGCTTGCATCGCCTTTCCAATTGCCTATTACATGACACGCTATGGTAGTCGTGCCGAAAAAGGTTTTTTCTATATCGCAGTGATGTTGCCGATGTGGGCGAGTTATATTGTTAAAACTTACGCTTGGACAGTGATTTTATCGCAACAAGGCGTTTTATACTGGTGTATCAATCACTTAGGCTTAGCATCTGCGCTTAACAGCATTTTGCAAATACCTGCGATTGGCGGTAACACTCTAGCAACATCCAACTTGGGGCGTTTTATGGTGTTCACTTACATTTGGCTACCATTTATGATTTTGCCAATACAAGCCGCTCTTGAACGCGTGCCTACTAACCTGCTACAAGCCTCTGCCGATTTAGGTGCTAAACCAGCGCAAACTTTTTGTCGCGTGTTATTTCCATTAGTGTTTCCTGGCGTATTGGCTGGTTCTATCTTTACTTTCTCGCTCACGTTGGGTGACTACATCATTCCGCAGCTCATCGGCCCAAGCGGCTTATATATTGGCACGATGGTTTACACCATGCAAGGCTCAATCGGCAATATGCCACTGGCAGCGGCGTTTACCGTAGTGCCAATTGTGCTAATTTTTATCTATCTTGCCTTAGCAAAACGCGCTGGAGCATTTGATGCACTTTAAAAATAGAAATGCCAGCCAACCAGCCGCGCCAATCTGGCTAAAAACCCTTGCCTATGGCGGCTTAGCATTTTTGCATTTTCCAATCGTGATTATTGTCGTCAATGCCTTTTTAGCTGGGGATGGCGATAATGCTTACTTCACACTGCGTTGGTTTTACGAAGCATTTGCACGTGAAGATGTGATGTCTGCCATATCGCTATCGCTGAAAGTAGCGACATTAGCCACCTTACTGGCAATTATCATGGGTACTATGGCAGCCGCAGCACTATACAGGCGCGACTTTTTTGGTAAAGAAGCAATTACCACCATGCTGATTTTACCAATTGCATTACCTGGCATTATTACTGGGATTGCCCTGCTTTCTGCCATGAATATACTCGACATCACGCCAGGCTTTTTAACCATTGTAGTCAGTCATGCCACGTTTTGCGTGGTGATGATTTATAACAATGTCGTTGCTCGCTTCAGGCGCATGCCACATAGCTTGGTAGAGGCTTCGATGGACTTAGGGGCAGATGGCTTTACGACCTTTCGTTTTATTATTCTACCGCAGCTCGCTACCGCTTTATTGGCTGGCGCACTACTGGCTTTTGCACTTTCATTTGATGAACTGATTGTCACCATATTTACCGCAGGGCATGAAGTCACATTACCCATTTGGCTGCTTAACCAGCTTTCACGTCCACGTGATGCTACCATTACCAATGTGGTTGCAATGATGGTGATGCTAATCACCGCAATACCAATTATCGCTGCTTATTATTTAACACGTGGGACAGAAAGCATCGCGGGTAGTAGCAAATAATGAACATGTTGATTGAATCTCAAAAATTAATTGAAGCTATAAACCTAGATAAAAAAGCCTGTAATCTAGACAATCTAGTATATTTGTTAGGCTTAGATTTTGGCTCAACCACCAGCAGTGCATTGGTGGCGAGCACTAAAATTAGCCGCAGTGTGACTGGTCGTATGCAGTTTAGTGAAATCACCATTATCTATAAATCTGAAGCAGTATTTACGCCATTTACTAATGGTAATATAGACTTATGCAAAATATCTGTGCTCATTCATGGCTGGCTAGCAAAAAGCAAAATAAGCGCACATCAGCTTTTTTCGGGCGGCAGCATTATTACTGGATTAGCAGCACAATCAGACAATGCATCAGCTTTGCAATCACTAATCAAAGACATCATTGGTGACAGCGTTATCGCCACGGCTGATGACCCATGTTTAGAATCTTGGTTAGCATTTATGGGTTGCGCAGCCAGCCTAAGCCGCTATAACACAGATGAATGGATGCTTAATCTAGACATAGGTGGTGGTACAACTAATGCAGCACTAGGATTAAATGGTGATGTTCAGGCAACAGGCTGTTACTTTATAGGCGCAAGACATTTTCAGTTTGTGCCGGGTAGCTATGAGTTAGTAGCCGTATCGAGCTATGGCCAAGCGTTGCTTGATGATTTAAAAATCTACAAATATATTGGCGATAGTTTGAATAAAGTTGAATGCACAAATATAATCAATTGCTACATTCAAATGCTCGAAGCGATTACGCTAGGGAGCTCAGATTCTTTTAACTCAGAACTTTCCAACTCAAAAGTGGCAAAATTACATCAGCAGGTTGCACTCAAAAGCCAACTACAAATAAAACCTAAAATAACTTTTTCTGGTGGCGTGGGTGAGTTGCTATATCAGTTTATTTCAGGCGCTAACTTACCTAATACTACCCATTTTGGCGATTTAGGCATTGATTTAGCGCGCGCAATCGCGAACTCTAAAATTTTGTCAGCAGATTTGCACACACACATACCAGAAAATAAAGGCCGCGCAACCCTTTACGGGCTAACATTACACAACACAGAAATTTCTGGGCATACATTGTTTTTACCCAACCCAAATCTGTTACCACTTAGCAATGTGCCAATTATTGCAAAACTATCGCTCAATATGTCTAGCGAGCAATGGCAAAATGCTTTTAAGCTTGCTACAAGCCGTAAGCAAGGTGCTTGTATTCAAATCATCAATTTAGCCACGCCTAACTTAGCAGATGTACATCGCTTGGCAACCATGATTCAAGAGCACTTTACTCGTAGCCTTTATCCAACAGAACAACCATTAGTGATATTAATCGAGGCCAATATTGGTAATACCCTAGGGCAGTATTGCTCCAATTGGGGTGAAACAATGCTTCAATTAGTTGTAATTGACGAAGTGCCTTTGCGTCACGCACAATTTGTTCGGCTTGGCCGCTTGCAGCAGCAAGTACTACCGGTATCATTTTTTGGAATGCATTAAAAATGTATTTATAGAAGTGCCAATAAGCGGATTATCCGAAAAGGCAATCCAGAAAAGTCCATAGAAAATGATTACACTCAAATATATTGATGACATTTTACTTCCGAACCCAGTCGAAGCAATGCCGTACTTTATTAGCTTACATGAGCGCGCTTTTACTTTTAGTGACCTTAAACATGTATTAGGCGCGGCTGACATTAGCAAAGCGGGCGATCGCAAAGCTGGTTTGGCCGCAAGCGATGAGATTTTGCGTGAGGCTGCGCGAGCAATTTTGTCTAACCTCACATTACAACACTTATTTGATCACGTTTTAACCGATACAGAAGGCAATATTGATCGTGTGATGGTTGTCAATTACGACATCAATCACATGGTATTTTCCGAAATTTCAAAGCTCACTTTGGGTGAGTTAAAAGATCATTTACTCAAATCTGAAGGCACACACATCCGGCAAATTGGCACGGCGTTAACAGGCGTAATGGTGGCGGCACTCACTAAGCTACTAGACGTGCATGAACTTATTTTACTTGCAAAAAAACTTAAACATGGGGCTTCAGCCAAAGCACGCACATTGGTGGGCATGTCGGGAACGCTATCTTCACGTCTGCAACCCAACCACCCTACTGACAACTTAAGTGGCATGACTATGTTGCTATATACTGGGTTAAGTATGGGTTCAGGTGATGCAATTTTAGGGCTGAACCCAGCCATAGATACGGTAGCTAACATCAGCGCAACTTTGCGGCATCTAGATAAAGTTCGCAAGAGCACAGGTGCGCCTACACAAATATGCGTGCTGTCTCATATCAAAACACAATTAGAATGCCTAAAACAAGGTGCGCCAGTTGAAATTATGTTCCAAAGCTTAGCTGGCACTGAGCGTACGCTGACTGATGAGTTTGATGTCACCATAGAACTTCTGGATCTTGCTTACAATACAATGCAAGTAGATGGCCCTTTAGCAGGTGTAGCAGAAAACTTTATGTATTTTGAAACTGGCCAAGGGAGCGAGCTCACTTATAACAAACATGAAGGCATGGATATGACCACAACTGAGGCCTTATGTTATGGTTTAGCCAGACGCTACAGCCCATTTATGGTCAACAATGTGACTGGCTTTATTGGGCCAGAAACCCACTTAGATAACCATGAAATGATTTACTCATGCTTGCAAGATCATTTTATGGGCAAGCTATTAGGCTTGCCAATGGGCATGGCACCTTGTTATACACTCCATTCACAAGTGACCTTAGAGGGTCAGCAAATGGCGACCGAGTTATTGACTGCGGCAGGCGCTAATTTTTTCATGGATGTTTATTTGGGTACAGATCGTATGCTCGCTTATTTTGATACCAGTGGGCATGATGATCAAACCTTACGTGAAACTTATGATTTGCGCCCTGCCCCAGAGTACTTAGCTTGGGCTATTACACGTGGAATTTTTACTGAGGATTCAAACGGACAAGTTAATCGTGGCGAAAATTGGGGCAAGCCACAAATTTTTTGTGATTCTGTGAGTGAGTTTCAACGTTTACAAGAATCAGTTCCAGCGATATACGGCTTTGAAAATGCAGGTGCTCGCCCAGCAAACCGCGTTGCACGGCTTATGAAAGCGAACCAAGCGATTGGGCGTGAAGCCATTTACGCCAACTTGCGCCCAACCGAAATGGGCAACATCGAACTGCGTGAATTACACACTTCAGCCAACAATAAAAGTGAGCATTTAAACGACCCTAGTCTTGGAGCAAGTCTTGCTAGTAGCGTATTGGCTCAACTTAAACCCGAAGCTAATGATGTGCAAATCGTCATTTCGGACGGTTTAAGTGCTGAAGCGATACACCATAATATTCCAGATCTATTACCCGTTTTACTAAGCGGTCTCAATAGTCGTAAGCTGAAAATTGGCCAGCCTATTCTTGCCCCTTTTGGTCGCGTTAAATTGGCAGAATCTATTGGTGATGCACTGCAAGCGCAACTTATCGTCACTTTAATTGGTGAACGTCCAGGAGGCGATGCGCTTGCTTCGCGCAGCATGTCAGCCTATTTGGCTTATCGTTTGAGCGATAAACTTACACAAAATGCAGCCGCTAAATTTAGCGGCAATAGTGAAATGCGTTATGAATACACAGTACTGTCAAACATATATTCAGGCGGCTTACCCCCCATAGAAGCAGGTAGCGTCATTGCCGAAAAAGTATTTGAAATTTTAAAGCACCAAGCCGCAGGCAATCGATTAGAAAGTTTATTGCAAACTCATTAATTTAAACTTAATTTTTAATACTTTAGGAGCTAAAAATGTTAACCATACCAACTCAATTGTTCATTAATGGAAAATTTGTTAAGGGTGAAGGTGAGTTAATTGATGTTATCAATCCGTCGACTGGTCAAGTTATCACTCAAATAGCCGAAGCCAGTTTGGCGCAAATTCAAGCTGCCGTTACCGCTGCCTCAGTAGCTTTCAATAGCTGGAAAAAAACTACGCCACGCGATCGCGCCACATTGCTTTTAAAACTTGCCGACTCGATAGATAACAATGCTGAGCTATTGGCTGAATTGGAGTCAGCTAATTGCGGTAAGCCTTACCTTGCAGCGCTGAATGATGAAATGCCAGCTATTGCCGATGTTTTCCGTTTTTTTGCTGGCGCGATACGCAACATGACAGGCTCTCTAGCTGGTGAGTATTTGCCAGGCCATACAAGCATGATTCGTCGCGACCCACTTGGCGTAGTCGCTTCAATCGCACCTTGGAATTACCCTCTGATGATGGCAGCTTGGAAGCTAGGCCCAGCCTTGGCAGCAGGCAATACGGTTGTGCTAAAACCATCAGAAATGACGCCACTTACCACCCTAAAACTTGCTGAACTTATTGCGGATATTTTTCCTGCTGGAGTAGTCAATATTATCAATGGTCGTGGCGAGTCAGTGGGTACGCCAATGATTTCTCAGCCGCAAGTAAAGATGATTTCAATTACGGGGGATATTTCAACTGGTCAAAAAATTATGGATGTTGCTGCTAAAAGCGTCAAACGCACGCACCTAGAATTAGGCGGAAAAGCGCCTGTAATTGTATTTGATGACGCTGACATTGCCTCAGTTGTTGAAGGTGTGCGCACCTTTGGCTTTTACAATGCAGGGCAAGACTGTACAGCGGCTTGCCGCATTTATGCAGGCAAAAAAATCTACGACAAATTGGTGGCTGATTTATCCTCAGCTGCATCTAGCATCAAAGTGGGGGAGCAAAAAGACGATGGCGTAGAAATGGGTCCATTGGTTTCTGCACGTCAACGTGAGCGCGTAGCAGGTTTTGTAGAACGTGCAGCCGCACAAAAGCACATTGAAATTACAACTGGTGGTCAGGCTCGGGATGGTCGTGGCTTCTTTTACCAACCCACCATTGTTGCAGGCGCTTTGCAAACCGACGAAATTGTTCAAAAAGAGGTGTTTGGCCCAGTGGTTTCAATCACCCGTTTTGATGATGAAGACCAAGTGGTAGGCTGGGCAAATGATTCAGAGTACGGCCTTGCGAGTTCAGTTTGGACGTCCGATATTTCAAGAGCGATGCGTGTTTCGGCTGAGTTGCAATATGGTTGTACTTGGATCAACACACACTTTATGCTGGTTTCTGAAATGCCCCACGGAGGAATGAAAAAATCAGGTTACGGCAAAGATATGTCAATGTACGCCATTGAAGATTACAGTAGCGTGCGACACATTATGGTGAAATTATAAAATAGTAGATGACGTTTAAAACGTCATCTAAATACCATCTAAATATTGAGTGTCTTGTTGAAAAAAGACTCAACTTGGCTATGTGAAACTGGTTTACTCACGAGAAAGCCTTGTATTTCATCACAACCCAACTCTCGTAAAAATGCCAGCTGGGCTTTGGTTTCTATGCCCTCGCTGACAACGCGAAGCTTTAACGCGTGAGCCAAATTAATGATCGCAGTCACGATTTCAGCATCGTCATTATTGGTTAATACATCATTAATGAAACTTTTGTCGATTTTTACTGCGTCAATAGGCAAGCGCCTTAATTGCCCTAGGTTAGAATGCCCCGTGCCAAAATCATCAATATACAAATGTAGATTGAGCGCGCGCATTTCAGCCAGAATTTCCATGGTCATTTCTGGATCATCCATGGTCGCGCTCTCGGTAATCTCTACATTGAGCATGGTAGGATCCATACGCGTCGTTTTTATAATTTCTAGAATGTCAGAAATAAGCGACAAATCACTAAATTGTCTTGGTGATATATTAACTGCCACAGGGGGCGGATTAAGTCCCGCATCATTCCATCTCACCCATTGCTCGCAAGCCTCGCGAATCACAAAGCGGCCTATAGGCACAATCAAACCAGTCTCTTCAGCAATCGGAATAAACTTATCTGGGCTGGTCAACACGCCAGTGTTAGTCAACCAGCGTACTAACGCTTCTAAACCAACCACTTGGTTAGTGCGTAAATCCACCTTGGGCTGATACATTAATAGCAGCTCGCCCTTCTCTAAAGCCTGCCTCAATCCGTTTTCAAGTTGTAGTTGCTCATGTGCAAAAATGTTCATTTCTTCACTAAAGTATTCAAAACCGCTACGCTTACTTTTGGCTTGGTACATCGCTAAATCAGCCTGTCTAAGCAGGGCATTGGTGTCAGTTGCATCATTTGGGTAAACACTAATACCGATACTTGCACCAACACTGTAGCGCCGACCATCAAGCTCAAATGGCTCTGATACAATGCTTATAATCTTTCTCGCTAAATTACTCGCAGCATTATTAATTGGTGGATGCGTATACACGACAGCAAACTCATCTCCGCCTAAACGTGCCACAAAATCGTCAGCGCGTAGAATTTCATTTAAGCGCTTGGCAATAATCCTAAGCACCGCATCGCCTACTTCATGACCTTCAGAGTCGTTAATTTTTTTAAACCTATCCAAGTCAATAAATAGTAAATAAACCTGTTGTTTCTGCCGATGCGCCTGCGCAAGGCTATGTGTTAAAAAGTCCTGAAAATAAGTGCGATTAGGTAAGGATGTAAGCGGATCGTGGTTAGCCAATTTATTTAATTCAGCTTCAGCATGATGACGCTCAGAAAATGCCGAGGCTACAAACAAGCCGCCCAGAGCCATTGGAATAAGGCCAATTTTAAGCGTAAACACTTGCTGTGCATACAATGCAGAGTTGATAGTCTCGACATTTACAGCAAGGGAAATAAAAGCAATTAACGCTGCAATAAAAATCGCCAAATGTGTAACGATGGTTTTGAATCTCAGTGCCGCTAACAATACAAAAGTTAGCAATACGAAAACAACAATCTCTGAGGAACCCAACATGCGACCATACTTTACCGTTAGCCAAGAAACGATAATCATGCTGAAAAGTGTTGCGGCTATTTCAATTTTCTCTTGTGGCTGAAAATATATTTTTTTATAAGAGAGCACTGAAAGTAATAAGGGTACTGTGAGATAAGCGATGACCAACTCACTAAACCACCACGCCAGCATGGTTTGCACCATAGAATCCCAGTGCGTAAAACTAAAGGCTTGCATGCTAAACACTGTAATAAAGGTATGTACAGCAATTGCGATTGGCGCAGCGATGAACGCAAACACTGCCACGCTTGAAACTTGATTGATGATAACCAAGTACGGATGAGATAGGCGCAAAAAGTAGCTAAATATAAATGCTGCAGCACCAACGCCAACGGCTAATGTGATAGCTAGCGGCCAAGGCACGCTAAGTAAATGGAAAAATAAGGAGCCTATCATAGCGCCCAAAATTCCAGACCAGTCAAAGCGCACTGCAAAGGCCGAGGCTAAAGCAATGGCAGGCAACTCAAAAAATGAAATAGCATCGATATATGGCGTGATAAATGTGCCTAAATAGGCAACGCAAAAATAGATAAGTCCTACAATACCAGCCCGCACTAGTATAGGCTTTGCTTGTGTGGTGCTAGGTATGGTTACTTTAAATTCCATCTAGTCATGCTCTTACATTTAGATTTTAATTAGTATTAAATCTATTCTAGCGCATTGTGTTTACAAAGCAAAAGCTTAACCAATTTTTTTCATGTAAAATAACACCAAAACATCCCTCAAAATGTAGGTGGGCTGCAAGAGCTCACCAAAGTGCATGGTTGAGAGCCCGCAGTTCGAAAGCGATGCGGCTCATTACTATTAAAATAATAGGCGTCACCAACACCTAACACTCTTGTAGACTCGCCCACAGTGACTTCTAATCGACCAGAGAGTATCACACCACCCTCTTCGCCTTCGTGTTGCAACATCACTAAGCCTGTATCAGCCCCTACTTCATAGGTCTCATAAAGGATTTGCAAGACATGTCCCGCTTTGGCAGAACCAATTTGGCGATATGAAATACCTTCACCACCACTGATTTCCGTTAATTCTTGAGCGCGATAAAAAACTTCGCTTTTCATGTTGGGTAGCTCATCTGAAAAAAACTCAGCCAAGGTCATTGGAATACCAGCAAGAATGCGCTTTAGTGCACTCACCGACGGGCTCGTTGAGCCAGACTCTATTAATGAAATCGTCGCGTTTGCTACCCCAGCTTTTTTTGCCAACGCCCGTTGTGAAAGCTGATGTCGCAAACGCACAACTCTCAATCTTGCTCCTAAATCCATCTCCATACCATCACCTTAATATTAACAGTGTTTAAAGTGTTAAATATACAATAACATTTGTAAAATTAAAACCCAATAAATCAGCAAGTTAAACTATTTAAAAACCAGCATTGACACAATTTACTAAACACTTGAAGATAACATTCATTATGCGTAATTTTTGAAAGCCATCATGTCTCAAAACAACTCCGTACAGCTGCCCAATATGTCAAACTATTGGATACCTTTTACGGCTAACCGACAATTTAAAGCCATGCCTAGGTTGTTTAAAGCAGCTAAAGGCAATTTCTACACGTCAATTGATGACAGACAAATTCTTGATGGCACCGCAGGTTTGTGGTGTGTACCTGCAGGACACGGGCGTACAGAAATTGCCACAGCAGTTAGCAATCAATTACTCACACTCGATTACGCACCTGCGTTTCAATCCAGTCATCCTCTTGCGTTTGAAGCAGCAGAACGTGTTGCAGCTTACATGCCAGAAGGTTTAGATAGAGTGTTTTTTACGAACTCAGGCTCAGAGTCTGCTGAAACTGCACTAAAAATAGCACTGGCTTACCATCGTGTTTGCGGCAATCCTCTTCGTAACAAACTCATTGGTCGTGAACGCGGTTATCATGGCGTAAATTTTGGCGGCATTGCTGTAGGTGGTATCGCTGGCAACCGTAAAGCGTTTGGCAGTGGGCTAGCAGGTGTTGACCATATTCGCCATCCACTGGATATTGCCAACAACGCCTTTACCAAGGGCGTTCCAGCTGATGGTGGTATTGCGCTGGCGAATGAGTTTGAGCAACGCATACTCACATTGCATGACCCCTCAACCATTGCTGCGCTAATTGTAGAACCCATGCAAGGCTCTGCTGGCGTGATTGTACCCCCAACGGGGTATTTAAAACGCTTGCGTGAAATCTGTACAAAACATGATATTTTGCTTATTTTTGATGAAGTGATTACAGGTTTCGGGCGACTTGGCACTAAATTTGGTGCAGATTATTTTGATGTGATTCCAGACATCATTACCTGCGCAAAAGGGCTCACTAACGGCGTTGTGCCTATGGGAGCAGTCGCCGTAAAACGTGAAATTTACGATGCATTTATGGAAAAATCGCCAGCAGGCGCCATTGAATTACCACATGGTTATACTTATAGCGCAATCCCCATTGCTTGCGCCGCCGCCATTGCCACACTGGATATTTTTGCTGCCGAAAAACTTGAAGACAGAGCAGCCAGCTTAAGCACCTATTTTGAACAAGCTGCACACAGCCTAAAAGGCTTGCCGATGGTCAAAGATATTCGCAATATTGGCTTAGTGGCTGGTATTGAGTTTGAGGCAATCGCTGGCAAACCTGGTGCAATGGCATTTGCCACTTATTTAAAATGTTATGAAATGGGCTTACATGTGCGCTTCACTGGTGACATCATCGCTATTTCTCCGCCCTTAACCATAGATAAAAATGAGATTGATCGTATTTTTAATACGATTGCAAATGCAATTAAAAGTGTGGCAGCGGCAGGCGAACATGGTCTAAATGCCAATAATTACCTGAAAAATGAGCAGCAATGGGCATCACAAAACTAAAGAAAAATTCTAAAAGACTTCTAAAAAAACGTAAAGTAAAATCATAGAAAAACTGGAGCATCAAACAATGAGTAAAACAATTGGTCACTACATTAATGGTCAGCATACAGCTGGCACTAGCGGTAGATTAAGTGATGTTTTCAACCCTGCAACTGGTGAAGTACAGGCCAAGTTAAGTATCGCAAGCGCAGCGGAAACCGAAGCAGCCATTACTGCCGCGCAAGCCGCTTTCCCAGCTTGGTCTACCATGCCAGCACTCAGACGCGCACGCATCATGTTTAAGTTCAAAGCATTGCTCGATGAACACGCGAATGATTTAGCGAAAGCCATTTCACTTGAACATGGCAAGACTATTAGCGACGCACGTGGTGAAGTCACTCGCGGAATCGAAGTGGTGGAATTCTCTTGTGGTATGCCACATTTACTTAAAGGTGACTTTAACGAGCAAGTCGGCACTGGCATTGACACCTACAGCATGCACCAGCCATTAGGCGTGGTTGCTGGCATTACCCCATTTAACTTTCCAATTATGGTACCGCTATGGATGATTCCTATGGCATTAGCCACTGGTAATACATTTGTACTAAAACCATCAGAGAAAACACCCAGTGCAAGCTTGATGATTGCCGATTTACTCGCCGAAGCTGGCTTACCAGCAGGGGTATTCAACTTAGTCAACGGCGATAAAGAAGCGGTTGATGTATTACTCACAGATAAACGTATTCAAGCCATTAGCTTTGTCGGCTCAACGCCTATCGCTGAATATATTTACAGCACAGGCACTAAAAATGGTAAACGCGTACAAGCATTAGGTGGCGCTAAAAATCACTTAGTTGTCATGCCAGATGCGGATTTAGACCAAGTGGCGGATGCGTTGATTGGCGCGGGTTACGGCTCTGCTGGAGAACGCTGTATGGCGATTTCAGTGGCTGTGACAGTAGGTAATATTGCTGATCGATTAGTTGAAAAACTAAAAGAAAAAGTAAAAACTATCGTTATAGACCAAGGATTAAATGAAACAGCCGACATGGGCCCTTTAGTGACGCCACAGCACTTTGCCAAGGTTAAAGAGTACGTCGATTTAGGCGTTAAGGAAGGCGCCAACCTAGTGATTGATGGTCGTGACTATAGTCACAAGGGTCATGAAAAAGGTTTCTTTTTAGCGCCATGCTTATTCGACAAGGTCACCAAAGACATGCGCATTTATCAAGAAGAAATTTTTGGTCCCGTGCTATGTGTTGTGCGTGCAGAAACCTTTGAAGAAGCTTTGCAATTAGTCAACAAACACGAATTTGGTAATGGCACAGCTATTTTCACACGTGACGGCGAAGTCGCAAGAGAATTTACTAGCCGCGTGCAAGCTGGCATGGTCGGTGTCAATGTAGCAATACCTGTGCCGATTGCTTTCCATAGTTTTGGTGGCTGGAAACGCTCGCTATTTGGCGACCACCATATTTATGGCACTGAAGGCATGCGTTTTTATACACGCTTAAAAACTACTACTTCTCGCTGGCCTTCGGCTGCTAAAAGTACAGGTTCTGAATTTGTTATGCCAACAATGAAATAATCAATATTAATTTACAACTAAGATAAAAAACATGTCATCTTTAAAACACGTTGCAGAACTCATTAAGAAAAATAAAATAACCGAAGTGGAATGCGTATTTCCCACAATCAACGCCACGCTAAGAGGCAAGGTGATGCGTGGGCATGACTTTGCCGAAGGCAAAGAGTTACGCATTGCCAGAGCGGTGATTTTACAGACCATTAATGGCGAATACTGTGATGACGACGTGATTGGTGCGACGGATAACGACACCGTACTTAAGCCAGATTACAGCACATTTAAAATACTGCCTTGGCAGCAGCAACGCGCTTGGGTGTTGCACGACTGTATGAATTTTGATGGAAGCCCATCAGAACATGCGCCGCGAAATGTACTTAAAAAAGTGCTCGCACAATATCAAGCCTTAGGCTTAAAACCTGTCGTCGCACCTGAAATTGAGTTTTATCTGTTTAAACGTGATGGACAAGAAGCAGCAGGCTTCACGCCACCTACCATGCGTGGCGGTAACATTGAGTTAGAACGTCAAATGGCTTACAGCCTCAACTCCACTGCTGAAATGCGTGATTTTTGGCTAGCCTTGCAAGCCGCTTTTGATGCGCTTGAAATTCGCACCGATACTTGGTTACATGAAATGGCGCCTAATCAATTTGAAATTAACCTGTTGCATGGTGACGCGCTTAAACTCGCCGATGATGTTGTGCTGTTTAAGCACACCTTGCGTGAAATAGCCGCTCAATATGGCTTAAGTGCGGTATTTATGGCTAAACCTTTGGCTGATTATGATGGTAGCTCTATGCATTTACACCAAAGTATTGTCGATGCTAAAGGTAACAATATTTTTAGTGATAAAAAGGGGCAAGCAACGGCAGATTTTTACGCTTATATTGCTGGTTTGCAACACTACATGGCAGATTTAATGCCGCTGATGGCGCCTTATTTCAACTCATGGCGACGCTATGCACCTGGCACACAAGCCCCTGTTAATTTGCAATGGGGACATGATAACCGCACTATCGGCTTGCGCGTGCCGCACTCAGGCGCGGCAGCACGGCGCATTGAAAATCGCTTTGCTGGTAGTGACGCTAACCCCTATCTTGCCATGGCCGTTTCACTGGCTTGCGGCCTACGCGGCATGCAAGAAAAACTAATGCCTACATCGCCAATTGACGATAGAGACGGCTATGAGTTTCCACGTCAAATAGCCATTGGCTTGGAAAGCGCCATCACCCAACTTAAGCACAGCAAGTCAGCGCGTGAAATATTTGGTGATGACTTTATAAATGCGTTTATCAACGTAAAAGAGATCGAGCTGGCGCATTTTATGTTTGAGGTGAGCAGTTGGGACAGACGTTATTTGGCATCACAAGTTTAAGCTGGCAGCTTTTACTACATTGTGCCGACTAACCCTTAATGCCATTAGAGCAAATATCACCTAAACACCGCAACATCAGCATTGTTGCACTCAATGCTGTTTCTACACTTTCGCAAATTGGTCAGTATGGATTAGGCTCAATGCTAGTGCCAATCGCAATGGTGGCCAAAGGCGCCTCACCTGAACAAATCGGCCTAACCAGCGCTGCGTTTTGGCTAGGCATGTTATTGGGACTTTTGCTAGCACGCCAACTCATACAAAGTTTAGGTTATCGCCTCACCGTCATTATTGGTTTAGTTGTGAGCGCCTTAAGTTTCTCGTTAATGCCGTTCATTGATTGGCATTGGTGGCTGATACCCGCCGCTCTTATTGGATTTGGCTTAGGCTTACGCTGGATAGCCAATGAAACTTGGTTGTATCAGCTAGCGCCAGCAGATGCACGCGGCAGAATTATCGGCATTCATGAAACATTGATTAGCCTTGCCGCCATATTCGCGCCAATCATCATTGTTAGCATAGGTGTGGCCAAGCCAACTGTGTTTTTAGTGGCTGCAGCAACCATTATGCTCGCCATTTTACCGTTATTCATTGCAGCCACGCTGCCTGTTACTGAGCGTTCAAGCACCATTAAGTTAGATGACGCTTTACCAAGATTTCACTTAACAAAAAAACTTAAACAAGCGATTACATTTTTGATGGGGTTTGGTGCCCTAATTGCAGGTTTAGGCGGCTGGATGGAAGGCAGCATTTTGGCGTTTTTACCTGTTTATTGCAAAGATATAGGCTTAGACAGTAGCGATGTTGCGTGGCTACTCACCATACTAGGCATTGGCGCAATGACATGCCAATTTGCGATTGGTTGGTTAGCAGATAATAAAGGTGTGTTATGGACAGCTAAACTATGTGCTTTGGCCGCATTTTTGGCACTTATGATTTCAATAATATTTGGTAAAGATTTTCTAAGCTTAGCTATTACCATGTTCATTCTAGGCGGTGTCGGCGGTGGTTTACTTACACTAGGTATATTTTGGGCTACGCTTGATAGCACTGCAGATAGCTTGAATAATCGCGTAAGACAAGTTTCTATTATTTACACTCTTCTTTCGGCGGCTGGACCTTTTATCGCAGGCTTTGTAGTGAGCCATAGCAGCAGTGGTAGCTTATTCTGGCAGCAGTTAGTCGTTATATTGGTTATTGTGCTGGTGTTATCTAGACAATCGTAAACAAACATATTTCAAGATACACAAATAAGCTAAGGTCAAAACTTAATAAATGTCCAAGCAACTAAGCGACTCTGTTTTTGGCCTTGGGTCATTTCTATGGTTTTCACTTCTAAGGCATTCACTTTTTTAAGTGCTCGATAAACACTGGGTAAAGTGGCTGCTTTTGAGATAAGCGTGGTAAACCATAGGCACTGTGTTGCAAACTGCTTGCTTTCGTTAATCATTGCAGTCACAAAAGCTTCCTCACCACCTTCACAGTAAAGCTCATTACTTTGTCCACCAAAATTCAAGACAGCGGATTTATCACTTACCCTACTCTTACTTACATTCTTACCTAAGCCTCGCCATTTACGTTGCGTGCCAGCATACGCTTCGGCTAAAGATGCATGAAAAGGCGGATTACACATGGTTAAATCATAATACTCGCCTTGCTTTATTACGCCTTTAAATATTGAAGTTGGTGTGCTTTGCAAACGCAGCTCTATGGCATTAGATAGCGCATTTGCATCAACAATATGCTGTGCGTTTTTAAGTGCATTTGCATCGATGTCAGCCCCTACAAAGCGCCAGCCATATTCATGATTACCAATGAGTGGGTAAATCACATTCGCACCTACGCCAATATCCAGTACGTGGACTGTATCACCCAGCGGTATTACGCCAGCATTCGTCTTGCTGAGCAAGTCTGCGGCGTAATGTAAATAATCTGCACGACCTGGAATGGGTGGGCAAAGATACTGTTTTGGAATATCCCAAATATCAATGGCGTAAAACTGTTTGAGCAAGGCCTGATTGAGTGCTTTAACGGCTTGTGGGTTAGAGAAGTCGATAGTAGCATCGCCAAATTCATTTACTTTCACATACTGCGCCAAACCAACGCTGGCTTGAATAAGCTGCTCAAAATCGTATCGATCACGGTGCTTATTCCTTGGATGTAGCTCATTTTTTATAAAGTCAAATTTCACTATCTCATTAGCCAGCAAGTTAAAAATACGGCAAGTAGCATAGCACCTATTTGTTTTATTTATATTGGAAAGCTCGAATAAAGCGCATAAAGACGCTTTGTTTCAAAAAGTGAATTTGTTAAGTCAAAGGTAAAATTCACAAAGAAATAAGTTATTCGGCACACACTAAAATTTAATTACTTATGCGTAGAATTTGAGAGTTGAGATTATGGAAGATCAAGCATTTATTGGGCGTCAGCCCATTATGGATGAAAAGCAACAAATCATTGGTTATGAGCTTTTCTTTAGGCATAGTGCTGAGGCTGAAAGTGCGGTATTTGAAGACGAGTTCAAAGCCTATTCCAGCGTGTTAATGAACACCATTGGTGGCATTGATATGCAATGGTTATTAGGGGACAAGCTTGCTTTCATCAACGTCAATGAAGAAATGCTCAAAAGTGAATTTTTAGAATTAATGCCTCCTCAGCGCACAGTACTTGAGATTTTACGCACGGTACCGCCAAGCCCAGAAGTGATAGAACGTTGCCAGAATTTGCGTGAACAAGGTTTTAAAATTGCGCTAGACAACCCACAACTAAGCTCAGCTGCATCGCCACTATTGGAGCACGCTGACTATATTAAAATAGATATTCAAACACTTGATTCATCTGAACTACAAAATGCATTCAATCAACTTCATGTGTCTTCAATCAAGATGGTTGCAGAAAAAGTGGAAACTGATGCCCAATTTGAAGATTGCAAAAAAATAGGCTTTCGTTTATTTCAAGGCTTTCACTTTGCCCGTCCAGAAACGTTTACTGCAAAAGTCATTAATGCATCATTCGATAGCGTTTTAAACATATTAAACACTGTAAGCCAAGATGCTGAAATTAATGTCATTGAAGCAGGCTTTAAAAAGGACACAGCTCTATCATTCAAATTGCTGCGCTATATTAACTCTGTTGGATTTGGACTTTCATTCGAAATACAATCGATTAATCACGCACTGACGATTCTAGGCAGAAAACAACTATACCGCTGGTTAACACTTCTCATGGTCACGGCTGGTGAAAACTCTACACCACCTGCCTTAATGAAAACCTCTATTACACGCGGTCGATTAACCGAGTTATTAGGTGAAAGTTATTTTGAGAAACATGACCGCGACAACCTATTCATTGTTGGCGTGTTTTCATTATTAGATGCCATTCTAAAGATGCCGATGGAAGCTATACTCGAAAAAATACAATTGCCAGATGCAGTCACTGAAGCGCTTCTGACGCGTGAAGGTATTTACGGCCCGTTCTTAAAATTAACTGAAGCATGTGAAGATTCAGACGACAAAAAAATACTTGAGTTAGCCGAACTTTTGCAGTTTGATGCAAGAAAAGTTAATGACTGCCATATTGCAGCTTTGGCTTGGGTTGAAACACTAGGCATCTAATCAGCATAATAAAATTTAACTTTGTAACTTTCTATACAAAGTACGCTCACTAATGCCAAGCTTACTGGCAAGTGCTCGACGGTCACCTTCAAACTGAGAGGCCGCCCATTGTAAATATTGCTGTTCTGCTTGCTCTAGCGGCATAATGGTTTGTGAAGTGCGGTTGTTTGAGGGTTGCGGCTCTATAAACTCCATCATAATGTGTTCTGGCATAATGGTATCGCCATCGGTCATTAAACTGGCGCGTTCTAGAATGTTGCGCAGCTCACGAATATTTCCAGGGAAACTACATGTATTTAGTATTTCTAAAGTTTCGGAGTGTAGTGTAAGTTTTCGATCAGGACTGATACGCGACAGTAATGTTGCAGACAATAGCGGGATATCCTCACGACGCTCTAGCAAAGAGGGTAAGTGGATTGGAAATGTGCTAATACGGTAATATAAATCTTTACGAAAACTTTCCTGCTCTACCATTTTTTTTAAATTACGGTGGGTTGCTGACACCAATCTGAAATCAGCTCTTATCGGCTCAATGCCACCAACACGTCGATAGGTACCTGTTTCTAACAAGCGTAACAATTTAACCTGCAAACTCAAAGGAATATCACCGATCTCATCTAGAAATAAAGTTCCTCCGCTTGCGCTTTCAACTAAACCATATTTACGCTGTGTTGCGCCTGTAAAAGCGCCCTTTTCGTAGCCGAATAATTCGCTCTCGAACAAGCTTTCAGTCAAGCCTGAACAATCCACTGCTACAAATGGCTCTTTTGCTCGCTTGCTCGCGTTATGAACAGCCTGCGCAACCAGCTCTTTACCTGTGCCAGATTCGCCAAGTAACAATACTGAGGCTTCTGATGGGGCTACTCGCTCAACAAGGCCAAGCATATTATTAAATAAGGGTGAACGACCAACCAAACCTCTTGCAGATGGCTGCGCACTGGCATCATGTATGGTTTGTATCATCTCAACAAAATAGACGATGTCACCACTAGTATTAAAAATAGGCGTGAGCACAACATCAACATGCTCCTCGCCGCGTGGTGTTTGATGTAAGTGCAGTACACGCTGCGATTGTTTGGTGTTGGCAGTCAGTTTAAGTGGGCAAGACTCACCCGCCTCATCACACGGCCTATCAAAGTGATGCGACACCTCATAACAATGCCGCCCAACTAAGGGCGTATTATCGCCAAACTTCAAACGGTATGCGGCATTTGCAGCCACAATGGCGTAATCCCTATTCATTACGATGCAGGGTTGAGGTTGACTATCTAAGTAAGATAAAAGCTCGGAGATTTGCGCCTCATTCATCAGTCAAATCCAAATAAACTGTCATATTTGACAGTTTACGCCATTTATATTAGCAACAACTGCCATATATGACATTAATTAAAATTATTACCTAGTAACATTTAAATCAACAATACCTATTTAAGGATTATTTCATTTTAAAACAATAAGTTAACTAAATAAAATCAACTTTGGCACGTTTAATGCTGTTATCTAAAGTAGTAGTATAGATAATCACAAGCAAACCAGTAATTACAAGAAAGTTGGATGTATGAAAGAAACCTCTGTTGACAGCAGTGCAGAACAATCTTCACCAGTGCATGAAGCTGTAATTTCACTCTACGCATCACAAGAAAAAATTTACCCCAGAAGTACATTTGGCTTCTTTACTAAATGGCGCTGGGCCATGATATGGATTACACAGATAGTCTTTTACGGCATACCTTGGATAGAATGGGGTCACCGTCAGGCCTTGCTATTTGATTTGGGCGCAAGACGCTTTTACATATTTAATTTAGTTTTATACCCGCAAGATTTAATCTATCTCACGGCAATTTTAATCATCTCCGCACTTTCACTATTTCTATTTACTGCAGTCGCAGGTCGATTATGGTGCGGCTACACCTGCCCACAAACGGTTTATACCGAAATATTTATGTGGATAGAACATAAAATTGAAGGTGAACGCGGCGCGCGAATGAAACTTGATTCCGCAGGCATGTCAGCTAATAAAGTAGCTAAAAAAAGCGCTAAACATTTCGCTTGGATTACATTTGCCATGTGGACTGGTTTTAGTTTTGTTGGTTACTTCACACCTATCCGCGAGCTTGCACATTCAGTCCTTAGTCAGAGTTTAAGTCCATGGGAAACCTTTTGGATATGCTTTTATGGCTTTGCTACTTACGGTAATGCTGGCTTTATGCGCGAGCAAGTGTGTAAATACATGTGCCCATATGCACGTTTTCAAAGTGCCATGTTTGATGATGACACACTAATTGTGACTTACGATGAAGAGCGTGGTGAGCCACGTGGCGCGCGTTCACGTAAAGATGATACTAAGTCTAAAGAGTTGGGTTCTTGCATCGACTGTGGCTTGTGCGTTCAAGTTTGTCCAACAGGGATTGATATTCGTAAAGGTCTTCAATACGAATGTATAGGCTGTGGTGCATGCGCTGATGTATGCGATACAGTCATGGACAAAGTTGGCTATGCGCGTGGCCTAGTTAAATATTCTACGCAAAATGCCATGGACAACCATTGGTCTAAAAAACAAATGCTACAACGCATAATCAGACCGCGTGTCATAGTTTACGCCGCCATTCTGACTTTACTTGTAGGTGGTCTGCTAACAAGTCTCTGGTTAAGAACGCCCTTCCGAGTCGATGTGGTGCGTGACCGTGGAGTTATGGCGCGATTGACTGATGATGGTATGTTAGAAAATGTGTATCGCTTGCAAATTATGAACGGCACTGAAACCACTCAACATTATCAATTGAGCGTCAGCGGTCTTAAAGGACTAGAACTAGAGGCACAGGCTACAGATGCAGTTAAAAATAGCAACAACAAAGAGCATAATAAGTCTATTGAGGTTAACCCTGCTGAATCACGTTGGCTCATCGTGGACTTGAAAATTCCAGATGGCACCGTGGAGTCTGGCTCTCATAAAATTAACTTCCAAATTAAAGCCATTGAGAGCAACGAAACCATAGAAGAAAAGTCTATCTTTCTGGTACCAAGGTCATAAGTGAAGTGTTGGTATTTCAATTAAAATTAAATAATGCGGCATCGTGTCGCATTATTTAAGAAATGATTTCGCTTAGACTGAACAAATACTTTACAGCAGTCCGTTCACTAAAGTAGACATATGATTACTCAGTATATTAAACACCTTAAACACCTTAAAGGTTCTAGTAAACCTGGTCGGCTAGCTATTGAAATCAGCCTCATTATAGCCATCAAAATATTACTTTTGTGGCTGTTATGGGCACTTTGTTTTTCTCACCCAATAGCCAAAGATGCTAGGCAATTGGCCGTTACCCGCATGATATTAAGCCATTCTAATTAGTTAGGTAATACATAATGCTACCCTCCGCTGAAGTCGTTGACCTCTCCCGCCTCCAATTTGGTGCTACAGCCTTATACCACTTTTTATTCGTGCCACTCACACTTGGTATGTCGTGGATTTTGGTCATTATGGAATCTGTATACGTCATGACTGGCAAGCAAATCTACAAAGATATGACTAAGTTTTGGGGTAAGTTATTTGGCATTAACTTTGCCATGGGCGTCACCACGGGCATCACCATGGAGTTTCAATTTGGCACTAATTGGGCGTATTACTCCCATTACGTGGGTGATATATTTGGCGCACCGCTTGCCATTGAAGGGCTCATGGCGTTCTTTTTAGAATCAACATTTGTAGGGTTATTCTTCTTTGGCTGGGATAAATTATCCAAAGAAAAGCATTTAATGGTTACGTTTCTGGTGGCTCTAGGCTCTAATCTATCAGCATTGTGGATTTTAATAGCCAACGGCTGGATGCAAAACCCAGTGGGCGCTGAGTTTAATTTTGAAACAATGCGGATGGAGATGACCAGTTTTTCTGCGCTGATTTTCAATCCAGTTGCTCAAGTAAAGTTCGTGCATACTGTGGCAGCTGGCTACACAACCGCCTCAATGTTTGTATTAGGTATTTCGTCTTGGTATCTACTTAAAAAACGTGATGTCGGTTTTGCGCTTCGTTCCATAGCCGTTGCCTCAGGTTTTGGCTTAGCATCTATTCTCTCCGTTATCATTCTAGGCGATGAATCTGGCTACACTACTGGTGAAGTACAAAAAGTAAAACTCGCTGCCATTGAATCAGAATGGCATACAGAGCCCGCACCAGCTGCGTTTACCGCCATTGGTCTTCCTAACCAAGCAGAAGAGCGAACTGACTATGCAATTAAAATCCCATACCTTTTAGGGTTAATCGCCACGCGCTCATTAGATGAAGAAGTAACAGGCTTAATCGATATTAAAAACCAAAATGAAATACGAATTCGCAAAGGCATGCAATCTTATGCAGATTTACAACGCTTAAAAGAGGGTGATAAGACTGAAACTTCAATAGCAGCCTTTGATAAAACCAAACAAGACTTAGGCTTTGGCCTACTGCTTAAAAAATATACGCCTAACGTAACCGATGCAACAGAGGCGCAAATCAAACAAGCCGCTTCGGACACCATTCCTAATGTTTTCGCTTTATTCTGGTCTTTCCGCGTCATGGTGGCCATGGCTTTCTTGATGTTCTTTATTTTTGCAGCATCATTTTATTTCACAGTTAAGCGTAGTATTGAAAAACAAACTTGGCTATTACGATTAGCGTTGTATGCTATTCCAGCACCATGGATTGCCGCTGAAATGGGCTGGGTGGTCGCTGAAATGGGACGTCAACCATGGACAATCTCTGGCATATTGCCAACACATCTATCAACATCTTCATTAACAACTGGCAATTTATACTTTAGCTTGGCTGGGTTTATTGGGTTTTACACGCTACTTTTAATTGTTGAAATGTTTCTCATGTTTAAGTTTGCAAGACTGGGCCCTTCTAGCTTACATACGGGTCGATACTTCTTTGAAAAAAGTCAACCAACAACTATTCAAGTTTAATAAGGAACATCATGACATTCTTTGATTATGAGACTTTGAAACTCATCTGGTGGGGGTTTATAGGTATTTTACTGATTGGCTTTGCTGTGATGGATGGCTTTGATATGGGCGTAGCGGCATGGCTGCCTTTTTTAGGTAAAACAGATGATGAACGAAGAGTCATCATTAATACTATTGGTCCCACTTGGGAAGGCAATCAAACATGGCTCATTACTGCTGGAGGTGCAATATTTGCTGCGTGGCCACTGGTTTATGCCGCTGCATTTTCAGGGCTTTATGTCGCTTTGCTACTCGTTTTATTTGCACTATTCTTCAGACCCGTTGGCTTTGATTATCGCAGTAAGCTTCCAAATCCAAGCTGGCGTAATGGCTGGGACTGGGCGCTATTTGCTGGTAGTGCTATTCCCGCACTTGTATTTGGTGTTGCTTTTGGTAACTTATTGCTAGGCTTACCATTTCATTATGACAATACTTTACGCTCGTTCTACACAGGGAGCTTCTGGCAATTACTGAGTCCATTTGCGCTGTTATGTGGCGTAGTGAGTTTATCTATGCTCATGATGCATGGTGCAGTTTACATACAATTACGTAGCAATGGCATTGTGCAAAAGCGCGCGAAAAGTGCTGCACTTTTCGCAGGCATTATCTGCGCTGTTGCATTTGCACTTGCAGGAATTTGGGTGGCTTATGGCTTAGATGGTTATGTGATTACCTCTATGCAAGACGCAAATATTGCGCTTAATCCATTAGCCAAATCTGTTGAAAGGTCTGCTGGTGGCTGGCTCACAAATTACCAGACATACCCTTGGATGATATTGGCGCCTGCTGGAGGCTTCATAGGTATCGCTCTAGCGCTCATTAACGCTAAATTTAAACATGAGCGTACTGCGTTTCTCTTTAGTAGCATGACTATAGCAAGTATTATTCTGACCGCTGGGTTCTCTATGTTTCCATTTATCATGCCATCCAGCACCGACCCCATCAGCAGTTTAACAGTATGGGATGCCGTTTCAAGCAAAAAAACATTAGGGATTATGTTTGTGGTAACCATCATTTTCTTGCCACTAATTTTAATCTATACCTCTTGGGTGTTCCGCGTGCTCAGGGGGAAAGTGACCATACAATCAATTAAAGACAATACGCACACAGCGTATTAAACTTAACAAATCAGGAGATAGCAAATGTGGTACTTTACTTGGATTTTAGGTGTTGGTTTGGCATTAGCTTTTGGTATTATTAACGTCATGTGGCTGGAAGCAGAACTGCCT
>JBBQLN010000028.1:0-38840 GCA_038327905.1 Burkholderiales bacterium
TGGCCCTAGCAATCCTGTAAAATGGGGGCCTTGGCCTAAGGGCTGCGTGCAAGAAAATAGCCCTTGGAAAATGCTAGGTACAACACAAAAAGTGAATAATGTCGTACTATTGCAAGGTATTCAGCCAAAAGATTTAGCGCCTTGTGTGCCCTGTACTTTTGAAGGCTGCGAACGAAATATCAACAGCCGTAGCCGTTGTTTGGATGAACTCCCTGCCAGCCGAGTCATTAGTGCCATCAGCACCTTACTTACCTAATGCGTATACTCATTATTAAAACCACGTCATTAGGTGATGTTGTTCACTGCTTACCCGTCATTGCAGACATCAAAAAACATTTTCCCAATGCGCTAATTGATTGGGTGGTTGAAGAAAGTTTTGTGGACATACTCAAGCTTCACCCTCACATTAACGGCATTATTACAGTAGCTATCCGGCGTTGGCGTAAGGCGATATTTTCACAAAGAACTTGGCAAGCGTTCAATTCATTCAAACATCAACTGCAGGCGCAGCCTTACGATGTGGTTATTGATACGCAAGGCTTATTAAAAAGTGGTTTAATCACCTATTTATGTCGCAGTCAAAACAAATGTGGTTACGATAAAAACTCAGCGCGTGAGGGATTAGTAAGTTGGTTTTATCATCACAAATATGCGATTTCTTACCAACAACACGCGATCACTAGAAATCGCACACTTACAGCCTTAAGTTTGGGTTACACGCCACCCACTACAGCACCAGATTACGCGATACAAGCTTCTGACACCGCCATACCTACTTTGAACCAGCCATATATCATTGCGCTACACGGCACTAGCCGCGATAGCAAATTATGGCTAACTGAGTATTGGATTACATTAGGCAAACAGCTAGAAGAGCAAAGCATTAGCCTAGCGCTACCTTGGGCAAATGAGGCAGAACACCAGCGGGCAAAATTCATTGCCAGCTCGCTTCAAAATGCCGTTGTCTTACCTAAACTGAGCATTACTGCGCTTGCAGAAGTTATTAGCAAATCGGAAGCAGCCGTCGGCGTAGATACTGGCTTATCTCACCTTGCCGCCGCGCTCAACAAACATGTGGTGGCGATTTACACCGACACTAACCCGGCACTCACTGGTGTAATGGCTGGCGCGTTCGCTTGCGTGAATCTAGGTGGAAAGAATATTCAGCCAACTCCGCAAGAAGTGATGTTGCAGCTAAAAGCGTTTAACATCGTGAGTGATGAGTAAAGTTAAGCCTTTGGTTAAGAAAGCACTCTCTAGACTTGTCGTAGAGAGCCTAAAGCTATTGCGCTTTTTACCGTTGCCGATCATCCATGGGCTTGGTATGGCTCTTGGCTTAATGAGCTATATATTCAACAAAGACCATCGCGATCACGCGATACGCAACCTCAAGCAATCTGGATTAACTTCCAGCGATGCTGATTTAAAAAAGCTATTATTTAAAAGCACACTTGAAAACAGCAAGGGTGCGCTTGAAACCTTTGCCATTTGGTTTAAACCACAAGCTAAAGTAATTCGCTGGGTAAAAAAGGTATTTGGCTGGGATGCAGTCGAAAAGGCGCTGCAAACGGGTAAAGGAGTCATCTTTCTTACACCACATTTAGGTTGTTTTGAAATCACTTCACTTTACTACGGCGAGTATCACCCTATGGCGGTACTCTACCGCCCACCTCGCCAAAAATGGCTATTACCGCTCATTACAAGTGGCAGAGAGCGTGGGCAAATAGCCTTAGCACCAGCCAATGCTCAAGGGGTAAAACAATTGTTACAGGCACTTAAACGTGGCGAAGCGATTGGCATTCTGCCAGACCAAGCGCCATTGGAAGGCGAAGGCGAGTGGGCCCCATTCTTTGGGCGTCCCGCTTATACGATGACACTCGCCTCGAAACTAGCTCAAAAGAGTGGCGCACAAGTCTTTATAGCATTTGGTGAGCGTTTGAGTTTCGGTCGCGGCTACAACATTCATATACGTGCTGTGGATACTGGTGGCATTGAAAGCTCGACAAAACTAAATGCAGAAATCGAACGTACAATTCAGCAGTGCCCAGCGCAATACTTATGGATGTATGATCGCTACAAAGTGCGTAATCAAGCACCTCCTCCAGTTTAATAGCTAAACTAAAGCTGCAATTAAGCTACTAGCCTTTTTAATCTCAAGAAAATTTTAGTCACATGCTTGAGTTTTAATAATGCATCCCCATTATCTAAACATTGTTTTAATTAATTACTGGTAAATAATTAGGAATATTTCATGACTGAAAACACGCAAAACTCACAAGACGACAACACTCAGATTGAAGAAGATTTTCATCAAACTGGCGCTGCTGGCGCTCTAGATGACCGAATTGGCGAATTAGAGGCGCAACTCAAAGAGGCGCAAGCTGCAGTATTGTACGTAAAAGCTGATGGTGAAAATATCCGCCGTCGTGCGATGGATGATATTGATAAAGCGCGTAAATTTGCATTAGAGAAATTCTCCAACGAGTTACTGGCAGTAAAAGATAGTCTTGATGCAGCTTTGCTAATCGAAGCAACAGACGTGCAAAGCTATAAAGATGGCGTAAAACTGACCGCAAACCAACTACTTTCAGTATTCGATAAATTTAATATTGCTGAAATTAATCCATTAGGTGAAAAGTTTGATCCTAATAAACATCAAGCCATCAGCATGCTAGAAAATAGTGGCGAGCCAAACTCAGTAACTACAGTATTACAAAAAGGCTATACGCTTAATGACCGCGTATTACGACCTGCTTTGGTGATGGTAGCTAAATAATTTAGTAAATCAAATTATCTCAAGCACTTGAAATAATAAAAACAATCACCACAATAGCTTCAAGGTAAATTTAACATGGCTGAATATCACAGAGTAAATCAGCAAATTAATGAGTAAAAAAAGGAATAGGAATTATGGGAAAAATTATTGGTATTGACTTAGGTACAACGAACTCTTGCGTAGCTGTAATGGAAGGTGGCAAACCTCGTGTGATTGAAAATGCTGAAGGTACACGCACTACGCCTTCAATTATTGCATATCAAGAAGATGGTGAAATTTTAGCTGGTGCTCCAGCAAAGCGCCAAGCGGTGACTAACCCTAAAAATACGCTATACGCAGTTAAGCGTTTAATTGGTCGTCGTTTTGACGAAAAAGAAGTACAAAAAGACATCGGTTTAATGCCGTACACCATTACAAAAGCTGATAATGGCGATGCATGGGTAGAAGTACGTGGCGTTAAAATGGCACCACCGCAAATTTCTGCTGAAGTTTTACGCAAAATGAAGAAAACGGCTGAAGACTATTTAGGCGAAGAAGTGACAGAAGCAGTTATTACTGTGCCTGCTTACTTTAACGATAGCCAACGTCAAGCGACTAAAGATGCAGGCCGTATTGCAGGTTTAGATGTTAAACGCATTATCAACGAACCAACGGCAGCGGCATTAGCCTTTGGTTTAGACAAACAAGAAGGCGATCGTAAAATTGCTGTGTATGACTTGGGCGGCGGTACATTTGACGTTTCTATCATTGAAATTTCAAGCATTGATGGCGAACATCAATTTGAAGTGCTTTCAACCAACGGTGACACATTCTTGGGTGGTGAGGACTTTGATAATCGCTTAATCGACTTTTTAGCGGATGAGTTCAAAAAAGAAAATGGCGGATTAGATTTACGCAATGATTTATTGGCAAAACAACGTTTGAAAGAAGCGGCTGAGAAAGCAAAAATTGAGCTTTCTGGCGCTACGCAAACTGAAGTGAACTTGCCATACATCACCGCAGATGCGACTGGCCCTAAACACTTAGTGGTAAAAATTACACGTGCAAAATTAGAAAGCTTAGTAGAAGACTTGATTGAACGCACAATGGCGCCATGCCGCGTAGCGATTAAAGATGCTGGCGTTTCAATTGACGATATTACCGATGTGATTTTGGTGGGTGGCCAAAGCCGCATGCCAAAAGTACAAGAAAAGGTAAAAGAGATTTTTGGTAAAGAACCACGTAAAGACGTTAACCCAGATGAAGCGGTAGCTGTAGGCGCTGCTATTCAAGGTGGTGTGCTTAAAGGTGATGTTAAAGATGTGTTGTTGCTTGATGTAACACCATTATCGCTAGGTATTGAAACACTTGGTGGCGTAATGACTAAAGTGATTAAGAAAAATACAACCATTCCTACCAAAGCATCTCAAACATTCTCGACTGCTGATGACAACCAAAATGCGGTTACGATTCAAGTATTGCAAGGTGAGCGTGAGAAAGCGGCGGCGAATAAATCATTGGGTCAATTTAATCTAAGTGACATTCCACCAGCACCACGTGGTATGCCGCAAATTGAAGTGACATTTGATATTGATGCCAACGGTATTTTGCATGTGTCTGCTAAAGATAAAGCGACTGGTAAAGAAAATAAAATTACCATTAAAGCCAATAGCGGCTTGTCTGAAGCTGAAATTCAGCAGATGGAAGAAGATGCGATTAAATATGCAGATGAAGATAAGAAATACCGCGAATTAGTTGACGCACGTAATGCGGCTGACGGCATGGTGCACAGCGTGAAAAAATCATTGTCTGAGCATGGCGACAAATTGGATGCTGCTGAAAAAGAGGCCATTGAAGCTGCTATTAAAGGTGTTGAAGAAGTATTGCAATCAGACGATAAAGACGCGATTGAGGCTAAAACTGCAGTATTGACTGAAGCATCACAAAAACTTGGTGAGAAGGTCTACGCAGCAGAACAAGCTGAAGCCAATACACAAAGTGCTCAACCAAGCCAAGAAACTGAAAAAACAGTGGATGGCGATGTAATGGATGCTGAGTTTGAAGAAGTAAAAAAAGACTAAGCCACAAATTTTAGTCTTTAGCTTACAGTCGTTAGCATCACAAAATGATGCTAACGACTTTTCGCTATCAAATCCCCGCTAACTACAACTAAATACTGACTGAATTATGGCCACCAAAAGAGATTATTACGAAATATTGGGCGTTAACAAAGACGCTTCGGAAGAAGAAATTAAAAAGTCTTATCGCAAACTTGCGATGAAGCACCACCCAGATCGTAATCCTGACAACCCAAAAGCAGAAGAGCATTTCAAAGAAGCTAAAGAAGCTTATGAAATGCTTTCTGATGATCAAAAACGCGCTGCTTATGACCAGTATGGCCATGCGGGCGTAGAGCAAGGTGGTGGTGCAGGTGGCTTTGGTGGTGCAGGTTTCGGTGATGCATTTGGTGATATTTTTGGCGATATTTTTGGTGGCGGTCGTGCTGGCGGACAGCGTAATAACGTTTACCGTGGTGCTGACTTACGCTACAACATGGAAATCTCACTTGAAGATGCCGCTAAGGGTACAGAATCAAAAATTCGTATTCCTGTGCAATCCACCTGTGAAACCTGTAAAGGCTCGGGTGCACGCCCTGGCACGCAGCCTGTAACATGTACCACCTGCGCGGGTCACGGCCAAGTGCGTATGCAACAAGGCTTTTTTTCGGTACAGCAAACCTGCCCAAAATGCCACGGTAACGGCAAAATGGTCAAAGACCCATGCCCGACTTGTAGCGGCGCAGGTAGAACCAAACAGAACAAAACGCTCTCTGTGAAAATTCCAGCTGGTGTTGACGAAGGCGATAGAATTCGTTTAAGCGGCGAAGGCGAAGGCGGCGTGAATGGGGGGCCAACGGGTGACTTATACGTTGTGATTCATCTGAAAGAGCACAATATTTTCCAACGCGAAGGCGGAAATTTACACTGCGAAATGCCAATTAGCTTTAGCACTGCGGCATTAGGTGGCGAAATTGAAGTGCCAACACTTGGCGGCTCGGCAAAAATGAAAATTCCTGCAGAAACGCAAACAGGTGGCGTGTTCAGATTACGCGGCAAAGGTATTAAACCACTACGTCAATCCGAAAGCGGTGATTTAATGGTGCATGTCATCGTTGAAACACCAGTGAAATTAACAGAGAAACAAAAAGACTTACTCCGTGAGTTTGAAACCAGCACTCAAGCAGATTCTGGCAAACACAGTCCAAAGAACAAAAGCTGGGTAGATAAAGCAAAAGACTTTTTTGGTTAACTTAACTGTAGGCTAAATATTAGAGTAATCCAATATTTAGAAACTAAAAAGATCTACCTGCTTCTTAGGCAAAGGCTTGCCATCTTGCACTGGGTAGCCTTTTCTAGCGCGTTTGAGCAGGAACTTACTTAAACTTTCCCCTTCAAGTACTTTAACTTTACCTCTAATAACGATATTAGCAGAGAGTCCATCACTCAGCTCGATACGAGTCAACGAAGCCTTATCTTGAATATCCATCATACGTACGCCCTTGCCGCCATTTGGGTATTCATTCACCTCAGTGATTGGGAACACCAAAAGTTTATTTTCTGACGAAGTCACCGCAACGTGCGTACGCTCGTCAAGTTTGATTGGTGGCAATATTAACGCACCATCTTCAGGCTTCATAAACGCTTTACCCGCTTTAGGCCTAGCGACCAAGCCTTTCAATGGCGCAACAAATCCGTAGCTATTCGATGTGGCAAACAAGTATCGGTCGTCATCTTTACCTGAAAGCGCATGGGCTAATTTAGCGCCATTCTGCACTTCGATGATTGAGCTGAGTGGAATGCCATCGCCCTTACCACCTGGTACGGTAGAGGCATCAAATGCGTAGCATCGTCCGTTGGTGTCTAGCAAGACTATCGGTAGTACCGTGCGCGTTTCAATGACAGCAAACTCACCGTCACCAGATTTCCATGCGACTGAGTCGCGCTCAATACCGTGGCCTTGCCTAGCTCTAATCCAGCCATTTTTAGAGAGTAGAATGGTGACTGGTTCATCCACCACAAAAGCTTTTTGACCGCCCTGTGCACGCTCTACTGGCTCGATTAATGTACGGCGATCATCACCATATTTTTCAGCATCTTGCTTGATTTCTTTGGCAGTGAGTTTGCGTAACTTATTGTCGCTACCTAGGATGTTTTGTAAACCATCAGCTTCTTCACGTAAGTCTTTTAACTCTTTTTCAATTTTAAAGCCTTCTAGTCTAGCCAATTGGCGTAGTCTAATTTCCAGAATATCTTCGGCTTGGATTTCACTTAATTGAAACGCTGCAATCAAATCAGTTTTCGGTTCATCTGAATTGCGAATCACACGAATGACTTCATCAATATGCAAAAAGGCAATCATGCGGCCTTCTAAAATATGGATGCGTTTGTTAATCTTATCCAAATCAAACTGACAGCGTCTGCGCACCACATTCAGGCGGAAAGCTATCCACTCTTTAAGAATCGCAATCATGCCTTTTTGTGCAGGGCGACCATCAGTGCCTATCATCACCATATTCACTGGGCATGAAACTTCCATACTCGTGTGTAGCAATAAGAACGCCATCAACTCATCGCTAGAAACCTTACTAGTCTTTGGCTCAATAATCAGGCGAACATCTTTTTTGCCTTCACTTTTCACCGTATCTATCATGCTCAAGGCCGACTGCTTCACTAGCAACTGATCTTGGTCTATGGTTTTTTTATCTTTTCTTGGCTTGGGATTCGATATTGCAAGAATTTCATCTTGTATCGTTTCCACAGAAACACCATGCGGCAACTCATGAATGATGATACGCCATTGCCCGCGCGCCATCGGCTCGACTATCCATCTAGCACGCAATCTTAATGAACCGCGACCTGTTTCATAAGTAGAAAGAATGTCTGCGGTTTGTGTAATGAGCTGACCACCGCCTGGAAAATCTGGGCCAGGCACATGCTGCATAAAGTCTGCGGTGGTTGCGTCTGGATTATCCATCACATGCAACACCGCATTGGCGATTTCGCGCATATTGTGCGGAATCATTTCAGTCGCCATGCCGACGGCAATGCCCGATGCGCCATTCAATAACATCATTGGCAAACGCGCTGGTAGCAATACTGGCTCTTGGAAAGCACCATCGTAATTGCTTTGGAAATCAACTGTACCGCGGTCAATTTCAGATAATAGTAAATCGGCAATCGGCGATAAGCGCATTTCGGTATATCGCATTGCGGCTGCGCCATCGCCATCACGTGAGCCGAAGTTTCCTTGCCCATCAATCAATGGGTAACGTAGTGTAAAGTCTTGCGCCAAGCGGACGGCGGCCTCATACGCAGAGCTGTCACCGTGTGGATGGTACATACCGAGCACATTACCCACCACGCGGGCTGATTTGACTGGCTTAACGCCAGCCACCAAGCCCATTTCCTTCATAGCAAATAGAATACGGCGTTGTACTGGCTTTTGACCATCTTCTACTGATGGCAGCGCACGGCCTTTCACTACGGAAACGGCATAAGCTAAATAGGCTTCCTCTGCATAGGCGCCAATCGGCACTGCATTTTCATCATTGTTATTTTCTTGCATGCCTCTATTTATCGTCGACTCCATTAAACATCCGCCTCCACATCGTTACCGCGACGTTCTATCCATTCTTTTCTAGCGGCAGATTCATTCTTAGCCATCAACATATCGAACATTTTAAGCGCGCCTGCCACTTCGCCTTCAGGCAAACGCACCTGAACCAAGCGGCGCGTATCAGGGCATAAAGTCGTTTCCCAAAGTTGCTCTGGGTTCATTTCACCAAGACCTTTGAAACGCTGTATGCCTAATTTTTCTTCAGCAATACCTTCGCGCTTTAGTTTTTCTATCGTGGACATTTTCTCTGCATCATCTGATACGTAGAGCTTACGCAAAGGTTTGTTTTTGCCTTGCGCTGGCACGTCAATACGGTACAACGGCGGCTGAGAAATATACACGTGACCACGCTCTATTAATTTGGGCGCATGTTTTAACAGCATAGTGAGTAGCAACACTTGAATGTGCGAGCCATCGACATCTGCATCTGAGAGGATGCACAACTTACCGTATCGCAAACCTGAAAAATCAGGGTTATCTTTAAGCGTGTGCGGCTCAATACCAAGTGCCACGAAAATGTCATGCACTTCAGAGTTGCCGAATATTCGTCCCGCATCAACTTCCCAAGTATTTAATACCTTGCCGCGCAAAGGTAGTAAAGATTGAAACTCGTTGTTGCGCCCCATCTTTGCACTACCACCAGCAGAATCACCTTCGACTAAAAATAACTCGGCTTCCATCGTGCCTGCCGCTTCGCAGTCGGTAAGTTTGGCTGGCATGAGGTTAATGCCGCTAGATTTGCGCTTTTCAATTTTTTGTGTGGATTTATTACGTGCCGCCGCAGAGCGGTTGACCAAGTCAGAAATACGCTTTGCATGGTCTACGTTTTGGCTTAACCACGTTTCCATATAAGGCTTCACGGCAGATGCGACCATTTTCATGGCATCACGGTTAGTCAACTTCTCTTTGGTTTGACCTTGAAATTGCGGGTCTAATACTTTTGCCGCCAATACATAGCACACGTTATTCCACACATCTTCTGATGAGACTTTAACGCCGCGCTGCATCATGCTGTGATGCTCCATAAAAGACTTAACCGCCTCAAACACCCCGTTGCGCATGCCAGCCTCGTGCGTGCCGCCAGAGAGCGTAGGAATAAGATTGACGTAAGATTCACCTCGTCCGCCGCCTGAGCCAAATGATAATGCCCAAATCGCGCCCTCACCTTTTGAAATGCCGTCAGTATTTTCGTTGTGGTAAAACTCGCCCGAAATAATAGGGATAGGCGTTTCATCCTCTTCAAACTCACGCTCACCGATCAACTCATCCAAGTATTGTGGCAAGCCGTCTACATAAGTCCAAGAGCGCTCTTCAAAGTCATCAGCACCTTCAATAGAAAGTGTTACGCTTACACCTCGCAGAAGCACCGCTTTTGATTTAATTAGATGTTCTAACTGCTGGAGTGAGACCTTAGGTGAGTCAAAATATTGTGGGTCAGGCCAACACTTTACCTTGGTGCCAGTGTCTTTTTTAAGGCACTTACCTGTTTCAGTTAATGGCGTAACGCAATTACCATTTTCAAAAGAAAGGCTATGCACTTTACCATCGCGCTTCACTGTCACATCTAAGCGAGTAGAAAGCGCATTGGTGACAGAAACACCAACTCCATGTAAGCCACCTGAAAAGCGATACGAACTATTTTCGTCTTCTTTATCAAACTTACCGCCAGCATGCAATTGCACGAAAACAAGCTCTACCGCGGGCTGCGTTTCACCCTTAGGAATTTCTACAGGAATACCGCGACCGTTATCAGATACCTCAACCGCACCATCTTTAAAAATAATCACTTGAATAGTAGTCGCGTGACCACCCAATGCTTCATCGGCGGCGTTATCAATCACTTCTTGCACAATGTGGGTAGGGGAATCCGTGCGGGTATACATTCCAGGTCTTGCGCGAACAGGCTCTAAACCTCTTAACACCTTTACCGAGTCTGCATCGTATTCTTTTTCTGCCATTCAGCTAACCTTTTAAATTGATGTGCCACTTAAACTTAACTATCAAGTTTAATTGACTTAATGCTATTTTATTAGCTAATTTACTTTTATGAGAGAGATTATATTACTTTTGCCAGTACAAAACGCTTTAGGCAACGACATACAAACTGCTTTCTCAACTAGAATACTGGCATGTCACTGCATATACTCATTATTGAAGACGAACCTGCCATTGCAGAAACGCTTATTTATGCGTTTAAAGAAGCTGGTATTGCCACCACCCATAAGCTTTTAGGTGGTGAGGCCATGCCACAAATCAAGCAACAAGCTTTTGATTTTGTAATTTTAGATGTCGGCTTACCAGACATGACAGGCTTTGACGTGTGCAAACTGATTCGTGCAGAGTCAAACATCCCTATTTTATTTTTAACCGCGCGCAATCACGAAATTGACCGTATTGTGGGTTTAGAAATAGGCGCTGACGACTACGTCACCAAACCATTTAGCCCACGCGAAGTAGTGGCACGTGTTAAAGCCATATTGCGGCGCACCGAGCTAAAGCAAAGCACTCATCAAAACACACAGCACAAAAATGAACAATTCACAGTGGATGAATTAGCTAATCGCATTCAATATCGTGGACAGCTTTTAGAGTTAACACGTTATGAGTTTTTACTACTTAAAACATTGATTCAGCAACCGCAGCGCGTGTTCTCACGCAATCAATTGATGGATATTGTGTGGGTGAATGCCGAGAATACTTTAGAACGCACAGTGGATGCACATATTAAAACCTTACGCGCAAAGTTGCGTGCCATAGATACGCAAACTGAAGCCATCATTACCCATCGCGGTATGGGCTACAGTCTCAAAGCTTAAAATTTTTAATGAAAATTCAGCGATGAAAATTAGTCTTAAAATTTTCTTAGGTTATTTTTTGCTAGTCGGTCTTGCCGCTTGGTTTGTGTTGTATGTGTTTGTGGATGAAGTGAAACCTGGCGTGCGACAAGCCATGGAAGACACGCTGGTAGATACTGCAAACGTATTGGCTGAACTTGCGACAAATGATGTAAAAACCGAGTCGATTCAAACTGGTAACTTTGCGCAAAGCCTCATTAAATACCAGTCACATGCCACTAAAGCCAATATTTGGGGTATCAAAAAACAATCTGCAGATTACCGTGTTTATATCACCGACATTAATGGCATTGTAATATTCGATTCAGCTAACCTTGCACTAGGTCAAGACTACTCCAAGTGGAACGATGTGTACCTCACATTAAAAGGCAAGTATGGTGTGCGCTCTAGCCCAGCGATTACGGGCGATAAAGAGAATGACACCATTATGTACATTGCTGCCCCCATTAAAGATGGCGAACATATTATCGGCTCACTCACGGTAGCCAAAGCTAACCGCACTTTATTGCCATTTATTGAACGCGCACAGAGTAAAATCATCCGCTGGGGTGCCTTATTATTTGGTCTTTCACTCATTATCGGCGTGTTGTTTACATGGCGATTTACGCGAAAGATTAATGCCTTGCGCGACTATGCAGAAAAAATCACTAAAGGTGAAAAAGCTACACCTCCACTTTCTAGCAATGATGAACTCACTGAACTCGCCAAATCTATGCAAACCATGCGCAGCGAGTTAGATGGTAAGCAATATATTCAAGATTCAGTGCAACACTTAACGCATGAATTAAAAAGCCCGATTACGGCCATTCAAGCGGCTTTAGAGCTAATTTCCCCTAGTATGCCAGCTGAAGACCAAGCACGTTTTTTAGCACAAATTAAAACCCAATCAAACCGCGTACAGACTATTCTTCAAAACATGCTGGGCTTAGCGACACTGGAACATCAACAACAACTACAACACTTAACCCGCGTTAATTTAAATGATTTGGTAAAAACGCAGATTTCACATTTAGCAAATAAAGCGACTCAAAATCACGTTCAGTTCAAATCCTCACTACTTAACCCAATTGAAATTCAAGCAGATTCCTTTTTACTCGGTCAGGCAATTTACAACTTACTGGAGAATGCGCTTGATTTTAGTCCACCTAATGGTGAAATTTTAGTGGCTACTGAAACCAGCCAAACGCAAATCAAACTTACTATATGCGATATGGGAAGCGGCATTCCAGCCTATGCCTTAGATAAAGTGTTTGATAAATTCTACTCACTGCCTCGCCCACAAAACACACAAAACGTGGGGCAAAAAAGCACAGGCTTAGGCCTAAATTTTGTGCAAGAGGTCGTAAAGCTGCATGGAGGCTTGGTTACGTTAAAAAACTTATCTTTACCAAATGACAAAATTAATGGCGCAATAGCGACCATCACATTACCAATTACTTAACGCAATCTCGCAACAATATTTTTTCAAACTTCACTCTGACTTCACACTAGCGCATCAACACTTCACTCTCGCCTACTATTCTGCTAACTCCACATTACTAATTCGGAGTTCATCATGAATCGGGCATTTATTTTTAAAGTCATCGGTATTTTTCTTCTCACTATGGTCATGTCGTGGGCGGTGATGTACATCAACTCACTTATTTCTGAGCGACAAAATCGTCAAGAAGAAGTAAAGCAACAAATCGCCGCCAGTTCAGCAGGTGCACAAACCATTATTGGCCCTATTTTAGCTGTACCCTATACAGAAGAATACTACGTGAAGGTCACCGAGAATAAGATCTCAAAAATTGAAAAACGTAAGGATGAATATGTGTCTTACATGTTGCCAGAAGATTTAGAACTTTCTGGTGGCTTTAGCAATGAGTATAAAAAGCTGGGGATATACAAAGCCTTAATGTATCAGCTTGGTGGCAATATTAAAGGTTCATTTAAGTACCCTGCTGACTTTGAAATTAAACCGCAACATGAAGGCGGAAAAATCACCTTTGCACCTGCCTATATCAGTTTAGGGATTAGCGATACACGTGGCATCAACGGCAAACCAGAACTTACCTTAAACGGTGAAAACTATCAATTTGAGCAAGGCACTAATCTTGCAACACTTGGCAACGGCATTCATGCCGAGCTAGGTAAACTAAATGTTATTGCCACGAAAAATCTAGCCTTTGAATTTAAACTTAATCTGCGTGGTATGGAAAACTTTAGCTTCACCCCTATTGCAGATAGCAATAAAATTGCGCTTCAATCTAGCTGGCAACATCCACATTTTAATGGCAGTTTTTTACCTGATGCCGCTACACAAAAAATTACCCCAGCTGGGTTTCAGGCGCAATGGGCAGTTTCATCACTCTCAAGCAGTAATCAAACTACTTTACTCAACATGCTTGAGCCGCGTTGGAATGATAAAGCATCTGCATCGAATGTCGCTGCGTCAGTATCAGATGCTGCTAGATACGCTGCCGCTGCACAATCGTCTAACTCTAACCAGTCACTTGAGTCACTTTCAATCGGCTTTGTAGAACCTATCAACGTATACAGTCAGTCAGACCGTGCCACTAAATATGGTCTACTGTTTATCGGCTTGACATTTGCTGGTTTCTTTATCTTTGAAATTTTAAAACGCCTACGCATTCACCCAGCCCAATATACTTTAGTTGGTTTAGCGATGGCTTTGTTCTATCTGCTACTTATCTCACTTTCAGAACATATCAGCTTTGCCATGTCATATTTAATCGCGAGCTTTGCATGTGTTGGTCTGCTGGGTTACTACCTGACCTATGTACTAAAAAGCAAAGGACACGGATTTATGTTTGCGGGCTTACTCACCGCTTTGTATGGTGCGCTCTACGGCATATTAGCTTCAGAAGATAACGCACTGCTAATGGGTAGCTTGCTAGTATTTGGCTTGCTTGCTGTGACTATGGTGATTACTCGCAAGGTGGACTGGTATCAAATCAGTGCTAAAGACCCAGTTACATTGAACAACCTATAAAATGCCATGAAAAAGATTTATCACTGACATTACTCTTACTGTAGGTAATTAAAAAAGCGCCCGATGCTAAGCATCGGGCGTTTTATGTTTTGAACATTAATAGTAGCAGATAGAGCTAAGCAATAAGCTTGCTTACCATCACCTCTAAACCGTGTACTGCACTACTTTCTCCCATGTCTGTTTTAAAACCAGCATAGAGTAAATTCACATTGGCAGATTGCAATTCATTCTTAGGCCAGCGTCCTTTTGGAACCACTACCACGCCTTTGGGGATGCTATCACCAGTGCTAACTGTCAACTGTAACCTACCTGTAGCGTTTGATACCCATACATTTTCACCAGTTTTCACAGAGCGCTCAGCTGCATCATCTGGATGCATTAACACTGTCGCATTTGCAGCATGATTTTGAATCTTTGACACATTGCCAAAGCTACTATTCAGCGCCCATGCTGAAGCTGGTGACAGCAAGCGTAGGTAGCCATTTTAGGTTTATCATCAACGTTAGGTGTTGGAATACGAGGATGTCCATCTGCCTCAGCGGCATTCGATGCAAGCTCAATTTTCCCTGATGGGGTAGAAAATTGAAGGTCTTCAAATTGAATGCGAGGCTTCTTAGGCACAGCCACTGTGCCTTTCAAGGCAAGCGAACTAAAAGTCTCACCTAGCTCTGGATTTAACATCAAATTATCAAGAATAGCTTGGTCACTTTCATACAGTTCAGGCTCCATATACCCCATGGCTTTGGCAATGCGTCTAAATATCTCTTGATTTGGCAATGCCTCACCGATTGGTTCAGTCACTTTTACTTGAGCAGATAGTGTCAAGTGGAAGTATCCTGCTACTAAATCATCAAATTCTAAAAAGCTGGCAGCAGGTAATATAAAATCAGCATAATCGGTGGTGTCGGTTGGAAATAAATCAATCGCAATGGTAAAAAGATCTTCGCGTAACAAAGCCTTTTTTAATCGCGCTTGTTCAGGGCTGGAAGCTGCAATGTTGATATTCCAAGCAAACAAGGCTTTACTTTTCTCAGCATTCTCAAGGGTAGCAGCGAGATCCATATGGCTCACCTTTGCGCCCTCGCTGCTCGCTAAATGCGGCGCTACAAGATAAGCATCATCTATACCGCGTAAAGGCAAGTCCCAGTTTAAATAAAGAAATCCTGCACCAGGCTTGGCTAAATTACCAGTTAGCGCTGGCAATAAGGCACAGGCTCGCATCACATTTCCACCACTTGGCTGCCTCTGTAATGCTTGTCCCATCCAAAGTAATGAAGGCCTTTTGCATAGATGAGCGCAGCTTCTTTTATTAATGCTGCAGGTACACCAGTCATTTTCTCGCCCCAAGCAAGTGTGCAATTTTTAATCACGGGCTCGATTTCTTCCCATCCAACTGTATTCGCTTTTACAAAATCGTGTGCTATTAAACCTGCGTGATGAATTACATTGAGCATGGTATAGGCAAGCGCGGCATCACTACCCGGAAATAGCTGTAAATGGATATCAGCAGCCTCAGCGGTCTCTGTTCTGATAGGGTCAATCACAATTATTTTGGCTTTTGCCTCTCCTAGCCAATGCTGATTGACATGTGGACCAGAAGCCGAAGGGTTGCCTCCCCAAACAACGATACATTCCGCTTGATCTCTCATGCGCGGATCAAAGCCATTTAATGAAGCTCCATAAACATAGTTAAGCGCAACATGCCCAGCCATATTGCATACGGTATCTGGATTAACTTCAGTCGCTCCAAGTTTATTAAAAAACCGCATGGGAAACATAAACGCTAGTAAGGATATTGTGCCAGTGTAGTGCGCATTATAAATAGCTTGGGCGCCATCTTTACTAATAATACTTTTAAGCTTAGTGGCAATTTCCGCGCATGCAACATCCCATGAAACAACTTCGAACTTACCCTCGCCTTTAGCGCCAACACGGCGTAAAGGTTGAGTTAATCTTGCTTTAGGGTCTATCCATTCATGGTTGTAGGCAATTGAACATTTTTTACAAAGTTTACCTTGGCTAACTAGATGATTTGGGTCACCACGTACTTGTAGTATTTTGCCATCTTTTATATTGACAGCAATTCCACAGGTGTCGTAACAATCACGGGGACAAGTGGTGAGTATTGAAGTGTCAGTTGTAGGGTTCAATTTCATACTATTTACCTCACCTTTAATTTAGAACCTGATAGCCATTAACTGCACATTGATGCTATGTGATTGAACTTTAGGCCTATACCTTTTTTTGGAAATACTTCGAAGGTAGTATGATGATTTATTTAATTAAAACTGTGTAGCTGCGCGCATTTTACAATGTCAGACTTGCGTGAATTGCCATTAACTCTTTTGTTGCATCACTAAAGTCTTCAAACTTTTTGCCAGCCGTTTTAGCATACCAGTATTTGCTGTTCCACTCATCACCTTCAATTTTATGCAGTACAGCGTGCAACCAATTGGCGGTAGTGTCTTTGTAGCTTTGCGCAATGTTGTGTGAAGTATGCCAATCGCCATCAAGCGCGGCTTGCACGGCTAGATTTAGTTCAGCTGCATTCAAGTTAGTGCTATTCATTAAAATATTGTAGCTTTTTATTTCTAGGTAGGTTTTTTAACTGCGCTTCTGCCACGCTCGCACTTGATCTATCAGGATAAGGTTTTGAGGCAATGATTTTAATGGGTGGGTTAGCGCGCGTATAACGGGCACCTTTGCCAGATACGTGAGCGGCAAAACGCGCGTCTACATCATTGGTGATACCTGCATAATAGGCGCCGTTGTTGCATTCCAGCAGGTATAAAAACCAAGCGCTAGGCATTGTTTATAGTGGTGTTAATAAGTGCCCGCTTGGATGAATTCTACTTTGTAGCCATCCGGGTCTTCTACAAAAGCAATCACTGTAGTGCCGTGCATCATTGGCCCAGCTTCACGCACAACTTTTCCACCTGCATTTCTAACTGCGTCACACGCCTTATAAGCATCATCAACTTCTAAAGCAATATGCCCATACGCTTTGCCCATGTCATAGCTTTCAACGCCATAGTTATAAGTAAGTTCTAGCACAGTGTGGTCACTTTCTGCGCCGTAACCTACAAACGCCAAAGTAAACTTGCCATCAGGGAAATCGCTCTGGCGTAATACTTTCATGCCTAAAACTTCGGTATAAAACTTGATTGAACGCTCCATATTACCAACACGGAGCATAGTGTGTAGCATGCGCATGTAAATTCCTTTTTTCGTTATTTTGCTTTAGTTAGTTGATAGTATTTTTGCATCAATTGGTCTTTAGACTCAACCACGCTAGGGTTGAATGGAATGCAGTCAATTGGGCACACAATTTGACATTGTGGTTTATCGTAATGCCCAACACACTCAGTGCATTTATTGGGGTCGATTTCATAAATTGCCTCACCCTGATAAATGGCACCATTAGGACATTCTGGCTCGCAGACGTCACAATTAATACATTCATCGGTAATCATTAAAGCCATTATTAACTGCCTAATTTCTCATTAATTGCATCTTCAACCAAAGGCGAAACGAAAGCGTGAACATTACCGCCCAGCGTGGCTACTTCGCGCACTAAACTTGAAGAAATAAACATAAATTGTTCTGATGGCGTTAAAAATAAGGTTTCAAATTGTGGATAAAGTTTACGATTCATCCCTGCTAATTGAAACTCATACTCAAAATCTGACGCGGCGCGCAAGCCGCGAACCACCATCTTTGCCCCTTGGTCTTGCACAAACTGCATGAGCAAGCCACTAAAGCCTACCACTCTTATATTATCGGCATTATGAAAAACAGCTTTAGCCAAAGCTACCCGTTCATCCAAATTAAATAGCGTCTTTTTATTAGTGCTTCCAGCCACGGCGACAATCACCTCATCAAACAAATCTGCCGCACGACGTACAATATCCTCATGCCCCAAAGTAATTGGATCAAAAGTACCTGGGTAAACTGCAATACGATTTTTAGCCATGTTGAATCACCTACGTAATTAATATTAGTCGTGGTTATTGTTAGATTTTAACAGATGATAAAATACATTGCCCGCTTTGCTTTGTTTGACTACTTGCCAGCCCGCAGCAGGCTCGGTATTATCACTTAATGCATATTCAGCTTCTACATAAACAAAGCCATCAGGCTTTAAGTGTTGTAGTAGTAAAGGCAATATTTTGGGTAGCCATTGCTGGTTATAAGGTGGGTCTAAAAAAATCAGATTAAATTTTTGTTGATTAGCATTCAGAAAGAGTATCGCATCTTGGTGCAAGACTTGCGCCTGCTCGGCTTTTAATAGTTGCTTATTTTCGAGTATAGCTTTGTAAGCAGGTAATGATTTTTCTACCAAGGTGACTGAGCTTGCACCACGAGATAAAGCCTCGAAACCCATCACGCCAGTGCCTGCAAATAAATCCAAACAGGTTTGACCTGTTAACTCCTGCCCTAGCCAATTAAATATCGTTTGCCGCACCCGCTCTGGAGTAGGTCGCAACCCTGACGCATCGGGAAACTTAATTAATCGGCTTCGCCACTCGCCCGCATTAATGCGGACGGTATTTAATTTTTGTGCTGCCATTTGAATATGCTGGTTTTATACAAAAGTAAAACCAGCATTTTACTACAAAGAGCTTTTCTAAAGACTTTTGCTGAAGTCCTTTGCAAATCTTTAGTGGCTACTTTAAAACACTATTTTGCAGCATCGCCGACAATAATAGTCACAAAGTTCTCAGCTTTAAGCCTACGGTTAAAGGTTTCTTTAATCTTGGCTGTGGTGACAGCCGCAACTTTTGCGTTGTAATCATCTAAATAGCTAAGTGGCAACTTATAAAAACCAATCACTGACAAATAATCTAAAATTTTGCCATTGCTATCAATTCGCATTGGGAAACCACCAATAATATTATCTTTGGCAGCTTTTAGTTCTTTCTCAGTAACGCCATTTTTCAGAAAATTGTTTAAAGTTTCACGCACTAGCTTAAGCGCATCATCTGCTTGGTCTTTTTTAGTTTGCAAACCAATTTGGAACGGGCCTAACTCCTCCATCGGCATAAAGTAGCTGTAAACGCTATACACCAAGCCACGTTTTTCACGCACTTCTTCTGTTAAGCGCGACACAAAACCACCGCCACCTAAAATATAGTTACCTACATACAAGGTAAATAAGTCTGGGTCACCACGCTTAATGCCTGGGTAGCCTAGCAAAATATGTGATTGTGAAGCAGGATGCACAATGCGCTGTTCTATCGCTTGTGTAGGATAGGTGACTGGCGGAATTGGTGCAATTGCGACTGATTTTGGCAGCCCACTTGAAATATTTTCGGCAATTTTATTGGCTTGCTCACGGGTTAAATCACCAATCATGGCAATCACTGCACCTTTTGCACCGTAATATTGGCTGTAAAAGTTTTGTAAGTCATCACGATTAATTTTAGCGACTGTATCAACCTCACCACTTTCATCCAAGCTATATGGGTGTGAGCCATACATCGCTTTCATAAACGCTTTGTTTGAAATGCTTTCAGGTTGCGTTTCCGACTCTTGTAATCCAGAAATAATGCGTGCTTTTTCACGTGCTAACACCGCTTCTGGAAAATCAGGTTTTTGTAGCACTTTTGTAAACACATCCAATGCCAAGCCCTGTTCACGCGCACTACTTAAAGTGCGAAGCTTAAATGCAGCACGGTCAGCATCAAAATCGCCGCCTAAAATAGCACCAATATCCGCCATTTTGTTGGCGATAACTTCATCCGTCATACCTGCGGCGCCTAGCGTCATCATGTATCGGGTAATACCAGCTAACCCTGACTTTTCAGCAGTATCATGCGCGCTACCTGCGGCAAAGTTCACACTTAAATCAACAATCGGCAAATCATGATTTTCTACAAAATACACCTCAGAACCCGCGCTGGTTTGCCATTGTTGAATTTTGACAGCAGCGTTAGTGTTAAATGCCACTAAGCTAGTGACTACAATTGTTAAAATTTGAATTATTTTCATTTTATTACCTTAACTGGATTCCCACCTACGCGAGAATGACTGGGTTAAATTGCTTTTCTTATTTCGTAAATTTCAAATAGCTAAGCGAGACTAGGCGCAAAAAGCCGACGTGTACATTTAAGTACACGAGGGTTTATGCAACAACGTATCGCAACGCTATTTGAAATTTACGTTTAGTGAACATGTGGCTTGCCTTGGGGTTTGGCATTCGGATCTATCGGTTGCGGATCTAAAGTTGCGACCGTCAAATTATCCTTAACCAGATATTTCTTAGCAACCGCCTGTATTTGCTCCGAAGTCACGGCACGTAATTTTGCTTGATACGCGTCTAAAATTTTCCAAGAGAAACCAATGGTTTCAACCGTGCCAATTTGCATCGCTTGATAAAACATAGAGTCACGTTGATATACATCAGCAGCAATTACCCCAGCTTTAACGCGGTCAAGCTCTTCGTTGGTCACACCAGATGTTTTGATTTTCTCTATTTGTTGTAGCAAAGCAGTTTCTAACTCAGCTACAGTTTTGCCTTCGCTTGGTGTTCCATCCAATTCAAACAAGCTCAAACGGCCGCGAGACAACAAGTCATACCCAGCGCTTACATCAACTGCCAATCGTGTATCCCGAACTAAGCTTTGATTAAGTCTTGCCGCTGAGTTGCCACTTAACACGCCAGCCAAGACTTCTAGTGCATACGGCTCCCAATCTTTATCAGGATCGCTAACTGCAGGTACATGGTAGCCCATGAGTATATAAGGCTGCTTAGCTGGCGCTTTTACAATGATGTTACGCTCGCCAATTTGCGCAGGTTCAACTTGTGGCTTACGTGCTGGCAATACCTTTGGTTTGAGTTTGCCAAAATATTGTTGAGCGAGCTTATAAACTTCATCTGCCTTAACATCACCCACCACTACCAAGGTTGCGTTATTAGGGGCATACCAATCGTTGTACCATTCACGCGCATCTTCGTAAGTCATGTTTTCTAAATCATTCATAAAACCTACAACAGGTCGCGCGTATGGGTGCGCACGATAAACCGTGCCTTGAAAAGCCTCGTTAACCATGGCTTGTGGCTTGTCATCTGTGCGCCATCTGCGCTCTTCCATCACCACTTTAATTTCTTTATCAAACTCTTCTTTAGTTAACTGCAAATTTGCCATGCGATCAGCTTCTAATTCAAAAGATAGCGGCAATTTTGATTTTTCGAGTTGCTGAAAATAACAAGTGTAATCGGCACTAGTAAACGCATTCTCTTTACCGCCCGCAGCCGCTATCAAACGCGAGAACTGGCCAGCAGGTACTTTTTTAGTCCCTTTAAACATCATGTGTTCCAGCACGTGCGCCACACCTGTTTTGCCATTCACCTCATCGATACTGCCTGCGCGGTACCACACTTGCGAAACGACTACTGGCGAGCGATGATCCTCTTGCACGAAAATTTTTAAGCCATTATCAAGCTTATACTCCTGCACAGAGCTGGCTGCAAAAACCGAAACTGGCATTGTCAATATTAAAATCAATAAGCTTTTGATACGCACCTTGTACTTCTCCAAGTTCTTGTTAAAAAATATTTCAATATCAATTATAGCGTGGCTAGCATCTTTGAGCCGTCAGCATTGTAAACCAGCTGTGTGACATAAAAGTGAGTGTGATAGTTCATACAGAACAAATCTAAAACTAATGAAAACCAACATCATTATTTAAATTGGTTATATGTATATGTTAATAAAGTATTTTCACTTATTTAAAAAGTTGATAGAGTGCTGTCCTTACAACCAATTACTGCATTAAAGGCACGCAATGAAATTTACACTTAAGCTCTTACCCCTATTTATTCTAGCAGCGTCTACCGAGGCCAATGCCACTGACGGCTACTTTGCTCACGGTTATGGCGTTAAATCTCAAGGCATGGGTGGTGTTGGTATTGCATTGCCACAAGATGCACTTGCCGCAGCCGCAAACCCTGCAGGCATGGGCTTGATTGGTGACCGCGTTGATTTGGGTGTAACTTGGTTTAGACCACAACGTGAGTCCACTATTTCTGGTAACGCATTTCCTGGTGTAGATGCAACATACGTAGGCAACGACACAGAAAATTTCTTTATTCCAGAGTTCGGTTATAACCGTCAAATTAGTCCTAACGCCACCTTCGGCGTGAGCGTGTATGGTAACGGCGGTATGAATACCGACTACAAAAACGGTATCCCTCTATTTGGTAGCACGGGCAGTGCTGGTGTTGACTTGATACAATTATTTGTAGCCCCAACAGTGACTTGGAAGCTTACCCCAACACAAACCATAGGTGCATCTCTTAACCTTGCTTATCAGCGTTTTGAAGCTAAAGGCCTGCAAGGATTTACTGGTGCAAGTACCTCACCGTCAAACTTAACTAATAACGGCCATGACAACTCCTACGGCGCGGGTCTGCATTTAGGTTGGATTGGTCAAATCAATGACACAGTGAGTTTAGGTGCAAGCTACCAAAGCCGCACTTACATGAGCAAGTTTGATAAATATAAAGGCTTATTTGCAGAACAAGGCGATTTTGATATCCCCTCAACGTATGGTGTAGGTATTGCGGTTAAAGCCACACCTCAATTAACTATTGCAGCAGACTTACAGCGCATTAATTACAGTGACGTTGCTTCTGTTGGTAATTTATCACTTACCAACCTCGGCAATGGCCTAGGTTCAGATAATGGTGCAGGCTTTGGCTGGCGTGATGTTACCGCAACAAAGTTAGGTGCGAGTTATGCTTATAGCGATGCACTCACGCTACGTGCTGGTTACAATCACACAAGCCAACCCATTCGTCAAACTGATACTTTGTTTAACATCCTAGCGCCTGGCGTGGTTCAAGACCATGTTACGCTAGGTGCCACTTATGTTTTACCTAACAAATCTGAACTTTCGTTTTCTTACATTCATGCATTTAATGAAAATGTTAAAGGCAGCAATTCAATTCCACCTGGGTTTCCACCAGCAGGTTTTGGCGGTGGCAATGCCGACCTAAAAATGTACCAAGACTCGCTTGGTATTGCTTACGGCTGGCAACTCTAATTTAAGCTATAATTCACCATTAAAAGCCGCGCACTTCATGTGTGCGGCTTCTTTTCATTCAACACGAAAATACTTATGATTATTGACTGGAACAACTTTACGCCTTGGTCTGCACTTGCTGGTGGTGCGCTCATTGGTATCTCGGCCGCGTTATTTATATTGCTTAACGGCCGCATTGCTGGGATTACGGGCATCATCGGCGGCCTATTTAAGCCGGCTAAAGGCGACATCGCATGGCGCATGGCTTTTACACTCGGTTTAATTATTGCGCCTGCTGTTTGGCTGCTGTTCGGCAAACTACCTGAAATCAGAATCAGTGCAGATTATGGCTTATTAATCGCCGCTGGATTAATCGTCGGCTTTGGTGCGCGCCTTGGCTCGGGCTGCACTAGTGGCCATGGGGTATGTGGCATTTCACGCTTATCACCCCGCTCTATCATCGCCACACTCGCTTTTATGGGCACAGGCTTTTTAACCGTGTTTGTGACGCGTCACTTGTTGGGATGGGTGTAAAAATGAAGAAACGTTTAAGTTACTCTGCCGCCTTAGTTTCTGGCCTTATCTTTGGCTTGGGACTCATTTTAGCTGGCATGGCAAACCCTGCCAAAGTATTAGCCTTCTTAGACATTACTTCGTTATGGGATCCCTCTTTAGGACTCGTCATGGGCGGTGCAATTGCCGTCGGCTTTGTGGCTTTTAAAATCGCGGGTAAACGCACTAGTAGTTTTCTAGATTTGCCTATGAATATACCCAGCTCACGCATTATTGATAAACGTCTTGTTATTGGCGCACTCATATTCGGCATTGGCTGGGGCTTAGTTGGCATTTGCCCTGCTCCAGCATTTGTACTGCTTGGCACGGGCAGCCTCAAAGGCATTGTCTTTTTAATCGCCATGCTAGCTGGCATGGGTTTGTTTGAAGTATTTGATAATAAGAAAAAATAGAGCGTTTTTAAAACTGCCTATTGAGATTGAATGAAGTGTTCAGCATAGCTCAATGCCTTTAAAAGTATAAATTGCGTTAAAATAGATTCATTATTTAACGCAACTTAACTTTAAGCACCTTCATGTTCGATTTTTTCAAAAAAAAACCAGCTTCAACTGACAACTCAGAAATCACTGCTACTGAAACAACTTCTCCGGAAATTGTGAATACTGAGGTGGCAGCAACCATTGCCGCAGAACCTACTAAAAGCTGGAGCGAACGCTTAAAACAAAGTTTAAGCAAAACGCGTAAACAGCTTGGTAATCAACTCGCAGGCTTATTTGGTGGCGGTAAAATTGATGCGGAAGTTTATGAAGAGCTAGAAACCATTCTTATCACCTCAGACGTAGGTGTGAATGCCACTAAAAATCTATTAGCCGACATTAAAAATCGCGTTAAAGTCCAAAGTTTAGATGATACCGTTCAACTTAAAGCTGCACTTAAAGAAGCGATGTCGGACTTGCTTACACCACTGCAAAAAACTCTAGATACAACCGGTCACAAGCCATTTGTTATTATGCTAGCAGGGGTAAATGGCGCAGGCAAAACAACGTCAATTGGCAAACTTGCTCATGCATTTCAAGCAGAAGGTAAGTCAGTATTGATTGCAGCGGGCGACACATTCAGAGCCGCCGCACGCGAGCAATTACAAATTTGGGGTGAGCGTAATAATGTGCACGTGGTTTCGCAAACCAGTGGTGATGCCGCCGCAGTGATGTTTGATGCGATTAATTCTGCAAAAGCTAAAAATATCGATATCGTATTGGCCGACACTGCAGGTCGCCTACCCACGCAAATGCACTTGATGGATGAAATTGCTAAAGTAAAACGCGTGATGGATAAAGCACTACCTGGCGCGCCACACGAAGTTTTACTTGTGCTAGATGCCAACACTGGACAAAACGCGGTGACTCAAGTTAAAACCTTTGACGATGCACTTGGCGTCACTGGCTTAGTATTAAGCAAATTAGACGGCACGGCTAAAGGTGGCGTGATTGCAGCGATTGCCGAAGCGCGCCCTATTCCCATTCGCTACATAGGCATCGGTGAAGGCATAGACGATTTACGACCATTTATTGCCGCCGACTTTATTGATGCGATGATTGATTAATAATCTCACTATGCATGTAGCTACTAGCCATTAAGCGATACAATCTATCCCAATGATTAAATTTGACCAAGTCACCAAACGCTACCCAGGTAGTAATGAAGCACTTAGAAACGCCAGCTTTAATATTGAAGCTGGCGAGCTGGTGTTTGTGACGGGGCATTCTGGCGCAGGCAAGAGTACGCTACTCAAACTCATTGCAGCAATTGAGCGTCCAACTGGCGGTACGGTTCTGATTGCCAACCAAAATATTAGCAAACTTAAATCTTCTGCAATCCCATTTATGCGTCGCAAATTTGGTTTGATTTTTCAAGACCATAAATTGCTGTACGACCGCAACTGTTTTGAAAACGTGATTCTGCCTTTGCACATTAACGGCATCACAGGTAATGAAGCGGCAAAACGCGTGCGTGCGGCTTTAGACAAAGTCGGGCTATTACACAAAGAAAAAGCCATGCCAATTACGCTATCTGGCGGAGAACAACAAAGGTTAGCTATTGCTCGCGCTGTTGTTAGCCGCCCTTCAATATTGATTGCAGATGAGCCAACAGGTAATTTGGATGCGAGTTATGCGGCAGATATTATGGGAATCTTTCACGCGTTCCATCAAGTAGGTGTCACCGTAATAGTTGCCACGCATGATGCACTAGGCATGAGTGCTGTACAAAATCGCGTGCTACATCTTAATCAAGGTCAACTCACTGAGACGCAATCTAGGCTAGATGGAGTTCACCATGAATAGTTGGCTGAATCAACACATGCAAGCCATCAAGTTAGTACTTGGTCGTATGCGCAATAATAAGTTATCCACGTTTATGATTAGCTTAGTGATTGCTGTAGCACTTTGTGTGCCTGGGTTGTTTTATATGGGTGTGGATCATTTGTCGAAATTTACTAACCACATGCAAGATGAAACTGAGATTAGTCTTTTTCTAAAGCTGGATGCGGATAAAGATGCTGTGTCTGAAATCGATGGCGTTTTGGCTAAAAATGATGCCATTAAGCAATTTCATTTAGTTACCAAAGCGCAGGCTTGGCAAGCACTTAAAGATAAAGCGCAAGCCAATAACGAAACTGATAGCAAGATTGTAGAGTTAGAAAAAAACCCGTTACCTGACGCATTTTTTATTCAAGCCAAATCCACTGAACCTGATGCGTTAGAAGTCCTTAAAAAAGAACTGCAAGCCATTCCTGGCGTTGAACACGTGCTATTTAATACCGATTGGGCAAAACGACTCTCAGCACTATTATCACTAGGTAAAAAGATTATATTATTTGTCACCTCTCTGCTTGCCATTGCGCTACTAATCATCATTGGCAACACCATACGCATGCAAATACTTACGCAAAAAGATGAAGTGGTTGTCAGCAAGCTGATAGGTGCTACCAATAGCTTTATTCGCATTCCATTTTTATATTCTGGTGTACTTTATGGATTATTTGGTGGCTTGCTGGCTATTGTGATGCTGATGATTGTTGTGAAAGTATTTAATCTATCTGTGCAACAACTCTCTAATTTATACAGCAGTGACTTTAGCTTACCACTTGTTAATGGTGAGCTCTTTGTCAGCATCATAGGCTTTGCCATATTCATTGGGTGGCTAGGCTCATATTTAGCCGTCTCACGCTCTATCGCATCCATTAAAATTAGTTAATTTTTTTGCTCATTATCAATAAAGCCACTTAAATCTAATCGGCTTCTAGTCCATCTATAAATTCTAATAACATAAAAGTTCCTCCTACTAAATTTCAGTATTAGTTAGCTATTATTGATGATTAGACTTTAAGGCAGGGTGAACGATTACGGTACATGTCATCCCCGCCACTAAAGTCATATTTTTAGGTATTTCATCAAGCGTAATTCTAACTGGTACTCGCTGTGACAGTCTTACCCAATTAAAGCTCGGATTAACGTTTGCAAGCAACCTCACATCAGTAGGATTGTCGCGGTCAGTAATACCGCGAGCAAAGCTTTCTACGTGGCCGTTTAAGATTTGGTTAGAGCTAATTAACCTTATTTCTGCTGAGTCGCCTATTTGCATCAGTGCGAGTTTGTGTTCCTCAAAATAGCCATAAACCCAGAATGAGTGTTGATCTATCACTGCTAATTTCGGAGCACCTATCTGAGCAAAATCACCAGGACGAACCAGTAAATTTGATACCCAGCCATCGACAGGTGATCGCACTACTGTACGTGATAAATTCAGCTGAGCTAAGTCCAACTGTGCTAAAGCAGCATCATATTCTGCTCTGGCGCTAGTGGCGATTAGTGAGCTATCTTCACGACTCTCTTGTGAAATGACTTGGTCATCAATTTCAGCCCGTCTTTTGGCCTGACCTCGTTTCATTGTAAGCTCCACTTTGCGTTGCTCAACCAAGGCTTTTGTTTGAGCAACGGCGGTCTTGTAATGCTCAGTATCAACCGTAAATAGCACATCGCCACGATGCACGAATTGATTGTCACGCACGTTAACTGAAGTGACCAAACCGTTCACATCAGGTGCGATATTGACGATGTCAGCTCGCACTCTGCCATCACGTGTCCATGGCGAATCCATATAACGCACCCACAGCATGCGGCCAAGAATAACGGCGGCAATCACGAATGTCAGCGTAATTGATAGTCGAATTATTTTTTTGCTAAGGTCGTTCATTTTCATTCCTATTAGTAAATCCAAAGCCCACTCAAGGCGAACATGCAGCCAAAAGCCGCCAATCTAAACAGTGCGGGATACCAAATATAGCGATATAAGTGATAGCGCGTGAGCAGCCAGTCTATGATAAGTGAGCCGCAACCAGCAGCTAAAAAGCCAAATAGCAAGGTGGGAACTAGCGCATCTAGAATTGCTATTTCACGTGGCATGGTTAGTTTTTCTCCTTAGCAATCAAAACAGACTCTTCATCCAACAATGCGCTATGAATAAAGTGCAGCATAGAAAGCGCTTGGCGCCTTAGTTCATGTTCCGCTTCAGGCATGGCAATATCGGTAGAGATATCTGACGAAAGGTTTTCGATGACATTATCAATTGCCTGCAAAGCTTTTATTCGTAGCGCTTCGCTAGGTGCTTCATGCAGTACCGCAATGGTCTCAAGACTCACAAACAAAAGCTCAGAAAAATATGGGTGATTAATTTCAAGCTTAAGCTCTCGCAGCGCAATCACGGCATGACCAATTTCAAGTGTGGATAACAGCCAGTCAATCACAAGTCTATCCTGCTCTTCAGCAACACGCTGTGCGCTGCCTGCACGCTGCACCAAATCGAAAGCAGCACTTTCTAGCTGTACGCGTTTCATAATCATTGGGCTTCGACATGCACTGACCACTAGTCCACGTAAAGACGTTGCTATACGACGCCTAGACCATTGGCTGCTACTAATATCAATGAGGCCATACATCAAGCCAGAAACGAGCACAGCCAATAAATCAGCAATTGAATCATTTATAAAAGTAATAGGGTTAGCGTTGTAGGCACTATTAAAGCCAATATGCGTTAAAAATACGATAAAAATTCCAGAGCCAACCACTGCAATTGAAGGTTTGGTTGTTAACCAACTAGCAAAGACTATGGCTGGCGTGACAGCCAATACCAGCATTCCAAAACCCTGCGCCTGCGTGAGTAAATGAAAATTGCAAATATAGGCTAAGACAGTACCAATAATCGCGCCTATCATAAACTGCTTAATGGTTTTATTGGGTGAAGGTGACGTCGCAAAAAGCGTACTAGTAATCACGCCAATAGTAATAGCTTCAACGCCAGAGCGCCAGTCCGTTAGCAGCCACAAAGCCGACATAATCCCTAGTGTCAACGCACCTCGCACACCAGCTAAGGCAACAGCTATAGGGTCAAAATGCATTTCTAACTTAGGCGCTGCTAATACTTCTCCTGTCGTTAACTTACTTTCGATATAGTTTATCGATGAATAAGTAGTTGCATATGCGTGCAACTCATCTGCAAGACGGAGCAATAGCTCAGCGCCAGTATCAAAATCTAGAAATTCGCTGTCACTCATATTCTGTGGTAACTGCATTCTATAAATATTAAGATTTTGAGTAAAAAAACGCCTAAAAGACGTTAGCTGATTTGTAACAAGCCCCGCTTCTTGCTCATTACGAGCGCTTTTCCCATTAAGTGTAATGGCCTCACTTAACTGCCGATAAATACTTGTTAGTGCCGTGCTCACTTTAGGGTGCCCATTGTTTCGTTGGCGACGAAGTAACTCTTCTAGCGAGTGAAAAGTAGTCGCCACCGCCATAAACTCATTATTCATTTCACTGATGCATAAGCGATTGTGTTTAGCGCCATCATTCTCCATGATGGCAGAGGCGCGAAAAGACTCAAGGCTATAAATATCGCCAATAAATCTTAGTAGCACTTCTTTTGAATTCTTACTAGAGACTGAGCTTTGTGCAGTCGTATGCAACAAATCAGAAAAGTCACTGAAGCGCTGCCTGACTTTGGTTTGTATGACATCCCATAGTCGTTGCGGAAAAACTAAATCACTGACCATGGTTGCACATATCAACCCGATGAGGACCTCTGAAATTCGAGTGACCGCAATATTAAAAGTGAGTTCAGGGCTTATAGCTGCGGGTAAGCCAACTATACATAGCGTGTAACCTGCCAATACGAATCCATAAGATTGATGGTTACGGTAGACCATAGATCCTGCGGCGCATAAACCAATCCACAACGCCATACTCAATAGAAATAACACACGTTCTTGAGCAAATAATGCGACAAGAATAAGTGATACGATTATTCCAACCAGTGTGCCCAGTAAGCGGTAATAGCTTTTGGCGAACACCATGCCAGAGCGCGACTGCATCACAATAGCCACTGTCAACATTGCTGTGCGTGGCTGTTCTAACTCGAACCTAAGCGATAGCCACATCGCGAGCAGACTGGCTAATAGTACTTTTAACAGATAGCCAAAAACTGGCGCATCCTCTTTTAACCAATCACTCAATGCGACTCTATATATCATCAGCAGTCTATTTCTTCTGCTTCTCATTAAATGCAAGACACTCATGGCAAGGGCATCGTTTTCGCTGTCACTTCATCAATCGTGCCACCGCCAAGCGCGCGCATCAAGCCAGCATAAGCATCTAATCGGACTGCTTGTAATTGAGTGCGTATTTCTTGCTGGTGTATAACCACGCTGCTAGTGTCTAACACATGCTGATAATTGCTTAAACCGCCGCTATAACTTACCTCGGCTAAATGATGCGCTTTTTTTGCTGAAGCTAACGCTATATCAACCTCTTGGATTTGTTTGCCATTAGACTTCATGATGACTAACTGATCTGAAACATCTTGCAGTGATTTAACGAGTACACTATTATAATTTTCTACCGCAATATCGTAGCTAGCTGTTTTAGCAGATAAATTTCCACGCCTTCTACCGCCATCAAATATGGGCAATGAAATTGCTGGGCCTGCCCCAGCAATACCCGCAGCACTACTCAGTAGTTGACCAAAGCCGAGTGCCTGAAAACCAATAAATCCCATCAGATTAATATTTGGATAAAAAGCTTTCTTTGCACCTTCGATATTTTCTTGTGCTGCTTCAACATACAAACGATGCGCTAGCACATCTGGTCTTCGCCCAACTAGGTTGGCTTGCAGGGTGTCTGGTAGCCCAGCACTGGCCCCTAACGTCATAGATGGGCGAGTGATGCTGTCACCTGCACCAGGCCCTTGACCAGAGAGTGCCGCTAATTGATTGCATAACAACTTAATACGCTCGTCTATGGCTTCAATTCTTACCTTTGCTAATGGCAAAGGAGTTTCCACTTCAACCACTTCCATCTCTGTACTAAGCCCAGCTTTCTTACTGCGTTGCATAATGGCTACGCGCTGTTTAATTTCTGCTAAGCACTCTTCGGCTAGATCACGCAAGTGATATTCCATGGCTAGCTGGATATAGCTTCTTGTTACTGCATTAACTAGTTCAAGTTTAATTTGTTGCACTTCCAACTTGCTTGCATTCGTTTCATCCAAAGAGGCGTTCCATAGTCTTTCTTGCCTGCCCCATAAATCAAGGTCATAGGCGATTGATGCAGTCATTTTATTGTCCCAATCCCAATTGCCAGCTTGTGGCGGTGGAATAAACTGTAACTCGGTAAAACGTTGGCGAACTGCGCTAGCGTCACCTCCGATATTAGGTAGAGTCTCGGCATGAATGCTATCGGCATAGGCTTGCACCAGATTCACGCGACTCTGTGCCATGTGCAGTGTGGGGCTATCACTCACAGCTTTCTCAATTAAGGCATTTAACTGTTGATCATGATATGCCTTCCACCAATCTACCGTTGGCCAATCAATATGTGAGGCGGATTTTATAGCTTGGCCTGATTTCAATGCAACAGCCTGCGTAGTTTTCACTTTAGGGTTGATGCCAGACATGCTGACACAGCCTACCAATGAAATAATCAAACCTGCTATTGATATAACGCTAGCGGTATTAATGACAGTGCTTTTATTAAATTTATGAAATTTAAACATTGATATTTATTTAGTACGGTTCCGAACAATATGTATAAAAAAACTAAGGTGCTATTTCATTACATCAAGGCTGGATGCCAAAAGATTAATATTAATGAGCAAACTTTCTCGCTGATTAACGTTAAGAAGTGACATAAGTGCGCTGACTTTTTTATAATAATCTGGTAGCACCCTATCTAACTTTTCCTGACCAGCATCAGTCAGTTTAATCAGAAGCTTTCTGCGGTCAACGTCGTCAGTAACTCTTGTAACTAGACCTTCTCTAACCAGACCATCAATAAATCCAGTCATGGTTGCTTTAGTCACGCCAGCTTTCTCAGATAAATCTGTTGGTGTAGACGTCAGATCATCCTGACGCATCAACAACACAAGCACCCACCAACGCCCTTGTAGAAGCTCATGTTTAGCTAAGAGTTTATCAAGTGCGGTAGAAATATCGGAGCTTGCACGAAGTATGTTAACAAAATCAGAAATTGCTGAGATGTCAGCGTCTGGATAGCGCTTTACAAACTTTTCTAAGCTTTTAGAGCTAGGTAATTCTTTAAGTAGCAACATAGTACGGGTAATGATAATATGGAACCGTACTTTTACGCAAGTAAATGGTTAAATATTCATTGCATTTGAGATTATTAACAAGATTATCTATATCAATACTTTTCTTAAAATACTTAAGTACTTTAAGAAAAGTATGTAACAGCTTATTCTAATTAGCGTGTTAAATACTTAATTTCACGCTAAATTAAAAGTAAATAGCTATTTCTTTTTGACTGCTGGAGAGGTGTTGGTTGGCGGGCCAGTTAAAGATGCGCCAGGCTTAAATGCAGTCTTAACATATTTATCACCACTCTTTTTAATGAGCGTTGTCCAACCTGTGGTCCAATGAATGACCGCAGCGCCGTCTTCTTCTTTCCATGTTCCATATTTCATGGCATCACCATGTGTGCCAGAAGCTTTACCATCAAGACTAAATATAGCCTCAAAAGGATTTCCACTGGTGTCATCCAGTATCCAAGATCCGTCAAACTCACCAGCAATAGTCACATTTGAAAAACACATAAAAAGTGAAAATGTAATGATTAGTTTAGAAAAATTATTCCGCTTCATACTCATTTTTTAGCTCCTCTTAGAACAATTAATTAAGTAATTCATCTTTTAAAAAAAAAACCGAAAACCTTATAGATTTAAATGTTATATGCTCTAACCTAAGTCAATAGAACTTTGCTTACCAAAATATATACAGATCGGTATATTTAAACTTATACTAACCTGTATATATTTGTATTACAAGCGCAATTGAGATTAAATCAGCATTTAATCATCTCAAAAATTCATATTTTTATAATAAATCTATCAATTCATGAGATGCTCTACATGCTAATAAGTTTAATCAGGCCTTGAATATTCAGCATCAGCTAGACCTTGCTGTATTTTAAAAAATAGAAAAAAGAGCAGCAAACACGCTATTACAATCAGCCCTGTCCCAGTCAGTTGCTGTGATTCAATTAAGTAAGCATTACACAAACGCGTATCTGTTTGTTGGTAATAGAACCCTACAAAAAAAAGCATCATTGCCATGCTACCTACAAAAAACAAGGCTAATAGGCGATGTGATTTAAATACTACTTTTAATACTGCGCCTGCAGTAAGCAAACTTATTAGCTTAAATGCATCCCAAGTTGGATATAGCAGGGCTTTATCTATACTAATAGGCATCATCCAAAATGTGCTTGATAGGTATATCCAGAGCCATTGAGCAGTTGATTGAGATAGTGTGTAGTGTAATTTCTTTGGATTATTTTTGAGTAGATAGCCCGCTAAAATCAGCATAGGAATTTGAAATAACATGTGGAATGTCATGCTTGATTCGATAAGCACGCGAGCAAATGGTAGAGATGGAGTGACAGCAATGATTAATGCCGCCACACTGTATATGGCTTTAGTTTTTGTGGTGAGTAAAGTGTTAATCATTTAACGATGAGTGTTTTTTCTTTATGTTCTGAAGCAAGGTATTTCAATGCCAGTGTAATGGCATCGCTTATTTCATCTGTCTCAAAAATACCCATCACGTGACCTGTTGGTGACACAACGATAAAAGCGCTGTTATGCACAAAATCTTTTTGATTATCTTCGATCACCATTAAGCCTAGTTTATTCTTTGCGGCTTCAAGCACATTAGTATCCTGCATTTTAACTAAGGACCATACTTTCGCATCTGCATGCATGCGTTGCCGATAAGCTTGTAAAGTCTCTTTGTTTTCATGGCTCACATCAAAACTAATGCTGACTAAGCCTAATTGCTTGCTGAGATTTTTTCTAACAATTTGTGTTTGGGTTTGCTGAAAAGTATTGCCTAATGACAAACATATTGTTTTGCATTGCGTATAAATAAACTGAGTAATCAATACCTTATTCGTTATGATTGCAAGTTGGGCAATATTAGAGAATTCTCCAGCATCATCAATAGTACTTAAAAATGATAAATCAGGCTGCTGTGTAAAAAGATCATCACGTCGCTGGGATTCGAGCGTGATGTTTGAGAAATAATGCGTCATTAGGCCAAAAAATACGAACCAAAAAGCTATCACCATTACAGGTGATAGCTTAGATAAGCGCGCAATCTTTAACTTATTCAATACTCAACCCTACAAGCTTTTAGTTAAATGAAAGAAGTTAGAGTTTAGAAAGTTCTTCATCACCGTTATAAGGCGTCGTTTTATCCTTAGTCGCTTCACGAACTTTCTTTACAGTTTCTTCAGTCACGGCGCTGGCTTTATTACCCCACTGACTCCGAATATATGTCAAGACCGCTGCAATTTCGCCATCGGTCAATAACTCACCGAATACGGGCATCATGCCATTGTAAGCAGTGCCCTTAACAGTGAGCTTACCTTGAATACCATGCAATGGAATATGCACAAGACGCTCAGCATCACCTAACACCCATTCGGAGCCTGCCAATGGTGGAAATGCGCCAGGCACACCAGCTCCATTTGCCTGATGACATGCGACGCATTTTCCTTGAAAGATCTCGCCACCATCAATTGCAGCGAGGGCTGCACCAGCTGCAGGAGCCACTTCGACTGTGCGGGTATCACCTTCAAATGAATCTTCGCCCATATAAGCATGGCTAATGTAGAACAGTCCCCACATAAACAATGCGCCCATCGCCATAATGATATACCACGGCAATGGATTTGGAATTTCATCAGGATCAGGTAACTCTCTTAGTTGCGGGTCACTTTTATTGTGTCTCATTATTGAGTCTCCTTTTTGCCTGAAACATCATTTAATTTATCAAAGCTTTCTTTAACAGTTTTCTTGATTTTGTAGGTGTGATCCATGCCTTTTAAATATTCGACTAAATTCAAGGCATCTTGCGTTGCAATAATGGTGACGCCAGGCTTGGTATAAGCAGGAGGCAAAACCACTGCGACTTCACCTGTAATCGCTGGGCCTTTGCGCGCTTCAAACAAGAAAGGGAAAGCGGGCATAATAGAGCCGGGCGTATAAGCGCGCGGCTGATACAAGTGACCTAAATGCCAGTCTGCGGAAGGTTGTCTGGCACCGATATTAAATAAATCAGGGCCTGTACGCATAGTCCCCAGTAGATGTACTTTGTCATACACATAATCTGCCGCAACAGAGGGTCTACCCCAACCGCGCTTGCCGTCTGGGCCAAGGTTAGCATCCCGAGGCTGCTGTGAATGACAATAGATACATCCATTAGCAATATAAACTTTACGGCCTAGTGTTTGTTGGTCAGTGTATGGCTTTAAACTTTCAGGAGCGGCTAATTCTTTCAATTGCATATAAGGCAATACAACCAAGGCCACAGTAGCAAAAGCGATAATAGCTAAGGCACCAAGTACAATTTTTTTCTCGTTAATGACTCCACTCATACTAGGCTCCTTTCGCTTTCTTCTTGCTTAGTTTGTCAATCAATGGTGCTCCAAGCACCACCTCTGACTTGCTTGAACCATAACGCAGCGCTAATAAGAAAAAGTGTGTGGCAAAGACGATATGCCCTATCAACATGAGTGAACCTCCAACGGAGCGAGCTTGAAGATATGGAATGGTTACCTTTACAGAGTCCATAAACGGTCTTGCCGCATCCAACATGTACTCACCTTGCAACCAGCCACCAATCGATAAGCCAATGAAATAAGTAGCAAAGCCAATCGTTACAAGCCAAAAATGCGCACTAATCATCCATGGATAAGGCCATTCCCAATCTACTACTCGCGGCATAATGAAGTAAATTGCGCCGAACATAATCATGGTGAAAAAGCCATAATTACCTAAATGCGCATGTGCCACTGTAAAGTGTGTGAAGTGGGTAATTTGATTCACAGAACGTATCGCCTCCATTGAACCTTGCACAGAAGCCGCTACGTAGAGCATTGAGCCCAGTACGATAAAACGCAATGTTGGGGAGTGAATCACCGCTTTAAAATTACCGCCCACGGTCATGTGGTGATTTACCGCCACTGCATATACGGGAATAATCATCATCACAGATTGCACAATAGATAGCGTAATTAACCAAGTTGGCAATGGTCCACCAATCAAGTGATGACCCCCTACTTGCGAGTAGAAAAATGCGAGCGACCAAAAACCAAGTAACGATAAGTTGTATGAGTAAATAGGCTTACCTAATACTTTAGGAATGAAATAATAAGCGGTTGCCAGCGCTAATGGCGTAAACCACAAACCCAATACATTATGACCAAACCACCAGTTCATTGCAGCGCCTTGCACGCCTGCACCTAAACCTGGAATATTAGCAATCGCATACAAAATAGGGAACCAAATTAGCGCGCCTCCAATGTACCAAACGGATACATATAAGTGGTCAACCTTCCGGTTCGCAAAGGTCTGAAATAATGGTATAGCAGCTAAAGCGCCGCCTATAACAAATAAAACACCAATTTGCGAAGGAATTTCCAGCCACTCCATACCACTTGAATAGCCTTGCGCAATCGCATTTTCGCCTAAAATCACACCCAGATTCCAAATCAGCGCACCTACCAAAGCATACTTTGCACCGATAAGTGGCGTTTTTAACAAACGAGGAATCATCCAAAGCGCCACACCTATGCCCACCATTGATGACCAACCATAACCCACGCCTGTTAGATGAATGACCCGTAAGCGGCCGAAAGTCAGCCAAGCTTGATCCACCAGCCAATCAGGTTGATGTAATTTAATTGATGAAATCAAACCAGCGAGAGAAGCCAACACCAGCCAAACCACACCACCCGTAATCCAAGCAAATGCTGGCAAAGCGGAAGAGGCATCCGCCAGTTGTCGATCTTTAATTTCTTGCACCGACATACTCGCATCAGTGTCTCCAACATCATGCTGCAACTCACTTGTATTGCTGACTGCTGGGTCTTCCACTAAACCAATTTCGTGAGCACCAAAAATCACATTAGCGCCAGCGCCACTCTTACTACCAAAAAAATCCTTAGACATGGACCAAATGAACACCATCAACCCAAGCACAGAAAAACCAAACGCGAGCAATAAAACTAGCCCAATATTTTGCATATAAACCCTTCTAAATTACAACCACTAAATAATGATCATTACTTAATGGTGACCGTGCTATTTAAAAACACGAGTTTCAAAGTCAATTAATCTGGAGATGTAGACGTACAACCTTGACTAAAGTTGCTAGGAATTATATTTTTAATTCCAGATAAGATATTTGTGCGAAATACCAATAATACAAATTAGCTCTGAATCGAAATGTACTGGAGTAGATTCATCTGGTCACTATAAAATAGTGACCAGATGCAGGGCTTTAGAAGATATAAAATAAATTCTTCAATATGAGAATTTAACTCTTTTATTTAACGCTAACTTTAGAAAAGCTAGCTTTCTCCAATGCTTGGAGTAGATCAGCTTCAAGATCACTTGGATCTTCTAATCCGATAGAAATCCTAATCAAATTATCAGTGATTCCACTTCCTTTTCTCATCTCAGCTGATAAATCGCGATGGGAGGTTATGGTCGGCTGACACACCAAGCTTTCACATCCACCCAAGCTCGGCGCTATTAAAAATAAAGTTAAGCTATCCACAAACCTTACAGGAGAGACTACGTTATTTTTCAATAAAATAGAAACCATTCCGCCAAAACCTGTCATTTGTTTTTTTGCGATATCATGTCCAGTATGGTTTGTTAATCCTGGGTAGTAAACCTTCTCAATAGCATGATGATTTTGAAGAAACTGAGCGATTCTCATTGCACTTGAATTTTGTTTTTGTACTCTAAGTTCGAGTGTAGCTAAACTTCTCGACAGCAAATGTGCTACTTCTGGCGCCATTATTTGACCTAAATTTTTTCTCCAAACTTTAATGGGCTCTAATAAAGATGATTTGCCTGCCACCATTCCACCAGTTAAATCACTATGGCCTCCAAGATACTTGGTAGCACTGTGGATGACTATGTCTGCACCTAATGTAAGAGTTTGTTGATTGACTGGTGTTGCAAAGGTACTGTCGATTACAACTATTGCATCATAAGTGTGGGCTAGGCTGCAAATCTTGTTTATATCTATCAACTGTAAAAGTGGGTTTGATGGTGTTTCGAAATAAACCAATTTATAGCCTTGCTTTAGTTGATTTTCGATAGCATCAACATGGCTTGGCGAAAGAAAAACAACGTCTCGACCAAGGCTGCTTAATTGGGACGTCATTAACTCCCATGTTCCACCATAAACCTCCCCTAAACAAATGATGCCTTTTTCTCCATGAGTAATTAGGGTCGCGGCAATAGCAGCCATGCCAGAAGAAAATGCAATAGCGGTCTCTGCCACTTCAAGGCTGGCAAGCTTTTTTTCAACACTTACGATACTGGGATTGGAGCCATAACGAGTGTATAAATAGCCAATATCAAGACACTCGAT
>JBBQLN010000029.1:0-38526 GCA_038327905.1 Burkholderiales bacterium
TGCAAGCTCATTGGATTAAACACGTCTAGTCATTACGCTATTAAAGCACGACAGGCTCTCCCTATTGTCATTAAGCCTGAACAAATTACGCTGAAAGCCACTTTTATGGCAAGCGGGAAAACCTACGGTAGTCGCCGTTTGTTGCAAGCGATGCGCCAACAAGGGTTTGAGGATTCAATTTACTGAGTTGGCCTAACCAGGCATTAGCCAGAGCTCACCTTAATCTTGCCTGACAACGAAAGGATCCAGCTTCGGTATTATTGAATTTATATTTGCATTAGGTAGATTTAAGTTTTAATTTACAAACACGCTATCTTATATCTTATATAAGATATAAGATATATATTGACTATTGTAAAGAATTGTTCATATAATGATTTACTAACCCATTCAAGCGCTTAAATAACTATGGAATATTGCTTTCGCCCACGTCGCTCTATGCTCTATGTGCCAGGTTGCAATTTACATTACCTTGAGCGTGCACGCACTCTGCAGGCTGATTCAGTTGTACTGGACCTCTGTGACCCAATACTCATCCAAGCTAAGATTCAATCACGTGACAACGTAGTCGCTGCAGTAAAAGCAGACAATTATGGTGCGCGCGAAGTTGTGGTACGCGTAAACGATCTTAATTCTATTTGGATTGAAGATGATGTAAGAGCGGTCGCTAATATTGGTGCAGATGCAATTTTATTTCCAAACATTGAGTCGCGCGATGATGTATTAAAAGCTTTATCAATGTTAGATAAGGCTGGTGGTGAGCGCATGCCAATCATGCTAATGATTGAAAGCCCAGTTGCAGTACTTAATATTAAAGAAATCGCAAGTGCATCCAATAGAATATGTTGCATTGTCGTGGCTACAACTCAATTAATTTCACTGTTATATTCCCAAGAAAACCAAGAGCGCACAGCTATTTTAGCCTCCTTATCACTAGTAATATTAGCTGCGCGTGCCTACAACCTCTGTGTGATTGATGGTATCGCTAGCGACTTCAAAGATATGCACTCGTTTGAATATGCTTGTCGCTTGGGGCGAGATATTGGCTGTGATGGGAAATCTTTAATACATCCAGCACAAATTGCATACAGCAACGACGCTTACACACCTAAAGCCAATGAAATTGCGAGTGCACACGAAATAATAAAGGCTCTAGAAGTCGCCAAGACGCTTGGACATGGCACCGTAGTAGTGAACGATATATTAGTGGAAAAGCATAACGTTAAAGCTGCAGAGCGTTTGATTAGACTTAGTGAAATGATTACAGAACTCGAAGCTGGTAATTTATAAATGATTATTCCGAGCATAGTTAGCACCTAACCCCATTGAAAGTTAGCGACTTCTTATAGATTCTAACTACCAATGTTTGACAATTGTAATACTTAAGTAACTGTATGTTTATAAAGAAATAAACAGAAATATTTAGTTTGGCTTTTAAGGAATTTACATCACAATTTTCATGTATTATTAAAATGTAACAATTAGTAAATATAACAATTCTCTAAAGTTTTGAGTAAATAATGGGAGGAATTTAGCATGTCAATAGAATCTGTTTCATCCGAAACCCGCATATTTGAACCGAGTGAGGCCTTTAAGAGTAAGGCGAATGTCTCTGGAATGGCCCAATACAAGGCTCTGTGCGCTGATGCCGCAACTGATTATGAGGGATTTTGGGCTAAATTAGCGCGCGAGTTATTGATCTGGCATAAACCCTTCACTAAAACACTTAACGAATCTGCTGCACCGTTTTATAAATGGTTTGAAGATGGCGAGCTTAATGTTTCAGCTAACTGTTTGGATAAGCACCTCAACACTATTCCCAATAAAACTGCGATTATTTTTGAAGCCGATAATGGCGACGTAACATCAATCACTTATAAACAGCTTTACCACCAAGTATGTCAGTTCGCCAATGGTTTAAAAACTCTGCATCTAAATGTTGGTGACCGCGTTCTAATTTATTTACCAATGGGTATTGAAGCCGTTGTTGCCATGCAAGCTTGCGCGCGCTTAGGGTTCATACATACAGTAGTGTTTGGTGGATTCTCTGCTAAAAGCTTACAAGAGCGTATTGCCGACACCAAAGCGCGTGTCATCATTACATCTGATGGTCAATACAGAGGTGGCAAAGCACTTCCTATGAAGACTGCTGTAGATGAAGCGCTCGCTATGGAGGGTTGCGATAGCGTTGAAAAAGTAGTGGTATTTAAACGCACTGGCATAGAAGTCGCTTGGAACAAGCGTGATATGTCTTGGGACGATTTAATTTCAGGTCAAAGTAATGAATGTCCGCCAGTGATGGTAGGCGCTGAACATCCACTGTTCTTGCTCTACACTTCTGGTTCAACAGGCAAGCCTAAAGGTGTGCAACATAGTTCTGCGGGCTATTTGCTGCATGCCATGAATACTATGCGCTGGACGTTTGATGTGAAACCAGAAGATGTATTCTGGTGTACTGCCGATGTGGGTTGGATTACTGGTCATAGCTATGTGGCTTATGGCCCATTAGCGATGGGGGTTACTCAAATTATATTTGAAGGTATTCCCTCTTACCCTAATGCTGGTCGTTTTTGGCAGATGATTGAAAAGCACAAAGTGTCAATCTTCTACACCGCACCTACCGCCATCAGGTCACTCATTAAAGCTTGTGAGACTGATCCTGATACACATCCAAAAAACTACAATTTAACTAGCCTGCGTCTGCTTGGCTCTGTTGGCGAACCCATCAACCCAGAAGCGTGGATGTGGTATTACGAGAACGTTGGTGGTAGTCGTTGTCCTATTGTGGATACATTCTGGCAAACGGAAACTGGCGGCCACGTGATTACGCCACTTCCAGGTGTTACGCCCTTAGTACCAGGCTCTTGCACACTACCTTTCCCAGGCATTGATATTGATGTGGTAGATGAAACTGGCAACAGCGTGCCGTGGGGCACGGGTGGCTTGTTGGTGATTAAAAAACCTTGGCCTTCAATGATACGGACTATTTATAACGACCCAGAACGGTATAAATCGAGTTATTACCCAATCGACTTAGGCGGCACAATTTACCTCGCAGGTGATGGTGCAGTGCGCGACGCCAAAACAGGCAATTTCACCATCATGGGACGTATCGATGATGTGTTGAATGTGTCTGGTCACCGTATGGGAACCATGGAAATTGAATCTGCGCTTGTCGCCAATCCTTTAGTCGCTGAGGCCGCCGTAGTGGGCAAACCGCACGACATTAAGGGCGAATCTATTATTGCTTATGTAGTATTAAAAGGCGCGCGACCAACTGGAGAGGACGCTAAAAAAATTGTGGCCAACTTGCGCGATTGGGTCGGTAAAGAAATTGGACCCATTGCAAAACCAGATGAAATCCGCTTTGGCGATAATCTGCCAAAAACTCGCTCTGGCAAAATCATGCGGCGTTTATTACGCAGCTTGGCGAAAGGCGAAGAAATTACATCGGATATTTCAACTTTAGATAATCCTGGAATTTTGGATCAACTTAAAGAGGTAGTACGTTAGGGTTTAATGTTGTAAATGCGTCAAAAGTAATCACTCAGAACCAAAGAATATGGATAAGTGTAGTGATAAGCACAAAATATAATTGAGGAGAAATGTATGGAAGACGTAGTCATTGTCGCCGCAGCAAGAACTGCTGTTGGTAAATTCGCTGGTGCATTCAATAACACGTCTGCAACTGAACTTGGTGCTACTGTGATTAAAGCCCTATTAGAAAAAACAGGGGTTAGTGGTGAACAGATTAGCGAAGTAATACTAGGCCAAGTGCTCACGGCAGGTGTTGGACAAAATCCAGCACGACAGTCAGTCATTAAAGCTGGGCTGCCGTATGAGGTTTCTGCACTCACTATCAATAAAGTATGTGGTTCAAGTTTGAAAGCAGTGATGCTAGGCGTGCAAGCAATCAAATGTGGCGATGCAGAGATTGTGATTGCTGGCGGGCAAGAGAACATGAGCTTATCACCGCATGTGTTGAATGGCTCACGCAATGGTTTCCGCATGGGTGATGCCAAACTGATTGATAGCATGGTTGTAGATGGTTTATGGGATGTTTACAACAACTACCACATGGGAACGACTGCAGAAAACGTAGCTAAAAAATATGGTATTAGCCGTCTTGAGCAGGACGAATTTGCGTGTGCGTCACAAAATAAAGCTGAAGCAGCACAAAAAGCTGGAAAATTCAAAGATGAAATTGTGCCATTTACCATTAAAGGTAAAAAAGGTGACACGGTTGTCGATACTGACGAATATCCACGCCATGGTAGTACGCTCGAGTCAATGACCAGCCTACGTCCAGCTTTCGATAAGGAAGGCACCGTAACTGCTGGTAATGCTTCTGGTCTAAACGACGGTGCAGCTATGGTCATGCTGATGAGTGCATCGAAGGCGAAATCACTTGGTCTTAAGGTACTAGCAAAAATCAAGGCTTACGCCTCTTCTGGTGTAGATCCAAGCATTATGGGTATAGGTCCTGTATCAGCCTCAAAGGCATGCTTGAGTAAAGCTGGCTGGACTGTTGGCGATCTCGACTTAATGGAAATCAATGAAGCATTTGCAGCGCAAGCCATTGCAGTAAACAAAGACATGGGTTGGGATACTTCTAAAATCAATGTGAATGGTGGCGCTATTGCTATTGGCCACCCAATTGGTGCATCTGGCGCTCGTGTGCTAGTGACACTAGTGCATGAAATGATTAAACGCGATGCAAAAAAAGGACTTGCTTCCTTATGCATTGGCGGCGGCATGGGCGTAGCGCTAGCGATTGAGCGCTAATAATTCAGCAATGGCTTAATAACAAAACATTTAATTTTTGATCGGGAGAAAGTAACATGAGTAAACATATTGCATTGGTAACAGGCGGCACTGGTGGTATCGGAACTTGTATTTGCCAACAATTAGCCAAAGACGGTTATACAGTAGTCGCTAACCACATTGCAGCTGAAGCCGATAAGGCAAAAGCATGGCTTGCTGAACAGCGCGCTGCTGGCTATGACATGCATATTGCTGAAGGTGACGTGTCAAGTTTTGACTCTTGCGCCGCGATGATGGCTAAGGTCAAGGCTGATGTAGGCTCAGTAGATATTCTAGTAAACAATGCTGGTATTACCAAAGATGGCATGTTTAAAAAGATGCCACTAGATAACTGGATGGCCGTTCTGAACATTAACCTTAACAGCGTGTTTAATGTTACACGCCAAGTGGTAGACGACATGCTAGCTGGTGGCTGGGGCCGTGTGATTAACATTTCTTCTATCAATGGTCAAAAAGGTCAGTTTGGTCAAACCAACTATTCTGCTGCCAAGGCGGGTATGCATGGCTTCACAAAAGCGCTTGCGCAAGAAACTGCGGCAAAGGGTATTACAGTTAACACCATTTCACCTGGCTACATTGGCACTGAGATGGTGATGGCGGTTCAAGAAGACATCCGCAACCAAATCATTGCAGGCATTCCTGTCGGTCGCCTAGGTAAACCAGAAGAAATCGCTAAATTGGTGTCTTACCTTGCCTCTGAAGATGCAGCTTTTATCACGGGTGCTAATATTGCTATCAATGGTGGGCAACACATGTGTTAAATAAAAAATGCCCCACTTTTGGCGGGGCATTTAGCTTACCTCAACATGACAGGCTATTTTTTCTTAGCCTGTTTTTTTGAGTTCTGTTGCTCTGCAGGTGTTTTCAAGACAGGTTTCAACTCTGCTTTTGTGGTAGTTGCAGCCACAGGCTCTGTCACTACCGAAGCTTTTGGTTTGGCGGCTTCTGTTTTATTTTTATCTACAATGACATCACGCTTGATCAACCAGTCAGTAATCGCAGGAGCTAGCTCTTTTTGCGAGCGAGAGCCAACAAATACGCCAATATGACCTCCTTTGAATTCATACAAGGTCTTGTCTTCAGAACCCACTAAATCATTCAGCGGCTTAGTTGCTGCTGGCGGAACCAAATGGTCAGCTGAAGCATAAATATTCAATACTGGCATGCTGATATTTTTCAGATTAACCGTTTTGTCACCAAGCTTAAGCTTACCTTTTATAAGCTTGTTGCCTTGATAGCAATCTTTAACAAACTGACGTAAACATTCACCTGCTTGACCTGGGCTATCAAAAATCCATTTTTCCATGCGTAGAAAGTTAAGTAGCTTCTCCTTGTCTTCCATTACATCGAGCATATCAACATATTTTTTGATGTTAAGATTAAACGGCATAAGCATCAGGAAGCCCTCATTTAACACATGACCTGGCACAACGCCGTATGCATCAACCAAGGCATCAACGTCCATCGTCTTCGACCAACTGAATAACAGACCATCGTTAGTAGAGAAGTCAAATGGCGCAACTAATGTCACCAAGTTTTGTACTTTTTCTGGATGCAATGAAGCATAAATTGCAGAAAACGTACCACCCTGACACACGCCCATTAGGCTAACTTTGTCTGATTTGGATTTTTTACGGATTACATTTACACAGTTATCAAGATAGCCATTGATGTAGTCATCCATAGACAAGTATCTATCGGCTTGAGCAGGATAGCCCCAGTCAATGATGTAAATATCTAGTCCGAGTTTGAGTAGGTTGCGAATGAAGCTACGGTCTGGCTGAATATCCAACATATAAGGGCGATTGACCAGCGCATATACAATCAATACTGGCACGCCTATGGCTTTATCAGCCTCTGGCTTATAGTGATAGAGTTTTAGCTTATCTTCTTCGTAAACTAAGGTCTTGGGCGCGGTACCAACATCGATTTCATCGATTTCGCTAAGAAACTCGCTACCCTTAATCAGTTTAGTATTAAGTTCACCAAGCTGTTTCATCATCGCTTTGGCATCAAATGTTGAGAATTGCGTATTCATGCTTGGCTTTCCTTTGTTTGCGAGGCATTCAACTGTGACTCTAATTTTTTCACTTGTTTACGTAAGTCATAAACAATCTTGTAAAGATCATCCATCTCTGAGCGCACTACAACTGGCAAGTCAGCTAACTGGATTTCCATCAGCGCAAAATAATGCTTGCGAGTAGCGAAGCCAGAAGCGGTCACGGCATTTCTCAGACGAGAGAATTCCTCAGTTTGGAAAAATTTGTTGAAGGTTTGCTCATTAACACTAATCCAAAGCTCAAAGAAGGCATCAAAGCGTTGCGCTTCCTCATCTGTTTTTTCTCCAGATTGCACCTTGGCTGCCAGCTGCGCCATGACTTCTTGCATAGCCTCACCACCAGTTTTGTACATCTGTTGCTGGTATTCGATATTGCAGGTTGCATAAGTAGATAGGCTTTCAACAAAACGCGATAAGAGTTCTGTCTTTTCACGATCTTTACCCACTTTAGGCGCATTAAAGACTTGCCCTGCGCGACTATTGAAAGCATGAGACATATTTTCAAACATCTTAAGCATCGCTTGTGGGTTGCCCTCAGCGGCTTGTGGCATCATGTTCATATTAGCAGTTGCAGCTTCGGCCCATGGCTTACTAAATTGCTGAAAAGATGCTGCGAATTGGGCTGCTTGTTCTTGCATTTGCGTTATAGAACTAAGGTCAAAGTTAAATAGCTGATCTACTAGCTGCTTGATTTTAGTTGGATCAGCAAAGTTTTTGTAGCTGTCAGCATCAAAAGACTGACTCTGCATTGCAGACTGCATGCGCTCCCAAGTGTCATATAACTGCTGCATGGCATCTGTACTACCAAAAGTTTTGGCCATGATATCTTTAAGTGAGTTGCCATCTGCACTAGCAGAGAAAGCCTTAAGTGAGGCATCACGCCAAGCTTCAAAAGGGTTTTGCATGCCAGTAGGCGCTGCTTTATAAAAAGACATCATACGTTCACCCTGCTCGCGCAAGGCAGTAAAAGCCTGAGTTTGTGATTTCACCCAAGCATCGAAATATTCATTGGTACTTTCCATACTCACTCCTCTTCAACATCAAAATCTGCCGAAGCAGAAGTTCTGTCGGCTGCGGATAAACCACTGCCGACAGCAGATCAAATACTAAGCTACTTTAGTTTTTGTAGCTGCAACTGCTGTTTCTGTTGCAGTTTTAGCTAATGCTGAAAAGCTTTTTACAACGTCACGGCTGATATCTAACTGTTTTTCAAACGCAGTGTTTAAGTTTTCTTGCATTTTCAACGCTTCATCACTGAAAGATTTAGTGCTAGAAATTGTTAAGTTGAACCATGTGTTAAATTGATTCAATGCTTCTTTACTTTGTGCAGTTTCTGGCACGCCAGGAATGCTAGTAACAGCAGTTTGAACTTTAGTCATGCCATCTAATAATTGTGCACGTAGATCTTTTTGTGCAGTGACTAGGTTACCTAGCACTTGCTTTTGTGTATTTGCTAATACGTCAAAATACTCAAGTTGTTTTTCCATTTTAATGCTCCTTAATTTACTAGTTTAAAATTGTGCCAATTATTTTGGCGTTTGCTTCAGTGCTTCAAAAAAACTTTTAGTAACTTCACGACTCATTTCAAGCTGTTTATCAACTACGCTCTGCCACGCTTCTTGCGCTTTAGCACCATTCTCTGCGGCAAATGTTTGTTGCAGGTCGCGAAGAGTGTCGCGAAGTAGTTGATTCTCAGCCTGTAATTTGTCATACGCTTTCTGTAACTCTTCAAACTTACCCAATGGCACAAAGCCCATTGCGCTTGAAAAATCAATCATACGATCGAGCATCTGCTGAGCGTCTGGAAACTCGCTGGCAGTTGCTTTAGTGTTTATAGAACTGCCCCAGAACTTTTTAGCGGCTTCCAAACCCTGCTGCTGAGCCATTTTAAAATACTCGTTAGCACCCTGTTGAAACATAGGATTATTTAACAAATCCATCATGTTTTTAAATTGGTTGTCCATACTATATGTGCTCCTGATGACCGTTTTTAGATGCGCCATTCGTGCCTTTATCCGCTTCAGTTGCACTTGAGCTGGCACTATTCCAGAACTGCCAAGGATTGCTCATCATTTTAAACATATCAACATCTGACATGGAGCTGAACTGTTTTAACCACGAGCCCATCATGCCAAAGTAATTTTTCAAATCCCAACCTGAGTTATGCATATAAGGTAAAGAACGATTTAAATCACGAATATACGAACGAACCACAAAAGCCACGTTAATGTCAGGGTCACCAAACGCCTCTAAATGAACCTTGAGTTTCTCGTACTCTTCTTCATCCAAACGGAGTGTAATCGGTTTTAAAGCCATGTTATTTCCAATAAATGCTATTAAAGTATGCTTATTGTATTACTTTTGTAATACTAGTCAAGTACTTTTTAATGTTTTTTGCCTTTTTAACGCTACGATTGTGTGAAATCTTATAAAAAATTGGAAATTACATAAAAGTCCATACGTTCAAGTGGGTATGGAAATTGATAGGAATAGAATATAAGAGGTTATCATTGCCGATGATTGATGGCGATGTTGATGGTGAGCGGAAATTGACGCCGATTAATACTTTTCAGTAATAGGCTTATTTGCAGTGCTACTAGCAATATATGAGTCGATTTATGATGTGTGAATTATGCTTGCGAAGCAAATGCTGTCGAGCATTTGCGGGTATTTCCGATTAATGTTAATTTAATTGATCTTAATCTCTTCTACCGAATGCTTAATTATCTCTGTTAAGCATCTTATGCCTGGCCCTGCAAAGTCTGGGTTTGCAATGACTACATATAACGGAATCTCACGAGTGCCGCCTTCAATTAGCGGTAGGGGTTTAAGTAAGCCTGTTTTTAGTTCTTGTTTGATGTGCTCCTCTGGAAGCCAAGCAAAGCCGAAGCCCATTGAGACAGCCTCAATCGACGTAGCAATTTGACTAACAGTCCAGCGCTGATCAACCTCAACAATGGCTGCACGCTGACCACGATTTTTACCAGAGTCTCTAACCACTAAGTGACGATAGGCTCTAAGGTCTTTATAAGTAAGCGAATGACCTAAATGATGAAGTGGATGGTCGGCATGAGCAACAGCCACTATTTTTATGCGCATCAGCAGATCGCCCAAAAAGCCAGGCGGTAGTTGAGGCGTAATTGCAATATCGGCTTCGCCTTTGAGTAAGGCTTCGGATGTCCCACCAATGACGGATTCAATAAGCTCGATGCGCGTATGTGGGCTTTCTAAACCAAATCGCTCCATGCAGTTTAGTAGCAGGTGTGATGGAAATAGTATTTCAGCAGCAAGGTTAATGTTGGCTTCCCAGCCTGCAGAGAGGGCATGTGCGGCTTGTTCTAGTTCGCTGGCTTCATTAACAAGGGCTAAGGCTCTGCGATAGAGCATTTGACCTGTTGGTGTAAGCACGGCCTTACGACCCTGAATTTCAAAAACTTTAACATTAAGCATTGATTCTATTTTTTGTACGGCATAAGTCACGGCAGATTGGCTTTTAAACATGATTTCAGCCGCTTGGGCATAGCCGCCAGCCTCCACGATGTTAATAAGCGTACGCCATTGCTCTAGTGTGATATTTGGCGTCATTTAAGCTTACCTATCTAATTAACTGATTGTTTACAGCAGATTATTATACTTTTATATCATATTAGTAAAGTGTTTAATGGCATATTAAGTTTTACCTTATTCAACACCCTTATATTTAGGAGCAAATCCATGAAGCATTTAATTTTACTAGCGATCGCCGCAACCATATCAACAGCCGCTATCGCTGCACCAGAGACTTATATTATTGACAGCAACCACAGCATGCCGCGCTTTTCATATAGCCATTTTGGTTACTCAACGCAATTAAGCCGTTTTGATAAAGCTACTGGCAAGGTTGTGATTGATCGTGTGGCTAAAACAGGCGCAGTGGATGTGACGATTGACACTACATCGGTCAATACTGGATTTGCCTTATTTAATGAGCATATTCAAGCGGAAGATTTTTTTAATACAGCAAAATTCCCAACGGCCACTTTTGTTTCTAGCAAAATGAATTTTGAAGGTGATAAGCCTGTTTCAATTGATGGTACCTTGACTATCAAAGGCGTTAGCAAGCCGCAAACACTCACCATGTCATCATTTATGTGCATGCCTCATCCAATGCTTAAGAAAGACGCATGTGGCGCTAATGCGACGGTAGTGGTGAAACGCTCTGACTACAATATGGCTAAGCATGTACCTTATGTAAGTGATGAAGTCACAATCACTTTGCCAGTTGAAGCAGTTAAGCAATAAAGAGTAGAAAGTGCCTAATGGTGGGCCAAGATGGTCTGCCATCGTTGATATGGAGCATAAATGCAAGTTCGTCAATTACAAAGAGTCATTCAATCAATTCCTACCTCTGATGGAGGCGGTGTAAAGCTGCGCCGCAGCCTTGGGCAGTCTGGCTTTATGCGTTTAGATCCATTTTTAATGTTGGATGAATTTTCCTCTGAAATTGCGGATGATTATGTTGCGGGCTTTCCTGCCCATCCACATCGCGGCTTTGAAACGGTGACTTATATGCTCGATGGCCATATGTTGCACCAAGACCATTTAGGTAATAAAGGCCATCTAAAAAGTGGCGGAGCGCAATGGATGACGGCAGGACGCGGCATTATTCATTCAGAAATGCCACAACAAGAAAGTGGCCGTATGCGCGGTTTTCAGCTTTGGATTAACTTGCCTGCGAATGAGAAAATGAAGCCAGCGGGCTATTTAGACATTCAGTCAGAAGATATCCCATTAGTGCATTTAGTTAATGGCAGCACAGTCAAGGTGATTGCTGGAACTGCTAACTTGGATGGTAAATCTGTAGCTGGTCCTATACAAGGCTTAACAACTGCGCCACTATTTTTAGATGTGCATTTGCCAGTAGGTCAAACTTTTAGCCAATTAATTCCAGAAGGGCACAATGCTTTCATCTATCCATATGAGGGCAATGTGAAGATTGGTGCTGAAAATGAGCTGCGTCTATTGGAAGCTCAGACTGCTGGAGTGCTATCGAATGGGGACTGTGTTGAAGTGAGGGCTGAGAGCAGCTCAACAGCATTTCTGCTACTAGCTGCACGTCCATTATTGGAGCCAGTTGTTCAATACGGCCCATTTGTAATGAATACTCGAGAAGAAATCGAGCAAGCAATTACCGATTATCAGAATGGGCAATTAGTTTGATTAAGCAACCAAGTGCTTGGCTTTAATTTTCTTTCAATCTAAGTTTCAAATGTGAGGTGATTGGTGTCTCAATTTTACGATGAAAAAAATCCGCTAGGCTCAAGCTAGCTAGCCATGTGAAAATCATGAAAATGCAACCTATCCATGAGTTAATAATATTTAGCCAGCCAAAAATCGCGTTAGTAAGCATGAGTACCGAGAAATGCACTAGAAATAGCGAGTATGAAATCGTGCCAAGATAATGTATGAGTTTTTGTTGTTTAACGTAAGCTTTGACTTGGATATTGCGGGTGATGAAAAGAGTTAGTGCTACACATATAGCGATCAAAACTCTTAATCTAAAATCAATAGTAATCGCAGTTATTGCTAGTGATATGATTAACCATAACCAAACTGTAGAATGTTCACGTTGCCCTGCAAAGTAAGCAATTGCACCCATACCATAAGCACCGAAGAAATAAATCGCCCAGTCGTCATAACGTTCGTTACGATTAAACCAAAATAGTGATATCGCCGTTGCTAAGGTGATCATGACAAGTACAGCTTTTCTTGCGTTAGCAACTTTCCCACCAAACCAACTAATACAGAGCATCACAAAGAAAAGTTGGAAATCAACAGCAATAAACCAAGCACCAGCTAAAAGAGAATCAACATCTAGCACACCATTTAGTAGGAGTACATGATATAAAAACTGCGAGAATTTAGGAAAGTCAGGAATAAATTCATGATCCATTAAATTGCGTGCGATAACGGCACAAGTGACGGCCAATATTAATGCAAAGAAAAATGGAACCGCCAATCTAATATATCTATTCGTTAAATTAATCACGATATAGCGGGTGCGGCTCCCATTAAAAAAGACTGAACGTGCGGCTAGATAGCCACCAATAACAAAGAATATCTGTACAGCCATTCTGGCGTAATCGTATAACCAAGTAATAAGTGTTGGCGCTATTTGTTGAGCGGAATCTGAAATCGGGCCGTATGCGGATAGGTGGTGCAAAACGATAAGCTGAGAGGCCGTCGCTTTAAACGCATCTATCATTGGAAAGCGGTGAGTGTGCTCTTTTGAAGAGAGGTGATTCATGAGATGCAGTTTATAATACTTCTAAGCGATTATGTTGCTTGGCTTGTGTACAATATGACGCTTATTGATGTCGCTGACATTAGCATTTCACCACATAAGTAACATGAAATTTTATCTATGATTTTAATCCCAGAAGCCGAATATGAACTCAGTGCCATTCGAGCACAGGGGGCAGGCGGGCAAAACGTGAATAAAGTTTCAAGCGCGATTCATTTACGGTTTGATATTGCAGCCTCCTCGCTAAGTGATTGGCTTAAAGCGCGCTTGATGCATTTGAAAGATAATCGCATTACCGCAGAAGGTATTTTGGCATTAAAAGCCCAACAATATCGCACGCAAGAAGCCAATAAAAAAGATGCAATTGCGCGTTTGCATGAAATTATAAATGCTGCAAATCAAGTGAAACCGACCCGTTATGCCACGCGACCAAGTTACGGTTCTAAACAGAGGCGTCTAGAAAGTAAAACACAACGCGGGCAAATTAAGCAGATACGTGGCAAAATAGCGGCTAACAGAAATGAACATTAATTTAATGCGAACACCCAAGTGAATTTATTAGCTTTTGACACCTCAACCGAATATCTATCGCTAGCTTTGCTAAAAGGCGATGAAATGTTTAACTATGATTGCAATGCTGGCCAAACGCATTCGCAAATCATTTTGCCGCAAATACAGGCTTTGCTTGATACGGCAGGTTTGCAATTAAGCGAGTTGGATGGCATTGCTTTTGGTGCGGGTCCTGGCTCATTTACCGGTGTGCGTATAGCCGCAGGCGTGGCTCAAGGCTTGGGTTTTGGTGCCAATTTGTCAGTGGTTAGTGTGTGCACACTTTTAGCCCTTGCTCAAGCAAGCGGCGAGGATAAAGTGATTGCATGTCTTGATGCCCGCATGGGTGAGGTGTATCACGCAGCTTATGAAAAAATAGAGGGTGCGTGGCAGTGCACTATCGAGCCGGGCTTATATAAGCCCCAAGCAGTGCCGGCCGTTCAAGGCGCAGCTTGGGTTGGTGTGGGTAGTGGCTGGCAGACTTATAACGAGCAATTAAGTGCTGTTTATGCAGCTCAATTGCAATCTGCTCAGCCACAGTTATTGCCAACAGCGACTGCAATACTTGAGCTTGCTCGACCTATATTTATCCGTGGTGAGGCCAAGCCAGCAACTGAGGCTATGCCAATTTATATTCGAAACCGCGTGGCACTTAAAACTACAGAACGTGAGCAAGGTTTGCGTTTATGAGTGCTGTGCTAAAAACGCAGTATCAATTTCGGACGATGCGCATGGATGATTTAGATGCGATTATGGACATTGAACCGCTGATTTATACCTACCCATGGACGCGTGGCAACTTCAGTGACTCATTAAACTCAGGCTACACGGCTCAGGTTTTACTTGAGGATGAAAAGATTATTGGCTATTCACTCATGATGCTGGTGTTAGATGAAGCGCATTTACTTAATTTGAGTGTTGCAAAAACTTATCAAAGACAGGGCTTAGGTTGCACACTTTTAGAACATATGGTGGACGTAGCTAAAAATAAGCAAATGGCGAATATGTTTTTAGAGGTTAGGCAGAGTAATCTCTCAGCTATAGCTTTATATGAGAATATGGGCTTTAATGAAATGGCGGTTCGTCGACACTATTACCCCGCGGATAATGGTCGGGAAGACGCTATTTTAATGGGTTTAGCACTTTGAGAATAATGCGATGATGACACGTGAAGATATAATGCGAGAGTTAGAGCTGTTGCCAGTATGGCAATTGCGCTCGCCTTTGCCAACAACTCAAGTCCCTTCACAAGTGCAAGAAGCTGTCGCTGAAAAGGTCAAAGTCAGTGAAGCGACATTGAAAGCTGAAACTGCCGCGGACGTAGTCATCGAGCCTAATTTGGTGGAAGTTGCAACAGAATTAGATTTGAGGGTTGAACCTGCCTCATCATCACAAGAGTTAACTTTCATATCGAGTGATGATGGTGATTGGCTATTTGTTTTGTCTAGTAACGTGATGACTAATGAAGAGCAACAATTATTTCAAAATATTTGTAAAGCGATGCGTATCAAGACTAAGCCTGCAGAAACTTCTACAAATGTACTTATGCTGATAGATAGTTTGCATCCCAAGCTTTTGCTAGTATTGGGTGAGGAGGTTGCACAAATCATGTTACTTAGTAAAGAATCTATAGAGACATTACGTGGCAGTAAGCATCAACCTCAAGGAGCCACCTTAATCGTTACTTATGATTTAGCGCACTTATTGAAAAACCCAGCAGACAAAGCAAAGGCATGGAATGATATTTGTATGAGTTTGCAAGTTTTGCAAGACTTAAAAGTTGCCAATAACTAAAGTGATTAGCCCTAAAATTAAACCTATGAAATTGTAAACTCTTGAAATATGTATCTTAGTTGCCATCTAATCGTAATAGAATGTGTGTCACTGTAGTCTGTCTCTAAATTTGATGTATTCATAAGGAATGAACATGCAAAAAATCTACTTAAAACTATTCACAGTTTTATTTTTGTTAAACCTAAGTGGCTGTGGCTATAATAATTTTCAATCCTTAGACGAAGAGTCAAAAGCAGCTTGGTCCGAGGTGCTCAATCAATACCAACGCCGTGCAGACCTTGTGCCAAACTTAGTGAATGTGGTTAAAGGTTATGCTGAGCATGAAAAAGAAGTACTAACACAAGTGGCTGATGCACGTTCTAAAGTGGGTAGCATGCAAGTTAACGCTGAAGTGTTAAATGACCCAGAACTATTTGCTAAATTTCAAGCAGCACAAGCGCAAATGAGTTCAGCTTTATCTCGTTTAATGGCGGTTTCAGAGAACTACCCTAACCTTAAAGCAGACCAAGGTTTCAGAGACCTACAAGCACAGCTTGAAGGTACTGAAAATCGCATTACCGTTGCTCGTAATCGTTACATTGAAACGATTAAAGGCTACAACATTGCTGTACGGTCATTCCCACAAAACCTAACGGCGATGATGTTTGGCTACAAAGCTAAGCCATCTTTCACAGTTGAAAATGAAAAAGCGATTTCAGTCGCGCCAACAGTAGATTTTGGCGATAAAAAATAGTTATCATTTTTAATAAACTATTCACTTATCCGATCAAGTGATTTATCACCTAAAAGCAAGCCTGCTTGCAGTTTGCACGATGCTACTCTTTGTAGCGTGCAATCTGCATGCGGAGCAAGTTGCTATACCTGCACTAAAAACGCATGTCACCGATTTAACACAAACGCTCAGCCCTGAAGAGCAAAGCCAACTTGATGCTAAGTTGGTGGCGTTTGAGCAAGAAAAAGGTAGCCAAATTGCGGTGTTAATTGTGCCCACTACCCAGCCAGAAGTCATTGAGCAATATAGCATTCGCGTGGTGGATGTGTGGAAGCTGGGTCGTAAAAAGGTAGATGATGGCGTTTTAATTCTAGTAGCAAAAAATGACAGAAAAATGCGTATAGAAGTAGGCTATGGCTTAGAGGGAGCCATTCCTGATTTAAATGCTAAACGAGTCATTGATGAAGTGATGAAACCTAAGTTTAAGCAAGGTGATTATTTCGGTGGAATCAATGCGGCAACAGATAGCATTATTAGTATGATATCTGGTGAAGCATTGCCTGCCCCGACAAGTAATTCTTATAGTGACAATAACGCAAGTCCTGCACCATTTGGCATCATCATTTTTGCCATTATCGTCGGTGCAATGTTAAGGCTAATGATGGGCGGCTTTCGCGCTGGATTGGTCACAGGAGGCATCACTGGCGTAATGGTATGGTTGTTTACTGGAGCGTTGGCGATAGGTGCTATTTCTGCATTTGGTGTTTTTATTGCTACTTTGATCGGCATTACAAATTTCACCTCTGGAGGCGGCGGTTTTGGAGGAAGTTCTTCTGGTGGAAGTAGCTGGGGTGGTGGAAGCGGCGGCGGTTTTGGTGGTGGTGGAGCTTCGGGTGATTGGTAAGGGATATTAGACATGTCATTCAAATTCATCAAACGTCTATTCAAACACATGCTAAGTTGGACTGGCACCGTTACGTATTATTTCCCAAAAGATTCAATGCGGGCTATTGAAAAAGCCATTGCAACTAGCGAGAAAACGCATTTAGGCGAAATCTGTTTTGTGGTTGAGTCTAATCTGGATGTATTTGATATTTTTAGAAAAAAATCTGCGAAGAGACGCGCGATAGAAGTTTTTTCAAAATTTCAAGTGTGGGATACTGCTCAAAATAATGGTGTTCTGATTTATTTATTGCTTGCGGATCATGATTTTGAAATACTAGCCGATCGAGGAATTCATGCGCATGTGGGTAGTGAGGGATGGGAGCAAATCAGCTATGAGATGGAGCGACATTTCAGAAAAGGTGATTTTGAACTTGGCGTTTTGCATGGTATTGCGAAGATAACTGAACACTTAGATATGCATTTTCCTTCTGATAGTGAAGATATTAATGAGTTGAGCAATGCGCCTATTGTTATTTAGCCTTTGTTGTTTCTTACTGATTTCATTTAATGCGGATGCAGCAATTTCCGATATTTCAAGAATTTATCATGAAGTACCAACATTAGAAGGTTTAGATGTGTGTTTTGGAGGAGGCTGTGCTGAAATTAGACGTGTCTCTATCAGCAGTTTAGAGTGGGCTCAAGTAGTCGCGATATTTGCAAAAAAAGTAGGTGACAATACTGATAAAGCTGATTTTGAACGCAAGGAAATTTCTTATGCAGTCGGTGAATTAGAAACCATTGTAGGCCTCAAAATAGGCACTTCTGGCGATCGTGCAGGCACTTTTAATAATTCAAAATATCCTGGTCAACTTGATTGCAACGACGAAGCAATTAACACAACTACTTATATTCACCTAATGCAAAATTATGGATTAATCCAGTTGCACGAAGCTGAAGGTACCCGCATAAGAAACTTCTTTTTCAATGGCTGGCCGCATACTACTGCCGTTATTCACGAAAAAGCTAGTGGTGAGCAATTTGCGGTAGACAGCTGGTTTTACGACAATGGCGTCCCTGCGACAATTGTGCCTTTGAAGCTATGGAAGTCAGGCTTCATTCCTGAGGACAGCCCAGTCCGAACACGTTAAATATAAAATATCTGGATGACAGTCTCGTCACTAATTAACAAATGCTGACTAAATGGCTGATACTATGTAAAATTCGGACTTTGATTTTTGCTTAGATTAGATACCATCATGCGCGCATCACAATTTTTCTTCAACACCCAAAAAGAAGCTCCAAATGATGCTGAATTGCCAAGCCATATTCTAATGGTGCGCGCAGGGCTGATTAAACGTTTAGGCTCGGGGCTATATAGTTGGATGCCCCTAGGTTTACGTGTGCTTCGTAAAGTTGAATCAATCGTGCGCGATGAAATGAATAAGGCGGGCGCGCTAGAGTTATTGATGCCTGCAGTGCAGCCGCGTGAATTATGGGAAGAAACAGGCCGTTGGGCAGTGTTTGGCCCACAGATGCTTAAAATCACTGATCGTCATTCACGTGAGTTTTGCTTCGGACCAACGCATGAAGAAGTGATTACGGATATAGCGCGTTCTGAAATTCGTAGTTATAAACAGCTGCCGCTTAATTTCTACCAAATTCAAACTAAATTCCGTGACGAGATTCGCCCACGTTTTGGCGTAATGCGTGCACGTGAGTTTATGATGAAAGACGCGTATTCTTTCCATACTGATTTTGCCTCGTTAGAAGCGACATATGCCAATATGTATCAAGCATATAACAATGTGTTTAATCGCTTAGGCCTAAAGTTTCGTGCGGTAAAAGCCGATACAGGTGCTATAGGCGGTGATGGTTCTCATGAATTTCATGTGCTGGCTGATTCAGGTGAAGATGCTTTGGCTTACTGCGATACTTCTGATTATGCTGCAAACGTTGAGCTTGCGGAAGCTTTGCCAGCTAAGGCCAAGAGAGCGATTGCTGCGGAAGCAATGCGGGAGGTCGAAACGCCCAAGCAAACGACTTGTGAGGATGTGGCTAAATTGCTGGGTATCAGTATCGAGCAAACCGTAAAGGCAATAGCGCTAGTGGCTAATGATGGATCAGCAAATGGTAAATTCTATTTAGCTTTATTGCGTGGCGACCACAATTTAAATGAAATTAAAGTTGGTAAATTGACAGGTTTGTCAGATTTTAGATTAGCCACAGGTGATGAAATACGCGATAACCTAAGCTGCCCACCTGGTTTTATCGGGCCCGTCAATGTGGGTGAAAACGTGGCTATCATTGTAGATAGAACCGTTGCGAATATGAGCGACTTTGTTTGTGGCGCGAATAAACCTAAGTTTCATTTAGCTGGCGTGAATTTTGCTAGAGACTTACCAGAGCCAAGTTTAGTGGCAGATATTCGTAATGTCGTTGAAGGTGACGCAAGTCCAGATGGAAAAGGTGTTTTGTCGCTTTGCCGCGGTATTGAAGTTGGACACATATTTCAGTTGCGTACAAAGTATTCAGAAGCAATGAGTGCGACTTATTTGGATGAAAGCGGTCAAACGCAAGTGATGGAAATGGGTTGTTACGGCATTGGTGTTTCGCGTATTGTTGGTGCGGCAATTGAGCAAGGCAATGATGCACGCGGAATTATTTTTCCAAAAAGCATGGCGCCATTTGCAGTAGCGATTTGCCCAATTGGCTATGATAAGTCGGAAGCGGTCGCAGCAGCGGCAAACAAAATATACGCTGACTTGAATGCTGCTGGTATAGAAGCGATGCTCGATGATAGAGGTGAGCGCCCAGGTGTCATGTTTGCGGAAGCAGATTTAATGGGAATCCCCCATCGCTTAGTGATAGGTGAGCGTGGTTTGGCTGAAAGTGAAGTTGAATACAAGGGTAGAACTGACGCAGAGGCTCAGTCAGTTTCATTGAATAATGTTGTTGAATTTATGCAAAAAGTGGCACTATAATCAAATATGTTTAAAAAAATTCAAATCTGTTTGTTTGCTTTTATTGGAGCTTTAGCTTCAGTGAATTCCTATGCTGGCGCACAGATTGAAGAGCCTTTGTCTAATAGCGTTAAAGCAATGATGCAACGCAGTATTAGTGATAAAGCTGTGCCTACACTGACTTTTGCCACACCAGAAGAAGGCAATGCTTGGCTGAGTGAGATGTCAAGGCGTTTGGCAAAACGCATTCCAGATAGTAATTATCGTGAAGACTTATTGCGCACCGTTCATTATGAAGCTACCCGCGCAGGATTAGATCCGCAAATGGTATTGGGCTTGATTCAAGTTGAAAGCGGCTTTAAGAAATATGCGTTGTCCTCAGTAGGTGCGCGTGGTTTTATGCAAGTGATGCCATTTTGGGCGCGTAGTATTGGTGCTAGCGACCATAATTTATTTCTATTACGTACTAATCTGCGCTATGGCTGCACTATTCTAAGGCACTATATAGATATTGAACGGGGAGATTTGTATCGTGCTTTAGGCCGATACAATGGTAGTTTAGGTAAACCTCAATACCCAAACTTGGTGCTTGGCGCTTGGCGTAAAAACTGGGATTATTCTACTAAAAACTGGGATTACACACCAAAAAATACCTAGATTATTAGGTTCTTTCTCAAATTTCTTAGCTTACGCACTAGATTAGTGCTAAAAACCATCTCAAAAAAGTTTACATTTCTGCAAAAATCATTCAGTATGCCCCTAGCGTTTATACGACTAAGGCAAAATTTGCACTAATCTAATAAGCCCAGCGTATGACGTTGCTGTTCGAAAAACTTGCTACTCAATATAATAATTAGGAGAAAAGTATGTCGAAATTAACTGCATTAGCACTAAGTATTGCTGTTTTAGGAGGAGTCTGGGCATTTTTAGCATTAAATCCGCTCGCAGGTATTGCTTTGGTTTGGGTCGGCTTTATTGCATGGGGTTGTTATTTTCATACAGGTGGAGATAATGCTGCGTTGCAAAAAACAATAGCGGGTATGTCTTTTGGTGCAGTGATGGCTGGCATTGCGTTGTATCTAGTGAGTTCTGGTATGTTAGGTGGCTTGGGCGCTTTAGCTGCACCTATTATTATTGCTGTAACTGTGTTCCCATTAGTGATTGTCGCTGGCATGAACTTGTTATCAGTTGTTCCAGCAAATGTGTATGGATACGCTGCCACCGCAGGTTTGGCTTTAACTGCAAACACTGCAGGCAATGCAGGTGCAATGAATATGACTAATCCAGTCTTGTTAGTGATCGTTTCAACAATCATTGGTGCGGTATTTGGTATGCTTTCAGGTAAATTAGCAGGTATGCTTGGCAAGTAATTATTACGAAACTACGCTTATTTAATTACTGATTACATAAAATAAAAAAACCGCCTTGTAAGGCGGTTTTTTTATTTTAGAGCATTTTGTTGATGTTTAAGGTTTTTGTACTTTGAAACCATAGTAGGTACCAAACTCACCTTCAGGCTCATGGTATACAAACAGCATGCCGTTGGCATATCCAGCACCATTTAGATGATTATGTGAACGTAGTTTTAAGTCTTTAGGTAGTTCGCTTTTACCTATATATTTGCCAGTTAAATCAAACACCAGAACAGCTTTATGGTCGATATCTAGTAACTCGAACTCCTCACCTTGGATACCTGTATAAGCCACAAAGTAGTCGCTTACGTCATCAAATGCCACGCCAGCTTTAGCTAAGTCTAAATTAATTTCACTGATTTGCTCTGTGGTTTTTAGATCAACTACCCGTACTTTATTACTACGCCCTTGCTTTGCGTAATAGAGATTCTTTTCTGCATTATAGCTAGGCATAGTATTGGGGTCACCAAAAGCAGGATTAAATCCAAACACATCAGAGGAGGTGTCTTTTACTTCGCCAGTATCAGTTAGGTTAATTGAAAATATGCCAGTATTGGGCAAGAAACCGCCAAAACTAGAGATGTTATAAGTAATGGTTTCTAGCTTGTTAGAGTTTGAGTTGTAATAAATAGAGCGGTTGTCATAGCCAGGATTTGCAGAGTTTACATACTTACCTTCATTATCATAGGCATGAATCTGCGATTTAGAAACAGGTGCTTCTGTGTCGCTACCCATAGGCGCTAAGCCACCGTCAGCAATATAGTAATGTTTTAAACTTGGAATATAAGCTACCGTCATGGGGCGCGTACTTGGTTTTTGTGTAAGAGGAATTTTTATGCCAATTTGAGCTTCTGGGAGAACTGCTGCTTGAGTATGCTGCAAGGCAGACGCAAGTGGAATTACAATTGCAATTAACATTGTTGAAGTACGCATAATTACTCTTTCTGTTTAATCTACATTAATAATACTAAATATCAACTCATAACAAGTTTAGTCAGTACGTTGTTCCAATTCGTTCATTAGAAGTTAGGCATCTGCTTGTTTTTCAATCAACATAGCATCCCCGTAACTAAAAAATCGATATTGTTTTGCGATAGCATGTTCATAGGCATTTTTAATATTAGCCACCCCTGCAAATGCTGACACTAACATGAGTAAGGTACTTTTTGGCAGATGAAAGTTGGTAAATAAACGGTCAACTACTTTAAATCGATAGCTAGGAATGATGAATATATCAGTTTCGCCGCTCCCTGCCTGCAAATTTCCTTCAACATTTAATTTGCTAACGCGGGAAGCACTTTCTAAAGCACGCAACACAGTAGTGCCTATAGCAATTATTTTTGAACCACTATTTTTTGTGGCTTTAATCATATCAATAGTCTCTTGTGAAATACTATAAAGCTCACTGTGCATTTTATGCTCATTAATGTTATCAACACGCACTGGTTGAAATGTGCCTGCGCCAACATGTAAAGTCACATAAGCAATGTTGACAGCTCTTTGTCTTAAAGTTTCTAACATAGCATCATTAAAATGTAAGCCTGCCGTAGGTGCAGCAACAGCACCAAGGTGCTTGCTGAAAACGGTTTGATAGCGCTCTTCATCGTCGCTAGTAGCAGTATGGGTGATATATGGCGGTAAAGGTAAAGCGCCATGTTGCTCTAGTAAATCTAAAACAGAGATCACACTTAAAAAGCGTAACTCAAATAAATCATCGTGACGCGCGATAACTTCAACATCAAAAGCCTTGGATAAGGTTAAGCGCGAGCCAACTTTAGGCGCCCTAGAAGCGCGAATATGTGCATAAGCGGTGTGTTGATTAATGACGCGCTCTATCAATATCTCTACATTACCACCAGTGTGCTTCACTCCAAATAATCGAGCTTTGATCACGCGAGTGTCATTAAATATTAATAAATCACCAGCTTGTAGGCAGTCAGGTAAGTTGATGAACATCTTGTCAGATAATTCACCATTGACGCCGTTAAGATGAAGCATGCGGCTAGCCGTTCTATCTAAAGTGGGATGCTGTGCGATTAATGCTTCAGGTAAATAAAAATTGAAATCTTCTGTTCTCATAAATGCTATAGCTTGCTATAATGGCGACCTTGCAATTATACAGTAATGTATATTCCAAAATGCCCGGGTGGCGGAATTGGTAGACGCACGGGACTCAAAATCCCGCGCAGCAATGCGTGCCGGTTCGATTCCGGCCCCGGGCACCATAAAATAATGACTTACATTTTTTGTAGGTCATTTTTTTTGCCTAGTTTCCAGTAATGGAAAGTATTTTTTGGGTAATCTCCCTCAGGATCTTTGCTTGATCATGCTTCATACATGAGGAAAAATATTGCTAAATTGTTACATAAATGTAACTTTTTGCTTGAGCGCATTTCCTTTTTGTGCTATTTTTTGATCTGCGTCAAAATGACGCATGTCGAAAAATTGTAAGAAAATTTACTTGGTAGATTTTCTAGATTAAGGGCATTAAATGGCGATATCTGATTTAGGTTATAAAATCATTGCTAGACCCAATAATTCGCTTACTGTTCAAGCTGGTTTTAAAGTGCTTGGTGCTATAGCTGTAGTGGTTTTATTAGTAGGTTTTGGTTTTGCGCGCATGGGTGCTTGGTTAGTTTTGCCTTTTGCGGGGTTAGAGGTGTTGGCGTTCGCTTATGCTTTTTATTATATTTATCTACATTCAGCAGATTTTGAAAGTATCACGATTGAAGATGATAAAGTCGTTGTAGAAAAGAGAAATTATAAAGAAGTAACTACAACGATTTTCCAAAGGCATTGGGCGCAAATAAACCTACGTGAAGTTGCAAGTGTAGGTGGGGTAATTGGTAAAAGCGGCTTGTTTATTCGGTCGCATGGTAAAGAAGTTGAGTTTGGTAAAAGCTTTATGAATGATGAGCAGCGAGCTGAGTTAGCTGCTGAACTCAAAAAAAAATTAAAGAAAATTGATTAATTAGTTTTGGAGCATGTTTTATGCAGGTATTTAGAAAAATTGGTTTAGGTATTTCAGCGATGCTCGTTTCAATCAGTGCATTTGCTGATTATTCATGGAACTTCCCTGAGCCTGTGACGCCTATGGCATTAGATACTTTGCATGTGCATAATAAGTTTATGGCTATTTGTATGGCCATTTTTGTTGTTGTCCTTGCAATTATGATTTATTCAATTTTTGCGCATCGTAAGAGTAAGGGTTTCAAAGCGGTTGCCGATAAAGCGCCATCAACTACAGTTGAGATTTTTTGGACGTTAATCCCTTTCGTGATTCTGCTGTTAATTGACTTCGTCATTATGGGGATTCCAGCCTACCACAGTGTGGTGATGATGGAGAATACACGTGAAAATGCTAATATGGTGATTAAAGTCACAGGTTCGCAATGGCGCTGGCAGTATGAATATTTGGATGGTGATGCAAAGGGCATTAAATTTGTAAGTAACCTGTCAACACCAAAAGAGCAAACAGATAAAGGTTTCGACGGTGTAAAAGATGAGCACTACTTACTTGAGGTTGATAATCACTTAGTGCTACCTGTTGGCGCAAAAGTACGTATTTTAATGGCTTCTGCGGACGTGATGCATAACTGGTGGGTGCCGCAATTTGGTTCTTCTCGTTTAGCTGTTCCTGGCTTTCTTCGTGAAACCTGGGTCCAAGTTGAGAAGGCGGGTACTTACAGAGGTCAATGCAAAGAACTTTGCGGTAAAGGTCATGGCTACATGCCTGTAGTTGTAGATGCTGTGCCAATGGATGAATATAAAGTTTGGGTGGCTTCAAAAAAAGAAGAGATTGCTAAAGCTTCCGCTGGTGCGGATAAAGAGTGGACAAAAGAAGATTTGGTTGCAACTGGTAAAGGTGTATACGAAAAAAACTGCGCAGTCTGCCACCAAATTTCTGGTGCTGGTTTGCCACCCGCATTCCCAGCCTTAACTGGTAGTAAAATTGCCAATGGCCCAATTTTCGGTGCAGATGGTAAGTATCTTAAAGATAGTCATTTAGATCGCGTTTTAAACGGTGTACGCGTGATGCCATCTTGGAAGGCATTGCTAAATGATACTGAAATTGCTGCGGTGATTACTTACGAGCGTAACGGTCTTGGCAATAGTGTTGGCGATGTGTTGCAACCCTCGCAAGTTAAAGCAGCTCGCGAATAGTTGGGTATATTTAATTAAAACGGGTTAGTTAATTAGTTTGGGTAATTAGGAGAAAGTAATGAGTACAACAACGGTAGCACATCATGATGATCATCATGCTGAACACCCTACAGGGATTATGCGCTGGCTAACCACCACGAACCACAAGGACATCGGTACGATGTACTTAACATTTTCGCTTATCATGTTCTTTGTTGGTGGTGCAATGATTTTGGGCATTCGTGCTGAATTATTTAAACCTGGTTTGCAATTGATGAACCCAGAGTTTTTTAATCAGTTAATTGGTGTTCATGCTTTAATTATGATTTTTGCAGCATTGATGCCTGCTGCTACTGGTTTCGCTAACTGGATGATTCCACTACAAATTGGTGCGCCAGACATGGCTTTGCCGCGTTTAAATAACTGGGGCTTTTGGTTACTGCCACCTTCAGCGATTCTTCTAACATTACCATTCACGCTTGCTCTATTCGGTATTGGTGACGGTGCATTAGCAACTGGTTGGACATTCTACCCGCCGCTATCAGTGCAAGGTGGTATCGGTGTTGATTTTGCAATTTTTGCAGTTCACTTATTAGGTATTTCTTCAGTGCTTGGTTCTATTAACATTATCGTTACTGTGTTCAATATGCGCGCACCTGGCATGACATTAATGAAAATGCCTATGTTTGTCTGGGGTTGGCTAATTACCGCTTTCTTATTGATTGCTACTATTCCTGTATTGGCTGGTGCAGTAACAATGTTACTTACAGACCGTCACTTCGGTACGCACTTCTTTGATGCGGCTGGTGGCGGTGACCCGGTAATGTTCCAGCATTTGTTCTGGTTTTTTGGTCACCCAGAAGTATATATTTTGTTATTACCAGTTTGGGGCTTTATTCCGCAAATCTTAGAAACATTTTCACGCAAACCAATGTATGGTTATAAAGCGCAAGTGTATTCATTCTGGGGTGTTGGTGCTTTGTCAGTAGTAGTTTGGGCGCATCACTTCTTTACGTCAGGTATGCCCGTGCCGGCATTGTTGTATTTTATGTACAGCACAATGGCGATTTCATTACCACTCGCTGTGATGTTCTTCTGCTGGATTAAAACCATGTGGAACGGCTCTATGAGTTTTGAAACACCGATGTTATTTACGGTGGGTTGGATTATCCTGTTTGGTATTGGTGGTTTAACAGGTTTAGTACTTGCTGACGTTGCTGCTGATGCGCAATATCACAACAGTTACTTTATCGTGGCGCACTTCCATTACACACTATTTGCTGGTGGTATTATGGGTATTATGGCTGGTACATATTACTGGTTACCGAAAATGACTGGACACATGTACAACGAGAAATTAGGTAAACTGCATTTCTGGTTAACCGCAATCTCATTTAACATGACGTTTATACCTCAGTTCTTCCTTGGTTTAGCGGGTATGCCACGTCGTATTCCTGACTACGCGCTGCAATTTGCTGAGTTTAATATGATTTCATCAATAGCTGCATTTACGCTCGGCTTATCACAATTGTTATTTGTTTATAATATTGTGACTTGTGCTCGTGGTGGTAAAAAAGCCACCGACCAAGTATGGGAAGGTGCTAAAGGTTTAGAATGGACTTTACCTTCTCCACCGCCTTACCATAGTTTTACAGAGCAGCCAGTAGTTAAATAAATCGAGTTGCTAGGTTTAATAGTACTAGACCTAGCAATTCAGTGTTAATGAATATAACTCGGATAAATATGAACGATAAAGAAAGACAAACGAAAAATAGTAATAAAAAGATTGCATTGGTTTTGGGAGGCATTGCGTTTATTTGGTATGTAATGTCTATGTTTTCTATATGGCATCATTAGAAGAGGCTGGTAATCTAACAGCTAAAGAACAGCTAGATATAAAGAACAAAAAATTAGTTCGTAAGTTATTGTGGTTAGTGGTTGGCTCTTTGTTGTTTGCATTTGCATTGGTGCCTTTGTATAGCGTGTTGTGCGAAATTACTGGTTTAAATGGTAAAACTGAAAACTCAGCAGCACTCATTTCTAAAGCAAAAGTGGATGATACTAGATGGCTAAATGTACAGTTTACTACAAGTGTAATGCCAGGCTTAGGGTGGAACTTTTATCCCAAGCAAACAAGTATTAGGTTGCATCCTGGACAAATTGAAACTGTAATCTTCGTAGCAAAGAATACTACAAATGAGGTGGTGGTTGGACAGGCAGTGCCTAGTATTACACCTGGAATAGCGGCGGCGAATTTTAAGAAAATTGAATGTTTTTGTTTTGTAAGACAATCTCTTAAACCAGGCGAAGAAAAAGAAATGCCCTTACGGTTTTTTGTTAGTCCCGATCTGCCAAAAGATGTTTCAGAGATGACGTTATCTTATTCGTTCTTTCCCGCAGTGACTGAAAGTAAATAGCTTTATTAATTAAGTGTTAGTGGTTTCAGGTGAGGAAGTGGCGTTTTACAGCCACTGTGAATTTAAAAAAATATTTATAAAAATGCACAGGAGTTATTGCATGGCGACACATTCAAACAATCATTATTACGTGCCTCACGGTAGTGTATATCCTTCTATCATCTCAGTGGGCTTACTTTCATTGGCTTCAGGCTTTATTTTCAATGTTGCTACAGACAAAAGTAAAGATTTAGCATACCTGCAAGTGCCAGGTAAATGGATGATGATTCTTGGGGCACTTCTTATATTAGCCATGGTGTTTAAATGGATGGGGTCAGTTATATCCGAAAGCCTAACTGGTAAATTTAAAGGCTGGGAAGATAAGTCATTCCGTATTGGCATGATTGTGTTTATTTGTTCAGAGATTGCCTTCTTCGCGGCGTTCTTTGGCGCTTTGTTTTATATGCGCGTACTTTCTGTACCAGATCTAGCTGGATATGATGCCGACATTACACCGTATAAGGACTTTTTAGCAAGTTGGCCGTCGATAGGTCCAGGCGGCAGCGTATTAGGTACTGAGTACATTCCCCCTGCGAATTTTCATGCGATGTCTGCATGGGGTTTGCCAGCAATTAATACGGCGTTATTGTTAACTTCAGGTGCGACTATTACTTGGGCGCATTGGGGTCTAATTAAAAATAACCGTAAACAATTAATTATCGGTATGGCACTTACTGTAGCTCTTGGTATAGCGTTCTTAGCTACGCAAGCAATGGAATATCACGAAGCCTACACAGAGATGGGCTTGACACTTGGTTCAGGTGCTTATGGCGCTAGCTTCTTCATGCTTACTGGTTTTCATGGATTTCACGTCATGCTCGGAACAATCATGTTGATTGTAATTCTGATTCGTTGTATGAAAGGACATTTTACTCCTGAACACCATTTTGGATTTGAAGGTGTTGCTTGGTACTGGCACTTTGTTGATGTGGTTTGGCTAGGGTTGTTTATTTTTGTATACTGGCTGTAGATTATTTAAATAAAAAGGGCGATGCAACAGCATCGCCCTTTTTATTTTTTTAAATTAATTCAGCGGTGATTATTAAAGTTGGTGGCCAATCCAGCCGAACTTACCAGCAATTAATAATAGAATAAATAGTAATATTGATAGCCCGATGCGAAGTGTTAATGCTTTGACCGTCCTATCACTACCAGTTTTGTCTTTAGATAAAAAAAACAGCGCAGAAAATAAACTGCCAACAATAACGATTAAAGTTAATACAACAATGACCTTTACTAACATAATGATGTCCAATTAATCTCTGAATAAGCATTATGAGACTCTAATGAAACAATTGCAATTTAGAATGCATCGCTATGTCTTTCAGCCAACTTTAGTTGGTACGCTAATTACTCTGATATGTATTCCGCTGTTTATTAAGCTTGGTTTATGGCAATACCACAAAGCCCAACAAAAACAGGCTATACATATGGCATATGACCAGGCTAAGTTGGACGTAGCTTTAAACTTTCCAATAGGTATTGTCGATAACAATATTGTTAATATAAATGACTGGAAATATAAAAAGGTTACCGTAAAAGGCGTATATGAAACTAAGTTTCAATTTTTACTAGATAATCAAGTTGAAGGCGATAGGGTGGGTTATCATGTGGTCACTCCATTAAAAATTGACAACTCTTCTGAGTATGTTCTGGTTAATCGCGGTTGGATATTAGCTAAGGATACCCATACCGAATTACCCGTATTTGACACTCCTGCTGGTACACAAACTATTGATGGTCAAATATGGGTACCAAGTAAAAAGATTTTTACTCTAGAAAGTAAAGAGCCTGAACTCAGCAAAAATTCTAATATTAGTAACCAAACTTGGGAAGCGGTTTGGCAAAATATGGACATGAATAAATATAAACAGAGTGTGCCATTTCAAGTTTCAGCGATGGCTATTAAGCTTGGTAAAGATAGCTCTGGAGGTGGTTTTGTAAGAAATTGGCAGATTCCAGCCGAGCGAATTACTACCAATATTGGCTACGCTTATCAATGGTTTGGTTTTGCCGCCGCAGCGCTCTTAATTTATTTATATTTAAGTATTACTAAAATTAGGCCAGAAAATAATAAATTATAGATAGAGTCACCAATAATCATCAACTTTTACTTTAAGAGTGATACATGCAAAACGAAAAAGAATTAACTGAGTTAGAAATGCAACGCAAAGGTCGTAAGGTCCTTATGTTGATGGTTGTGTTTTTTGTTGTGCCTATCATCGTAGTAATTCTAATGTATAAATTCAATTGGAAACCAAGCGGTAATAGTTTAGGTGAACTTGTTAACCCGCCACATTTGATGAGTAGTTCTGAGGGCATTACCTACAATCAAAACATACCTTTAACGGATCAGTTTTGGAAAACAAAATGGAGTATTGTTTATGTGGCTAATGAATGTAAGCAAACTTGCACAGATCAACTACGCAATTTACGCCAATTGCACGTATCACTCTATAAAGACATTGAGCGCGCGCAAAAAGTACTTATTACCAATACACAAGATATTGCAAAGATTAAACAAGATTATCCAGATTTAATTATTATCAATTCACCGCATGCTAGCGTTTTGAATCTTGCTAAAGAGTTTCAAATCAATGCTGAAAACCCAATGGAAAGTAATAGAATCTACTTGGTTGATTCACTTGGCTATCTAATGATGAGCTATCCGCAAACCACGCCTTTAGCTGATGTACGCAAAGATGTGTCTCGGTTACTAAGATATTCTTGGGCTGGCTAAGTATGTACGCTAACTCAAAAAGTTTTAAATGGTTTAAAGCGCTGGTATTAATAGGTACAGTACTCGCTTTAGGTGTTGTTGCGCTTGGTGCTTACGTTAGATTAAGTGATGCAGGGCTAGGATGCCCTGATTGGCCTGGATGCTATGGCACGCTCACAGTACCACAAAGTGAAGCTGCAATTGCCAGCGCACAAACAGCTTATCCAGCCAATGCTATTGTAGTTGGCAAGGCGTGGCGCGAAATGATCCATCGCTACTTTGCAGGCACTTTAGGTTTGATCGTTCTGGCAACTTTCATACTAGGATGGAAAGCTAAACGCGAAATCAAATGCTCGCCTTGGACACCAAGTATTTTACTATTACTGATTGCGTTCCAAGCATTGCTTGGCATGTGGACTGTCACAATGCTACTAAAGCCAGCCATTGTCAGTGCACATCTTATCGGAGGTATGTCCACGCTTGCGATTCTAGTATGGTTAGCGCATCGGCATTGGGGGCATTTTTCTAGCAGTATAGTTAAGTCTAACCGTTTAAGAGTAGCGATACGCTTTGCCTTATTGATATTGCTGATGCAGATATTTTTAGGCGGTTGGACAAGTACTAATTATGCAGCTCTAGCGTGTACAGATTTTCCAACATGTCACGGTGTGTGGCTGCCAGAAATGGATTTTAAAGACGCATTTCATATGGTAAGAGAGCTTGGTCAAAGCGCTAATGGAGGAGCTTTAACCCTTGCTTCTATTACCACCATACAATGGACGCATAGATTAGGTGCTTTGATTACATTTATTTATTTAGGATTATTAGCACTAAATATCTTAAAGTATTGGCAGTTGAAGCGTTTAGGTCTGATCTTGTTGTTTGTGCTTTGCGCACAAATTTCATTAGGTATTGCCAATTTATTGTTGCATTTACCACTAGTGCTAGCGGTCGCACATAACTTTACAGCAGGTTTACTAGTCATTGTTTTAGTGACATTAAATTCCAAAATTACTGGATCCAATAAGTAGAGCTCAAAAAATGATAGTTGAGTTAAACGAAAACAAGCGAGAGAGTCAAATGAGTAACAATGCAATCAACCTGCAAAACATCGGATTAAGCTTTAAAAGCTTCTTTTCTCTATGCAAGCCCAGAGTAACTTCACTTATAGTATTTACGGCAATTATTGGCATGTATATGGCCAAACCCGCTGTTGTCTCAATGTACTGGCCGCTCTTAATTGCAACAACCATCGGCATTGCCTTTGCCTCTGGTGCCGCTGCAGCTTTTAATTGCTTAATAGAACATAAGATAGATGCAATTATGGCGCGTACGCGCGCGCGCGCATTACCTACAGGGCAAGTTTCATCGACACAAACTACAATATTTGCAACCATATTAGGCGGCACAGGCCTAACCATACTATATTTTTACGTCAATCCACTCACTATGTGGCTTACCTTAGCAACATTTGTAGGTTATGCAGTAATTTACACCGTGTTTTTAAAGCCTGCTACGCCTATGAACATCGTCATAGGTGGTGCATCTGGCGCAATGCCACCAATACTAGGATGGGCAGCGGTAAATAATACCGTGTCACCTGAGTCATTGATTATGTTTTTAATCATTTTCGCTTGGACGCCGCCCCATTTCTGGGCACTAGCGCTATATAGACGGGAAGAGTATGCGAAGGTCGGCATGCCGATGCTCCCAGTAACGCATGGCGAAGCCTTTACGCTGTTACATATTTTGCTTTACACCATCATTTTAGTCGCAGTTTCCCTGATGCCTTATGGGCTAGGAATGAGTGGATTAGTGTATCTAGTTTCGACAATCATTCTAGATGCGATTTTTATGGCCTACGTGATTGGCTTATATCGAAAATATTCTGATGACTTAGCCAAAAGTACATTCAAATATTCAATTATATATTTAACGCTACTGTTTGCTGCATTGCTTGTGGATCATTACTGGATGGTCTAGGTGCAATTCTGAACTAATGAACAACAAGGCCGCGTGAGAGGCAAAACAAAAGGGATTAGCCGTTAAGCTAATCCCTTGATTTTTGGTGCGCCCGGAGCGATTCGAACGCCCGACCCCTTGGTTCGTAGCCACGTAATTAAATAAAAAACCTATATAAATCAATATATTGTGAATGTCCAGTGCGAAAGATTTTCACGGTAAAGCAGGGTAGAGCAGCATGGTTTTAAATAAAGTTTCGCAAAAGTTTCGCAAAAAATTTGCGTATAAACATGCGAGTGTCACTTTAGTTTCGTTTTAAATCTAGGCTGCAATCTGCTGTAAGGGTTGAATAATCGGATGTGGTTTTTGTTCTGCCTGCCACAAATCCCACTGCGATTGCATACCCACCCATAAATCAGGTGTAGTTTTCAGCCATGCGGAAAGACGAAGGGCCATTTCAGCAGATACGCCCGATTTTGCATTTAGAATTTTAGATAGCATGACTCGTGAGACCTGAAGCTGACTTGCAGCTTGAGTCACTGTCATACTTTCGGGAATCCATTCCCTTAATACTTCGCCCGGATGGGCTGGGTTAAACATTCTGCTCATATATTTCTCCTAGTGGTAGTCAAGATAATCTACCAATTCAACATCCTCACCAACAAACCTAAAAATCACACGCCAATTGCCATTCACTGTAATCGACCAAAACCCAGCAAGATTTCCTGAAAGCGCATGTAACTTCCAGTTGGGAACATTCATGTCATTAGATTGTTTTGCATTATCAAGGTTGGTGAGTTGTACCCTGAGTTTAGTTGCATGATGAGGTTGTATTCCAGCCTTACTACTTGATCGGAAGAAAACCTCAAGTCCTTTATGTTGGAAAGATTTAATCATAGTGCATTGTAAACCGTAAATTAACAGTTTGCAATTTATTGAATGAGTACATTCTGTTATTTTCCGTAGGTTTTTGCATTTAGGTTCGTTCTTTTATAAACGGCTTTACCTCTTCGCTCGGACTCGGCGACATCCAGCTTATAAACACCCTTGAATCGATACATGACATCCCCTCAATTGCTTCGGATTCTGGTGAAAGTCAGTCGCTCTTTAAGGTTGTCTGGATTATTTTTAGCATCATTGAAATATGCATCTTGGCCAGATTTCTTTTTCTCATAAATTTCAGCTTCATCGAGTGAGATTTCGTTTTCCCATTCTTCGTTTGTATAAAGCTTGGGGAACCATATCATCTTGTCTTCTTTTGCATGTTTGGCAAACCCTCGCTGGAATCCTTTATAGTCATGCCCAAAGCAATTACAGGCATCTGCAATTGTTCTGAAAGCAACGTTGTCGTTAGCAGAAATTGAACCTCTGTTGATATAGGTTCTAGGGTTATATTCTGCCTCGATATCCCATGGAGAAGGTTTCTGTTCATCAAACACATTTTTTATAAATTCGACAACCTGATCAATCGCAGTGTTAATGTCTTCAATACTCTATCATTCAAAAGTAATTTAAATGCAAATACCTTTTGCTCAATTACTGCAATTTTTTGTTTAAACCGCTGAAGCAGCCACTCATTATTTATAAATTTGGGATTTGCGACAGGCAAAAAAGTCCCCAAAGGAGACGGTTCTATGGTGCGCCTAAGGTGATGGATCTAGGCACTGGCAATCGTCATTTCAGCTGCTATAGTTATATTTTTAGTATTGTATGGATTTAACCATTCTACTTACTTTTTGGATGCGCTTACTATTTCAAACGCAGAGCGAATAGTTTCACAAACAGGACAAAGGCACAGCCCACAGACTATCCCCAAATGACAATGCGGCGCTACCGTCATAGAGCACGATTCCGCTTAGAAAATCCGCACCACTGACTTGTTGTAAACGACGTAGACCTTTAAAGTCTCCTGCTGTGACTGTTGCCGATGCCTTGACTTCGATACCAATGACTTTGCGTTGCGGTGATTCCAGCACAAAATCTACCTCGACTTGATCTTTGTCGCGATAGTGTGACAAAAACCAGGATTCTGGCGATAGACTTAACATTTTAAGCAATTCGTCATACACCCATGTTTCCAGCGTGGCGCCAAACCGAGCGCGATCAGTTCGAGCTAGTTCGGCGTTAAGTCTGCATAGCGTGGACTGTAGACCAGCATCCAAAAAGTGAAGTTTTGGTGCTTTAATCAAACGGCTCAACTCATTGCGACTCCAAGCTGGCAAGCGCCGAACTAAAAAAAGCTTCTCCAGAATGTCGACGTATTTTTCAACAGTTTTTAAATTCAGACCAATCTGACCGCCAATCTGGCTTAAATTTAGCAATTGACCACTGAGCGTGGCCAGAATGCTTAACAACTGAGGTATGCGTGCCGCTTGCTCAATTTGCGCTATATCCTGGATGTCGCGCTCTACCAAGGTGGTTATATAGGCTTTTGCCCATGCCTGACGGCGTTGTGGGGTGGCGCGTTGACGCATTTCCGGATATCCACCAGCGAGCACTCTTTCTACCATGGCACTACCAATACAGATTTGCTCATTAGGTAATTGTGCTGGCCAGTGTTGAGTGCAAGCTTGTGCTAAAAAGTTGGGCGCACGGCCGACAATCTCTGAGTTGGAAAGCGGTAGCAATGTGTGTACTTCTATGCGCCCAGCCAAGCTGTCAGCAATGGTCGGAAGCGTCATCAGATTTGCTGACCCAGTAAGCAGAAATCGTCCGGCACGACGGTCTTGATCAATCATCAATTTAAGGCTCAACAGCAATTCTGGCGCACGCTGAATTTCATCAATAATGGCTCGATCGAGTTGCCGCACAAAACCCAATGGGTCAGCGCGTACAGCAGCAAGCAGACTAGAGTCATCCAGCGAAAAGTAGGGCATATCATTCGCGTATTGGCGTACAAGCGTTGTTTTTCCGCACTGGCGTGGGCCATTGATAAGTACCGCTGGCGTGTCTGTCAGGGCCTCAGAAAGCAGCGGATGTAAATGACGGTCTATTAGTGGAGGGATCATATTAAGTAGAATGATTTAAGTGACAAGTGTAATAATAAAAATGATGTGGAGTGTAACAGACTTCCGTCTAATATGTAGCAAGTAATCGTCTGATGTGTACTTTATGGTCGTCTGATATGGATTTAACATCTTAAATATTTACTGTATCTTTATGATAATTTTTTTGGTTTACGAAGTAATTCTGATATTTCACTACGAAGCACGACCAATATAGACTCAAGTGGTTTTTGCCTTAAAGTAGTTTAAGTGGTTGTGGTTGATCTGCTTCATTTTCAATTTGGTAGCCCATCATTCGGTAACCTCGCTGGCGCTTGTCCCACATCCGCAGCAGTACAGGATAAGCAGTATCTACGTAATCATAAATTCTCACCTCGGTTTTGTTTGCGTGTTCACGATGTAAACGCCCTGCGTACTGTTGAAGTGTACCTGACCACGAAATGGGCATGGCTAAAACCAAGGTGTCCAGCGGTGGGTGGTCAAACCCTTCGCCAATAAGCTTGCCTGTCGCCAGCAGCACTCGCGGTACGTTAACAGGAAGCTCTTCCAGCGCAATTAGCACTGCAGCGCGCTGTTTTTTTGGAAGTCTCCCATGCAGTACAAACAAGTGCTGAATAATCTCAACCAATAACCCTTGTAATAAGGTGAGATGTTCTGTTCGTTCAGTTAGCACCAATACGTGCCTTCCTTCACGATAGGCGGATAATATATCTTCAGTGATCTTGGAATTTCGAGTTGTATCAGTCGTAATGCTGCGAAATACTTCTTGAATTTCTAGCCCTTGGCTTGGTGGGGTAGAGGTATTCAAGTTGCGGGGTATAACATTTAGTGTATGTATTGAACTTTCAGATCGGATAGCGCGGTGTCGAATGGGCCCACATTGCATAAAAATGATCGGGTGCTGCCCATCCCGCCTGACAGGCGTTGCCGTCAGTCCCAACACAAAGCGAGCTTTGGCACGCTTGAGTACGCTTTCAAATGAACTTGCCGAAATATGATGGCACTCATCTACGATGACCTGACCGTAGTTTTCAATCAGTGCGATTAAATCCTCTTTGCGCGTGAGCGATTGCATGACAGCGATGTCTATTTTTCCAGTAAGTTTGTTCTTACCGCCACCAATGAGACCGATTGATTTTTTATCTATGCCAACAAAGGATTGTAGACGCTCCTGCCATTGCTTCATCAATTCTGTTCGGTGAACAAGAATGAGCGTATTGACACCACGTTTGGCGATTATCGCTGCGGCAGTCACCGTTTTTCCAAAGGCAGTTGGTGCGGAAAGCACGCCTATGTCATGCTCCATCATTTTATTCATTGCTAATGACTGGTCAGCACGCAACGTTCCATTAAAAGAAACACTCAGCGGCTCTCCTGAATATCGTTCATCCTGAATTTCGAGGATGATTTTGTTGTCTCGCATCAACGCCATCACAGCATCCAAACAGCCGCGTGGTAGCGCGATATGCTTGGGGAAATTCTCGGCACATCCGATAATGCGAGGCGTGTCCCAGACTGACATTCGCAATGCTTGCGCCTTGTAAAACTCTGGATTTTGAAATGCAGCGAGGCGAATTAAACGATTGGCGAGCGGTTGCGGTAAGTCTACCTTTTCAAAGTAAATCTGGTTGGCAACAGTGATGGTCAGTCGCTCTGGTAAAAGTGAGGAGATTTTGCTGGTGGCAACTTGTCGCTTCCATGGTTCTTGCTGATCTTCTTCAGACATGAAGGAAACATCAAGTGGGGGATTGCTGCCAACAGCTATCAGGATCGAGCTTTCTAACTCCTCTGCAGATATCGTCTGTACCGAAGTTAGGTAAGCCCATTGATCTGGAAAAGGTGTAAACGAGTCATCAACGAAAGCGCTATGGCCTCGCTCACGCGGTTTTTTCTGCAAGGGTAAAGCAATCAGGTTGCCAAAACCACCTTTTGGCATGTTGTCCTGGTTAGGAAATAGGCGGTCATATGATTTCATTTCCAGTTGGCGGTTACTCGCACAAGTATGGCTGATAATGGCTGCGCCCAAGCGTCGAGCATCGCGAGCTGGAATGGCTGTCGAGAAAAATACCCAGACATGCGCGCCGTTACCAGAGCGAGAGATTTCAAGTGACGCATGAACTCCCAGCTCTCTACACGATTGGGTAAACGCCAGGGCATCAATCTTCCAATCGTTTTTATCAAAATCTGCCGCTAAAAAATAACAGCTTTCATCTGGTAGCATGGGATAAACGCCAACGGTAGATTCACCTGCTAAGTGCTTGTAAATGACATCGTCAGTAACAGGAGGGAAATTGCGGTGATCGCACTCTCCACATTTGATGAGAGGTTTATGGCAAATGCCTGCCCGCCATTCGTTATTGCAAACAGGAGAATAGCCATGTTTCCCTGTTTTATTGCTTTCCCAGCGCACTGGATATACATCAGTGCGGCCACGAAATAATTTCTTGAACAGCGCTATCTTTTGCTCAGTACTTAATCTTGACGATTCAAAATTGTCAGTTGGCGTAGGTGTAGATGCCAACGCCTCAATGACCTTTGTTGGCAAGCGCCACTCGATACCATGCGCTTCAAGTAGCGCAATTAGACGGCTGTTTTCAGCATGCAAATCTTGCTGGCTATTGGAACTGTTCATCAAAAGGATAAAATATTAAAAATAAAGTAACGAGTATAGATTATACGAATATTTTATTTAAAAAGTCAGCTGTTACATCGATGCTGAGATTTGTTTAGTCCTCGATTCAGAAATTTGAACAACAACTATAT
>JBBQLN010000030.1:0-36174 GCA_038327905.1 Burkholderiales bacterium
AAGATGCTGACAAAGCCGCGCGTGGCACTGAAGTGGTCTTGCATTTACGTGAGGGTGAAGACGAGTTTCTCAGTGATTGGAAACTAAAAACCATTATCCGTAAATATTCAGACCATATCACTTTGCCTATAGTGATGAAAAAATCCGAGTGGAAAGATGGCGCGGAAGTCGCTACTGACGAAGACGAAACCGTCAATAAAGCCTCTGCATTATGGGCGCGTAGCAAAAATGATATTACGGAAGAAGAATACCAAGAGTTTTACAAGCACGTTTCTCATGATTTTGAGAATCCGTTGGCCTATACGCATAGCCGCGTAGAGGGTAAGCAAGAATACATTTCCTTGCTCTACATTCCAAGCAAAGCGCCATTTGATTTGTATGACCGCGACCGTCGTAACGGCATCAAACTCTATGTAAAACGCGTATTTATCATGGAGGATGCTGAAAAGTTGATGCCGCAATATTTACGTTTTGTCCGCGGTGTAATTGATACCTCAGACTTACCATTGAATGTTTCGCGTGAGATTTTGCAATCAAGCCGTGATGTAGATGCGATTAAAGCGGGTTCTGTGAAAAAAGTGTTGAGCCTCTTAGAAGACATGGCAGAAAACAAACCAGAGGATTACACAAAATTCTATGCTGAGTTTGGCCGTGTACTTAAAGAAGGCCCTGGCGAAGATTTCGCTAATAAAGATAAGATTGCTGGCTTGCTACGCTTTGCCTCAACTAAGGCTGATACTGATGTTCAGGAAGTTTCATTGAAAGCTTACATCGCGCGTATGCAGCCTGAGCAAGATGTGATTTATTACATTACCGCAGAAAGTTTTGCTGCCGCACAACATAGCCCGCACTTGGAAATTTTCCGCAAAAAAGGTATCGAAGTGTTACTCATGTCAGACCGCGTAGACGAGTGGCTGCTAGGTGGTTTGACTGAATTTGAAGGTAAGAAATTACAATCTATCGCCAAAGGTGATTTGGATTTAGGCAAGCTTGAATCTGACACTGAAAAAGAAATTCAGAAAAAAATTGAAGAAGAAGCTAAATCACTGGTAGAAAAAATCAAGCAAACATTGGGTGAGCAAGTGAAAGAGGTGCGTGTGACGCATCGCTTAACTGATTCGCCAGCTTGTTTAGTCAGCGAAGAGAATGAGCTATCAGGCAACTTGGCGCGTATGTTAAAAGCGGCTGGGCAGAAAGCGCCTGAATCTAAGCCAATTTTGGAAATCAACCCAACACATAAATTGGTGAAGCGTCTTGAAAGTGAAGCTGTTGATGGTGTATTTAGTGACTTGGCTTTTGTGTTGTTTGATCAGGCCTTGTTAGCTGAAGGCGGTACGTTGGATGACCCAGCAAGTTTTGTAAAGCGTATGAATAGTTTAATTAGCTAGTTTTCAAATCTAGAACATAACCCGCCAAAGAGCAATCTTGGCGGGTTTTTTGATATTAGAATCTTAGGCTTATTTAGATAATCGGATGCATAATATGGACATGGATGAATTAAAGCATTATCAGAAGGTGCAGGATGCTGCCCGCTATACTTTGGATAATATTATCGAGTTCATTAAACCTGGGGTTACCGAGGTTGATTTAATCAAGAAATGTGATGAATTTCAGCACACTGCTGGTGTAGACGATTACTGGTACAAAGATTTACCAGCGCTTGTTCTGGCTGGAGAGCACACCACTTTAGCTATCTCTCGTTCGCCATATGTTCCTAGTGATTACCCTATTCAAGAAAACGACTTGGTGACAATTGATTTGAATCCGTCCATCAATGAGTTTTGCGGTGATTACGCTCGCAGCTACTACATAGAAGCAGGGGTAACTAGGCGCACGCCAATGTTTGATAAAGAGTTTCTGGCTGGCGCACATGCACAAAAGCATCTGCATTCAGTACTAATGCGGGTTGCCCACACAGACATGACTTTCAACGATTTGTATCAAATTATCCGGCTGGAGATCGATCAGCTAGGGTTTGAACAGTTGGACTATCTTGGGCACGGCGTTCAAAAAGATATGCAGCATTTGGATTTTATTGCGCCAGATGTTAAGTGTTCGCTGGGTGAGGCTGTTTTCTTTACCTTAGAGCCGCAAATACGCCAGAAAGGCGGTCGATATGGCTTTAAGCACGAAAACATTTATTAATTCAATGGGTTGGGTTTACAAGAGCTTTAATCAAGCTAAACATTACAAGTCTAAAGTGTCGTTTATCCGACTTGGGCTGACATTTTAAAATTATTCCAATATACGATGTTTAGCATTCTGTAAGGCGTTTTTACACTATATACAGAATGTGATCTAGGGAATTCTAGTAGCTTTACTATTTCGCTAGCTTTTCTCGTAAATTGAAATCGTTAGGGTAATCTAGCATTTGATAAAACTCGCGTTGATCGATCAGGTGTTGGCGTTCAACCTAGCTAAAATATTGCTTAATCATACTTAAAATCACAGTTTTTATTATTCAAACTTTGCAATAAACTGTTCAATTTCATCATTTAACTCAGCATGCGCTGTTAGTCCGTTAATCCAACGTTTTGGGATTGCCTCTACCCCCAAAGCAGCACCAAGTATTGCGCCCAGTGCAGCACCGCGGTGGCAATTATCGCCACCGACACTGGTGTTGGCAATCAGTGCATTTTCAAAATCATTATAGTAGCGCGCGGCTAGGTAAAGTACTGAAGGAAAAGCTTGGTCAACATAACATGCAGGGCTAAGCAGACCACCAATAACATCGAGATCTGAGCTTTGATTCTGTCTAACACTTTGAACAACCTTAGCTGCTGGAAAACCAAGATTGCTGGCAGCTGTGCAGGCAAGCTGTTCTACATTAGGATTGGTATCGTGAAAAATATGAAACAGCAACTTACTTAGCTCAATGGTGTGGCGTTCAAGCAGGGATGATTTGTGCGTAAGATGCTGTTGCGTTAGTGCAGCTGCGCTGGTAGTGGCTAGACTACCATCCCGTAAAGTGGCAATAATAACCAACGGTAAGCTTACCAAACCACCCATAGAGGCCGTGTCATGGCCTTCAGTGCCTGCACAATGTTCAGGGGCTACGCCTTTTGCATAGTTTGCGAAAAAGTCTCGATGGTAAGATTCTGCGTAGGTGTCGTTATGCCGATCTGGCTCAGTCATAAAACGAATGTATTCCCGTAAAAAATCGGTTGAGTCGTAATGTCCGACGGCATTCATGGAGCGCATTAATACGCGAGCGCACAATAAATTTAGGGTGTTATCACCAGCTTGCATCCCTTGATGGTAATGGCGATTGGCTTGACCCCAATGTTGTTTTTTGCCTTTAAGAATAATGTTTCCAACAATGTCACCCTCTTGTGAACCTCGCCCTGCTTTAGCCGTGTTGGCTAAAGCCATAATCGAGTTTGGATGATGCGCCTTAGGTGCTTGATAATCTCGAATATTGCCGAAGTCTTGCCATAGCGCAGCAATGTTGTAATACCAATGCACTGGCATTGCCAATGCGTCACCTACAAACATACCCCAAAGCGCACCTCGGATGCGTTGCGCCTTGCTAAGTTGAATGCTACTCATGATGACATCCTTACTAGATTAAATTTTAGAATCATAAAAATTACTCTTTGTGACTATCATTTATCGATGAAGTGCAATTACACGCATAATATGACTAGAAATAAAGTTATTTAGTCAATTTGTGAACTAAAGACTTACGCGCAGTTTAATTGCTTGTTGGGCAGAGAAAGGCTAGTCAAAATTTCGCTTATTTGCGCAAGTCGCCGCAAAAAATATTATCGTCAACTATCCTAGCGTGATTTGGTCTGATGACAGCGTGTTAGTTGAGCGTGGAATAATAAGTATCGAAGCGTTGATTCCTAATAGTGTTACAGCAGAAAAAACGTTGGCATTTAATATTAGTGGATGATATTTCTCCATCAGACGATCCTGTCCTGCTTGCTAGGCTGAAACCTACACTGTAGGTGTGGAGCGTAGACTCAATATGTAATAAAAATGCTCAAATAATTGAGCAGCTTTTTACTCATGTAATGAATCTCTGAAATAAATAGATAATAATTTCAGAGATTTAAAAGCCCGCCAGTATTAATCTGGCAGAATCGTCACAATAACTTAAAGTCATTAAATTCCTGGCATTGGAATAAAATTGGGTAAGGCTTTAATGCGGGCAATCCATGCGCGTATGTTTGGATAAGGCGTGAGAGAAACGCCGCCTTCTTGCGCAAGCGCGATGTAAGGGAAGCAGGCGCAATCTGCAATTGTTATTCTACCCATCTCTAGCCATTGATTTTTACTCAAATGCGCTTCAAAAATTGGCAAAATATGACCACTATTTTGTATAGTGGTTGGTTTATCTAATTTGTATCCAAACAAGTCGACTAAGCGAGCATCAGCTGGCCCATGTTGAACTTCATTAGCCGAAGTAAAAAGCCATTGCATCACTTTTGCTGCATGAGTAGGGTCTTTTGGTAACCAAGCTTCACCACCATATTTGCTGGACAAGTAGACCAGGATAGCTTGCGAGTCGCGCAAAGTTAAGTCACCATCTTGAAGAATTGGCAGTTCACCGAGCGGGTTTATCGTTAAAAACTTAGGTGTTTTATGCTCTCCAGCCATAAAATCAACCGGCACTAGTTCAACTGTAATTTTAGCTAAAGCACAGAATAAACGCACTTTGTAGCAGTTACCTGATAATTCTAGATCGTATAATTTCATATCGTTTTCCCTAATTGAGTTGGTGTTTAAATGAGTTGGTTGAATTCTAATACGTTGCCATCTGGGTCGCGAATAAATAAAGATATGCGTCTTTTGCCTATTTGACGAGGGCCTTCAGTAATAGCAATATTTTTCGATTTAAGCCATGCTTGAAGTATCTCAATACTATCCACCACAAAGGCGGCATGCGTGATGCCAGCGTATTTAATTGGCTCATCGATGAGAATGTTGTTATTGCTGGCTTGTTTACTACCGTTCATAATCAAGTTGATGCGCACCCCACTGGCAGTTTCCATCTCATTTGCTTGCTCGTCTTGAAAAAAGTCTGTTTCCACAAAACCTAACGATTGATAAAATTTTTTTGAAATATCACGGTCGCTGACGCGAATGCCAATATGGTCATAACTCAATATTTTTGCTGGATTTAACTGCATTTTGGGTGTTTAAATATTAATATGTTGAAACTATAATACTTTCATTTAAGTTAATAAATAACGTAAATTGCAACTATTTACTTTGTAAAATGGAGTAATTGTAAAAATGAATAGTTACCAAAATGACAATAGATAAGTTACGCGCCATGAAGATGGTGTTGGCGATTGAGGATAAAGGCAGTTTAACGGCAGCGGCTGAGGTTCTATATATCTCGCTGCCAACTGTTGTGCGGCAATTAGCCTCTCTAGAGGCACACTTAGGCGTTACTTTATTTGATAGAACCACCCGCAAAATTCATTTAACGGATGAAGGAGCCATTTATATTGATACTGCTCGTCATATGGTGAAAGAGATGGCAGAGTTAGAAGAAGGGTTAGCAAGCCGCAGAAGCCATATCCAATTGGAGCCTTCTGGTAACATTACTATTGCTGCGCCTGTTATGTTTGGTCGTCTGCACCTAATGCCAGTGGTGAACGCATTTATGGCCAAATATCCTAAAGTATCTGCAAATGTTGTGCTGCAAGATAAACTGACTGATTTGGTAGAAGAGGGTATTGACGTCGCGTTCAGAATTGGTGAAATCAATATTCCTGACCTTGTTGCAATAAAAATTTGCGAAGTGTATCCAATCGTTTGCGCAAGTCCAGAATACCTTAAAATACTGCCTGCTTTAAATCATCCTGATGATTTAAAGCAGGCAAAAGGTATTAAAAATTTAGCAATCAATAAAGGTCAACATTGGAAATTTAATGTAAAAGGAAAAACGCTAGAGATATCTGTGCCTATTAGCTTTACTACGAATGATATTGGCGCTGCAATTACACATTGTGAGGCAGGCTTAGGTTTGGGCGTGTTTTTGTCATATCAGGTAGAAAGTTTGATTCAACAGGGAAAATTGGTTGAACTGCTTAAAGACTTCAGAAGTAAAAATATTCCTTTATCGCTAATTTATCCTAGCACCAAACGCAATTTAGGGCGCACCAATTACTTTATTGATTTCGCTAAAACGTCACTTTGTAATAAGTTTAATAGCTTGTCTAATTAGTCTGAGGCTATATATTATTTATGAAACTTCATACTGAAGAATTAGTTACAGCAGCAATCGACTTAACTAAGCCATTTTTTATATTAAGATTACTTAGTCTCATACCTAAAGGCTTTTTCATCTCATGGTCATTTATAGATGGTACATTTTTTGCTAGAATAGCACTCGTGATTAATTAATAAATTTCAAGCACTGAAAAGGCACTAATGACTACTCCAGCTAAAACACCTACTAAAGCAAAAGCTTCAACCAAAGAAACATCAAAAGTTGAGGCTAGTTCTGCAGCAAAACCAAAGAAGGTCGGTAAAGCTAAATCAAGCCTCATACCTAAGCTAACGCCTATAGATCAGGCTTTACAGAACCATTTGATTTTCTCAAGCTTTAAAACTAATGAGGCATCTACGCCTAGAGATTGGTACGACGCGGCAAGTTACACGGTGCGCGATCATGTGGTTGAACGTTGGGTTAAAACGGCTGAGTCTTACTATCGTAATGACCCGAAACGTGTATATTACTTATCATTAGAGTTTTTAATCGGGCGTATGTTAAGTAATGCTGCACTAAATTTGGGCATTAATGAAGAGTTAAAAGATGGATTAGCCTCATTAGGTCGAAATTTAGAGAATACTGTAGAAATGGAAACTGATGCTGCATTAGGCAATGGTGGTTTAGGTCGCTTAGCGGCTTGTTTCTTAGATTCTATGGCAACGATGGATATTCCTGCCACTGGTTACGGTATTCGTTATGAGTACGGTATGTTCAAGCAATCTATCGAAAATGGTCAGCAGGTTGAAAACCCAGATAACTGGTTGCGCTATGGCAATATTTGGGAGTTTCAACGTCCAGAAGTGACCTATATTATTAAATTTTATGGTCATATCGTTAAGTACGACGCGGATGCAGGTGAAACTCAGCACTGGGTAGACGCTGAACATGTCGTGGCGATGGCGTTCGATATGCCAGTCCCAGGTTTTGGTGGCGACACAGTCAATAGCTTGCGCTTGTGGTCAGCTAAAGCCGCTCGCGAGTTTGATTTGAGTCATTTTAACGATGGTAATTATGAAAAATCAGTACAAGAGCGTAACGATACTGAAAATATCTCTAAAGTACTTTACCCCAATGACACTTCAGTATTGGGTAAAGAGCTACGTTTAAAACAACAGTATTTCTTTGTTTCAGCCTCCATTCAAGATATTCTGCGTCGTTTCTTAAGCACCAATGAAATGAAAAAACAGGCGGATTGGAAAATCCTGCCAGATAAGATTGCGATTCAATTGAACGATACCCACCCATCCATTGGCGTGGCTGAAATGATGTATCAATTGGTGGATATGCATGGTTTAGATTGGGATTTTGCATGGAAGCTAGTCGTTAAGATTTTTGCCTACACTAATCACACGCTTATGCCAGAGGCGCTAGAAACTTGGACAGTTGATTTATTTGGACGCTTGCTACCTCGCCATTTGGAAATTATTTACAAAATCAACTTTGAATTCTTACATATGGTGAACCATCACTTCCCAGGTGACTCTGAGTTGTTGCAACGCGTATCTATCATTGACGAATCAAATGGACGCCGCGTGCGCATGGCCCATTTAGCGGTAGTAGGTAGTCATACGGTTAACGGCGTGGCTGCATTACATAGCCAATTATTAAAACAACATTTGTTCGCTGATTTTGACCGTATTTACCCAGGTAAAATGACCAATGTGACCAATGGTATTACACCGCGTCGTTGGTTGAATCAGGCGAATCCTGGCTTAACAGCTTTGCTTGAAAAAGCGATTGGTAAAGGATTTAAAAAAGATTTAACGCAAATCAAAAAAATCACGCCGCTTGCAAATGATGCTCAGTTCAGAAAAGCATTTGCTGCGGTAAAGCATGCAAATAAAGTGAGATTAGCCGCTAAGATTGAACAAAAAACGGGCATTAAATTGAATGTAAATAGCTTGTTTGATGTGCAAATTAAACGTATTCATGAATATAAGCGTCAATTACTGAACGTATTGCATGTCATTACGCTATACAACCGTATTCGCAATGGTGAAAAAGGTTTAACGCCACGTACCGTAATATTTGGTGGTAAAGCAGCCCCTGGTTATTGGATGGCGAAACAAATCATCCGCTTAATCAACGACGTGGCTGCTATCATCAATGAAGACGTAACTGTTGGCGACCAACTTAAAGTGGTTTACTACCCGAACTATGAAGTTTCAGCGGCTGAAATTTTATTTCCAGGCAGTGATTTGTCTGAGCAAATTTCAACGGCAGGTACTGAGGCAAGCGGCACTGGTAATATGAAGATGTCTCTAAACGGCGCATTGACCATTGGTACTTTAGATGGCGCAAACGTTGAAATTATGGAAGAAGTAGGTGAGGAAAATATCTTTATTTTCGGCTTAACTACGCCACAAGTAGCTGAAGTAAAAGCTAGCGGCTACAACCCAAATGATTACTACCATGGCAATCCAGAACTTAAACGAGTCTTAGATATGATTGCTGATGGCTTCTTCTCTATTGAAGAGCCAAATCGCTATCAACCCATTATTGATAACTTGCTGAAAAATGGTGATCAATACTTGCTACTCGCAGACTACGCAAGCTATATCGAAACGCAAGATAGAGTGGGTAAGCTATACCAAAATCAAGATGAATGGACTCGTTTGGCAATATTGAACGTGGCTAATATGGCTAAGTTCTCAAGTGACCGCGCAATTGGCGATTATGCGAAAAATATTTGGCACGTAAAAAGCTAAATTTAGTATTTAATCGTCTTAATAAGCACTGCCCTGCAAGCCAATATCCATGCGGCTTTCAGGGCAGTGCTTATTTGTAGGCTGTGATTTGATATAGGTAATCGTAAATTATCATTAGCGAGTATGCCAAAACACACATTTAGCGTTATGCTTACGAAAGCCTTAATTCATTGGAGAAGAACATGTATAAACTTTTAGCAACCCTAGGTTTTGTTTTATTTACAACGCATGCTAATGCCTTAGATGTTAGTGATTTAACCAATAAAGAAGCCAGCGGCGGCTTAAAAGAAGCCCTAACACAAGGCGTTGGTAAAGCTGTGAGCATGCTCGGTGCTACCGATGGTTTTATGGGCAATAGCGAAGTTAAAATTCCACTACCAAGCTCGCTACAAAAAGTGCAAAAAGCTATGAAGATGATGGGTATGGGCAAACAGTCTGATGAACTAGTCTTGAAAATGAACCGTGCTGCAGAAGCGGCAGTGCCAGAAGCGAAAACCTTGCTGGTTGATTCAATCAAAAAAATGACGGTAGCAGACGCAAAAGCCATTTTGACAGGGCCGCAAGATGCCGCAACACAATATTTCAAAAAAACTACTTCAACTCAAATGGCTGCTAAGTTTTTACCTATCGTAGAAAAAGCGACTTCCAATGTGCAATTGGCGGATTCTTATAATAAATACGCGGAACAAGGCAGTAAGTTGGGCTTGGTGAAAAAAGAAGATGCCAATATCAACCAATACGTGACTAAAAAAGCGTTAGATGGCGTGTATTTGATGATTGCTAAAGAAGAGGCAGCCATTCGCCAAGACCCTGTTGGCCAAGCGAGCAGCTTGTTGAAGAAAGTCTTTGGGTCAATTGGGAATTAATTATTTGCAATAAAACCTCGGTAAGCTTAGTTGGCGGTGATAAGCAATTTGAGGCTTAATTGTCGCCAATCTGATAGAATTCAGCTTTCGCAATTTGTATTTATTTAGCTGAATTTCAATGAATCAATCTAAAGTCCACACACAAATGGTTTGCCTACGTGGCAGCGCCGCTTTATCTCAATTTCGTATCGAGAAAATTCAATCTCAACTTAGCCAGAGTGCTTCAAATATCAAGCATTTTTATGCTGAATTCCGCCATTTCATTTGGGCTGATGTTGCGTTAAATGAAGTGCAGCAAAATACATTAAAAGAGATTCTGACTTATGGACCAAGGTTGGATTTGGAAGACCCGCAAGGTGAGCTAGTTTTAGTCATTCCTCGAATCGGCACTATTTCACCTTGGGCTTCACGAGCTACTGATATTGTTAAACACTGTGGTTTAGAGTCTGTGCAGCGGGTGGAACGGGGCATTGCTTATTTTGTGCAAACCAAAAATGGCGAAAAATTAACGCAAGAAGAGCGTCAACACTTGTTACCGTTGATTCACGACCGCATGACAGAAATGGTATTTGCAAGCTTGGACGATGCTGCTAAGCTTTATCACGCCGATGCGCCAAAACCGCTAAGCACGGTTGATATTTTGCAAGGGGGTAAACAAGCCCTTGTGCAATCCAACTCCGAGCTAGGTTTAGCCTTATCGCCAGATGAAGTGGATTATTTGTTTGATAATTTCACCAAAATTCAGCGTAACCCAACCGATGTTGAGTTAATGATGTTTGCGCAAGCCAACTCTGAACATTGCCGCCACAAGATTTTTAATGCGGATTGGGTGATTGATGGTGTGCAGCAAGAGATTTCGTTGTTCGGCATGATACGTAACACGCATAAGCTGAATCCAAGCAGCACGGTAGTGGCTTATTCAGATAACTCTTCTATTGTTGAGGGTCAAAACTCAGGCGAAAAGACTAAACGTTTTTACCCGCGTGAAGGCGGTGCGTATAGCTTTATTGAAGAAGAAATGCATTATTTAATGAAAGTAGAAACGCATAACCACCCAACGGCGATTTCACCATTTGCAGGCGCGGCAACTGGCGCGGGTGGGGAGATTCGCGATGAAGGTGCAACGGGTAGTGGCTCTAAACCTAAAGCGGGTTTGACTGGTTTTTCAGTGTCTAATTTAAATATTCCAAATTTTGAGCAGCCTTGGGAAGCGAACGATTACGGTAGACCTAGCCGTATCGCTTCACCACTCCAGATTATGATTGATGGGCCACTCGGCGGCGCGGCTTATAACAATGAGTTCGGGCGCCCGAATATTGCAGGTTATTTCCGTACTTTTGAGATGGAAGCTAACAACGAAATGCGCGGCTACCATAAACCTATTATGTTGGCAGGTGGTATTGGTAATATTTCAGCAAAACATGCTAAGAAAAATCCAATTCCAGCAGGTGCAGCTTTAGTGCAGCTAGGCGGCCCAGCCATGTTGATTGGCCTTGGTGGTAGCGCGGCATCCAGTATGGATACAGGTAGCAATATCGAGAACTTGGATTTTGACTCAGTACAACGCGGCAACCCAGAGCTTGAGCGCAGAGCGCAAGAGGTGATTGACCGTTGTTGGCAACTAGGTGATGCCAACCCGATTTTGAGTATTCATGATGTAGGTGCAGGCGGCATTTCAAACGCTTTCCCAGAGCTAGTGAATGATGCGGGCGTAGGTGCGACTTTCCAATTACGTGACGTGCATAACGAAGAGTCGGGCATGTCACCACGTGAGTTATGGAGCAATGAAGCACAAGAGCGTTATGTGATGGCGATTGCGCAAGAAGACTTACCACGCTTTAAAGCCATTTGTGAGCGTGAGCGTTGTCCGTTTGCTGTGGTAGGTATTGCCACTGAAGCGCGTCACCTAACGGTAGCCGATACGCATTTTGACAATAATCCAGTCGATATGGAGTTGTCGGTATTACTCGGCAAACCGCCAAAAATGACGCGTGATGTAAAAAGTACGACTAAGCAATTACAGGCTTTTGATACTAGTAAGATTGATTTAAAAGAGGCCGCAGCGCGTGTACTGAGGTTGCCAGGCGTAGCCGATAAAACCTTCTTGATTACCATTGGCGACCGCTCTGTCACTGGTTTGGTGGCGCGTGAGCAAATGGTCGGTCCATGGCAGGTGCCAGTGGCAGACGTTGCGGTAACGCTTGCTGGTTATGAAACTTACGTAGGTGAAGCCTTTGCCATCGGCGAAAAAGCACCGCTAGCCTTAATCAATGCGCCAGCTTCAGGCCGCATGGCGATTGGTGAGTCGATTACCAATATCGCAGCATGTTTGATTGATGATTTAAGTGTACTCAAACTATCAGCCAACTGGATGGCGCCAGCAGGCCATGCGGGTGAAGATGCCGCTTTGTTTGAAACCGTTAAAGCAGTTGGTATGAAACTTTGCCCGCAATTGGGTATTAGTATTCCTGTAGGTAAAGATTCCATGTCTATGAAGACTGTGTGGGATGAAAAAGGTGAAAAGAAAGCTGTGACTTCACCAATTTCATTGGTGGTCACGGCCTTTGCCACGACGCCAGATGCGCGTAAAACATTAACACCGCAATTGCAGACGGACGCAGCTTCTAAATTAATTTTGATTGATTTAGGCGCTGGTAAAAATCGTATGGGTGGTTCAAGTTTGGCGCAAGTTTACAGTGTGGTGGGTGATGTGGCGCCCGATGTGGATGATGCGGCGCAACTAAAGCACTTCTTTAATACCATTCAACAACTGAATAAAGCTGGCAAAATTTCGGCTTACCATGACCGCTCAGATGGTGGCTTATTTACCACTTTGGTTGAGATGGCGTTTGCTGGTCATTGTGGTTTGAATGTGGATGTTTCTAGCTTGCAGGGCGATGTGGCGAGTGCGCTGTATAACGAAGAATTAGGTGCTGTAATTCAGGTGGCTGCAGATGATGCAAAAGCTATCGTCAATCAGTTTAATGGCTTGGCGCATATTGTTGGTGAGGTTGTCATTGGCAGTCAAATTGAAATTAAGCAGCACGGCAAAGTGGTGTTTAGCGATACGCGCGTTAACTTGCATCGACTATGGTCAGAAACGACTTATCAAATGCAAAAGTTGCGTGATAATCCAGCTTGCGCGCAGCAAGAGTATGACCGCATATTAGACGAAAACAATCGTGGATTATTTGTAGAGCTTACCTATAAGCCAAGTGAGAATGTCGCTGCGCCTTATATTTCTACTGGCGCACGTCCAAAAATGGCAATTCTGCGTGAGCAGGGCGTCAATGGTCATGTGGAAATGGCGGCATCATTTGACCGTGCTGGCTTTGCAAGCTTTGACGTGCATATGAGCGACATTATTGCGGGCAGAGTGTCATTAAAAGATTTTGCGGGCGTTGTGGCTTGCGGTGGTTTTTCATACGGTGATGTATTAGGTGCAGGCGAAGGTTGGGCAAAATCTATTTTATTCAACGCCCGTGCGCGTGATGAGTTCTCAGCGTTCTTTAATCGTTCCGATAGCTTTGCATTAGGCGTGTGTAATGGTTGCCAAATGATGAGTAATTTACAAAGCATTATTCCAGGTGCGGCGCATTGGCCACATTTTGTGAAAAATAAATCTGAGCAATTTGAAGCTAGATTAGCTATGGTGGAGGTGCTAGAGTCACCATCACTATTCTTTAACGGCATGGCGGGCAGCAAAATGCCAATTGCTGTAGCGCATGGTGAAGGCTTTGCTGAATTTAAAGAACCTTCTACAACTTCTGCGGTCAATGACGTGGTAGCTAAAAAATTGGTCACGATGCGTTTTATTGATGATGCGTCAACGCCAACGATTAGTTATCCGTTTAATCCTAACGGTTCACCACAAGGAATTACAGGATTAACCAGCACAGATGGACGTTTTAGTATTATGATGCCACATCCAGAACGGGTAATTCGTAATGTGCAAAACACATGGCAGCGTTGTGATGATAGTGAAGATAGTGCTTGGATTCGGATGTTCCGTAATGCAAGAAAATTTGTTGGGTAATTTATAAAAACACATTAACTAGAAGTTTGGAGATTAATTAGCATGAATATGTTTAAAGCAATATTAGCAATGGTAGCCTTAAGTTTTTCGCTCAACAGTTTTGCGCTTACTGATGATGAATACCTGGTTTTCACAGACGCACTTGGAACTGGTAATACCAAAGTTGTGAAAAAATTTATTGAAGCAGATCCAAAGCTTGTGAATGAAAAATTTTTTGCTTGGGAGCCACTACAAATGGCCGCTTCTAAAGGTCATTTAGAGCTAGTTAAATATCTTGTTAGTAAAGGTGCGGATAAAGAGTACGTTCATCCAGTTAGTCAAAATACCGCTTTCCATATGGCAGCATTTAGCGGAAATGTTGCGCTGATTAAATATTTGGCTGAAGCTGGTGCTGATGTAAATGTAAAGCTTAAAGGCGATGTTTCTCTGGTTCGTTACTTCCGCGATCAAGAGCAGCCTGATATGGTGAAATTGTTAGAGTCTATCGGCGTTAAAGACGATGGTTGCCTAGACGAAAAATGCTTCTAAATTAATGTGTTATCTGACTGTTTTATTCATAGTCGCGCACTAGAGTAAAAAACCAATTAGAATGGTGTTTTGAATTTTATGCAAAATACCATGAAGCAATTAAAAAATATTTGGTTTAAAAATACTGGTTTATTAGTTTTAATTTTGACAGCCTCAGTTTGCCTGCCCATTAAAGGTCATGCAGCTGAGGTTTCTGCTTTTTCAGACACCTTAAATATTCACATACGCCAATTAGCGGCTTCATGCGCTGCATGTCATGGGTCGCAAGGTAACTCGGTTGCAGCTAACGGTGAAGATGGAGGTAACGCAGTGCTGGCAGGCATGGCGCCAGATAAATTTACAGAAAAAATGCTAGGTTTTAGAGACGGTAGCCGTAAAGCAACTGTGATGAATCATCACGCTAAAGGCTTAACGGTAGATGAAATCAACCAACTTGCAGTGTATTTTTCACAACAAAAACATATTGTAACTACAGCGCTAAAATCACAAACATTAAAGGCTGACCATGAATAAAACGCATCACTTTAATCGACGCGATTTTATTAAGACTTTAGGTGCAGCAAGTGCATTAGCTATGAGCAGCAACGGATTTGCGCGTGCGACTAAACCGCCTATAGGCCGTGTAGTAGTTGTTGGTGGCGGTTATGCGGGCGCTACAGTTGCAAAGTATTTACGGCTTTGGAGTTTGGGTTCAATTGAAGTGGTTGTAATTGAGCCAAGCTCACAGTTTGTATCATGCCCATTAAGCAATTTGGTTTTGGGCGGCAGCAAAAGCATCAATGACCTAACCTTTGGATACGATGTGCTTAAAACCAATCACGGTATAAAGTGGGTGCAAGATACCGTAACAGCAATTGATGCTTCAGCGAAAAAAGTTATTATGTTGCGTGGTGAGCTTGGCTACGATAAATTAATTGTTGCGCCTGGTATTGATTTTAATTATGACACATTGCCAAATTTGGCAAGTGCTGAAGCGCAAAAGCAGATTCCTCATGCATGGAAAGCGGGCTGGCAAACCGTTAATTTACGCAAACAGCTAGAAGCAATGCATGATGGCGGTGTGTTTGTTATGACCGTACCAAAGTTGCCGTATCGCTGCCCTCCTGGGCCTTACGAACGTGCGTGCCAAGTAGCTGGATATTTTAAGTCGCATAAACCAAAAAGCAAAGTAATTGTGTTGGATGCCAATGCTGAAATCACTTCAAAAAAAGGCTTATTTACTAAAGTGTTTAACGAAACTTATGCGGGCATCATCGATTATCGACCTAATAGCGCGATAACAGACGTAGATGTCGCTAGCAAAACAGTGATGACGGATTTCGATAAAGTTAAAGCTGATGTGCTTAATGTAATCCCACCGCAACGTGCAGGCAAGATTGCGCAAAAAGCTAACTTGACTGAAAAAGACTATCCTTGGTGCGATGTTAATTTCTTAACGTATGAATCTAAGTTGGTACCCAACGTGCACGTGTTAGGCGATAGCGTGGCAGCTGGTTTGCCAAAGTCTGCACACATGGCGACTAGCCAAGCCAAGGTGTGTGCAAATGCTATTGTGCAAGAGTTTGCTGGTCAAGCGATTGACCCTACGCCAGTATTCGCTAATACTTGTTATAGTTACGTTACAGATAAATCTGCCATGCACGTAGCCAATGTATACCGATATGACGAGGGTAAAAAAATAATGGTATCTGCTGAAGGTGGCGGCGTGTCCATGAGCCCCAGTGAGAAAGAGGGCGCATATGCTGCAGCTTGGGCGCAAAATATTTGGGCAGACACTTTAACTTAACGAGTACTTAGATCCTAAAGTGTATTTGCTTAGTGCTAAGTAATCACTTCTTTAGTTGTTCTTCTCGTTTTAAATTTATGTTCATTCAAGCTGTAGCCAAAATCTACCATGTAAAAAGAGCGATATTGCGCAGTGTTAATAGCAAGTCTTGCTGTAAACGGCATCTTTTTCAACCTGTTTAAAGCCTTGAAAATGTAAATTTGATTATACTAAGTTTACTTCTTTACAGTCTTTAAGGACTAAAGTTTACTTTCAAACAACCAGTGTTAAGTTGTATGTACGAATATCACCTTTGAATAGCGTCAGGAGTCAGTCGATGATACGTTTTACTAAAAAATTAGCCAGTATTTTATTGCTTATAACTGCCCCAGCGACAGCTTTTGCGGCTGAAATAAACACAAAAACCTTGTTATATCTTAGCCCAAATGACTATAACTATAGTGTGCATTTGCTAGCACCTTATTATGACTATTGGTTTGCACAAGGCCCATTGGTGGAGCCTATTGCTTTAAAAGCGTTGCAAGAAAAATATGGTGAAATTGCGCTATGTCAGGCCAACGAAACTGCCGAAACAATTATCCGCATTAAGCCCAGTGTGTTTTATAACCCACAGATGCATGTCTATCATAGCAAGCTGGTCGCTACTGTATTCTCAGGTAAAGGCGACATGTTAGGTTCTTATGTAGGTGAAGCACAGCAACTTGGTTTTACTAGTTTTGATAATGGTACGAAATACCATCTCAATAAAGTGTACGGTCTAGCCATGCAAGACTTAATGACAAAACTCGCCATTAAGCCTTACACCGATAACATCAAATCAGAGACTAAGTTGCCATGCGGTTTGATTGGTGCGCAGAACGACACAAAAATCAGTTTTTATTAGGTATTGATAGCAATGTCGCTTTTCAGTTTTAAAATCCAAAGGGTAGAGTCATGCAAAAGAAATTAATATTAAGTGTGCTAACACTAGCATTTTTAGCAACAGGCTGTGCGACTGAAGTAAAAAGTAACCAAGGTGTCATGCAAAAAATTACAGGTTTAAAAACACCAGAGTCAGCAGTCCAAGCTAAGAATGGCAAAATCTACGTTTCTGAAATTAATGAGTTTGGTAAAGATGGTGATGGACAGATTACAGTTATCGAGAATGGTAAGAAACGAGTATTTGCGACAGGTTTGGATGACCCAAAAGGGCTAGCGATTATTGGTAAAACCCTGTACGTGGCAGATAAAACAAAAATCATGAAAATTGATATGGCTGGCAAAGTAGAAACGTTCGTACCTGCAAGTGCGTTTCCAGTCACTCCGTTATTTTTAAATGACTTGGAAGCTGACCCTCAAGGTAATCTCTATGTTAGCGATAGCGGTGATCTATTTGGTTCAGGCAAAGGTGGCGCAATTTATAAAATCAGTCCAAAAGGTGAAGTAAAACTGCTGATTAACGATAAGCAAGATGCTCGTGTTAAAGCGCCCAATGGCTTGCTTGCTGATGATACAAGCACTGTACTGATCTATGTTGATTTTGCTTCTGGCATACTTTATAGCTTGAACACTCAAACACATCAACTCAATGACATTGCAGAGGGGTTTGGTGGTGGTGATGGCTTATTGCATCGCTCAAACGGCACCATGTATGTGAGTGATTGGAAAAACGGAAAAGTATTTAGTGTGAATACCAAAGGTGATGTGGCTTTACTAAAAGGTGGCTATCAATCAGCTGCCGATATTGCGATTACTAAAGATGAAAAATATATCATGGTGCCAGACATGAAAGCGGGCGAGTTAGATTTCATCCCTTTGCAATAACTGTGAGTTAAATATTGTTTAAATGACCTCAAGTAAGGTGCAGATTGAACTTCGCCAAGCAGCTTTTGTTTGCTTGGCAGAAACAAGTGCTGAGGTGAAAGCCAATGCAGTGCGGCAGCTTGCCAGTGATTGGTTAGCTGGCGATATTTTGCTAGAGATTAATCAATCTATATCGGCACATCTCCCAGTCCCAGGCAGACCTGAAAAACCTCAGCTGATTGCGCCACGATTACTCAAACACCGCGCCATGAATACGCTAGAAGGCCGCGTGGCTTTGATTCATGCGCTTGCTCATATTGAGTTTAATGCCATTAACTTGGCGCTAGATGTAATTTGGCGCTTTGCAGACATGCCCACTCAGTTCTATGTGGATTGGCTTAAGGTTGCAGGTGAAGAGGCTTACCATTTCAGTCTGCTTAATGCACACCTTCAGACGCTAGGCTTTGAATACGGCTATTTTGATGCACATAATAGCTTGTGGGAAATGGCAGAAAGAACCAAAGGCAGCGTGCTGGCTCGCATCGCCTTAGTGCCACGTACCATGGAAGCGCGCGGTTTAGATGCTTCACCACAGTTAAGAGCCAAGCTGGCGCAGGTGGGGGATGTGGCTGCAACCGAAATTTTAGATATTATTTTGCGCGATGAAATTGGCCATGTTGCTATTGGTAATTATTGGTTTAATTGGCTTTGCGAGCAAAGTAATTTAGAACCAGTCTCTACCTACCGACAACTCGCAGAACAATATAGCGCGCCTACACTACGACCACCATTTAATATGGACGCAAGGCGGCAAGCAGGATTTACAGAAACTGAGCTTGAGTATTTAGGTTCGCTTTAAACCACCTAACAATACATGAAGAAGCATTCAAAGCTGGTACAGCTTTTCTAAACTCAAATTACTTTATGGTTAATCAAATTTCAATATTTCAATCAAATGTCTACTGGCAGTTAACCACACAGCTAGGCTCATCCAGTTTGCTGCTGCCGATTATGCTTATTTCCTTGGCTAGCCTTTGGCTAACTCATCAAAAAAAAGTGGTTTACATATGGGCAGTAACGCTTAGCTTAGCTATTACGATTACGGTAATTACTAAGCTTATTTTTATGGGGTGGGGGTTGGGCATTGCCTCACTAAACTTTACTGGGGTCAGTGGACATACTTTACTGGCAACTTCAATTTTCCCAATCTTATTTTTCTCAGCCTATGGAGGCGAGCAAGAGAAAATCAGAAACATAGGCCTTTGGCTTGGCCTAATGCTTAGTTTTATCGTTGGTATCTCACGTGTGGTCATAGGTGCACATAGTGTGAGCGAAGTGATCGCAGGTTGGGTATTAGGGTTGATGGTTTGTGTGCTGGTGCTAAAAACAATAGAAAGCCATCGTCAGCGATTTGCATATTTACAATTAATTGGCTTGGTTTGTATGGTCGGGCTTGGTTCGACGACGCCTAATTATCTCCCAGCACATAATCTGCTAACAAAGCTTGCATTACTTATGACGGGTCATGACAAACCTTATACACGTTCTGATTTGATGGCAGCTCGAACTTTGGTGCAAACTAAATAATCAAAAATAGTAAAAGATAGTTTGATATTAGAGCTATCAAATATTAGGTCTTTAGGAGGTTGACTACGCCTTCTAATCCCATATGGTTAAGCGCGTAAGTGGCTTGCGCTTGAACGACAGGTTTGGCATGGTAAGCAATGCCAATACCTGCGGCAGACATCATTTTAAGGTCGTTGGCGCCATCACCAATCGCAATTGTTTGTGCTGAGGTTAGGCCTAATTTCTCGCGTAGCTTAATGAGCTCATCGGCTTTGGTTTGTGCATCTACAATATTGCCCAATACTTTGCCTGTTAGTTTTCCATCTATAATTTCTAGTGTATTAGAAACAGCATAATCCAAGTTCAACATTTCTTTTACGCGCTCAGCAAAAAAAGTGAATCCGCCAGAAACCAATACAGTGGTGATGTTGTTTGCTTTACATGTTGCTATCCAATCCACCGCACCAGGGGTCAGTTTAAGGCGTTCATTTAACACACGCATTAAATCAGACTCTTGTAAACCCTTAAGCAAAGCCACACGCTCGCGCAAGCTTTGTGCAAAATCTAACTCACCTCGCATTGCTCGCTCAGTAATCTCAGAAATTTGCGGTTTAATGCCAATCATGTCAGCAATTTCATCAATGCATTCGATGCTAATCAGCGTGGAATCCATATCCATTACACATAGACCGTAGTTTTTGATTAGGTGCTTATCGTTGACATAGGCATAGTCAATACTTTGCTCTATGCAAAATTGTTGTACCGATTTCAATGGTGTAGTTTGATTCGATAGATAATAAGCGTGTTCGGCTATTTGAGTGAATTGGACGCTTGTGTCACATAGTTGGTGTATATGTGCTAAATGTGAAAAGCGGATAGAAGAACCTTGAATAACTAGACGCATGACTTAAAAATTTCGTTTAAAAGATAATTATACACTTCGCACATATTTCAATTGACTAAAACATACAGAATATCCAGCGCAATGCTAGCGCATTTGGCTGTTTTGGGCGAAAATGTGCGTTACTTCTAATAAGAAAATTATTTTATGAATTTGCATGAATATCAAGCCAAAACTTTACTGCAAAAGTATGGCATTCCGGTTCCGCGTGGGCAGGTGGTTACAGTAGCTAAAGATACAGCTGCAGCGACTACAGAAATCGCTAGTGCTGCATGGGTTGTGAAGGCGCAGATCCATGCTGGTGGGCGTGGTAAAGCGGGTGGCGTTAAGTTGGTTAAATCAACCACAGAGGCACAAGCTGTTGTGAGCGAGCTTTTAGGTAAAACTTTGGTGACCTACCAAAATGCGCCAGATGGCCAGCTTGTTAACCAAGTGTTGATTGAAGAAACTTTGCCTATCGCACGCGAGCTTTATTTGTCTATGCTGGTAGATAGAACGCTTGAGCGTGTAGTGATTATTGCCTCAAGCGCAGGCGGTATGGATATTGAAGAAATCGCCCAAACGAGCCCAGAGAAAATCTTGGAAGAAGTTTGCGATCCATTAAATGGCGTAGTGGATTTTCAGGCACGTAATTTGGCGTTTAAGTTGGGTTTAGTTGGTGATCAAATAGGCGCTTTTACTAAAATTTTAAAAGGCTTGTATCGCTTATTTAAAGAAAACGATTTGGCTTTACTCGAAATCAATCCATTAGTGGTAACGACTGAGGGCAAATTATTTGCTTTAGATTGCAAAATGAGTATCGATGATAACGCGCTGTATCGCCAAAAAGCTTTAGCTGAGCAACGTGATTGGTCACAAGAAGATAGCAAGGAAGCGGTTGCGCATCATGCTGGCCTAAATTACATCGCGCTAAACGGTAATATCGGCTGTATGGTGAATGGCGCTGGGCTGGCCATGGCTACGATGGATTTAATCAAACTACACGGTGGAACGCCAGCTAACTTCTTGGATGTGGGGGGTGGTGCTACGGCAGAAACTGTGACTAAAGCATTTAAAATTATCTTGGCTGACCATAACGTTAAAGCAATTTTAGTGAATATTTTTGGCGGCATTATGCGCTGTGACATCATTGCAGAAGGCATTATCACTGCCGTGAAAGATGTCGGTATGCAAATTCCTGTCATCGTGCGTTTAGAAGGTACTAATGTGGATTTAGGTAAACAAATGTTGAAAACAAGTGGATTGAATATTATTTCTGCAAATGGATTGACAGATGCTGCCGTACAAGCAGTGAATGCAGTGCGAAGCGATGCATCAAAAAACGGTGCGGTATCAGCATGAGTATCTTAGTCAATAAAAACACCAAAGTGTTGTGCCAAGGTTTTACTGGTAAACAGGGCACATTTCACTCAGAACAAGCGCTTGCTTATGGCACAAAAATGGTCGGTGGCGTTACGCCTGGTAAAGGTGGAATGTCTCATCTAGGCTTACCCGTATTCAACACAATGCGAGATGCCGTGCGAACAACAGGGGCAACAGCGAGTGTGATTTATGTACCACCTGCTTTTGCTGCGGATTCAATTTTAGAAGCTTGTGATGCAGGTATCGATTTGATTATTTGCATTACTGAAGGCATTCCTGTATTGGATATGTTGAATGTGAAAGCCGCGTTAAAGACTAATGGTGCTAAATTAATTGGCCCAAATTGTCCTGGCGTGATTACGCCAGATGAATGCAAAATCGGCATTATGCCAGGCAGCATTCATATGCGCGGCAAAGTGGGTATTGTTTCCCGCTCTGGCACACTCACTTATGAGGCAGTGCATCAAACTACTGCACTCAATTTAGGTCAAAGTACTTGTGTGGGCATTGGTGGTGATCCGATTAAAGGACTAAACTTCATTGAATGCTTACAACTGTTTGAAGCTGATAGCGAAACTGAAGCCATTATTATGGTCGGCGAAATCGGTGGTTCAGACGAAGAAGCTGCGGCGGAATATATTAAGAGCCATGTCACTAAGCCTGTTGCAGCCTACATCGCGGGGCAAACAGCACCTGCAGGTAAGCGTATGGGGCATGCTGGAGCTATAATCTCAGGTGGTAGCGGTAAAGCGGTTGATAAGATTCGCGCGCTTGAATTGGCTGGTGCAGTTGTGGCTAGCTCACCAGCAGGTTTGGGTGAAGCTGTGTTAGCTGCAATTAACAACAATAAGTAATTACTTTTTGTTGAATGTAAGTTTTATTGGACTATTTATTGAACTTAATTTATAGAACTACAGGAAATCAATCTCTAAAAATTATATGCGTATATTATTCAAACATCTTTCTGTAGCGTTGCTCGTCATTTTTGCTGTGGTATTGCCTGCTCAAGCATTGGAAGAGGTTTCATATATTCTAACGGCGGCTTCAAAAGGTGATGTCGCCACAGTGAGTGCGCTGTTAGAAAGCGGCGCAAGCGCCAATGCAAAAGATGAAGATGGTGTAACGGCTTTAATGTATGCTGCCCGTAAAGATAAAGCTGAAGTTGTCGCGGCGCTAATTAGCAAAGGTGCAGATGTTAACGCTAAAGACAATGGTGGCTGGTCTGCATTAATGTATGCAGCCAAGAAAAATCATTTTTTGACTGCTGAAGTATTGTTGAAAAGTAGTGCGGACGCAACAGTACGAGACCCTTCAGGTTGGAGCGCATTTGGTATCGCGGCAGTTTCTGGATTCTCTGAGACAGTAAATACTTTACTAAAACATGGCGTGGATGCGAACACCAAAAGTGATGATGGTAAAACAGTATTGATGCATGCGGCTAAAAGTGGCAATATTCCAACCATTACCGCGCTATTGGATAACAAAGCCGATATTCAAGCACAAGACAGTTTAGGCTTAACTGCGCTGATGATTGCTGCGCGCCAAGGCCACGCCGCCGCGGTTCAATTGTTGACCGCCCGTGGCGCAATCGTTAATCAGCGCGACCTTTCAAAGTGGACTGCTCTCACTTGGGCTGTCAAGAAATCTCAACTAGAAGCCACCAAAGTACTTTTAGCTGCAGGTGCAAATGTGAACAATTTAGACTCAGAGGCTACACCACTGCTACATATTGCTGTTAATAATAATAACCCAGCCATGGTGAAGTTGCTTTTGGATAATAATGCAAAGGTTAAAGCTAAGGATCAATATGGTTTAACTGCTTTGGTATATGCGCTTAAAGGTCAGAGTGCTGAAATTGTGGCTTTAATTAAAAATGCTGGTGGTAGTTACTAATTGCGTTTTCTGACTCAAATTAACGTTGATTCACTTCAAAAAGAGTAATCATTCAATGATGAAAATTGCAATCGCACAAATGAATTGCTTAGTCGGTGATATTGCAGGTAATACAGCTAAAATTATCGCTAATGCAACGCAGGCTAGAGCTCAAGGCGCTACGCTATTGGTAACACCTGAGCTTTCACTGTGTGGTTATCCGCCAGAAGACTTATTATTACGCGCAGATTTTTTAGATGCCTGCGAAGATGCCCTAATAAAATTAAGTACTACGTTAAGTGATATCACTGTGATTGTAGGCCATCCACACCGAGTAGGTGAAGAATGCTTTAACGCAGCATCTGTGTTGCAAGATGGCAAAATTCTAGCCACTTACCATAAGCATGCACTGCCTAATTACAGCGTCTTTGACGAAAAGCGCTACTTTACTGCTGGCGGTGAACCTTTAGTTTTTGAACATTGTGGTTTTAAGCTAGGCATACTGATTTGTGCCGATGTGTGGGAGCCAAATCCAGCATCATTAGCTAAGGCTGCAGGCGCAGAGTTACTGATTGCTTTGAATGCATCACCATTTCATATGGAAAAACAGTCAACCCGCTTAGAAATTCTGCGTGAACGCGTATATGAAACTGATTTGGCGATTATTTATACCAATATGGTGGGTGGGCAAGATGAGTTGGTATTTGATGGTGCGTCATTTGTATTAAATTCAGAAGGTGAATTAATGCAGCAGTTGCCTGCGTTTGATGTTGCATTAGCTATCGTTGAGTTTGATGACCTACAGCCAATGGTTACTTCGATCACACCACAGCTAAGTATTGAAGCTTCAGTGTATAACGCACTAAAGCTAGGCTTGCAAGATTACGTGCGTAAAAACCGATTTCCTGGCGTTGTGTTAGGTTTATCTGGCGGAATCGACTCTGCGTTAACAATGGCGATTGCGGTGGATGCACTCGGCGCAGACAACGTCCAAGCAGTGATGATGCCTTCGGAATTTACAGCGAATATTAGCGTTGATGATGCCGCCGAAATGGCCAGCCTACTTGGCGTTAAATATAGTCAAATCCCTATTGCTGCGCTTTACGAAAGTTTTAGAACTTCACTCGCTGATGAATTTAAAAATTTGCCTTTTGACACCACAGAAGAAAACTTGCAAGCACGTATTCGAGGCATGTTATTAATGGCCATCTCCAATAAATTCGGCAGTATTGTTGTGACTACTGGTAATAAAAGTGAAATGGCTGTTGGCTACTGTACGCTATACGGTGATATGGCAGGTGGCTTTGCATTATTGAAAGACGTGCCAAAAACACTGGTTTACAGGCTTTGTGATTACCGTAATAGTCTATCTAGAGCTATTCCTCAACGTATTATCACGCGCCCACCTTCTGCTGAGTTGCGAGCTAACCAGCTTGATCAAGACAGCTTGCCCCCATATGAGGTGCTGGATGGTATTATTGAAGCTTATGTGGAAGATAACTTAAGTGCCAAAGATATTATTACGATGGGATATTCGCCAATAGAGGTTAATCGCGTAATCACTTTAATTGACAGAAATGAATATAAGCGTCGCCAATCACCAGTGGGTGTGCGTATTACGCATAGAGGATTCGGTAAAGATAGGCGACACCCGATTACAGTGAAGCTAGATTATGAGATACACTTAAACTAATTATAAAAGTAAATTGATTTTAAAATAAAAACCATTTTGGAGTGCAGTAAGTATGAAAAAAATTGAAGCAGTGATTAAGCCTTTCAAGTTAGATGAAGTGCGAGAAGCACTCTCTAGTATTGGCGTGAATGGTTTAACGGTGACAGAAGTAAAAGGTTTTGGTCGCCAAAAAGGTCACACTGAGCTATACCGTGGTGCTGAATATGTAGTAGATTTTTTACCTAAAATTAAGTTGGAACTGGTAGTGGCTGATGATATTGTAGATTCTGCAATGGATGCAATTATTAAAGCCGCACATACAGGTAAAATTGGCGATGGTAAGATTTTTGTTTCTAGTGTAGAGCAAGTCGTACGAATCCGCACAGGCGAAACAGGCGAATCAGCGGTTTAATGGATTTTTTAGGAGTGGCGCAAGTTGCTCCCTGTAAATTTTTTTAAACAGATTAAGAGTGCAATTCATAGCATATTATTTATCACTGTTTGATAAGGTTTCTTTACATATTTTACTGCTGTCCCAAAGATTGATCCAGGCTACAAAATCACTGGCTGGCATGGGTTTAGACATATAATAACCCTAACCAGAATCACAGCCCATTTTTCTGAATAAATTCCATACAGCATTATTCTCTATTCCTTCAGCCACGACTTTAAGACCTAGGTTGTGTCCCAAATCAATCTTTGATTGAACAATTTTTTTATCACTTTCGTCCTGTTCCATTTTTAGAATAAACGATTTATCTATTTTCAATTCATTCACGGGTAGACGCTTTAAATAAGCCAAAGTTTCTATCTTTGGCTTCAGTGATGAAAGACACTTCAAGATTACTTAGCTTATGTAATTTCTCAGCTAATGTATTGTCAATTTTAAAGCCCATAATTACCCAGCCTATGGTTAATGGCGCTTTGATAGGTACTGCAACAAGTTGGTATGGTTGGTTTTTAAATATTGCAAAATTTCTTGCATCTGAATTTGCTTGAACATTCTCAACAAGTTTATAAACAGTAGATTGAATATCATCGTGAGATAAGTCTCCTGAAATGATTAGATTGTTATTGTCAGAGGTATAAAATACAGAAATATCAGCGCCTAAGCGCTGTTGCTGATTGCTGAGCGCCGATAAAATGGTTTCATTATCGTGTGAGCCAATTGCCGTTCTAAAGCCATAGTCGATGGCAAGAATGCGAGCGCCTAGACTTAAACTTTCACCATTTTGATTAAGTAAGCTTAAAAATAACTTCTCACCGATGGTGAGTTGCTCATTTACAGACGCACGGGCATTTTTCTCGATACTCATTCTGATGATGACGGACCCTAGTATCTGGATGCTGAGAATGAGTATAAGAAATATAAAGGTGATTCTGGTGTTTAAACTTTTAAATTTCATTAGTTATTAAATTTTAGTGAGTGGCCAGCTAGTTAAGGTAAAGATTTAGTATCAATGATCATTTTAATGGGTTCAGTTTCTTTGGTAGAAATTGGCTTATCAACCGTCACGTTTTCTTTTTTAGGGCGTAATGCCATACTTTTAATAGATAGTCTCTATTAGGTACATCGCTGATTTTAACCTTGCCATTAACATCTGTTTTAGCTAAATAAGGCGTATCTACAGCATAAACAAATGCCAGCATTTGGTCGTGAATGTTACAGCCAAGTACTACTGTACCTGCTTTATCGAAGACTACAGGCGTGCTTGGTACACCAGAGTATAGTTTTAATTCAAAAGTCTTAGCAGATGAAAACGAGTAGACATGATGTCTTACCGAGTCTTTGTTCGGAAAGATGATAGTGCAGCCAGTTTGTATTACTGTGACTGAGGGGATAAATGTTTTATTCTTTAAATTATATTTATTAGATAGGTACTGTAGTAAATGAAAAAAATCATTATTTTATGTATTTTAAATTTAATGTTTTACGTAATACCAAGCTTCGCAGGAGATCTCTTGCTTGCAACAGGAGGTGTAACTCAAATTGAAGGTGCTGCTGGCGGCGGGCTTGTTCCATGGGCGCTTATTAGTGGCTATGGGACAGATAAGCAAACTGGCGCCGCAGCATTTTATGCCCAACTAAGAACTAACGGTGGATTTGAATTAGCGAGTGGTGGCGTGAGTGTTGGATTTTGCAATCGATTTGAAGTCACACTCAGTCAGCAAAAATTTGGCTTGAGTAATACTGTGCCTGGTGAATCAGTCAGACTTGATTCACCAGGCGTAAAAGTAAGAGTGTTAGGTATGCGGTTTATGATCAAAATAAATGGATGCCGCAAATTTCATTAGGCATGCTTGTTAAGCATAATGAAGACTTTTCTTTTGTCCCCCAGTCGCTTGGTGTAAAAAGATCTACAGGTGTTGATCTTTATGTTTCTGCAACAAAATTATATCTTGCAGCCATCAATGGCAGAAACTTATTGCTTAATGCAACACTGATTGCAACCGAGGCTAATCAGTTTGGCTTAATCGGGTTCGGAGGAGATAAGTATGATGGATATCACTTAGAACCAACAGCATCAGTAGCGCTGATGCTGATAGAAAATATTTTACTTGGTGCGGAGTATAGAGCTAAGCCAAACAATTTAAATAGTTTTAAAGAATACGATGCTAAAGATTTATTTGTGACTTGGTTTCCCGTAAGAAACCTATCAGTCACCACTGCGTATGTAGATTTGGGAAATATTGCTAATAAAGATAATCAACAAGCATGGTATTTGTCTGGGCAAATATCGTATTAAAAAATAATCAGTGATATTACTTCTAACCGCTTGAATATTTAATAACCGAGCCAGCGGGCGCCTTGGTAAAATATAAAACTCACTACCCATGCTAAACCGAGTGACCAAGCAATGGATAGCCACATAAATGCGCTGCTTTTAGATTCGCTTCTAAGGGTGGCTATAGTTGATAAGCAGGGCGTGTAAATCAGTGTAAATAACATAAAGCTCATAGCTTGAACCCAATCAATTTGCGTTGCCATGTGTGCCATCAGGGCATCGCCTTGCATACCATAAATTACCGCAAGCGCACCAACCACAATTTCTTTAGCAACAAAGCCAAATATCAAGGTAATAGCCAGCTGGTTGTCGATACCAATGGGATCTAAAATAGGCGAGAATAATACGCCAATTTGGCCTGCATATGTGCCTGCACTTGCTGATGGAACATTGCTAGGGAAGTTAGTCAGCGCCCAAACCATGACAACACCAATCACAATAAACTTACTGGCACGCACCAGAAAGTGTTTTACTTCGTGCCAGCCCCTCAACACAATTTGACGCAGCGTCGGGAAGCGATAGGGCGGAAGTTCTAGAATGAATGGCTCGGTGTTTTTATATTGCCCTTGAAAAAGGATTGCAGTTAAAAACATCGTTAAAAAGCTCATCACGTAGAGTGTGAATAAAACCAGTGGCGCATGTTTTGCTGTAAATAAGGCGGTGATGATGAAAATAAACACCTGTAACCGCGCCGAACATAACGACAGCGGAATCACCAGCATCGTCAGTAAGCGCATTGGGCGGGACCGCATAATGCGGGTGCCCATGAGCGCTGGTACGTTGCAACCAAACCCCATTAGCATCATCACAAAGCCACGACCATCTAAGCCCATTTTAGCCATCAGCGCATCCATGAGAAAAGCAGCGCGTGATAAATAACCGCTATCTTCCACCATAGACATCACTAAAAAGAACAAAACGATAATGGGCACAAATGCTGCTACAGTCGCCACGCCGTTATAAACGCCATCTAACATTAATCCGTGTAGCCATGCTGGACTTGAAGAGAATATTGGTTCCAGCAGGCTAGACCTGAGTAGGTTTAAAGCCCAGGCTAATCCATCTTGTAGCGGCTTTCCAACAGTAAAAATAAACTGAAATAACACAAACATAGCTGCAAAGAATATGGGTAAACCAAACCATTTGTGTAGCAAAATTTTATCAATATTATCGGTAGTATTGTTGGTGAATGTGGTTGGAATTTGCACATGATGCTGAATCAAATCTTCCATCTCGTGCTCAATTTGATTATCTTCTTGTAGCAGCTGACTAATCATTTGAGGGTCGCTAGCCGCTTGATTTTGATTTATAATCTGCGTGGCAGCCTGCAAGGCTTTCGGTAAGCCATCGCCATATTTTGCACTGATGGAGAGGACTGGCATTTGCAATGATTTACCTAAACTTTCAGTATCGATAGTGATGCCTGATTGCTTGGCTTCATCGGCCATGTTCAAGGCAAGTACAGAAGGAATGTTGAGTTTTTTAATTTGAAGTACTAATGACAGTTGACGATCTATTTGTGAGCTATTCAATAGCACAATGACTAAATCTACTGCATTATTTGAGAGAAAGCGTCTAACCACTTGCTCGTCTTCTGAAAAGCCATGTAAATCATAAATACCCGGCAAATCGATTAATTCGGCAATGTGACCGCCAATTAAAATTTTTGCACTCATTAAATCTACGGTGATGCCAGGCCAATTTCCGACCCTTGCTGATGCACCACTGATGCGGTTAAACAGGGTTGATTTGCCTGTATTGGGCATGCCTAATAGTGCAATACGTTTCATGAGGTTTTATTTTTGCTGCAGAATTGAATGATTGATTATTTTACTTGTTTGGTAGCTAGATTGTGGTGTTGATTCTAATGCGTGTAGCCTCAGAGCCGCGCAAAATCACGTCTGTCGTGCCTAAACGCACATGTAGCGGACCATTAAAATTGGCGCGGCGGATAATGCTAAGCGTTTTGCCCACACGGAAGCCGAGCGCAGCCAAACGATGAAATAAGTACTCATCCGCTTCAATTGCCGATATTGTGGCATTTTGACCTATTTTTAGTTCTGAGAGTGGCTGCATTAGTCAGTTATAAAGCAAGTTACGAATGATAATAATTCTTATTATCGCATAATTTTAATGGCGTGTGCATTTCTAAAAGTAATAATATGTAACAAGGTTTAATAAACAAAAAAGGCTCAATAAGAGCCTTTTTAATGTTGCCATCAACCTAATTCAGTTAATTATTTTGAAAGTTCAATTTTTGCTTTAGTACGTAAGTCAGCCATCATTTTTTCTAAATTACGTTGTTGAATGTTTTTTTGTAAGCCTTCTTTCACTTTGTCGTAAGCGAGCGGTTGTGCTGCACGTGTATCAACTAACTTAATAACATGCCAGCCAAACTGAGTTTGTACAGGTGTAGTAGAAACTTTACCTTTTTGTAGATCAGCTACAGCATCGCTGAATGGTTTAACCATAGTAGCCGGTGAGAACCAACCTAAGTCGCCGCCTTTATCCTTAGAACCTGGATCCATTGATTTTTCTTTAGCTAATTTAGCAAAGTCACTACCCTTAGCTAATTGCGCAATAATATCTTTAGCTTCAGCTTCTGTTTTTACCAGAATATGACGTGCGCTGAATTCTTTATCACCATAAGCTTTTTTGTATTGTTCGTAAGCAGCTTTAGTATCAGCATCTGAAACAGGATTCTTTTTAACAAAATCTTGCAAATAAGCTGAAGTAAGTAGCTCGCGACGTGAAAGCTCTTCACGTGCAACATAATCCGTTTGTTTATCAAGACCTAATTTTTGTGCTTCTTGGTATACAAGTTCAGAGTCTATTAATTTGTTAGTAATGGCTTGTTTTACTTGATCATCAACCTTTTGACCGCGTGAAGCTGCGTCTTTGGCAATATAGTCATAAACAGACTGTTTGATTGGTTTACCATTAACTGTTGCTACAGAATCCGCTGCAAATGCTGCTGGTGCTAATGAAAGAATAGCAACTGCTATTAATGTTTGGGTAAATTTCATGCGAAAATCCTCATGGTGAAAAAATTATGATTAAGGTTAAGTAATTTGCTTGGTTTTAAAGTTCATTTGGAGCAAGAGCATGTATGCTCAATGCATGAATTTTACTAGGAATAAGGTCAGCAAGTGCCTGATAAATAATGCGATGTCGCATTATCTGCGATTTCTCAGAAAAATGCGAGCTTGTTATATTGAGTTTAAAGTGACCGCCACCAGTATTGCCAGCATGTCCAGCATGCATGGCACTTTCATCTTCTATACGCAGTGCGCTTGGTGCTAGTGCTTGTAATCGGCTTGTAATATCTTCAACTAATGTCATATTTTGTTTTGTTCATAAATAAATACTGAAAATTAATTTGGCAAAGTTTTTCTAAAGGGCTTCACTATAACGCTCTTATATACACCTGTGATGACAAACGGATCATTATTGGCCCATTCTTTTGCTTCTTCAAGATTAGTGAACTCTGCAACAATCAAGCTACCTGAAAAGCCTGCTGCTCCCGGGTCAGAGCTATCAATGGCAGGAAAAGGACCTGCTAATAATAATCTTGCTTCATTTTGTAAGTCTTGTAGCCGCTTTAAATGTTCAGGTCTAGCAGCTAAGCGTTTATCTAGACTGTTCGGCGCATCTTCTGCCATGATTGCATACCACATCAGCTTTTCTCGCTTTTGTCATCAATAGGTTCAATCAGATATTTTTTTAAAGCCAATGTCTGGCCTATGATGAAAACAAACATGATGCCAGTAACACCAAATAACTTGAAATTCACCCAAGCATTTTCAGTATAGTTAAACGCTACATATAGATTTAAAAAACCTAATAAAATCAGAAATATTGCCCATGCATAATTGAGCTTACTCCATATTGAAACTGGCGCATCAATCATCTTACTCATCATTTGTTGAATAAAATTCTTTTTAAAAAATAAGTTAGAAATGATTAACGTAGCTGCAATTACCCAATAAAGAACAGTAGGCTTCCACATAATGTAAGTTTTATCATGTAAAAGTAGAGTAACCCCACCAAGTACACTGATAATTCCACCACTCACGAGCAGCATTTTTTCTACTTTGCCATGACGAATTTTGCTGTAAATAATCTGTGCAATAGTTGCCGCAATCGCGACAGCAGTGGCTGTAAAAATTCCAAAAAACTTGAACGCAATAAAAAACAAAATAACGGGAAAAAGATCGAACAAAAACTTATTCATGGCTTGTGGTGAGTCGCTTTCTAAGTGCTGCTTATTTTATGTTGTGCTTACGTTAAAAATCAATTATTAACAACGCTTTAGCATAAGTCGTTATTTTGCTATGATTGATGTTGTGTCACAAGGTTTAATTTTCAAGTAGTTTTTTGCTTAAAAGCTTGATTTAGTCCTTTTCTAATTTCTAAACCTAAATTATGTATAGCGTTCATGTCTGTCACTTTTGATCTTCACTCTCATTCAACTATCTCTGATGGTATGTTAAGTCCCGCAGAGCTTGTCGCGCATGCCTACGCACATGGGGTTGATGTATTGGCTCTAACTGACCATGATGATACAAGTGGCTTACAGATTGCTGCACAAGAGGCCAAACGCAAAGGTCTACAGTTAATTAACGGGGTGGAAATTTCCGTCACTTGGAAAAAATCTACAATACATGTAGTTGGTTTGAAAATTGACCCTGAATATCCACCATTAAAATCTGGATTAGCTGCTATTCGTCAAGGTCGACATAATCGAGCAGTTGGTATGGCGGCCAGCTTAGACAAAGTTGGTATTACGGGTAGCTTAGAAGGTGCTTATGAATATGCCAAAGAAGGCATTATTGGCCGTGTTCACTTCGCTAGATATTTAGTGAATAGAGGCATTTCAAAAGATAGTAAAACCGTATTTAAAAAATATTTGGTTAAGGGTAAGCCTGGTTACGTTGAGCATGAGTGGGCTAGCTTAGAAGAGGCGGTAAGTTGGATTGTAGGAAGTGGAGGAGTTGCGGTTCTTGCTCATCCTGGACGATATGATTTACGCCGAACCAGCATGTTGGTATTGTTAGAAGAGTTTAGAGCTTTAGGTGGTGAGGCACTTGAGGTGGTGACAGGCAGCCACACAGGCGCGCAGTTTGTTGAGTTTGCTAAATATGCGCAAATGTTTGGCCTTAAATCTTCAGCAGGCTCGGATTATCACGGTAAGGGCTTAAGTTTTATGGAAATGGGGCGCTTGCCTGCACTACCAAACAATTGCGACCCTATCTGGCAAGATTGGCCTGAAGCCAACCTTGTATATAAGCAATCAGCGGTTGATAACACACTTGAATATCTTCTTACTCAAATTAACTTTTAAAAGTGAAGTAATTATAAAGTATGTCGCAGCTCTTCAATATTAACCTAGAAAATCCGCAACTTCGCTTGATTGTGCATACGGCAGAAATTTTGCGTGATGGCGGCGTCATTGCATATCCAACTGACTCCGGTTACGCATTGGGTTGTATGATTGGTCACGCCGACGCACAAACGCGTATTCGCCAGATTCGCGGTGTAGACGATAAGCATTTATTTACTATGGTCTGCCGCAATTTAAGTGAGCTAGGTAATTACGCAGTTGTCAGCAACAGTCAGTTTCGTTTACTTAAAGCTAACACCCCTGGCGCGTACACTTTCATTTTAAACGCTACGCGTGAGGTGCCGCGTAAGCTGCAACATCCTAAGCGCAACACGGTTGGTTTGCGGGTGCCAGATCATGCTGTTGTACAAGCGATATTAGAAGAGATTGATGCGCCCTTGCTTAGTATGACATTATATATACCAGACGAAGACTCAGCGCTTAGTGAAGCATGGGAAATTCGCGATAAGTTGGAAAATTTAGTCGATTTGGTGATTGATGTAGGGCATTGTGTGGCAGGTGCAACTTCGGTGATTAATTTGACAGCTGATGCGCCTGAGCTAATACGTGAAGGGTTAGGCGATTTAGCACCTTTTGGGCTTTAAAAACAAACTGTATTCAAGTGGAATTTGAATTGACTGTGGGATTTTTAAAAGAAGAGTAATTAATGGAATTATCACTGATACAAAAAATTGTTATTTACGCACCACCTATTATCTTCGCTATTACAGTGCATGAAGCAGCGCATGGTTACGTAGCCAAATACTTTGGCGATATGACCGCTTACAATGCAGGCCGCATCACATTAAACCCTTTAAAGCATATAGACTTATTCGGCACTATTTTATTGCCAGCGTTGAAAATACTTTTAGGCGGCATTCTCTTTGGCTGGGCTAAGCCTGTGCCTGTTGACTTTAGCCGTTTGCGTAACCCTAAGAAAGATATGTTATGGGTAGCTGCGGCTGGCCCAGCTTCTAATTTTTTAATGGCGATATTTTGGGTATTTGTCATTAAATTCGCGATGGGTGCATCAGAAGCAATTTCTTTGCCTTTAATTGAAATGGGCAAAGCTGGCATTAGTATTAACATTGTGCTGATGGTGTTGAATTTATTGCCTTTGCCACCTTTAGATGGCGGGAGAATTGCGGTGAGTTTGATGCCTATGCCTTACGCGCTCAAGTTTGCTCAAATTGAACGTTATGGATTTATCATTTTAATTGCGCTTATGTTTTCAGGAGTGCTTGGCAAAATTTTATCCCCACTAGTTAACGCGGTTTCGGTTTTAATATTTAGCCTATTTGGCTAAGCTTCTTTTTATCATTCTTTGTATAATAGAGACACTATCTCACTCAAGTATTCAATTTAAGGTTTTTGCACATGGCAATCGAACGTGTTTTATCAGGTATGCGCCCGACAGGTAATTTGCATTTAGGTCACTATAACGGCGTACTTAAAAACTGGATTAAGCTACAACACGAGCATGAATGCTTGTTTTTTGTGGCTGATTGGCACGCGCTAACAACCCACTATGACACGCCAGAAATAATCGAAGAGAGCGTGTGGGAAATGGTGATTGATTGGTTAGCTGCGGGTGTTGACCCTGCGAACGCCACGATTTTTATACAATCACGCGTACCAGAACATGCTGAACTACATACTTTATTGAGCATGATTACGCCATTAAGTTGGTTGGAGCGTGTGCCGACTTATAAAGATCAGCAAGAAAAACTTGCCAGTAAAGATTTATCTACCTATGGCTTCTTAGGCTATCCACTACTACAAAGCGCGGATATTTTGATTTACAAAGCCACTCAAGTACCTGTGGGCGAAGATCAGATTCCTCATATTGAATTCACGCGTGAAATCGCGCGTCGCTTTAATCATATTTACGGTAAAGAAAAAGGCTTTGAAGAAAAAGCTGAAGCGGCAATCAAAAAATTAGGTAGCAAACGCGGAGCTTTGTACGAAGAAATGCGCGTTGCTTATCAACAAAGTGGTGATGAAGAAGCTTTGGATGCCGCTCGTTCTTTGATAGAAGAGCAACAAGGCATGAGCATGGGCGATAAAGAGCGCTTGCTAGGCTACCTAGAAGGCGGAGGTAAAATGATTCTACTGGAGCCAGAGTATAAGCTCACACCAGCTTCAAAAATGCCAGGTTTAGACGGACAAAAAATGTCTAAGTCATATAACAACACCATTTCACTGCGCGAGCCAGCAGATGTAGTTGCGAAGAAAATCAAAACTATGCCGACAGACCCAGCACGCGTGCGCCGCACTGATCCAGGTGACCCAGCCAAATGCCCAGTTTGGCAGTTACATGAAATTTACTCAAACGCAGCGACGCAGGAATGGGTGCAAGCCGGCTGTAAAAGTGCAAGTATTGGTTGTATTGAATGTAAAGGGCCTGTGATTGAAGGCGTGCTGGCCGAATTAAAGCCAATCCAAGAACGCGCAGCACAATATGCGGAAGATCCCACGCTAGTGAAAAACATCGTCGCAGAAGGTTGCGAAAAAGCCCGCAAACTGGCACGTGAAACCATGCGCGATGTGCGGGATGTGATGGGTTTGAATTATTCTTAGTAAACACATTAATCTATTGGGGCTTAGATGAGCCATTGGTTAGCGCTTGCAATAGCGATAGTTGCAGAAGTGATAGGAACAACGGCGCTCAAGGCCTCAAATGAGTTTACTCGG
>JBBQLN010000031.1:0-33951 GCA_038327905.1 Burkholderiales bacterium
AGCCTCCATGCACTTATCCGACCTTAAGCATTTACCCGTTACTGAGCTAGTAGAAATGGCTATTGCCGATGAAATTGATAATGCTAGCCGAATGCGCAAGCAGGATTTGATTTTTGCCATTTTGAAACATAAAGCTAAAAAGGGTGAAAGCATTTTTGGTGACGGTACGCTAGAAGTATTACAAGACGGTTTTGGCTTTTTGCGTTCGCCAGACACCTCATATTTAGCTGGTCCAGATGATATTTACGTATCGCCCTCACAAATCCGCAGATTCAATCTGCACACAGGTGACAGTATTCAAGGTGAAATTCGCATTCCTAAAGATGGTGAGCGCTACTTCGCATTGGTTAAAGTAGATGTAGTGAATGGTGAAGCACCAGAGAACACAAAACATAAAATTTTATTTGAAAACTTAACGCCACTATTCCCAACGATTCCGCTCACATTAGAGCGTGATATCAAAGGCGTTGAGAATATCACTAGCCGTGTGATTGATATGATTGCGCCGATTGGTCGCGGTCAGCGCGGTTTGCTAGTTGCCAGCCCTAAAAGCGGTAAAACCGTGATGATGCAAAATATCGCGCATGCGATTACCGCCAATCACCCAGATGTGATTTTAATCGTATTGTTGATTGACGAACGTCCTGAAGAAGTTACAGAGATGACGCGCTCCGTTAGAGGTGAAGTCGTTGCTTCAACTTTTGATGAGCCAGCAACACGTCATGTACAAGTGGCTGAAATGGTCCTTGAAAAGGCGAAGCGTTTGGTTGAACACAAAAAAGACGTGGTTATTCTACTAGACTCTATTACGCGTCTAGCCCGTGCTTACAATACCGTGATCCCATCATCAGGCAAAGTGCTCACTGGTGGTGTGGATGCCAACGCATTACAACGCCCAAAACGCTTCTTTGGTGCTGCACGTAATGTTGAAGAGGGAGGCTCATTAACTATTATTGCTACTGCCTTGGTGGATACTGGCTCGCGTATGGATGACGTCATCTACGAAGAGTTCAAAGGTACAGGCAATATGGAAATCCATCTTGACCGTAAGATGGCAGAGAAACGTCAATATCCAGCAATCAATGTCAATAAATCTGGCACACGTCGTGAAGAACTTCTTATTGAAAAAGATGTGCTGCAGAAAATTTGGGTGCTTCGTAAACTGCTCTACCCTATGGATGACCTAGAGGCGATGGAGTTCTTGTTAGACAAAATCAAAGCCACGAAAAATAACGCTGACTTTTTTGACAGCATGCGCCGTGGCTAAATAAGTAATAGTCATTAAGACAATTACTTATTTACATTTATCAGCTTAATTACCGCATAACCTTGCGCATGAGTCAGAATGTAAATATAATGCGCGGTTACAGCAAAACTGTATTTTTTACAGTAATTTGCACTTACTAACGAATTACTAAATGGTGCCGTATCTTTCGGCAACACATATTGAGGCTATATTATGAAAGATGGAATCCATCCAGAATACCGCGACGTTGTTTTTCAAGACATCGGCGCAGACTTTAGTTTTATCACACGCTCGACTATTGCAGCTCGCGACACCATCAAATGGACAGATGGTAAAGAATATCCGTTGGTTAAAATTGAAGTATCATCAAAATCACACCCGTTCTATACAGGTAAACAAATGATTTTAGATACTGCTGGTCGTGTTGATAAATTCCGTAAAAAATATGGTATGTAATCATACTTTGCAATCTAGATTGCAAATATCAAGGCAGCTCAGGCTGCCTTTTTTATTTTCGCGGTTTAAATTACATAATTAACAACGCAGCTTGATTTAATTCAGCAGAATTTCTTGCTACGCGCTGCAATCGGTTAAAATAAATACTTAAAACTAATAAAAGAAAACTTAGCGACTCATCATTATGCGCTTTCAACTGGATCACGACTGGCAAGGTAATATGTCAACACCCCGTGCACGCATAGGTGACGGGGTAAAAACACAGTTATTGCTTTTACTATGCGCAATTTGGATTGCATTAGGTTTAGTTGGCCATGCGCCTTGGAAACCACTAGAGTCTTCCAGTATCAATATTGTCAAAAATATTTTAGATGGTGGTAGCTTACTGGCACCTTTAGTGAGCGGCGAGTCTTTCCCTTCAAGCCCTCCGCTTTATTACTTAAGTGCAGCGGCCAGTGCTAAATTACTGTCGCCACTATTAAGCATGCATGATGGCGCTAGACTATTCAACGCTGTCTGGTTAGGCATATTATTGCTGATGGTAGGCATGACTGGGCGCGAATTATGGGCACGTGGCGTAGGGCGTCACGCCACATTCATAATGATAGGCACGATAGGGTTGATCGTTAGCGCACATAGTTTAAGCGCTGAGATCGCAAATTTAACCTGCTTGGCAACTGGCTTTTACGCATTAGCGCTGTCTAAGCGACGCCCTTGGCGTGCAAGCGGCCTTTTAGGTTTAGCGCTTGGCATAGGGTTTTTAAGCTTTGGAGTAATGCCCATACTTATTTTGCTAAGTACCACGCTTATATTGCCTTTAGTATTTAAAATTTGGCGCACGAAAAGTTTTGCAAAATTCCTTAGCCTAGCTACTCTCGTTGCTACTCCATTGATATTAGCTTGGGTTCTATTGCTGCATCATTACTATCCAGCGATGCTATTGAGCTGGTGGGAATTTAATCTCAATAGTTTCAAGCAAATCAACCATCTCTATTTCTTACGTATCTTGATTTGGTACGCTTGGCCCGCGCTGCCATTAGCATTATTAGGCTTATGGCGCTATAGGCAACAAGTGCTCAGCAAACCTAAATTCCAACTCATGATTAGTTTTTTTGTTTGTGGTTTGTTCTTTTTGGGTTTAGGTGCCAGCCCCAAAGACATCAATGCACTCCCTTTACTTTTACCGCTTGTTGCACTTAGTGCTGGCAGTGTAGAACAGCTAAAGCGTGGCGTGGCGGCTGCCTTAAACTGGTTTGGTGTAATGTTATTTGGTTTAATGGGTATACTTATATGGTTGGGTTGGCTGGCTATGCTAACGGGCTATCCCGTTAAAATAAAGGAGCGCATGCAGTTTTTATCAGGCGCATACGAAACCTATTTTAACTGGCTTTCATTTCTGATTGCCTTAGCAATTACTGTTATATGGTTGTTGGTGTGTATGCGCGCTAAACAAACTAACAAATCAACAGTCACTAATTGGGCCGTTGGCATGACCTTTGGCTGGGGCTTATTAATGACACTTTGGCTACCACTCATAGACTCCGCCAAAAGTTATCAGTCTGTATTTTTAAGTATGAATAAAGTGCTGCCAAAAACCTACAATTGTATGAATAGTCTAGATGTGGCGCAGCCACAAGCTTTACTGCTAAATTACTACACTAATATTCAATTACAACCATTTGAAATTACGCAGCAATTAAATTGTGATTTTTACTTATTACAAGACGTTAAAGGCGTAGGTAGAATGCAGCCTGGTCAAGAGTGGAAACAGATATGGGCAGGAAAACGCGCAGCAGATAGAAAAGAGGGATTTAGGTTATTTCAACGCATAGAGTAGCGTAACCATTGTTATCAACTGAGTGACTAAAATCCTCAAAGCTTTATATGCGCTTTGATTGCACTCTGCACTTGAGCGTGCATGCCAGCACCGCCTAGTTCATTCACATGCTGCGCTATCTGCTTTCTCATCGGTAATGCCCAAAACTTATTAATATGCTCTGCGATGTCTTTTTGAGCATGACTTTGATCTGGATATGATTCGTAAAAATCACCGATTTGATTAGCCATTGAAATTAAGCGCTGAATATCCATTTTTTAAATCTTCTCTCATCTTACTCATTGATAATATTGTCGGCATGACTATAAATAACATAGCGACTTTCTCTTGCGAAGCCAACCAAGGTTAAGCCACATTGCTCAGCCACACGCACCGCCAAACCTGTAGGTGCAGAAACCGCAACTAGCATACTCACGCCAGCACTGGCAGTTTTTTGCACCATTTCAAAACTTGCACGACTGGTAGTGATAATAAAACCAGTTCTATTAAGCTCCTGTTTTGCTAGCGCGCCAATCAGTTTATCTAGGGCGTTATGCCTTCCTACATCTTCACGCACCAAGCTTACCGCACCATCATCTTGCACGTAAGCACTAGCATGAGTTGCGCCAGTTTTCTGCTGTAACTTTTGCTGGGCTTGTATTGCTTGCAAGCCAGCAACAATGGCTTTTGCATTAAACATCCGTGGTACTTTTAACATCTCTGGATAACGCATCGCTTGCGCTAAGTTTTCAGCACCACATAATCCACAGCCAGTTTTACCAGCTAAAGTGCGACGTCGCTCTTTAAGTTGCATAAAGCGTTCACTAGCAATTTCACAGTGTAATTCTATACCGTTATTTTGCATCTGAACTTCAATACTATACAACTCGCTAGCGTTCTGCACGATGCCTTCGCTAAGCGAAAAACCCAGTGCAAAATCTTCTAAATCTTGCGCTGTAGCTAACATTACCGCATGTGAAACACCGTTGTAAATTAGAGCTACTGGTGTTTCCTCAGCCAAACAATCTTCTGCGCCTTGCAAATTACCATCGCGCCATTGTGTTACCTTAAATGTGCTTATAGGCACATCTAACACTTGCATTTTAGTCAATTTTTGCTGCTTCTAAGTCCTGTCCAGCAAACGCTAATTGTGCTTCACTAAAGGTTTTGTAATGCTGCTGCCAATCAGAAAGCTGATTCACACGCGTCACTTGCACAGCGGTCACCTTGAATTCAGGGCAGTTAGTTGCCCAATCAGAATTATCTGTAGTAATGACATTTGCACCAGATTCAGGATGATGAAACGTAGTGTAAATCACTCCAGGCTGCACACGCTCAGTGACTTTTACACGTAATACTGTTTCACCTGCCCGGCTATTAATACCAACCCAATCACCATCATTAACGCCACGCTCGGCTGCATCATGTGGGTGAATTTCCACAATATCTTCGCTATGCCAAGCCACGTTTTTGGTACGACGTGTTTGTGCGCCTACGTTGTATTGTGAAAGGATACGTCCAGTAGTTAGAATTAGTGGAAACTTAGGCGTTACTTTTTCAGTCGTTGCCACATATTGCGTCACAAAGAACTTACCTTTGCCACGTACAAATTCATCGATATGCATGGTTGGTGTTCCTAATGGCTGATCGTCATTACACGGCCACTGAATACTGCCCAACTCGTCTAGTTTTTGGAAGCTCACACCTTTAAACGTTGGCGTTAAGCTTGCCACTTCATCCATAATTTCAGAAGCGTGTTTGTATTCCATAGGGTAGCCAAGCGCATTTGAAAACTTAGCTGTCACTTCCCAATCTTCCATCCCATTCTTTGGGGTCATTACGCGGCGCACAGGTGAAATACGGCGCTCAGCGTTGGTAAATGTACCGCTCTTTTCTAAGAATGATGCACCCGGGAAGAATACGTGCGCGAACATTGCGGTCTCATTTAAGAACAAATCTTGCACAATGACGCATTCCATATTTTCTAGCGCATGCGTTACATGTTGCGTATTAGGGTCAGACTGTACAATATCTTCACCAACGCAGTAAATCGCTTTAAAACTACCTTCAATGGCATTATCCAGCATGTTTGGGATACGTAAACCTGGGTCATTACTTAGCGGTCTGCCCCAAGCACTTTCAAATAAAGCCTGCGTAGCTACATCTGACACATGACGATAGCCTGGATATTCGTGCGGCATAGAACCCATATCACATGAGCCCTGCACATTATTTTGTCCGCGAAGTGGGTTAACGCCCACGCCCTCACGACCAATGTTAGCGGTCGCCATGGCTAAGTTTGCAATACCCATCACCATGGTAGAACCTTGGCTATGCTCAGTAACGCCCAAGCCATAATAAATCGCCGCGTTGCCACCAGTGGCATATAACCTTGCCGCTGCACGTAACTCTTCAGCTGGCACGCCCATAGCCAAACCTAAGACTTCAGGTGAGTTTTGTGGAAGCGCTACAAAATCACGCCACTCAACAAATGAATCCCACTCACAACGCTCTTTAACAAACGCTTCATTGACCAAGCCTTCAGTCACAATCACGTGGGCAATAGCAGAAATTAATGCCACGTTTGTACCTGGTTGTAATTTGAGATGGTGATCTGCTTTAACGTGAGGAGAATTCACCAAATCAATCGCACGTGGATCGGCAATAATCAGTTTTGCACCTTCGCGTAAACGACGCTTCATTTGTGAAGCAAATACTGGGTGACCATCGGTAGGGTTTGCACCAATTACAAAAATCACATCTGACTGCATCACAGAATCAAAGGTTTGCGTACCTGCTGACTCGCCGATTGTTTGTTTTAAACCATAGCCTGTTGGACTATGACAAACGCGCGCACAAGTATCTACATGATTAACACCGAATACAGCACGAACTAGCTTTTGTACGACATAGACCTCTTCATTAGTACAGCGTGATGAAGTAATACCTCCAATGGAATCTTTACCATACTTAGCTTGAATACGCGTAATTTCACTAGCAGCATAACTAAAAGCTTCATCCCAGCTTACTTGCTGCCACTCATCATGAATACTTTTGCGTATCATTGGTGTAGTAATGCGGTCTTTATGCGTTGCATAACCCCACGCAAAACGACCTTTTACGCATGAGTGACCATGGTTTGCACCACCATTTTTGTTTGGTACCATGCGAACAACTTCTTCGCCTTTCATTTCTGCATTAAATGAACAGCCAACGCCGCAGTAGGCACAAGTGGTTGTCACACTGTGCTCAGGCACGCCATGTTCAATCACGGTTTTTTCAATCAATGTTGCCGTAGGGCAGGCTTGCACACAAGCACCGCATGACACACATTCTGAATTCATAAAATCGTTCACGCCCGCGGCTACTTTTGAATCAAAGCCACGACCGGAAATAGTTAATGCAAATGTACCTTGTGTTTCTTCGCAAGCGCGCACGCAACGTGAGCAGACGATACATTTACTTGGATCAAAAGTGAAATAAGGATTACTTTCATCTTTTTCTGCTTTAAGGTGATTTTCACCTTCATATCCATAACGCACTTCACGCAAACCAACCGCACCAGCCATATCCTGAAGCTCACAATCGCCATTGGTAGCGCAAGTTAAGCAATCTAGCGGATGATCTGAAATGTATAGCTCCATCGTGCCGCGACGAATATCCGCAAGCTTAGGTGTTTGCGTATGTACTTTTAAGCCTTCAGCCACAGGCGTGGTACATGAAGCGGGATAACCGCGACGGCCTTCAATTTCCACCACACACAAGCGGCATGAACCAAACGGTTCTAGGCTATCTGTTGCACAAAGTTTAGGCACGTTAATGCCCGCCATAATGGACGCGCGCATAATAGACGTACCTTCTGGCACGGTGATTTCTCTGTCATCAATCATTAACGTGACTTGAGCGTCTGAGTTACTCGCAGGCGTACCATAATCTAATTGATCATCGTAATTGGTGCGGCTGTGTTCATGTTGATGGTGTGTGTTGCTATATTTAATATCGTCCATTTTAATACTCCGACCTACTTAGCTATTCCAAAATCTTCAGGGAAATGATTCATCGCGCTCAATACTGGGTATGGCGTCATGCCACCCAATGCACATAACGAACCATTCAACATAGTGTCGCTTAAGTCGCGCACTAACTTAATGTTTTTTACTGTTTCTGGCGTTGGTTTATTTTTAGTGGCTATAATTTTATCAATCACCTCTGCGCCACGGGTTGAACCAATGCGGCATGGCGTACATTTTCCACATGACTCAATCGCGCAAAACTCAAATGCGTAACGCGCCATTTTCGCCATATCGACTGTATCATCAAACGCGACAATACCGCCGTGACCTACAACCGCCCAAATATTACTAAACGCTTCGTAATCTAAAGGTGTGTCAAATTGGCTTTCCGGTAAAAATGCGCCTAACGGGCCACCCACTTGCACCGCGCGAATTGGTTTACCAGTTGCTGAACCGCCACCATAATCATAAAGCAGCTCACGCAAGGTAACGCCAAACGCAAGCTCCACTAACCCGCTATGCTTTAGATTACCTGCTAACTGAATAGGCAAAGTGCCGCGCGAACGACCCATGCCGAAATCCGCATAATACTGCGCACCTTTATCTAAAATGATTGGCACGGTTGCCAATGAAATGACATTATTGACGACAGTAGGCTTACCAAATAAGCCCTCAATTGCTGGTAGCGGCGGTTTAAAGCGCACTAAGCCACGCTTACCTTCCAAGCTTTCGAGCATTGAGGTTTCTTCACCACATACATAAGCGCCAGCCGCGCGGCGAACTTCTAAATTAAAAGTATGTGTTGAACCACAAATTTTCTCGCCTAAATAACCAGCCGCCTCCGCTTTAGCAATCGCTTCATTCAAAGCTTTTAGCGCATGTGGGTACTCACTACGCAAGTAAATATAGCCCTGTGTCGCGCCCACAGCAACACCTGCAATGGTCATGCCCTCTATCAGTACAAATGGGTCATCTTCCATAATCATGCGGTCTGAGAATGTTCCAGAGTCACCTTCATCGGCATTACATACCACGTATTTTTGATCAGCTTGACAACCCAATACAGTATTCCATTTAATACCTGTTGGGAAAGCTGCACCACCGCGGCCACGCAGACCTGAATCAGTTACCGCCTTAACAATTTCAGCACCTGATAATGCAAGTGCTTTTTTAAGGCCTTTATAGCCATCGTGAGCAATGTAATCATCTAAAGAAACTGGGTCTGTAATGCCCACGCGCGCAAAAGTTAAGCGCTGTTGTTTTTTTAACCAATCAATCTCTTCGGTTAAACCTAAGCTTAAAGGGTGAGTGCTTGGATTTGACGACACGCCATTTAAGAAATCTGCATCAAATAGTGAAGCGACGTCTTTTGCCTTAACAGGGCCATAAGCAACTCGACCCTTGTCTGTTGCCACTTCAACCATTGTTTCTAGCCAGTAAAGACCACGAGAGCCATTACGAATAATGGTTATGTCTAAGCCACGTTTTTTAGCTTCCAGCGCAATCGCAACAGCGACCTTTTCTGCGCCCATCGATAGCGCGCTAGAGTCACGAGGGATATATACTGTAGTTGCCATACTAAGAGTCGTCATATTAAGCCTTTGCCTCCGCAATCAATGCTTCTAAGTCTGTAGCAGAAACACGACCATAGACTTCTTCGTCCATCATCACCGCTGGTGAAAGAGCGCAGTTACCAAGGCAATACACGGCTTCGAGCGTAATTGCATCATCTGAAGTTGTTTGGTGATAATCCACGTTCAAGCACTTTTTAGCATGTGCTTCTAGAACCTCAGAGCCCATTGACTGACATGACTCAGCACGACAAATTTGTAGCACATGGCGACCAGGCTTGTGTGTTCGAAAATGGTGATAAAAAGTCACCACGCCGTGCACTTCAGCCACGGATAAGTTCAATGCCTTAGCAATCTGTGAGTAAGAAGACTCTGGCACATAGCCAACATCATCTTGAATGGCGTGTAGCATCGGCATCAGCGCCCCTGGCAGGTGCTGATGTTCGCTAATCAAAGACTCTAATCTCGCTTCTAAAGCTTGTTTTGTTTCTAGATCTTGCAACTTATTCTCTCCAAAACATCTAACATTCTATTAATATACTCATTAGTATAATACACTTGTTAAATCGTTACCAATTCGACAAGCAGTGCCTAAAAAAGTGCTTAATTCTTCAAAAAATATTACTCAAAAACCGCAACAAAAACTGATAGATCAATTTGGTCGTACGGTGGATTACATTCGCCTATCAATTACAGATCGCTGCGATTTCCGCTGCGTGTATTGCATGTCTGAAGATATGACCTTTTTACGACGTGACGAAGTATTAAGCCTAGAAGAATGTGCACGTGTTGTTAAAATCTTCGTTGAATTAGGTGTGGGCAAAGTGCGCATTACAGGCGGCGAACCTTTAGTGCGTAAAAATGCACTTTGGCTTTTTGAAGAAGTTGGAAAACTTGACGGTCTTAATGAGTTAGTACTCACTACCAATGGAAGCCAGTTAGAGAAGCAAGCCCAAGATTTAAAAAACGCAGGCGTGAAACGCATTAATATTAGTGTGGATAGCCTCAACGCAGAACGCTTTAAAAAAATTACCCGCACTGGTGAACTCGATAAAGTACTGCGTGGCATACAAGCAGCTAAGCGCGCGAACTTCGATAGCATCAAATTAAACACTGTACTCATGCGCGGCGTGAATGATGATGAAGCGCTATCTTTGGTGAAATTTGCTGTTGATGAAGCTATCGATATTTCATTCATTGAAGAAATGCCTTTAGGTGAAGTAGACCACACAAGGAATTCGACATTTTGCAGTAATGAGAACACACTTAAAATACTCCAAAACGAGTATCCACTCATCGCAAGCACCGAAACTACAGGCGGCCCAGCCCGCTATTGGCGAGTCGCTAACACCAACACCAAGATTGGTTTTATTTCACCGCACAGCCATAATTTTTGCGAAAGCTGCAACCGTGTACGCATTACCTGCAAAGGCGAGCTTTATTTATGTTTAGGTCAAGAAGATAAAGTGGATTTAATGCCGCTTTTACGCGAACACCCAACTGACAATCAACCTATCATTGATGCCATTTTAGCTAGCATGGCAATCAAACCCAAAGGGCATGACTTTGATTTACGTCGGGCAGAGCCTGCAGTGATTCGGTTTATGTCACATACAGGTGGATAGATAATTATGAGCATATCAGCAGTAATCTTAGCGGGCGGCCTCGCAACGCGTATGAAAGGTGTAGACAAAGGCTTGATACTGCTGCATCAAAAACCCTTGGTTCAGCACGTCATCGACCGACTAAAGCCACAAGTTGACGAAATACTCATTAATGCCAATCGTGAAATTACAAGGTATCAGACTTTCGGTTATCCCGTGTTACAAGACGAAGTTGAAGATTTTTTAGGGCCGTTAGCCGGGTTTAGCTTAGGGTTGCAACACGCCAAGCATGAGTATGTGCTAACAGTGCCTTGTGACTCACCTTTACTACCTCTCGATTTAGCACAACGACTCATGAGCGCGATGACAGAGCATAATGCCGACATTGCCGTGGCTAGCAGTGATGAAAATGCTCACCCTGTATTTAGCCTGTGCAAAAAGTCAGTTTTGCCATCTCTCACAGCTTATTTACAACAAGATGAGCGCCGCGTGAGTGCTTGGCAAAAAAGCCTACACTATACCGAGGTCGATTTTAGTGATGTTTCTGATGCGTTTACCAACTTAAATACGTTTGAAGATTTAGCTGCATTAGAACTGAAATTAAGTAAACAGTAATTATTCAAGCATGAGCTTTAAAAAAAGATGAGTTTCAAAAAATGGTAGCCACCTCATTATCTCAAATAATTTCGAATCCTAGCTGTATGGATGATTATGACCCAAACTCTATGCCTGTGGCTAAGGCGCGACAGTTCATCAAACAGTTTTTAAGCCCAGTTACCGAAACTGAAGTTCTGCCGATTAGAGAAAGTTTAGGTCGCGTACTGGCGGCAGATATACTGTCGCCTGCTAACGTACCTAATTACGACAATTCTGCGATGGATGGCTATGCATTTAATGCAAGTGATATAAATGAATCTACAAAGTTAAAAGTAATAGGCACGGCATATGCTGGTAAAGCATTTGCTGGCAGCATTCAGTCTAGTGAATGTGTTCGCATTATGACGGGGGGCATGATGCCCACGGGGGCGAACACCGTAATTATGCAAGAGTGGGTTAATGTCGTAGGTGACTTTATTCACTTTACTAAAACACCTAAGCCTCAAGCAAACGTGCGTTATACAGGTGAGGATTTGCAATTAGGCAAGACGGTGTTAGCTACAGGCCATATGGTGCGTGCGGCTGATTTAGGGCTTATCGCCTCACTTGGTATTGGCGAAGTGAGTGTTTATCGTCAGCTGAAAGTTGCCTTTTTTTCTACAGGTGACGAGCTGGCCAGCATAGGTAAGCCATTGAAAGAAGGTCAAGTTTACGACAGCAACCGCTACACACTTTATGGCATGCTGAGCCGCCTTGGCGTTGATATACTAGATATGGGCGCAATTGCTGATGACCCTGAACTGCTTGAAAAGACCTTACTGAACGCTGCAAAGCAAGCCGATGTAGTGATTACTAGCGGTGGCGTTTCTGTTGGTGAAGCAGACTATATGAAACAGTTGCTCACCAAGCATGGTCAAGTGATGTTTTGGAAAGTCGCTATGAAGCCAGGCCGCCCTTTAGCTTATGGCAAAATTCAAGCAAGCAAAGATAAGCATGCGCATTATTTCGGCTTGCCAGGTAACCCTGTCGCGGTAATGGTGACGTTTTACCAATTTGTGCGTGAAGCTATGCTTGTCTTGATGGGGCATCCAAACCCTGCTCCATTACCCACGTTTAAAGTTATATGTACTGAAAACATCAAAAAACAAACGGGGCGCACGGAATTCCAACGCGGCATACTATTTGCCGATAGCGATGGCTTATGGAAGGTCAAACCGACAGGCGCTCAAGGCTCGGCAATTTTAAGCTCTATGTCCTTGGCTAATTGTTTCATTGTTCTAGATGATACAGTTGGCAACTTAGACGCTGGGGCCTTAGTAAACGTGCAAGTGCTAGACGGCATCGTTTAGTTTACTCGATTTAAGTCAACCATTAATTGGTCCTAGCTCAGCTTGCTAAGATATGAAAAAAAACAACTCCCTAAAAGATTTATTACTTATTCACGAGTTAGCATTTATTTTACTCATTATCTTAGCGGCTACTGCTGGCGCCATAGGCATTCATTTATGGGAAAAATCTAGCCAAGAAGCCAGCCGAATAAGCTCTCTTGTGACCGAAGTGCAGCAAACACGCGGGGATTTATACCGTCAAATGAAAGAACTATTTGATGCTTATTTTTTAGATGATTCTGGCGCGCGTGCCGAATACGACAATTTCACCATCTCCGTTGAGGCGCACTTTGTACAATTAAAAAAAATCACCGTAAGTGAGGCCGAAAAAGCCGCCATTAATGACTTGCATGAGAATTACAAAAAATTCGTAGTTGAAACGCCCTTGCTGTTTGACCAATACAAAGCAACCAACAGCGACACAGTAAAACACGCATTAAACACCGAAATTGAAACTGGCCTATTTAAACGCTATGAGGAAATACTCGCTCGGACCGAAAAGTTACTCAACCAAAAACAGATTGAGCTGGATAGCGAGCTTAAATCAAGCAAACGCACATCCGTGATCTTGTTGATTATTCCTTTAGTGCTTGCCGTGTTTCTGCTGTTATTTTCACGCATTTTTCTTAAACGAGCCATCGTAAAGCCTCTAAATGATGTATTGAAAGCCACCTCTGAGATTAGTGCTGGCAATCTTACCCACAAGGCTCCCGAAGTAGGCATTGTAGAGTTAGCTGCAGTATCCAACGCGATTAATGATATGGCTGATAAGTTGGCAATTAGCCAAGAAACCTTAGTGCGAACCGAGAAACAAGCGGCGCAAGGTCTATTGGTGCCTATGCTGGCCCACAACATTCGAAATCCATTGGCAAGCATTCGTGCGACTGCTCAGGTGATGGATGACCCTGAACATGACACGGAAACGCGATTATCATTACGAGGCATTATTGATACCGTAGATAGGCTAGAACGCTGGACAGGTGCCTTGCTGGCGTATTTATTGCCACTAAAACCTCAACCAGAAAATACGAGTCTGCAAGAAATCATTAATGGCGCTCTTGCGCCATTGCAGCAAAAATTAAAAGATAAATCAATTCAACTCGCGCTTCCTGCTTGGCCTAAAAACACGTCCATCTACACTGACCAGCATTTGCTAGAACAGGTAATTTACAACTTAATACTCAACGCGATTGATGCTTCTAGTAAAAACAGCATTATTGAAATAACACTAAAAGTAGCACCAACTAAATATACTTTATCATTACTAGACCAAGGGTGTGGCATGCCATTTACACCAGACCCCAGCGCCATAAGTGCACCCACTACTAAAAGATTTGGAACAGGTATTGGTATCCCGTTTGCTTTTAAAGTATGCGATGTATTGGCTGGTGAATTAAAATTTGAGGCACGTCATGAAGGTGGCACGGCTATTAAGATTCTACTGCCTAAAAGTTTGAACTTATCAGCTAATTAAAACCCTGAATTAACATATGGAATATATTAGTACTCTTAATTAAACGCCAGGCGCCCATCAAACTTAGGCTTAATGAATAATTAAGTGCTAAATATTGATAATTCTTTGCATATCCTATTGCCTTAATCAGGCTTTTTATCAACAATGGAGGTAGACAAAATGACAGATACTTTATTACTCAACAAAGCAGTGCCTGACTTCCAGTTACCCGCTACTAGCGGCGTAACTTTTCAATTATCTCAATATCTCGGTAAAAATGTAGTGATCTACTTTTACCCAAAAGACTCAACGCCAGGCTGCACTACTCAGGGCATTCAATTTAGAGATGTCTATGCTGATTTTCAAAATATTAATACTGAAATTTTTGGCATATCACGCGACACCATAAAGTCACACGAAAATTTTAAGGCAAAATTTACTTTTCCATTTGAGTTGCTGGCTGATACTGAAGAACTTGCTTGCGCGTTATTTGGTGTAATGAAAATGAAAAATATGTATGGCAAGCAAGTCCGCGGCGTAGAGCGCAGCACGTTTATTATCGATAAAAATGGGTCGCTGATTAAAGAGTGGCGCGGCGTTAAGGCGGATGGTCATGCCGCAGAAGTTTTAAACTTTATTAAATCAATTTAAGCTTTAAATTTTTTCACCCTCATACAACACTAACGATTAGAAAGAATGTAATGGCAAAAAAATCGCCCAACGCTTCCAAGCTTTTTGTACTTGATACCAACGTATTGATACATGACCCTTCTAGCTTGTTTCGCTTTGAAGAGCATGACATTTTTCTGCCTATGGTGACGCTAGAAGAGCTTGATAACAATAAAAAAGGGCTCACTGAGGTAGCTCGCAATGCCCGTCAAGCTAGCCGCAATTTAGAAGAAATTGTAGGTACAGACTTAACTAATCTTGAGCTTGGTTGCCCGCTGAACGTAAATGGTAATCGCCATTTAACTGGTCGATTATTTATACAAACGCTACAAGTCACTACAGAATTACCTGGACTTGCTGGCCTGAAAGCAGACAACCAAATTTTAGCAGTAGTGCTTGATCAGCAAAAAGCCCAGCCTGACCGCCAAGTTATTCTAGTCAGTAAAGACATTAATATCCGCATCAAAGCACGCGCCATGGGGATGGCTGCAGAAGATTATTTTAATGACAAAGTGCTTGAAGATAGCGACCTTTTATATAGCGGTATGAAGGAATTACCTGCTGATTTTTGGGAAAAACACAGCAAAGAAATGGAATCATGGCAGGAAGCTGGCCGTATGTTCTATCGCATTAAAGGCCCTTTATGCAAGACTTTCCTAGTAAATGAATTTGTCTATTATGAACTAGAAAAACCATTCCACGCTTTAGTACGCAGCGTAGATGGGAACAGCGCAGTATTAGAAGTAGTGAAAGACCACATGCAGCCTAAGCACAATGTTTGGGGCATTAATGCACGCAACCGTGAACAAAATTTTGCGCTCAATTTATTAATGGACCCAGAAGTTGATTTTGTCAGCTTGCTCGGCCAAGCGGGTACGGGTAAGACCCTACTCACATTGGCATCGGCACTCACACAAGTGTTAGATAAAAAAATCTATTCTGAAATCATTATGACGCGTGTCACAGTTTCGGTAGGTGAAGATATTGGTTTTCTACCAGGGACTGAAGAGGAAAAAATGGGCCCTTGGATGGGGGCACTAGATGATAATTTAGAGGTGCTCAATAAAGGTGATGAAGACGCAGGTGAATGGGGGCGTGCGGCTACGCAAGATTTAATTCGTAGTCGCATCAAAGTGAAATCACTCAACTTCATGCGCGGACGCACATTCTTGAACAAATTCTTAATCATTGATGAAGCGCAAAACTTAACGCCTAAACAAATGAAAACATTGATTACGCGTGCAGGTCCTGGCACTAAAGTGGTTTGTTTAGGTAACATCGCTCAAATCGATACGCCATATTTAACAGAAGGCAGCTCAGGTCTTACCTATGTGGTTGATCGATTTAAGGGTTGGAGTCATAACGGCCATATTACACTGCAACGTGGCGAACGCTCTCGCCTAGCCGACTTTGCTACCGAAGTATTATAATGCTGCTGATTGATTAAGCATGACTCGTGGACGCTTCGCTGCTAGTATTCAATTTCCAAAGAATAAACTACTGCAAGGCAACGTCTACGTAGTAATTTTTGATTTAGGTACGGAATGGCATGACTAAAGGCTTTTATACGCTATTAATTGCCCAGTTCTTATCGGCCATTGCAGATAACGCCTTACTCTTTGCCTGTATCGCGTTACTTTCTAAGCTCAATGCCCCCGAGTGGCACGAGCCCCTGTTGCGCGAATTTTTCGTCATTGCGTACATTATGCTAGCACCATTTGTAGGTCCATTTGCTGACGCTCTACCCAAGGGCAAGGTAATGTTTTTGAGTAATGGTATTAAGTTTTTGGGCTGTTCACTTGCATTATTTGGCTTGCCTCCACTTTATGTGTATGCCATTGTAGGCATAGGTGCGGCAGCTTATTCACCAGCCAAATATGGCATCCTCACTGAAATGTTACCCCACCATCAACTAATTAAAGCCAACGCCTGGATGGAAGGCACAACAGTTACAGCCATCATTTTAGGACCTGTATTTGGCTCTAGTATCTCTGTAAATAGCCCTTATTTTGGGATTGCTATTATCACCTTTATTTACTTAATGGCAGCAGGCTTCAATCTCTACATTCCGAGAGTACCTATAGACCATAAAATTCCTAAGCGAGATCTAGCTTTCCTGCTAAAAGATTTTTGGCACGCCTTCACCACCCTTTGGCGTGACCCACAAGGACAAGTGTCACTTGCTGTGACAACTTTATTCTGGGGCGCAGGAGCTACGCTGCAATTTGTTGTACTACGTTGGGCGGGCCTAAAACTAGGTATGGATGAACAATCTGCAACAAAGCTTATCGCGATTCTAGCTGTGGGTATTGCAATCGGCTCGATTGGCGCATCCATGTTTGTTAAATTAGAAAATGCTGTAAAGGTATTACCTGCCGGCATCCTTATGGGTATATTAGTGATGGGCATGATACTGGTTTCAACGCCAGAAGTTGCGGCCGTTGTATTATTTTGCATTGGCGTGCTGGCTGGTTATTTTTTGGTGCCTCTCAACTCTTTATTACAACACAGAGGTCATAACTTGCTAGGAGCTGGTCACTCTATTGCCGTACAAAACTTCAATGAAAATATCGGCATTCTAGTGTTATTAGGCATCTATACCTTGATGGTGCATCAAAATGTACCCATCAACATCATCATCATCATTTTTGGTGCTTTTGTAAGCATCAGCATGGCGGTCATTTATAAGCTATATTTAAAGCATACTAAAGGAAAATGCTTTGATTAATTCGGTATTGGCGCAAATAAAAAAGGTCGCAATTGCGACCTTTTTTATTAAGTAAAGGCTCTAATATTGAATGGTTTAGTGTAGTTTTACCTGAGATTCGGTGCGTCTGGTAATTGTCCGAGCTAACGTTTGTAACGCGGTACTCCAAAAACCATGTAGAGCCATCAAATGCATTTTATACAGTGATTGGTACATTAATCTAGCAAACATACCTTCAATAAACAAACTTCCTCCTGATAATGCCCCCATTAAGTTTCCAACCGTAGTGTAGCTACCCAGATTAACCAGAGATCCGTAATCACGGTAAGTAAATTCTGGTAATCCTGCTTTACCTGCAACGCGGCATTTTACTGATTTAATCAACATGGAAGCTTGCTGGTGAGCCGCTTGTGCGCGAGGTGGCACATTTTCATCTGCATGTCCAATCCAAGGGCATGCGGCACAGTCACCAAATGCAAAAATATGTTCGTCTTGTGTGGTTTGTAATGTTCTATTCACCACCAGTTGATTGATACGATTGGTTTCTAAACCATCAATTTCATGTAAAAAATCTGGAGCTTTAATACCTGCCGCCCACACGACTAAAACTGAAGGAATAAAGCGACCACTGTGTGTATAAACACCCTTATCTGTCACCTCGGTTACACGCTCGCCTGTATATAGGTGTACTCTTAACTTACTGAGTTCTAACGCTACTGAGTTGGAAAGTTTTGGTGGAAGTGCAGGCAGCACGCGGGTACTAGCCTCTATCAATGAAATCTGAATATCACGATCTGGGTCAATTTTATCAAGCCCATAGGCAGCGAGCTCTCGTGTGGTGTTATGCAACTCCGCTGATAGCTCGACGCCAGTAGCGCCAGCACCTACAATTACTACTTCTAACTGACCTGCATGTACTGGCACGGCCTGGGTTTGCGCGCGTACTAGCGCGTTATGTAAACGTCGGTGAAACTTCTCAGCTTGGTCTTGCGTGTCTAATGCGATTGAATACTCACTTGCACCCTTCACGCCGAAATCGTTCGTCGTGCTTCCTACGGCTATAATCAAAGTGTCATAATGAATTGTGCGATGAGGAATCACCTCCACACCATCCTCGTCGAAATAAGGTGAAATTGATATTTCACGTTTAGCTCTATCGAGGTTATCCATGCTACCCAAGCGAAACTTAAAGTGATGCCAATGCGCCTGCGCAAGATAGTTCAGTTCATGTTTATCAGGGTCCATACTGCCTGCTGCAATTTCGTGTAGCAACGGCTTCCATACATGGGTTTTTGTTTTATCAATCAGCGTAATATACGCCTTGCCTTTACGGCCAAGAGAATTCCCAAGTTTAGTCGCCAATTCTAAGCCGCCTGCACCACCACCTACAATTACTACATGGTGTAACTCATTATTTTCAGTGTTTTTCAAAAGAGCCTTTATTGAGATTTTCTAAATACAATTGACTAATACAGTAAGGATCATAACAAACAAAAACGGCTATTGCACTATACAATAGCCGTCATCGCGCTTACAGTAACTCTTAGACTTTTGACTAAGTGTACTCAGCTAAATCTTACTTCATCCATGTTTTCTCACCGTCGCCTTTATATACAGTACGAATATAAGCAACTGCTTTTAAAATATCGTCAGTTGCTAAACCTTCACCCGTTTTACCTGGCAACTGATTATGCCAAATAAACATATTGCCGCCAGATACACCTGGCGTACCGCCAGCAATTGTTTCAAACATGCCTTTATCAGTAGCGTCTTTTTCATATACCCATTTAGTATCAAAAGCACCAGTTCCGCCATTTTTAACTAGTGAAGGCGCCATAAGTCCGCCTAAATTACCACCATGACAACCTGTGCAACCATTGTATGTCATTACGTGTCTACCACCATCTTTTGCGAGCGCCGCTTCTGGGTCAGCTGCGTATTTTTTAGTGTATGGGTTCACGCAAGTAGCCAAAAATTCTTTAGCTTCAGGAGTATCCGTAGCAACCACCTTAATAGCCAATGGACTGTTATCTTTTGTTGAGACGAAATTACAAGATTTAGACGAGTCTGCAGAAGCAGTTGATTCTCCAGCTGCGCCTTTGCCCGCAGTCTTATCACCACAACCACCTAATGCTGCCAACATCACCAACAATGCAAAGCTTAACGTACTTTTACCCATTTCAAATCTCCCCGAATTAAACATAAGTTTTAAATTTCAACATCTCACCACGGCATTACTACCTGTTTAACTTTTAAGACAGGTACATAAAAACGGCTGCTGTAATTATACAGCAGCCGTTTCAGTTATTACAGCACCGCGTTTTTACAACAGCGCTATTTTCTATTTTTTAAAATAGACTATTTCAACCAATCTTTTTCGCCATCACCTTTGTATTCCGAACGGATATATCCAATGATTTTCAAAATCTCGTCAGTAGACAAACCATCACCAACTTTATCTGGCTGTTGTACGTGCCACACCGGCATTAAGCCACCTGAGACACCTGGAGTGCCTGCAGCAATAGTTTCAAACATACCTTTATCAGTAGAGTTTTTAGCATAAACCCATTTTGTGTCAAAAGCGCCTTGGCCACCTTGTTTGTTTAATGCTGGCGCCATCACGCCTTCTAATTTACCACCGTGGCAACCTGAGCAACCGTTATACCCAAATAACTTTTTACCACCAGCTTTAATCAAAGTTGGATCAGCCGCGTAAGCTTTTGTATATGGATTAATACAAGTTTCTAGAAATGATTTAGCTTCTGGCGTATCTGTATCTAAAGCTTTAACTGCAAGTGGGGTGCTGTCTTTTGTTGAAACTAAAGTACAAGCTGCGCTTGCCTGTGAAGTAGCAGTCAAGCCTACAAAACCAAGCATTGAAATTAATAAAGCAGCTTTAATTGATTTAAAACCTAACATATCATCTCCTTATTATAATGAATTTTGCTACGATCATTTTTGCAAACGTATTACCGAACGCGTCTTCATCTAACGTACTTATTATTTAATTGGTTGACACTTCAATTTCAAATACTACGCTCGCAACTTAGTGTTGCCATTGTATAGCTTACATAAAAAACGGCTGCTGTAATTATACAGCAGCCGTTTTAGTTATTACAGCACCGTGTTTATAAACAGTGCCATTAGCTAATCTATGATTAGATTGATATTATTTTAACCAATCTTTTTCACCATCACCTTTATAAACAGTACGAATATAAGCAACTGCTTTTAGAATTTCATCTGTTGACAAACCATCACCCACTTTATCAGGTTGTTGCGCGTGCCAAACTGGCATTAAACCACCTGAAGTTCCTGGAGTACCAGCAGCAATAGTTTCAAACATACCCTTATCAGTTGAGTCTTTTGCGTAAACCCATTTTGTATCAAAAGCACCTGTACCACCATTTTTAACAAGTGAAGGTGCCATTAGTCCGCCTAAATTACCGCCGTGACAGCCAGTACATCCGTTAAATGTCATTACTTTTCTACCAGCTTTAGCCGCTTCAGCATCCGCCGCGTATTTTTTTGTATATGGATTAATACAAGTTTCTAGAAATGATTTTGCTTCTGGTGTATCTGTATCAATCGCTTTAACTGCAAGTGGCGAACCATCTTTTGTCGAAACTAACTTACAAGCAGCGTTAGCTTGGGTTGTCGCAGTTAATCCTACAAAACCTAGTATTGAAATTAATAAGGCCGCCTTAATTGATTTAAAACCTAACATGCTATCTCCCATATTGAATAAAATCATCTACTTACAATTACAACAGAATATTATATCGCAAACATCTAACGCTTAAAACAACTACTTGGTTGACTTTATCAACCAAGTAAATAATTGATTAAGGTCTAAACTACTTACCATCAACTTTTTTTGATTCAGCGCCATACTTTTTATACGATTTCATTAAACTATCTCCTTCAACCACAGCTACATGCGGTATACCATAATCATCTAAAATTTTCATAATTTTGTCATGGTTTCTTTCCAAAGCTGCGTCAATCATTGCCATGCGGTCTTTATCTTTTTTACGAACACCAACTGAAATATTCCAATATTCTTTACCCTTAGCATTTTCTGTTTCATATTCTGGAACAGGAACAACTACCATAGGTACTTTTGATTGTTTTGCATAGTAACCACCAATTGGCCCCCAAGCAATTGCAATATCAATATCGCCTTTAGCTAAATCATCAATCATAAAGCTTGCTGGTAAATTTAAGTCACGTTGAATACGATATGGGCGAGCGTTACCAATTAACCCATTAGCGTCCATAGGGATAGTTGCAGGGCTGTGATCAACCACACCAATAAAACCTTTGTGTAGGTCTGGCGATGTCCAGTCGGTAATATTGTAATTACTATCTTTGCGCCACACAAACACATGACCTGCGCGGTAATAAGGCTTAGATGTCCTCATCATATCAGCGTCAGACGTTGTGCCCATGACAACATCACAACGATTTGCACCCAATGTATTTCTGAAAAAACCTTGACGGCTATAGGCATAAGTGAAAGTTAGCTTTTTGCCTAAATCCTTAGCCAAGACTTCAGCAATTTTATCTTCAAAGCCCTCTTGTTTAGAGCTTGAAAAAGGCATATTTTCAGGATCCGCACATACTTTAAATTCAGATTCATCTACAACACGCCTTACTTCGCCTATGCGTCCTTCATCAGGACTAAGTGATGGGATATCCGGGTCTGCTGCATAACTGATGTTTGCTGTAATGGCTAACAGTAACGTCAAGCCTAATTGCTTCTTAACATGCTTCAACATTATTTATTCCTTAATTTTCAAATATGCAGTTAACTAATAACCGCCTTATTGCTATGAGTACCTGGTTGATAAAAAAGTTCTTATCTTTTAGTCCTTACTGAGACTGCATTTTTTGTAACACAATATTGTAACTAATTTGCTGCTTTATGAGCCGTTTTATATTAACAAGATAATAGATATTTACTTAGAATATTTTCTACCGAATATAAAAAAACACCCCGACGAATCGGGGTGTTTTATTTGAACTAACTTGTATTTAGTTACAACTTAATCTTACGATTAAATTATAGGCTGAATACTGTTAATGCACCGCCGCCAGGAGCCGCGTTGTATTTTGTTAATTCAGCATAACCACCAGCAGCGCCTAAAGCGTCTGTTGGGTTAGTCATACCAAGGTTCATCGCAACGCCAGCCCAGCCACCGATACCTGATAGTGTACCAACGTATTGTTTACCTTTTAAGCCGTATGTGAATGCATTACCAATCACGCCAGAACCCACTTGGAATTTCCAAAGTTCTTTACCTGATTGTGCATCAACCGCTTTAAACCAACGATCAAGAGTTCCGTAGAATACTAAGTTTGAAGCAGTAGTTAAAGCACCACCCCAAGCAGAGAACTTCTCTTTGTTGTACCAAACTTTTTTGTTAGTCATTGGGTCATAAGCAGCAAAGCCACCCATTACGCCATCAGGACCAGCAAACATAGTTAATGTAGCACCTACCCATGGTTGACCAGCAACGTATTTAGACTCAACTGGCTCGTATGTCATACATACATGGTTAAGTGGTGAGTACATTAAACCAGTTTTTGGTGAGTAAGCAGCAGGCTGTTGATCTTTAGTACCCAATGCAGCTGGGCAAACGCCTTTAGCATTGTAGTCTTGGTGAGTTGAAGCTGAAGCTAGTTTTTTAGGCACGCCTGTTTTCATATCAACACTAGAAGCCCAGTTTACGAATGGGTGTACTTTTTCAGCAGCAATCAATGTACCGTTTGCAGCATTCCAAGTGTATGCGAAACCGTTACGGTCATGGTGCCATGCATATGTTTTACCACCTTTGTCGAACAAGATTACTTCGTTAATACCATCGTAATCCCACTCATCATGTGGAGTCATTTGCATGCCCCATTTTGCAACGCCTGTATCTAAATCACGTGCAAATATAGTCATAGACCATTTGTTATCGCCAGGACGTACATCTGGATTCCAAACTGATGGGTTACCTGTTCCGTAGTAAACCAAGTTTGTGCGTGCATCATACGGCCACCAGCCCCATGTAGAACCACCACCATGTTGCCAACCATCTTTAACTGCTTGTGGTTTTAACCATGTGCGAGTACCAAGATCTTTTTCGCCAACTTTTAGTTGGTCATTTGGCAATGCAGTGAATGAACCACCTTGTTTGTTACCACCGTTTACGTCTTGGTAAACTGATAAAGCACTGTATTGTGGGTTTTCTTTGTTGAAATCCGCACCGATTAACACTTCAGAATCTGGGCCTGTTGAGTAAGCTTTCCATGCTAAAGAACCATCTTTAATGTTGTAAGCAGCTAAGAAGCAACGTACACCAAACTCAGCACCTGAACAACCTGTCAATACTTTGTCTTTGATCACGTGTGGCGCGTTAGTGTTTGTAGCACCAACTTTTGGATCGTTTACTAATACTGACCATTGTTTAGCGCCTGTTTTAGCATCTAAAGCAACCAAGTTACCATCATTTTGTTGTAGATAGATTTTACCGTCGCCGTAGCCTAAACCACGTGAAACGTTATCGCAACATAAAACAGCTTGTACTGATGGATCTTGTTTTGGGAAATATGACCATACGATTTTTTGATTGTCGTTTAAGTCAAGAGCGTATACGTTGTTTGGGAATGCTGTATGTACATACATCATGTTACCAACAACTACTGGTGATCCTTCGTGACCACGGTTTACACCTGTAGCGAATGTCCATGCTGCTTTAAGGTTTTTAACGTTACCTTTGTTTACTTGAGCTAAAGCACTGTGTGCTTGGTTTGTGTAGTCACCGCGTGGCGCTGCCCAGTTATTACTATTTTTAATTGCTGCTTCTTGGTCTGCTGCTGCTGATGCAATCATTGGCATTGCCGCTGAAAGACCTGCAACCAAACCTAATGCTAATTTGATCTTGTTGATTTGCATATTAATCTCCAAAGTTGAACTACTAAGGGTTTATAAATAATATCTTTTACTTGTTAAAGTTTTTGATGTTATCTCAAATTTTCTAGCAACTAATTGATACTATTTGTCATCACAATTTTCATGTGCGTACAGCACTATATTCTAGTCACACACGAATTGCAATACATTAGTTACAATTTACTTACAATTAGTTCTACTTTTTTAAAAATAAGTATTTAGCGTTAAGTTGGATAATGTTAATATGGCTTAAAAGTTATTTAAAATCAAATAGAAAGCATCTTTTCTACTATGCAAAATAAAATTTACAATTTGTATCCTGAAGTCAATAATTTTGAAAAATTCACTTTAAAAGCAGGAAATCTTCATGAAATCTATTATGAAGTTTGTGGAAATCCAAAGGGCAGTCCAGTCGTTTTTTTACATGGTGGCCCAGGTAGCGGATGCAGCCCTACGCAACGCCGTTTTTTCGATCCTACTCACTATCGCATCATTTTAATTGACCAGCGCGGATGTGGAAGAAGCAAACCACAAGGTTCAGTTGAGCAAAACACGACGGATGACTTGGTAAGCGACATCGATGCCATTCGAATAGCTTTAAATATTGATAAATGGCTGGTGTTTGGGGGTTCTTGGGGTAGTACGCTGGCTTTGGCTTATGCGTTAAAGCACACAGATAAAATAGTTGGGTTAATACTGCGTGGTATTTTCTTAAGCCGTCCCACAGAGTTGGCTTGGTTTTTAGGGCAAGTTCAGGCATTTTTTCCAGAACCATGGGAGTATTTATGTGCATACTTACCAGCGAATAAAAGGCATAACCCTTTAGAAGCATATGAGCAGCTTGTTTTCTCTGTTGATAAAAAGATTAGCATTCCAGCAGCCATTCGCTGGAATATATTTGAAAGTAGCATCATGAGCTTACTGCCTAGGCCAGCTGCGCCAAGCAGTGAGATCAACGGAGACGTTGAGCTTGCACGCGCAAGAGTACAAATACATTACATACAGAATCATTGTTTTGTAGGTAAGCGCAATCTACTAGATGAGGCCAAAGCCAAACTAGGGCATATTCCAACACACATCGTTCAAGGGCGCTACGATATGGTATGCCCGCCGATAACCGCTTGGGAGCTTAGCAAAGCGATGCCACACGCCAGCTTTCATATTGTTGAAGATGCCGGGCACTCTGCAATGGAAACTGGCATTACTTCAGCCTTAGTGGGTGCGACTGAAAAATTTAAATTGTTAAATAGTTAAATAGTTAGCCTATATACTTTTAACAATGAGCGAAGAAAACAATACCAAGCAGCAATCGAGCTTACAAAGCGCTATCAATAAGCCGCGCGAGGCATATGATAGGCAGCGTTATAGCACACCGCTGTTTGTCTTGCATGAAATGTTCGGTGCTTTTCGTCGGCATAACGTATTAGGTTTATCGGCTTCACTGTCATTTTATGCGATGTTTGCATTGATACCCTTGGTGTTGCTTTTGTTCTTTTTACTGAGTCATCTAGTATTTACTTCAGATTACGCGGTGGTCAAACTTGCTATTATTACTGGCAACTTAGTACCGAAACTTAGCAGTGCAATTATGGTAGAGGTCTACAATACGGCTCAGCAAAAAGCCGCGTGGGGCGCTGCAGGGCTATTTGTGCTGCTATGGACGGTCACTCCACTAGCAAGCGCGATGCGTACTAGCTTTTACACGATTGCAACGCTGGTTGAAGCGCCATCTTATATACGCCGCAAGCTAAAAGACATCATCGCCGTAATCGGCATGCTGGTTTTATTTTTTCTATTTACCTTTGCAGGCCTGATGATAGAAAAGGTAATTACATTTCTAGGTACTAACCATCAGTTTTTTCAATATAAAATCGTCGCTGCATTGGTTTCGCTGGGATCAACTACACTGCTGATTGCAGCCTTTTATTATGTATTCTTTCCGGTTCGCTTAGCGATAAAGCACATTATGATTGGTGCCCTTTTCACGGCGATACTCTGGTTGCTGATGCGACCAGCTTTTACCTTATTTTTATCACTCAATGCCTCTTATGGCTCGGTATTCGGCAGTATGAAGAATTTATTCATCTCGATTACTTGGCTGTATTTTAACTTTTCAGTTTTTTTACTTGGCACTGTACTTATTGCAACCTTGCGCAAGAAAGATGTACTAATACTTAAAGGCTTGTTCGCTGACAATCAGCAAGAGTCTCAATCAAAGCTTCAAACGAACTATCTAGAAAAATTAATGCAACGCTATGGTAGAAGCTACCAAGAAGGTGAACGTATATTCAACCACGGGGATTTGACTCGTAATTTGCACTATTTGGTGAGCGGCCAAATACAAATAGTACGTCATGGTAATGTGATACGAACAATAGAACCTGGTGGCTACTTTGGTGAAATGGCATTATTTACCAATACACCCGCCATTGCTGATGCCATAGTTAGCTCGAAACAAGCTGATGTAATTTTGATTTACCCTGACAATATTGAAACGTTGCTTTTAGACGAGCCTAAAGTAGCAATGAAATTTTTACGCCAAATGGCGACTAGATTACAAATAGATAGTGGCACAGATGCAAGCTGATTATTTTTACTCTAAAATAAGCCTAATTACTCACTCAGCAATACTAAAACATTATGGCAAAACAAAACTCAGCATTCACAGCACAACCAAGCCAACTTGAAATGCAGCCTATACTAGGTTTTTTTAATGCTGGTAAGCTTGCTGAAGCTGAAGTTGCCGCAAAGAAACTCGTTACTCGTTATCCAAATACGTTTATCTTGCATCAAATTTTAGGTATTTCTCAAGATGGTTTATTTAAGTTTACTGAAGCGGCTGAAAGCTACGCAAAAGCACTAGCTCTGCAACCCAATACAGCAGACCTGCATTTCAACTTAGGCATTACTTTAACCAATCTCAATCGATTTAAAGAAGCTGAAACCAGCTATCGCAGGGCAATTGCTTTGCAGCCAAGATTCTTCGAGGCTTATGGTAATCTGGGTACAGTGTTGCAAAAGCAGGGACAGTTAGAAGAGGCTGTAGAAAACTACGGCAAGGCGCTTAGCATTCATGAAGACCCAAGGGGTCACTTTAATCTTGGTACAGCACTTAGAGATGAAGGCAAGTTAGATGAAGCCATTATTCATTTCAAGCAAGCTATTAAAATGTTTCCCAATTACGCTGATGCTCATAATTACTTGGGGGAATGCTACCGCGACCAAGGTAATATGGAAGATGCGATTAAATGCTATTTCGACACATTAGCGCTCAATCAAACCCATGCTGGTGCAAATTACAATATGGGCGAATTTTTATATCTTGCTGGTCGCTTTGATGAAGCAGTCGATTATTTAGAACGATCTAAACTAGATGATTGGCAAGAGCGCGCGCTTTACTGCACCTATAAAGCCGAACATTTTGATTCATTTAAAAACAAATTAGATAATATCGTTCATACGCATAAGAAACATAATGCGCCTTTTCTACAAACCTTATCTACGCATCATGCAATGAATTTCGGCACAGAAGATCAATACAATTTTTGCAAAAATGGTTTTGATTTTGTTTACCAAAAAAGCATCCCAGAATTGGCTATGCCTGACAGCCAATTTCTGAAAGATTTACTCAACGATATAGATAACACAGCCATTGAAGTTCGCGCGCAGGGCATGATCATTAACGGCAAACAGTCTGCGGGTAATCTATTTAAACGCCCTGAGGCTTCGTTTAGAAAACTTGGTGAAATCGTCAAACAAGAATTCCTAAATTACAAAAATAAATTTGCAGGCGCAGACTGCGAACTTATTAAATCTTTTCCTGAAGAGTTGGAATTTACCAGCTCTTGGTATGTAAGGTTGCGTCGAGGTGGCTATGTTGATAGACACATTCATGAGGTTGGCTGGATTAGCGGCGCAGTGTATCTGGTGTTACCAAAAGATAAAAAAGATCCCACTGAAGGCTGTTTTGAATATGGCTTGCACGGTGACAATTACCCGCAAAAACACAATAACTTTCCTGTAGGCATTGCTTCGCCCAGTGTGGGTGATATTGTGTTGTTCCCATCATCTTTATTTCATCGCACAATTCCATTCAACTCCAATGAAGAACGTATCTGTATTGCATTTGATTTAAAACCAGAAGGCGACATTTTTATTAAGTCTAGTTATTAATTATTGTCATAATGTGTCAGAATTAGATACCAAAATATGTCAATATTAAAGACTAGAGTGTCAAGAGTTAGACGCTTTTATCGCGCAATATAACAATAAAACTACATAAGCAATGAATAAAATGAAGTACTCCATTGAATCGACAATCTAGCAATCCATTGATTTATTTAGATTTTTTTAACTTTTATTTTGCTTACATTTACAAATCGGGAAACTTTACTAACAATGGCTTAAATATTGCTTGTTGTATTAAAACAAAGTAATTTTTTGCCTGATTCAGGATAAATATTTAGTGATAAACATAGAATCATTTGATGACTGCTCAGTATTGATAGTTGATGACCAATCAACAAGTCGAGCTATTCTTGCGCAGGTAGTGAAAAGCATTAATCCAAACATCACGGTTGCCGAAAAAAGCAGTCCAGAACAGGCTTTGGAATGGGCGCAACAAAATATCGCAGATTTAGTTTTTGTTGACTATTTAATGCCAGAAATGAATGGTATTGAGTTTGTTCGACTGCTAAAACAACTTCCAGAATATGATGCTGTGCCTGTCATGATGATTACCATTAAAAAAGATGCGGAAACGCGTTACACAGCGCTTGAAGCAGGAGTAACAGACTTTATTAACAAGCCTGTTGATATGCATGAATGTGTCGCACGTAGCAAGAACTTGCTCACCATGCATGTGCAACATATTACGCTGCATAATCGAAGTATATTGCTTGAAAGCTTAGTGGATGAAGCTACAGCTCACATTAAAGCACGTGAAAAAGAAACCCTGATGAGACTTGCCCGTGCTGGTGAACATAAGGATTACGATACCGCCATGCACTTACAACGCATGTCGCTATATAGCCGAGCCTTAGCAGATGCGATTGGTTTAGATGAAGAAGAAGCTGAACTTATCGAGCTTGCTGCGCCGCTGCATGACATTGGCAAAATTGGAACGCCAGATTTAATTTTGCTTAAAAAAGGCTCTTTCGACGCTGAAGAACTGAAAATAATGCGTAAGCACCCACATGTGGGTTTTAAGATTTTAGAAGATAGTCCGTCTAAATACCTGCAAAAAGGTGGGGAAATTGCGCTATCACACCATGAACACTTTGATGGTTCAGGTTACCCAAGTGGGCTTATAGGTGAAGAAATTCCGCTTGCTGCACGTATTGTCGCTATTGCAGATGTATTTGATGCACTTACCAGTATACGTCCGTATAAGGAAGCTTGGAGCTTTGAAAAAGCGTATCAGTATATCTGTGATGAAAGCGGCAAACACTTTGACCCACAGCTAGTCAATGCAATGATAAGTATCAGAGCAGTTTTTGAAAAAATTTATTCTGAGAATGCAACTTCTCCAGAATCACTGTAGTTTCATCAAGCATATGAGTGTTAGTAGCATAAGAAGCGCCACAAAATTTAGGCAAACGGCTTTATTAATTGACGACCAATCAACAGTTTTGGATATTCACGCAGCCATCTTAAAGTCACTTAAAATGAATCTTAAAATCGTGAAAATGACTGATCCTGTTGAAGCACTAGAATGGATGCAAAATAAACAAGTGGATTTAATTATTACCGACTTTCGTATGCATCAAATGGATGGCATGCAATTTGTACAGGCAATTAAAGATGCCTGTAATGTACTATGCCATTCAATTATTGTTGTTACTGCCATTAAAGATAAAACTACGCATGAAGAGCTAATAGCTGCAGGCGCTACTGCATGTCTAATTAAGCCAGCACAAACACAAGAATTAGCGAGCATTGCTAAAACTTTATTAGACAAAAGTAAACACCACTACAGCGTTGCGCTGGCGGAATAAGGTTAGACAATCATGCTGACATCACTTAAAAATTGGTACAAAAATGCAGCGCGTAATTGTGATCAGATAGAACTTGAACAAGCTAATATTAGAATTCCAGCAGCGATTATAATTTTCGCTCTAGTTGCTTACTCCTACTTCAATCAGTCTCTAACTCACCCTGAGTTAGTAGCGTTTAAAATTTTATTCGTCTATTCACTGCTTTCAACACTACTGATTGCTGCCATTTTAAAAGATAAATTCAAGCCTATCCAACGTAAGCTCGCTGGAGCTTGGCTAGATATGGTGGCAGTGTCAGTTTTTATGTCACTTACTGCAGATGTTGGCGTAATGCTTGTTGCCGTATATTTATGGGTAATTTTTGGGAATGGTTTCAGATATGGTAAAAATTATCTATACCATGCACAGGTCCTTGCTATTCTCGGTTTTCTAATCGCTACTAATATAAGTTCATATTGGGAAACGCACAAAACCATTGGCTACAGCTTGACAGCAATGCTTATCATTCTGCCCCTTTATGTGGCTAAACTGATTGAACGCTTGCATGAAGCTAAGCATAAGGTTGAAATAGAACGCCAAAAAGCTGCTGACGCCAGTATTGCCAAAACGCAATTTGTTGCAAATATGAGCCATGAAATCCGCACACCTCTAAACGGCATTATTGGTATTAGCACCCTCCTTAAAACCACATCTCTCAATGCAGATCAACGCGATTTACTCAAATCATTAGAAAGCTCATCCAAGCTATTACTTTCACTACTCAACAATGTGTTAGATTTTACTAAAATTGAAGAGCGTAAATTCACTATTGAAAATGTACCCTTCTCACCAAAAGAAGCCGTATATGAAACATTAGACATTTTCCGTTCTCAAGCTACCAGCAAAGGCATTCACCTGGGCGCTAGTGTTTCAGACTCTTTAGAAACACTTAATGGTGATGCTTTTGTATTACGTCAGGTACTAGCGAATCTACTTGGTAATGCAATTAAATTTACTCAAAAAGGCAGCGTTACCATTTCTGCTACAGTGCTACATGATGATCCAGAAAAATCGACGCTCCGTTTTGAGGTGGCTGACACCGGGGTTGGTATACCTTCAGACAAACAAGGTAAAATATTTGAAAGTTTCACCCAGGCAGACTCAACAACCACACGTAAATTTGGTGGCAGTGGCTTAGGGCTTACCATTGCCAAACACATGATAGAAGAAATGGGTGGTTCTCTGAGCTTTCAAAGTACCGAAGGGGTAGGAAGCCACTTTTGGTTTGTTCTCACACTAGGAAAAATCAGCGAAAAAGAAGTATTGCTTGAGCACTTTAATTCAAGTGAAATTAAGAATGAAAAACCAGCAATAGCAACAATAGAGAGCATTAATAAATCGCCAATAACTGTTTTAACTAAATCACTTAAAATATTGGTTTGCGAAGATGAAAGCACGAATCAAAAAATTATTACACGGCTTCTCGCTTTACCTGGTCATCAAGTTGAAGTAGTCAGCAATGCGGATGAAATGCTGGATGCATTAGAGCTAAGAAAGTTTGACCTTGTTGTCACTGATCTGAATATGTCGGGGATGAATGGCGCAGATGCTTTAAAACTTTATAGATTCACTCAGCCGCATGACCATGAAACACGCTTTATACTATTTACTGCTGATGCCACTCTATCAGCAAGGGAAATAGCCAGTGAAGCAGGGTTTGATGCTTTCTTAACAAAACCAATTGATGCAGCCACACTATTTAATACTATAGAGCGCATTCTGAGCTTAGCGCCAAATACTGCTACTCAGTGGATGAACAACGCGTTAAATAACCCTGTCAAAGTTAATAACTCGTCAGATGCTATTACTAGTACTTCTCTCGACCTACAAACACTAAAAGAACTTGAAAAAATTGGTGCTGGTGATGATTTATTCATGCATAGGCTACTTAGAAACTACTTATCAGACTCAGTAAAACAAATTGCAAAAATTGCAACCGCTGTTAAACAAAAACAATTTGGTGCCGCTCAAGATTACTGTCATGCACTTAAAGGTAATAGTTTAAGCGTAGGGGCAATTCAGCTGGCTTCTACAGTAGAAAACTTAGGGAAGCTAAATACTTCATCCAATTCAGCCCAAATACTTGAAATGTTGGATAATCTAAATAGTGATTTCTCCCTATTAACCATTGCAGTAGAGAACTACCTCAAGCAACCAGAGGCAGCCTCAAATAAATAATCCATGTTAAGCCGTTTGTTTTTCATGAATATGAGTCACGTCAGCATGAACTTTTGAGTTTTGCGCACGCACTAAACGATCCATCACTTTTAAGTTGCGCTCATCTAAACGTAACGCAGCATCTACCCATATTTCAGTAATATCAAATAATTCATCAGAAGTTAACGGATTAACACGATGTTTTGCACGATTAATGGCTTGGAAAGAATTAAGTGATTTATGATTCTTTTTAATCCAGTTATTAAGTGCATACTCGCCTTGACCATCTTCAGCCAATACATCCACCACACCCATTTGATATAGCTCTTCACCTGTATATATTTTGCCTGAACGAACCATTTTTTCAGCTACTGCCATACCTACTTTACGTGATAAGAAACTTAATGCGCCCATGCCAGGAAATAAGTTAAACAATACTTCTGGTAAGCCCATCACTGCACTTTTTTCTGCTATCAACACATGTGCTGATAATGCAGACTCAAAACCGCCGCCCATAGCCTGACCTTGAACTAAAGCAACCGTAGTAATAGGGGCATCCATATTATAAAAAGTCCATAGATTTTCAACACAAAGTTTAGCGTACTCAAATAAATGATCTCTATCTTGCGCCTGAATTAAAGCCCTAAATACCGACAAGTCACCACCCAAATTAAATACACCTTCAATATTTGAAGATAAAACTAAATAATTCACTTGTTGAGCCATACCTTGAGAAACAATTTTGCCTTTAGTGTTTTGTAAATAGGTGTGGTGTTGTAACAAGTCATTCAAACAGACTTTATTAAAGCATGGGCGTGGCTCAGGGTTCATAATTGACCACATCACCCCGTATTCACTATCAAAACGGGTATTGATTTGTTGGAAATTTGAAATACTAAATTTATTAAAATCTACAATAGTGTTCATATTAAACCCCTTAAATTATCATTGTTATGAATTAAAAAAACTAACGATTACAACTATATGCTTAAAAAATTAGCTGCTCAAGTGAATGATTTTATTTAATTAAAAATACACACGTCAATTTGTTGGGGATTTGCAACAAAGTATGTTTCGTTTACTTGTAACAAATTTGTATCAAAAAGTATCTTGATGTGTTATTTTTTTGCTTACGGCTAATTTTAATAACTACGAAAACTAAAATTATGAAAAAAATATTACTCACTTTTGTGATTTTTTCTGCACCTATTGCTGCACAGGCAGCAGGCTTCGCCTTGATTGAACAAAGCGCCAGCGGCATGGGAAACGCCTTTGCTGGCGGCGGTGCCGTAGCTGAAG
>JBBQLN010000032.1:0-31545 GCA_038327905.1 Burkholderiales bacterium
GCGTTGGCTAGGTCTTTACGTGTTGCCATAGTTTTCTCCCTAATAAATAACTTGTAGTTTTACGATTCGAATCTGACTTCGCTATTTTAACAAGCGCTAGCTTAACAACGCACTAGCTTGAACATCACTGCAAGTCTTATAGAAAATCGGATAAAACCTTGATTGAATTCTTCAAAAAGCTAGATGAATTACCTACTTTTTGGCAAAGACTAAATTATTGCTTAATTACCTTTTTTCAGCAAGGGCTTAGGCTGTATTTGATATACACAAAATAGTATTTATTCTATTTTTAGTGCGTTACTTGTTACTCAATTGATTTATTCACGCTTCACAAATAACTAAAGCCAGCACTTAGGCTGGCTTTATTCCTCAAACTATAGACTCTGTAGCTCTAAATTTCCAAAGAATTCAAATTGAATTACAAAGTCTTTGCCGCCCATTCTTGCGCACTAATTTCTTTATCACCTGAAGTATCTTTATGTGCAAAAATAGTTTGGTGGTAAGCTAAAAACTCTGCTCTTGTAACCTTATGGTCGCCATCAGCATCCATCATTCCCATCATTTTCATTGAACGCAACTCACGGCTATAACCACCCGTTGTAAGGTCAAGCTTAGAATGTTTGACTGGTCCAGCCCATTCTTTTGCATCCACGGAATCATCTTTGTCTTTATCAAGCTCATCGAAAATACTATTATAATAAGTATCTGCTTCAGCAGCCGTCACCATATGGTCGCCATTAGCATCTAACATTTTCATCATACCCATTTTGCTAAACTCACGTGCATAACCACCTGTACTTAACATTGCATCTGCAGCAAACGCTGGTGCTGAGAGAACGCCTGCTGAAAGCAATGTCACTGCCACTAATACTACGTTTTTAATTTGAATGTTCATTTTAAATCTCCTGAATAACTACTGTTTGAAAAAGAATTTTGCTAGCAACCCTTAGTCTTGCAGTACATCAAGTTCCTTACATTTAATTATTATTTCTTTCAAGAGCATCTTAGACCCAACACTAATTTACGCCTTAGTTTGGCTTATTACCTTAAACTAGCTTAATGAAATCTATACGTCACTTATTTTTAATTGTTATCGCAAGCGCGGTTTTCTTAGCTTTATTCGCTACACAAATTAACGCAAAACAAAATGACTCTAACGTACTGCTTGCACAGGTTTATCAGCGCGGCATAGATGTGAAGCAGTATTTGGTGAGTGAAAAGTATGATGGTGTGCGAGCCGTGTGGGATGGCAGCACTTTTCACACGCGAACAGGGCGCGTGATCACAGCCCCTACTTGGTTTACTAAAGATTTACCCAAAACGTCCTTGGATGGCGAATTGTGGCTTGGTCACGGCAAGTTTGATGCGCTTTCTGGTGCAGTGAGAAAAGATGTGCCGATTGACGAAGAATGGCGCGGCATTTCTTACATGGTATTTGAACTGCCACACACAGCGGGTACGTTTGCCGAACGCGCAAAACGCATCGTTGAAATTGTCAATCAGGCGAATATTCCACATTTAAAAGCAGTAAAACAATACCGAGTCAATGACGAGATAACGCTTAACAAGCAATTGAAACAAATGGTTGCACAAGGCGGAGAAGGCCTGATGCTACATCGCGCCGATGCCCAATATATAACGGGGCGCAGCGACGTTTTACTCAAAGTTAAACTGCTATTTGATGTGGAAGCCACGGTCATTGCGCACATGCCTGGTCGTGGCAAATATACTGGAAAACTTGGTGCCCTAGAAGTGGAAACACCCGAGGGCATACGCTTTAAACTCGGCACAGGCTTTACCGACGCTCAGCGCGCAAATCCGCCTAAAATTGGCAGCATCGTCACCTATACTTATCGCGATATAACCAAAACTGGTAAGCCAAAGTTTGCCAGCTTTTTACGTGAGCGAAACGAACAATAACGCAAAAAACGCCTGCTCTGCAACCCGCATGGATATTGGCTCGCAGAGCAGGTCATATTCAAGCACTTATAATTGCTGTTTATGACTATAAGCCATACTATTGCCCCAACAAAGCCTTTTTCAATGAAGCATCTACGGCATGACCCCCTAACCAAACACGTAGCAAAGCTTGGTTAAACGCTTCGCCTTCAACCTTACCTAACTCCTTGCCATTTAAGCTAACTTGCGTACTTGATGGTGTGTAATCCAGCAAAATCACATCACCCTCTTTTACTTCTTTTGCAGACATCATCATTTGCCGAAATGCTTTCAATTGCGGCGCTATCGCCACCATTTCAGCGCTATTGTTATTATCAGCAAAACCTTCATCCATCCCATGCAAAAGCTTTTCTGAGCTCACCTCACGCAAAAAGTGCATAGCCACGCGTTTACTGCCATGATCGCCAATCACAGCACTCGCTTCGGTTTGCTTTTGACCTAGATAAAGCGCGGCCACATAAACTTTAAACATCATTTTTGTGCGTACACCCGCGCCATTGAGCACCAATGAATTCACGCCCACTTGTACAGACTCATCTACCTTCACACCTTTAAGCTCTAAAGCCTGTGCAGAAATAGCCAGCGCAGAAAAACAAAAAGCAACAACCATCTTATTTATAAAAAGTTTCATCGCATTAACCCTTCAAACGTTGTAAATAACCATACCAAACTTAGCCTAGCACTATCTTACGGCCAGTAATAATAGATTGCAAAACCGCTTCAATTGCTTTGCAATTAGCTTTTGCGTCAGCAAAATCCAAAAGCGGCGCTTTATTGTTCAGCACACAGTCGCTGAAATGTTCAATTTCCAAGGTGAAATGATTACTTGGTGCAAAACGTTCTTCAGCATATTGTCCATCTTCCAGCGCCCATGAAATAACAGGCACATCATTTTGAAACACCCAAGCCGCGTGACATTTCACCCAACCTTTGGTGCCGATGATTTCATATTCGGATTTACGGCTACGCTCAAAACTAATATCGAAATTGCCAAACCTAGCGCGACCATGAGAATCTACGCCAAAATCTAACACACCGCTGGTAACAATATCTGCGCCATGCTCGTTCAATTTTGCGTGCGCAATGACTGATCTTGGTTCAGCAGGCGCGCCATTGTTAGCAAAGCACCAACGCAAACTATGAATCGCGTAAGGGCCAATATCCCACATTGCGCCGCCGCCATCCACCATGCTGCGGTTAATGCGATATATGCGCGCCTCTTTCATTAAGAATGAAAAGCTAGCACGTGCTGACAACACATCACCAATCAAACCAGAATCGACAATTTCTTGCAGCCTTTTATGTTGTGGATGAAAGCGATACATAAAGCCTTCCATTACTTTGACATTAGCCTGCTTAGCCGCTAATTCAATCGCATCAATTTGCTGAAAATTAGTTGTCATCGGCTTTTCAATTAGCACATGCTTGCCTGCAGCAATTGCTTTAAGCGCCCATTGCGCATGCTCTTCATTCGCCATTGGGCAGTATATCGCTTCAATATTTACGTCATTAATCAGCGAATCCATGTCGTCATAGCAAGAGATATTTTGATGGCAAGGCGCATACTTATCCAAAGTGGCTTTTGCTGCACCTGCACGACGACTCGCGATAGCTACCAGCTCCGCATTAGACGCCTCAATAATCGCAGGAAGCAAACGCTCATTGACTCGCGCTGCGCCTAGAATTCCCCATTTTAGTTTTCTCATACATTACTCCATTTAATACTGCACCCGATGCTTGCGATCTGTTCTTTAGGTCCCAACCCAGTTTTAGCGACTTGCTTCATGGCATAAAACAAATCACGTGTACTTTGTAATGCAGTATCTTTGCGCGACTCATCGAAGCGACCACGATATTGCAGCTCTCCTAGAGGATTAAATCCAAAAAAATCTGGCGTACAAACAGCGTTATAAGCATTAGCCACTGCTTGCGTTTTATCCAACAAATATGGAAATGAAAACTCCATTTCATGCGCAATTTTTTGCATATTTTCAAAGCTATCTTCTGGGTAATCGGTTGGATCATTAGACATAATCGCCACTGTGTTAATGCCCAACATTTTTAGCTCGCGCAAGTCTTTAACTAACCTTGGTAAAATAGCTTTCACATAGGGACAGTGATTACAAATAAACATGACCAATAAGCCATTTTCACCCTTAATTTGGTCGCGTGAAACCATGCTGCCATCAATATTTTGCAAATTAAAATCTGGTGCTTGCCAGCCAAAATCACATACGGGTGGGTTGATACTTGCCATGCTTAAAAAATCCTTATAAGTAGTCTTCAACGTCATTCTGAGCGCAGCGAAGAATCCAGCAGCCAATGAACACTTAAAATTTCTGGATACTTCACTACGCTTAGAATGACGGTTTTAGGATATTATCACCTTTTATTTACATCACGACTTTAGCATGTCTAACCTTCGTTTTTACAGTGCAGAAAATCTTCACATTGGCGCCATTATTAAGCTGTCTGAGAGTGCTGCCACGCATGCCACACGTGCGCTCCGCTTAAGTGTAGGCGATCATATTCATTTATTTAATGGCGATGGTTTTGACTACGCTTGTGAGTTAGTTGTAGTCAAAAAAAGTGAAGTGATTGCCAAGGTTACGGCTAGCCAAGCACGAGAGACAGAGTCACCACTCAATATCACTTTATTACAGGGCATTTCTAGTGGCGACCGCATGGATTACTCTATTCAAAAGGCGGTAGAGTTGGGTGTAAAGCAAATACAGCCAATTGCTACAGAGCGTAGCGTTGTTAAGCTTTCTGCAGAGCGTGCAGAAAAACGGCTAGAGCATTGGCAAAACATAGTGATTTCGGCCTGCGAGCAATGTAGCCGTGCGACAATTCCTCAAGTGCTTACGCCAAAAACTTTGGCTAATTGGTTTTCCACTAATTCGGCTTCTACTGCTACTCGAATTTTACTTAACCCAGTAGGCGCAAAGCGCTTAGCTACCTTAGATAAACCAATCGATGAAATTCAATTGCTTATCGGTGCCGAGGGAGGCTTAACCCAAGCTGAAATCAATTTAGCCCTCTCACAAGGTTTTCAATCCATCATTCTTGGCCCAAGAATCTTAAGAACAGAAACCGCTGGACCGACTGCAATTGCAACACTGCAATTGCTTTGGGGAGATTTCTAGTAGAAATTGATACTAAATATTAGCCTTTAGAGCGAACCATCCTCTAAAGTAATTTGCATTATTTACATAAAAACTTTATATTAATGTAAATATTACATTTAATGTCTTAATTTGGTTAAATTTATCATTATGTCCATTGGTCAATCCATACGTTTTCGGCGCAAATCGCTAAACATCACATTGCAAACTCTCGCTAACCAAGTTGGGGCGGACGCAGGCAATCTATCGCGTATTGAGCGTGGTGAGTTGGGCATTAATGAAACCTTGTTACGTAAAGTTGCGGAGGCATTAAACTGCACACCTGCCTATTTATACGCACAAAGTGAAATACCAAAAACAGCGCAATCAGTGCAGGAATATCGCCAACCTTATTTAACCACCTTGTCACAAGGCTCAAGCAAAAATAGCAACTCAAACATCAAAGATTTCGTGCAGTGGTTTAGGTCTGCTACCCCTTATATTCATGCATTTGGTGGCAGAACTTTTGTCATTGCCTTTGGTGGCGAAGTGGTAGATGAAAAGCAATTTATTGCGCTTTCCCATGACTTAAACTTGCTCGCCAGTTTAGAGGTCAGATTGGTATTGGTGCATGGCGTTCGACCACAAATTGAAAAGCGACTAAAACGCGATAAACTTTCGCCTAGATTCGTTAATGGTTTACGTGTAACGGATGATGAGGCCATGGAAGCGGTTAAAGAGGCTAACGGTGCTGTTCGTGTTGAAATTGAAGCCTTACTCTCCATGGGGTTGGTCAACTCCCCTATGGCAGGTGCAGACATTCGCGTAGCTAGCGGTAATTTTGTAACGGCTAAACCAATGGGCGTTCGAGATGGCGTAGATCTGCAACATACAGGTGAAGTGCGCAGAATTGATGCTATCGCCATACAAAAACGGCTTGATGATGGCGAATTAGTTTTGCTTTCACCGCTGGGTTACTCACCCACTGGCGAGGCGTTTAATTTGAGCCTTGAAGATGTTGCCGTTAGCACAGCCGTTGCGCTTGATGCTGACAAACTGATTTTCTTAATGGATTCTGAAGGCGTTCATAACTTACGTGGTGAGTTATTACATGAAATGACTGCAGAAAAAGCTAAAAACTTGCTACGTAATGTTAAAGATAATGAGCAGGCTATCAACATTTCTGAAGACATTAACTACTATTTACCAGCTGCTGTAAGCGCTTGTGAGCATGGCGTGGCCCGTACGCATTTAATTTCTCGGCACATTGATGGTGCGATTATTCAAGAGTTGTTCACGCTGGATGGCATTGGCACTATGGTGACAGAGCTAAGTTTAGAGAATATGCGCCAAGCGAATATTGAAGACGTGGGCGGCATTCTAAAGCTCATTGAACCGCTGGAGGCGGAAGGCTTTTTAGTCAGACGCGGACGAGAGCACATTGAGATGGAAATTGAGCATTTTTATGTGATGGAGCATGACAACCGCATTATTGGTTGCGCAGCTTTGTATCCATTTAACGCTGAGCGTGCCGCCGAATTCGCCTGCCTAGCGATTGACCCTGCTTACAGAGGCGATGGGCGTGGTGATAAACTATTTTACTATTGCGCCAGTCAAGCTAAAGAATTAGGCTTTAAAAGCTTATTTTGTCTGACTACGCGGACAGAGCATTGGTTTTTAGAACGCGGTTTTATAGAACAGAATATTGAAAATCTTCCTGTAGAAAAACAAAATCTTTACAACTTTCAGCGCAAATCAAAAGTGTTTAGCAAAACTTTATAAGCAAATTTTAGATACAATGGCACAAATCGTATTTATCCAATTTAAGCTCATGGAAAACCTATGTTAAGTCAAACTACAGCCGCAAAAAAAGCACGCACACTTGCCGAAGCGCTACCATATATCAAACGCTTTTTTGATAAAACCATTGTCATCAAGTATGGCGGTAACGCAATGACGGACGAGCATCTTAAAAATTGCTTTGCGCAAGATGTTGTGTTGTTAAAATTGGTTGGAATGAACCCAGTAGTCGTGCATGGCGGAGGCCCGCAAATCAACGAAATGCTGGATAAACTTGGCAAAAAAGGTGAGTTTATTCAAGGTATGCGTGTAACGGATGCAGAAACCATGGATGTAGTTGAGATGGTACTTGGCGGCCAAGTGAACAAAGAAATTGTGAACTTGATTAATCGTCATGGTGGTAAAGCAGTTGGCTTAACAGGCCAAGATGGTAATTTTATTCACGCCCACAAACTGCTGATGGAAGATATGAACGACCCAACAAAAATGATCGATATTGGTCAAGTGGGTGAAATCAGCGCCATTGATCCTAGTATTATCAACTTCTTAGACAAAGGTGACTTTATCCCTGTCGTCGCGCCAATCGGTGTAGGTGCGGGTGGTGAAACCTACAACATCAATGCTGATGTGGTTGCTGGTAAGCTCGCTGAAATTCTAGGTGCTGAAAAATTGATTCTGCTGACTAATACACCAGGCGTTTTGGATAAAAGCGGCGAATTATTGACTGGCCTAACACCCAAACAAATTGATGATTTAGTAGCTGATGGTACGCTCTCAGGCGGTATGTTACCTAAAATAAGTTCGGCTTTAGATGCCGCGCGCAGCGGCGTAAAAGCCGTTCACATTATTGATGGTCGTGTAGAGCATGCATTGCTACTTGAAGTGTTGACGGACGAAGGTGTGGGCACGCTGATTAAGGCGAAATAAATTGGGGGAAAACTGTAGTTCTAGAGTGTGGATTTTCGACCTAGACGATACCCTACATAACGCTTCTGCACACATCTTTCCACTGATGAACCGTACCATGACGGAATACATCATGGAGCATCTTGTCATGGATGAAACCGCTGCGCATCAGCTGCGTCAGTACTATTGGCGCATCTACGGCGCTACACTTAAAGGCTTGATGCGTCACCACGGCACTAGCCCGCATCACTTTCTTGAAGAAACGCACAAATTCATTGAGTTGCCAGAGATGGTGCTTGAAGTAAAACGCTTGCGCCACATGCTGCAAAGCCTTACTGGACGTAAGTTAGTATTCACCAATGCACCTAAAAGCTATGCCATGCGTGTGCTGGATATACTGGGCATTAGTGACTGCTTTGAACTAGTGTTTAGTGTGGAGTCAACCAAATTTCATGCTAAACCGTCTGTTCGCGGGTTTCAAATGCTACTCAAAACAATCAAAGTAAAAGCCAGCGATTGTATTATGCTAGAAGACAACCTACCAGCATTGATGACCGCAAAACGCTTAGGCATGAAAACAATTTGGGTGACAAAAAAACTACAAAAACCAAATTTTGTCGATTATCGATTAAGTGAAGTGTTAGCACTTACTCACCTTAAGTTATAATTTCCAAAACTCAGTAATAATACTTTCAGGGGAATAAAATGGCTGGAGAACGTAAACAACAGATTTTAGAAACGCTCGCAAAAATGCTAGAGGCACCCAAGCGCGAAAAAATTACCACCGCATCACTTGCTGCAAAGCTAGAAGTCAGCGAGGCAGCTTTATATCGTCACTTTGCCAATAAAGCGCAAATGTTTGAGAGTTTAATCACATTTATTGAAGAAACCATATTTGGTTTAATTAATAAAATTGGCACCGAAGAAACAGACGGTATCAGACAAGTACAGCGTATCATCACTATGCTATTGGCTTTTGCAGAAAAAAATCCTGGTATGGTACGTGTACTCATTGGTGATGCGTTGGTCAATGAAGATGAAAAGCTGCAGCTGCGCATCAACCAGCTACATGATCGCATTGAGGCTACTATCAAACAGATTTTAAAAATTACTGTTGCAGTTTCGGGTAGAAAAATTATGCCTGAGGCACAAGCAAATCTTATTATCTGTTATGTAATTGGCCGCTGGCATCAGTCTGCAAAAAGTGGATTTAAGCGCAAACCGTTAGAGTTTGCGACCGTGCAAGTAAGTTTGTTAGCTGGTTAATACATTGGGGGCTTAAAATTGGAAGGCACCATATTTGGTTTTACTGAGTCACAGATTGCAGCATTTGGCATGGAATACGCTGTTCCTGGACTCATGCTTTTGATGGTTTTTATTGTTGGCCATCTTGCCTGGGAGTCTAAAGTGGGGAAATTTGGCACATTTATTTTATTCTTGGGACTGACTTTTGGCTTAGTTGGTTTTGTTGCCAAATTCCTTATTCAGCACTTTTTAAATATTTAGTACTTACTACGTCTTAGACTCTACATCGTAGATTCTACACCCTAGATAAAATCTGCTTTACGGCTTTTAACCTAGCTTCAAACACAGCCGCCTTAATCCTTTCTGACTCACTATATTCACTTGCAACTGTGCCTGCATCGATACTAGAAGCCGCTTCAAGCACTTTCAACATTAAGTCTGCAGCAGGCGTTTCGCACTGTTCAAAGCCTGTTCTACCTCGTGAATCAGCCTCGCAGGCTTTTAGGAAATCCTTGAATCGTGCTGGTTGACGAATTGCATCTAATTCAACTAAAAATTCGAGCAAAGTACTTGCCCGCATTTGTGGTGCTTGGTGTAACTTACCATGAAATTTCGCTACGATTTGAGCAAGTTCTTTGCAATCATTTGGAACTCTTAAGCGTTTACAGACATCCTTTAGCAGGCGAACGCTACGCTCTTCGTGGCCTATGTGGCGTGGCAATAAATCTGCTGGCGTTGTGCCTTTACCCAAATCATGCATCAAGGCGGCAAAACGCACTGGCAAACTAAAACTTTGCTTGGCGGCATAATCCACCACCATCATCACATGCACGCCAGTATCAACTTCAGGATGATGTTGCGGGGGCTGCGGTACGCCCCATAACTTATCTAATTCAGGTAATATTTTTTTGAGTGCACCACAAGCACGCAGCACGTCAAACATGCGGCTTGGTTTTGCTTCCATCAAACCTTTTGCCAGTTCTTGCCATACGCGCTCTGCCACCAAGGCATCTACTTCTCCAGCGCTCACCATATCTTGCATTAACTGATTGGTTTCTGGCGCTATGGTAAAGTCCGAAAATCTGGCTGAAAGCCTTGCTGCACGGAGTATACGCACAGGGTCTTCAGCAAAGGCTTTACTCACATGGCGCAAGGTTTTAGACTGAATATCTACTAAGCCATGGTAAGGGTCAATTAACTTACCATCCACTGACTTTGCAATGGCGTTAATGGTTAAGTCACGTCGTACTAAATCTTCTTCTAGGGTAACGTCTATCGAAGCATGCACCGCAAAGCCTTTATAGCCTTTTGCAGTTTTGCGTTCAGTGCGCGCTAATGCATATTCATCGTGCGTTTTAGGGTGCAAAAAAACCGGAAAGTCTTTGCCTACGGGTTTATAACCAGCAGCTTCCATTTCTGCTGGGGTGCTACCAACCACTACATAATCTTTATCTTTAACAGGTAAGCCCAGCAACTCATCACGTACTGCCCCACCAACCAAATAAATCTGCATGACGCGACCTAGTTATCAATCTTATCTAGAGGCGCTACGACGAAACCGATCATAAGCACCTCGTGGTGTTTGATCGACCAAGTATTGTGGAATTACTGTTTCCATTGCAGTTGGTGTGACATTGAATAAAGCTGGAAAGGCTTGCTCACTCACGCTATCTATTTCCATCGAACGTACATTATCACGTGACATGAGTTTAATGGGCATCAGCTCCATCATAAAGGCTTGCGCATATGAAAGCTTATCATTGAGACCAATAATCGGTCTCTGCACATGCATTGCGTTCATCACGGATTTAACCAGTTCACGGAACGTATAAACTTTAGGCCCAGCAAGTTCATAGGTTTGGCCATAGCATTCATCATTTGCAATGCTCTCAACAAAACAGCTAGCGACATCTTCCACCCAAACTGGCTGAAACTTAGCATCAGGTTTAGCCAACATAACGACTGGTAAGGTCTTGATAAGGGTTGCGAATAAATTCATAAAGCTATCACCACGACCAAAAATAACCGAAGGTTTAAATATTGTGATATTCAATTGATTCTGGAATTCTAGCAAAGCCGCTTCACCTGCTCCTTTAGAGCGCAAATATTCACTAGGTGCGTTTTCACTTGCACGCAAACTGCTCATATGAATCAAGCGTTTAATATTTAAGTCTACACAGATTCTTGCTAACTGCGCTGGCAACTGATGGTGAATAGCATTAAAAGTTGAACGGCGACTTTGATGCAAAATACCAAGTAAGTTAATCACTACATCTGCGCCCCTTAAAGCAGAGTTTAGCGCTTGGTAATCGCTAACATTGCACTCCTCCACGCGAACATTGGGTAGCAAGAATAAGTGCTTGGCAGAATCTCTGCGGCGCGTGAGCACTTTCACTGAATAACCAACCGCATCAAGCTTAGCCACAATAGCGCTACCGACAAAACCTGAGCCGCCAATTACGCACACTTCTTTTATTTGATCTGTTGTTTTAAACATGGGTGTTCCTATGCTGTTACTAATCTTTAGTTTCAAAAAATTCCGTGCCATTTTTTTCTTTATTGGTCATCATCCGCGCTCAACGCTTCTGGCTTGCCAGTTCCAGGAATGATGCCTAAGCGTGCTTTTAATGTTTGAATCTTCACACTCTTATTCTCGGCGATTAAGCGTGGCGCATAAATTTGCGCATTAGCCATCACTTTTTGCACATACCCTCTAGTTTCATTAAATGGAATGCTCTCAATATAAATAGCCGCCTCCATTGGCTCGCTCGCCATCCATCGTTTTGCACGACTTGGTCCTGCATTATAGCCAGCGGTCGCCATCACGGCTTGTCCGCCCATTAAATCTAGGGTGTAACGCATGTAGTACGTGCCAAACTCAATATTTGTGCTTAAATCATGAATCATACTATTGCTATAACTATTCATGCCCATACGCTTAGCCACCCACTTAGCTGTGGCTGGCATTAACTGCATTAAACCAGAAGCCCCCACGCCTGATTTTGCATAGTGCATAAAGCGGCTTTCTTGACGTGTAATGCCGTATACCCAAGCTTCATCTAAACTCACATCATTAGCTGATTTAAGAAATAAATCTCGATAGGGTGTAGGGTATCGCAAATTAAAATTATGCGTTTGCTTAGTGTTGTCTGCCGTACTAATCGCAACGTCATACCATTTCTGACGCATGGCATACTCAGCAGCAGCTAATAATTGCTTATCATCATACCGTCTTGTTGCCCAAAGCCATTCTGACTTGGCTTCCCAACGCATATCCAAACGTTGTAACTCAATCGCACGTTTGATCTCGGACTGGCTGGCAATCGCTATCACTTCATTATCGGTGGCTTTATATTCTATGGCTTGGCTAGTCATTACGCTTTCTAGTTCTTCCGCCGCAAGCCAGCCATAGTAATGGCGCTCAATAGAAAGCTTACTAAATATTGCATTTGATGCAACCAAGTCTCCAGTCTCTCTTAGCGCTCTCGCTTTCCAATAGCGCCAAGCACTTTCTTCTTGCTGTTTGGCTTGCATAGCAGAGATAGCTTTAAGCACTGTGGGCCAATCTTGAGCGCGCAAAGCTGAGCGCACCTCCCAAGCGAGCTGTTCATTGTCTAACACATTACCTTCAGCCAAAGCGAAATAGCTCAGTGCTTGCGGATTATGTCCACGCGCAGCGTGATAGGCGATACGCCCCCAGCCAAAAGCACGGTTATCGATATCGAACAGATTTTGTACTTTTTTGTATGATCCTATTGCAATATCTAACTTACTGCGCGCCAAACGGTCAAGCGCATACAGATTCACTTCTGCACCGAATCGCGTTTTGAAAGAAGCGCTCTTTTTATCTAAAAAAAGTTGTGGCGACTGATAGGCTTTATCGAGTAGCTTGAGCGTTGATGTTTCTACATTTGGTAAACGCGTAATCACGTTTTTAGCCAAGCTCAGCTTACCATCTTGCAGTGCCAGCCTGAATCTTGCCCAGATATCATCATTAGTGAGTGCACCTGACTTTTGTAACGCATCAAATAGTTGATTGCAATTGCTAGGCAAGTCAGCACTCGTCATCCATAAAGTCTTAGCTTGGCTTGCCACCTCAGCATCGCCTAATTGGGTATGACCGAGCATTGCATAACATTGCACTGCAACATCTTCACGCTGAAAATTGTTGAGCTCCTCAAAAAAAGGTCCCCAATTTTCATTTTTACCCAACTTCTTGAGCCATTCTCCACGAACACGGTCAGTGAACGGCATATCCACATATTGCGCTAGGAAATTCTGCACTTCTTCATCCCTAGCTTGATCCATATTAAGCAACATCAGCCAGTAATCAGCATAAGGCGCCAATATATATTGCTGAGTATTCAGTTGTGCGACATCTTCAGTAAGCGCTATTGTATTTTTTGCAACGTAAGAATCACGCGCATGCTGGAACAGGGCTTCGTCTGATAAGGCGAATGCCTGACTTGAAATTGTGATGGCTACTAACGCTAGTAAAAGGCGAGTAAATGTCATGGTACGCCCCTTGTTTGATTGTTAGACTGGCTACGACACCAGCTCGGAATTAAGTATGTTAGTAAACTGGCGCAGCAAAGAGTTGCGTTTCTTGATTTGAAAAAGTTTCTGGTGCATCTTCTTGTTTTTCAAATGTCGCATATTCCCATGCAGTTTCATCTTGCATGAGAGCGCGCAACAATTGGTTATTCAGTGCATGTCCTGATTTATAAGCATAGAAAGCGCCCAGAATTGGGTGCCCAAGCATATATAAATCCCCAATCGCATCTAACACTTTGTGTTTTGCAAATTCATCGTCATAGCGCAAACCATCGGCATTAATCACGCGATATTCATCTAAAACAATAGCGTTATCCAGACTACCACCGCGCGCTAAACCATTGGAGCGTAAATATTCAACTTCGTGCATAAAACCAAAGGTTCGGGCACGGCTAATTTCTTTAATGTATGAATCTTCAGCAAAGTCAATTTTTACCTGACTCCCTGAGTTTTCAAATACAGGGTGGTTAAAATTGATGGTGAAGTCCACTTTAAAACCATGATAAGGCTCAAAACGTACCCACTTATCGCCATCGATCACTTCTACTGTTTTTTTAACACGAATAAATTTTTTTGCAGCGGCTTGTTCAACAATGCCCGCTTCTTGCAATAAATAGACGAATGGACCAGAGCTACCATCCATAATCGGTATTTCAGAGGCGTCTACTTCAACATAAACATTGTCCACACCTAAACCTGCAAGTGCGGACATAATATGTTCAACGGTTGCAACGCGCGCGCCATTGGCCTCTAACGCAGAACACAAGCGTGTGTCATGCACGGCGTTAGGAGTCGCTAAGATTTCATTGGGTTGAGGCAGATCAACCCGTTTGAAAACAATACCAGTATCGGCTGCAGCTGGGCGCAGGGTAAGAGTAACCTTTTCGCCGTTGTGCAAACCAACGCCAGTGGCGCTAATCGCTTTTTTTAATGTACGTTGCTTTAACATCAATATTCCTAATTTCTAAAACGCCAAGTTCAAACCCTTATTACCAAGCCCTAAGTCCACATTACCTTACAAAGCAATATTTACCTTAGTAATCAAGCAAATAGTAGCATATTTTATGCAGTTATTTTTAAGGTAAATTAGCCAGCGCAGCGCTAATCAATCACTTACTTATTCGCTTGAGACACATACTTATTGTTTTATTAAATAGTACTACTTAACTATTAATCCGCTTGTTTGCGTAAAAATGCAGGAATATCATACTCTTCAACGCCTGACATTTTCATCGCTTCTACTTGTGCACGACGGTTGTTTGAGCTGAACACTTGCGGTGCATCATCTTCATCCATGCTACCACCCACAAACATTGGTTGGTTAGTTGTACCGTTGCGCACCACTTCTTGCGTCATCACGCGAAGTTCTGGTTTTTGCTGACGACGTTGTGCACCAGTTAAACCAGTCGCCACCATCGTCACGCGCAAGCCATCTCCCATTGCTTCATCAAACACATTACCAACAATCACGGTTGCATCATCAGCTGTAAACGCTTTAATTGTGTTCATTACATCATAATATTCTTTCATTTTGAAAGAAGCAGATGTTGTGATGTTGACTAAAACGCCACGTGCATTCGCAAGGTTGACATCTTCAAGCAATGGACTTGCAACTGCTTGTTCAGCCGCAATTCGTGCACGATCAGGGCCAGTTGCAATCGCTGAACCCATCATCGCCATACCCATTTCAGACATTACTGTGCGAACATCAGCAAAGTCAACGTTCACTAACCCTGGACAATTGATGATTTCGGCAATACCAGAAACCGCGTTATGCAACACATCATTTGCCGCTTTAAAAGCTTCTAAGAATGGTACATCTTCGCCCAATACTTCCATCAATTTTTCGTTAGGGATCACAATCAGTGAATCTACGTATTTTGATAATTCTTCTAGACCATCACTTGCAACTTTAGTGCGCTTACCTTCAAAAGCAAAAGGTTTAGTCACAACAGCAACAGTCAAGATGCCCATTTCTTTTGCGATTTGTGCAATCACTGGAGCAGCACCAGTACCAGTACCACCGCCCATACCTGCTGTAATAAACAGCATATCTGCCCCATCAATTAACTCTGCAATGGCATCACGGTCTTCATATGCCGCATCGCGACCAATTTCTGGCCTAGCACCAGCACCTAAGCCCTTAGTCATCGCTACGCCCATTTGCAATACTGTTTTTGCTTGGCTCTTTTTCAAAGCTTGCATATCAGTATTCGCGCAAATAAACTCAACGCCACCAACACTTTTTTCTATCATGTGCGCTACCGCATTACCGCCACAACCACCCACGCCAATGACCTTAATAACGGCTTCTTGAGCATTTTTTTCCATAATTTCAAACATTTAATTTCTCCTCTTTTTAATTTACATCTGCCTGTTTATTACAAATTAACCCATCTTTACTTACTAGGTACTTCTGCCTGAACTACTCAACCAACTTTTTACTGCTTAAAAATTTCCTTGAAACCAACTTTTCATTTTGTCTAACATTCTGCCAAATGAACTTGATTCCATTTGCCCGCTAATATGTCTTTCTAGTTGCTGCTTACCCATTAACACCAAGCCAACCCCTGTGGCATATCTAGGGTTACCGACAACTTCTGATAAGCCTCCAACGTAGCGTGGAAGCCCCATGCGCACTGGCATATGGAATATTTCTTCGCCTAGCTCGACCATGCCTTTCATCATTGCTGAACCGCCAGTAATCACGATGCCGGAAGCAATCATTTCTTCCATGCCACTGCGGCGCAATTCATTGAGCACCAATTCGTACAACTCAACAATGCGTGGCTCTAGCACTTCCGCCAATGTTTGAACTGATAACTGACGCGGTTCGCGACCATCCACGCCTGGTACTTCAACGATTTCACGGGGGTCAGCCAATTGACGAAGCGCGCAGCCATGTTTCACTTTAATGTCTTCTGCTGACTGTGTTGGCGTGCGGAAAGCAACTGCCACATCATTGGTCATTTGATCGCCAGCAATAGGCACCACTGCCGTGTGACGAATAGCACCCTGTTTGAACACTGCAATATCAGTCGTACCCCCACCAATATCAACTAGGCAAACGCCTAACTCCTTTTCATCTTCAGTTAATACAGCAAGACTAGAAGCGAGTGGTTGCAATATCAAATCACTTACTTCGATACCGCAACGTTTAATGCATTTCACAATATTTTGTGCGGCCGCTACAGCGCCAGTCACGATATGCACTTTCACTTCTAGCTTCATGCCGCTCATACCTAAAGGTTCACGCACATCTTCTTGACCATCAATAATGAATTCTTGCGTGAGTATGTGCAGAATTTGCTGATCTGCAGGCAGCGCAATTGCACGTGCTGTTTCAATCACGCGATCTACATCCATTTGTGACACTTCAGCATCTTTAATCTTCACCATACCGTGTGAATTCAAGCTCTTGATATGGCTGCCAGCAATGCCAGTGTAGACATTGTTGATTTTGCAATCCGCCATCAATTCGGCTTCTTCAAGTGCGCGCTGAATGGATTGCATAGTAGATTCGATATTAATCACAACGCCTTTTTTTAAGCCGCGAGAAATATGCTGGCCTAAGCCAATAACTTTCACCGTGCCTTCAGGTTGCAATTCAGCAACAATGGCAACAATTTTGGATGTGCCTATATCTAGGCCTACAATCAAATTCTTATCTTCTTTTACTCTACTCATGGCTTGCTCCCTCCGTGGTTACCACACGGTTATGTCTGTTGCTTAATAATTTCAGTTGGCTTAATTTTGCTTGGTTTTTGAATACTTGGTTTTAAAGTACCTGCTTTTACAGCGTCTTGTAATTTCAATTCATCTGCTGCATTTGTGCTTTTATTTTCTATAGTTGTTTTAATTTGTACTGGCTTACGCACCGCGAATCCATTGGGGTAGCGCAAGTCGGCAAAGCTTACTTTCATATTCAAGCTTGCAATCGTGCTAGTGTATACGCTGACAAATTTCTCTAATCTTGGCTGCATTTCTATACGACCTAATTCCACCACCATGCCGTCTGTTGTCGTAATTTCCCAAGCGCGCCTTGGCGTAAGTGCCAAATTTGCGATTTCTAAATTAGCCGCTTTCAATATTTTGCTAAACTCACCGTATTGAGATGCCACTTCAATCACACCGTCACCTGGACCGTAAAACATGGGTAAATCGCTACCTGAAGCCGCATGAAACAACTCTCCATGTGTATTCACTAATGCAATCGTTCCCCATCTCGCCAATGCTTGATGCTCTTCAATCACCACTTCTAACGTATCTGGCCAGCGGCGGCGCAAGCTCACATTGCGCGCCCAAGGTAGTTTTTCAAACGCATTACGCGCTGTCACCAAATCTAATGTAAAAAAATTTCCTTTTAGGTGTTTAGCCACAATCAGCTTTATTTGCTCACGATTCACGTGACTAAGGTCTCCGTCGACCTTAACTTCACGCAATGGAAAAATAGGTAGATGCACGACGGCAAATAACACCGCATAGAGCATCACCACCACACTCAACGCAAAGAGCAGGTTAGCAATCCAATTTAACCATGTAGGTTTATCCCACATCCGCAAGCTCCAAAATACGCACCACTAATTGCTCAAAACTAATACCTGCGGCCTTTGCCGCCATCGGTACTAGGCTATGATCAGTCATCCCAGGGCTAGTATTCACTTCCAAGAAGTAATGATTACCTGCATCGTCCATTAAGAAATCCACACGTCCCCAACCACGGCAGCCTATAGCTCTAAATGCTTGCAAGGCTTCTTGCTGAATTTGTGCTTCTTTCTCAGCACTTAATCCGCAAGGGCATAAATATTCAGTATCGTTGCGTAGATATTTCGCTTCAAAATCATAAAACTCATTTTTTGGCACAATACGAATAATGGGTAGTGCTTGATAACCACCTTGACCATCACCAATAATGCCGACGGTATATTCGCCGCCATTAATGAATTTTTCAGCAATCACTAACGGGTCTGCTTCTGCAGCAATTTTATAAGCCGCCTCTAAACCACCTGCTTGTTTTACTTTGCTGATACCGATGCTTGAGCCTTCGTTAGCAGGCTTCACAAACAGCGGCAAACCTAGGCTATTTTCAATGGCAGCAAAGTCACTCGTGGCTGTCACCAATTCAAAATCTGGTGTAATAACATTCATCGCCCGCCACAATAATTTGGTACGCCATTTATCCATGCCAATGGCAGAGGCCATTACGCCACTTCCTGTATATGGGATATGCAACATTTCTAGTGCGCCTTGTATGCAACCATCTTCACCAAAACGACCATGCAAATTAATAAATACGCGATCAAATACTTCTAAGTCGTGCAATGGTTTATCTCGTGGGTCAAAACCGTGCGCATCTATCCCTTGCGATTGAAGGGCAGCCAACACCGCACCGCCGCTTTTTAGTGACACTTCACGCTCGCCTGATTTTCCGCCAAGCAATACGGCTACTTTTCCAAATTTCTTGATTAAACTATTGTCATTCATACCTAATATTCCCCAATGACTTTTACTTCTTGCTGCAATGCCACGCCATATTTCTCTAATACAGATTCGCGCATATGTTTAATCAACAACTCAATGTCTAGTGCGTTTGCATCGCCAATATTCACAATAAAATTAGCGTGCTTTTCTGACACCTGCGCACCACCAATGATGTAGCCTTTTAAACCGCTAGCTTCTATCAACCTTGCGGCATAATCACCTTGCGGGTTTCTAAATGTTGAACCTGCGCTAGGTAAATTAAGCGGTTGTGAAGCTAATCTTGTCGCCAATAAATCTTTAATCTTCTTTGCTGATTCATGCGCATCGCCTGCTTTTAATGCCAACCAAGCCGCAACAAACCACTCGCCTGCCACTGGCATATCCACATGGCGATAACTTGCAATAAACTCTGGCGCAGCACGTTTATTTAACTCACCCTGCCTGTTAATTGTAGTTACGCTGTTCACAACATTCCAAGTTTCAGTGCCATAACAACCCGCATTCATTGCCAGCGCACCACCCAAGGTACCTGGAATGCCAGCAAAGAATTCCGCACCTTGTTTAGCTTCTTTCGCACAAAATTTAGCCAGCTTGCCACAGGTCACACCAGCCTCGGCATACACCAATACACCATCCATCTTCAAGCCAGTTAATACGTTATGCATGATGATGACAGTGCCGCGCACGCCACCATCTCGGACTAATAAGTTAGAACCCAGGCCGACAAAATGTATATCCTGATTCGAATCTATATTTCTTAAGAACGCCTGCAAATCTTCCAAATCTACTGGAATGTAAAGTTGATCTGCATTACCACCTACACGCCAGCTGGTATAGCGCGCCATAGGCTCGTTTAATAGCAACTTTCCTGCAAACTGATGAGCAGGCGCTCTCATTAATGCGCTCCCTCTACTGCTAAATCTCTGGTTTTTTCTGCCACATGCCCAATTGAACCTGCACCCATCACAATCACAACATCATTCGCTTGCGCCATATTCAAAATGGCTTCTGGTAGTTCGTCAGTAGTTTCTACAAACAAAGGCTCAACCTTGCCTGCAATTCGAATTGAGCGAATCAAACTGCGCGCATCTGCCGCCACGATAGGCGCTTCACCTGCTGAGTAAACTTCCGTGAGCAATACCGCATCTGTAGTAGAAAGCACGCGTACAAAATCTTCAAAGCAGTCACGTGTACGTGTATAACGATGTGGCTGAAAGGCCATGACTAATCGACGGTTAGGAAAAGCGGCACGAGCAGCAGCAATTACTGCCTGCATCTCAACTGGATGATGGCCGTAATCATCAATCAAGGTAAACGCACCACCACCTTTAACTTCAATTTCGCCGTAACGCTCAAAACGTCTGCCTACGCCTTTAAATTCTTTTAATGCTTTGATAATCGCCGCATCAGGCACATTCAACTCACTGGCAATCGCAATCGCAGCAAGTGCATTAAGCACATAATGATTGCCTGGTAGGTTCAAGGTCACATCAAACTCGGTCACCACACCATTGATACGTTGCGCTGTGAAATGCATTTTTCCGTCATCAGCGCGCACATTAATGGCGCGCACGCGTGCATCTTCACTAAAGCCATACGTCATCACTGGCTTAGTGACGCGTGGCAGAATCTCACGAATATTGGCATCGTCTATACAAACCACGGCCATACCCCAAAACGGCAATTGCTGTAAAAATTCTACGAACGCGCTTTTTAACTTATCAAAGCTATGTTCGTAAGTATCCATGTGGTCTTGGTCGATATTGGTCACTACAGCCATCACTGGTGTGAGGTGTAAAAATGAAGCATCTGACTCGTCCGCCTCTGCCACAATGTATTCACCCGTACCCAATTTAGCATTGGCATTAGCTGCCTCTAATTTGCCACCAATCACAAACGTTGGATCCATACCTGCTTCAGCCAAAATACTGGCTATCAAACTAGTAGTCGTAGTTTTGCCATGCGTACCTGCAACTGCAATGCCTTGTCTAAAGCGCATCAATTCAGCTAACATTAGTGCGCGCGGCACGACTGGAATATTTTTCGCACGTGCTGCTTTTATTTCTGGGTTTTCTTCATTCACTGCGCTTGAAACGACAACCACATCTGCATCACCAAGGTTTTCTGCGGCATGCCCTTTAAATACGGTTGCGCCAAAATCAGTGAGTCTTTTGGTCGTCGCATTTACCGCTAAATCAGAACCTGTTACCGTAAAATCTAGGTTAATCAACACTTCGGCAATACCACTCATGCCTGAGCCGCCGATACCTACAAAATGTATGTTTTTGACTTTATGTTTCATGTTGTTACGCTAAAGCGCCACCTCCATACAAATTTTCGCTACACTTGCTGTCGCTTCTGGTTTGCCTAATGCACGTGCTTTAATTGCCATTTCTAGGCATTTTTCGCGGTTTAAATCCTTTAGCAAAGCCACTACTTTTTGCACGTTAAATTCCGCTTGCGGCACTAAAATCGCCGCTCCTGCATCAGATAAATATCGCGCGTTTGAAGTTTGGTGGTCATCCACCGCATGAGGAAATGGCACCAATACGCTCGCTACGCCCACGGCAGAAATCTCTGCAACTGTTAACGCACCAGCACGACAAATCACCACATCTGACCATGTGTACATGTCAGCCATGTTATTGATAAAGGCCTTCGCATCGGCGTTTACACCAGCTGCCTGATAGTTTGCTTGCAGCGTTGCAATATGTTTTTCACCCGCCTGATGCACCACTTGCGGACGATTTTCAACGGCAATTTCAGCAAGTGCTTTTGGTATCACTTCATTCAAAGCCTGCGCCCCCAAACTACCACCGACTACAAGTATGCGTAGAGCACCCGTATTTACTCTACTTTCAGGCGCTACAACTTGAGCAATGTCTGCCCGCACTGGGTTACCGACTATTTGTGCTTTGCCAACATTTATTTCTTTAGCAAAAGAACTCGGAAATGCCGCCAATACACGTGTTGCAAACACCGCTAATACTTTATTGGTTAACCCAGCAATTGAGTTTTGCTCATGTATCACCAATGGCTTACCTAAGACTTTGGCCATCAAACCACCTGGAAATGCAGCAAAGCCGCCCATACCCAACACCACATTTGGCTGATATTGACGGATAGCTGCAACACTTTGCGCAAATGCTTTGGTCAACTTCACAGGTAGTAACAACCAACCCATTAAGCCGTTTCCGCGCACGCCACGCATAGTAATCATGGCTTTTTCGTAGCCTTTATTTTCAATCAAACGGTTTTCCATGCCGCCTTCTGTGCAAAGCCACACAATGCTCCAGCCTAGATTTTTCAAATAGTCAGCCACAGCCATTGCAGGGTAAACATGACCACCCGTGCCACCTGCCATCACCATCAAGGTTTTTGCTTTAGTACTCATATTGGCAAACCCTTTTGTAGCCGTCTGTTTTCAAAATCAACTCTGAGTATGATGGCCATGGCAACACAGTTAGCCAAGATACCGCTACCACCAAATGAAAGCAGTGGCAAGGTCAGCCCTTTTGTTGGCAATAATCCCATATTCACACCCATGTTGATGATGCCCTGTACACCCATCCAAACGCCTAAGCCTTGGGAAAGTAACGCTGCAAAATAACGCTCATTAGCAATGGATTCCTTGGCGATACCAAATGAGCGAATCACAATCCATGAGAACATTCCAATCACGGCTAGCACGCCAACAAAACCTAGCTCTTCAGCAATTACAGCTAATAAAAAGTCAGTATGCGCTTCTGGCAGATAGAGTAATTTCTCAACGCTCGCGCCCAAACCTACGCCAAACCATTCTCCACGACCAAAGGCAATCAGTGCATGTGAAAGTTGGTAGCCTTTTCCATAAGGATCAGCCCATGGATCCATAAAGCCAATAACGCGCTCTAGTCGGTATGGCGAACTCCAAATCAGAAATACGAACCCAACCACTAATAACACCAATAAGCCTGCAAAAATACGGCCATTAATGCCGCCTAGCCATAAAATAGATATTGCTATTGCTGAAATCACTGCAAACGCACCAAAATCTGGTTCACGTAGTAACAATCCACCCACCACCAGCATCACCATCAACATCGGGAAAAACCCATGCCTAAAACTATCCATTACAGCGGCTTTTCGCACGGTATAGTCTGCTACGTACATGGCTGCAAAGAGCTTCATAAACTCTGAAGGTTGAGGGTTAATTACAAACAAACGTAACCAGCGACGGCTACCCCCCGCTTTCAAGCCAATACCTGGAATAAGCACTAGCACTAGTAATGCCAAGCCAATTAAGAACAAGTAAGGCGCCATTTTTTGCCACCAAGCAATGGGGATGTTGAAAGCGACGAAAGCTGCCGCTAGCCCAATGATCATGAAAATGGCTTGATGCACCAAGTAATAGCTACTGTTGTGACCGACACCTTTATCTGCCTCAGCAATGGCAATTGATGCGGAGTACACCATGACCAAACCTAAACCCAGCAAGCAAAGCACAACCCAAAGCAAGCCTTGGTCATAATTTGGAGAATTAATGCGATCGCGATTGAGTATTGAGGCAATCATGCTAATTCCTTCAAGCGATTCACTGCCGCAACAAACACTTCAGCGCGATGCACATAGTTTTTAAACATATCAAAACTTGCGCAAGCAGGTGAAAGCAATACCGCTTCATTTGCTTTTGCCAGTTTCTTAGCGATATTCACAGCTTCAGGCAAATCAATCGCTTGATATAGCGGAGTATTCGTCGCAATCAATACCGCCTCAATAATCGCTGCATCGCGACCAATCAACACCACTGCACTTGCATTTTCAGCAACAGCAGCGGCAAGCGGCGTAAAGTCTTGACCTTTACCGTCACCACCAGCGATAAGCACTACTTTTTGCGCTAAGCCTGTTAATGCTGCGCAAGTTGCGCCGACATTGGTACCTTTTGAGTCGTCGTAATAATCTACGTCATCAATATTTGCAACCCACTCAACGCGATGTGGCAAACCTTTAAAGTTGTAAAGCGTTTGAATGATATGGGCGTAATCAACACCAATGCCACGACAGAGCGCCACAGCAGCCAATGCATTCGATGCATTATGTAAGCCTACAATTTTCAAATCTTGCAAGTTAATAAGCTCTTTATCACCTTCACAAAGCCATGTATCACCATCCACTTGCTTCAAACCGTATGAGCTTTCATCACCGTCATCGTTTAAACCAAACGTGACTTGCGCTAACTTAGGACGCGCCATTAGCATGCTCCAAGCGTCATCGCGATTAAGCACTTGCAACTTAGCGTTGTAAAAAATACGCGCTTTCGCAATGGCATAATCTTGAAAGCTTGTGTATCTATCCATGTGGTCTTCGGATAGATTTAGCATGGTGGCGGCATCAATCTGCAAAGTGCTAGTTGTTTCCAACTGAAAGCTAGAAAGTTCAAGCACGTAAACATCTGGCGTTTCCATCATTAGTGCATCTAGCACTGGCAAGCCGATATTGCCAGCTACAATGGTTTTCAAACCAGCGGCCTTACATATTTCACCGACCAAAGTCGTGACTGTTGTCTTGCCATTCGCGCCAGTAATTGCAATCACTTTGGCGCTTGCTGGGCGATACTGGGCGAACAACTCAACATCGCCCACTACACTTACGCCGCGTTGAATAGCCAACTGAATTTCAGGCTCGCTCAATGGCACACCTGGGCTTGCGACTATTAAATCAACGTCAACAAAACAAGCTGCTTTAAATGCACCTGTATGAATATTTACCTTAGGCAACTCGGCTTTTAATGCATCTAAACCGGGAGGATTTTCGCGTGTATCAGCCACTGACAAATGTGCGCCCTGCGCGGCGAGCCAGCGCAAGGAAGAAAGACCCGTGTCACCAAGGCCTAGCACTAATACTTTTTTGTCTTTTAGAGCAATTTTCATGTTTGTGTATTTAATAACTTGCTTATTTATCTCAATTTCAAACTAGCCAAACCAATCAACACCAACATCATGCTGATAATCCAAAAGCGAACAACTACCTGCGTTTCTTTCCAGCCTTTTTCTTCATAGTGGTGATGCAATGGCGCCATTAGGAATATTCGGCGCCCTACACCGTATTTCTTCTTGGTATATTTGAAGTACAGCACTTGTGCTGCAACTGAGAATGTTTCCACCACAAATACACCGCCCATGATGAATAAGATGACTTCTTGACGAACAATGACGGCAACAATACCCAGTGCCGCGCCTAATGCCAAAGCACCTACATCACCCATAAAAACTTCGGCTGGATAGGCGTTAAACCATAGAAAACCTAAGCCAGCACCCGCCATTGCGGCACAAAACACCATTAGCTCGCCTGCACCCGCCACATATGGCACACCTAAATATTTAGAAAAATACAAATGCCCTGCTACATAAGCAAAAATGCCCAACGCTCCTGCGACCATCACAGTTGGCAGAATTGCCAAACCATCTAACCCATCGGTTAAATTTACTGCGTTGCTACTACCTACCACCACTAAATAAGTCAGTACAATAAAACCAACGGCACTTAAAGGGATAACCAAATGCTTGAAAAATGGCACGATCAACGTTGTCTCAACAGGCGTTGTAGAGGTGCTATATAAAAAACCAGCTACCGCAAAACCAATCAAACTTTGCCAAAAGTATTTAGCTTTAGCAGACAAACCTTTAGGATTTTTGTAAACCACTTTACGATAGTCGTCCACCCACCCAATAGCACCAAAACCTAAAGTAGTGACCAACACCACCCATACAAATCGATTGCTTAAATCCGCCCAAAGCAAGGTAGAGATGGCGATAGACACCAATATCAACGCACCACCCATTGTTGGGGTACCCGTTTTAATCAAGTGCGTTTGCGGACCATCATCGCGCACTGCTTGTCCGACTTTATATTCCGTTAGCTTGCGTATCATGCTTGGGCCAACAATGAATGAAATCGCTAATGCGGTAAGCGTGGCTAATACAGCACGCAATGTGATGTAATTAAAGACGTGAAACCCACGAATATCATGTGACAACCACTGCGCTAATGTAAGTAACATTTAGTGTTCCTCTCCACTTTTTATACTTGAACTTTTAAGGCCAGTTTTTTTCTTTACGATTTCATCCACAACACGCTCCATCGCCATAAAGCGTGAGCCTTTTACCAACACATTCACACCTTGCTTCATCTGTTTAACCAAATCAGCAGTTAAAGCTTGAGGGGTTGAGTAATGTCTCGCACCTTCACCAAAAGCTTTTGCCGTTTCTATACTCATTTCACCCAATAGATACAAGGCATTCAAACCACTGACTTTTGCGTAAGCACCTATCTCTGCATGCATCTCTGCCGCATCATCACCAAGCTCTCCCATATCACCAAGTACTAGTATTTTTTCACCTGGCATTGCCATCAGCACATCAATCGCCACCTTCATCGACATCGGGTTTGCGTTATAAGTATCGTCAATCACCAAAGCACCGTTTAACCCTAGTTTTTGTTGCAAGCGGCCTTTGACACCTGCGTAACTCTCCAGCCCTGTTGCAACAGCTTGAAGTGTTGCGCCCATCGCCAACGCAGTAGTCGCTGCCGCAAGCGCGTTCATGACGTTGTGCAAACCTGGTGTTGATAAACTTACGCTTACTGCACCCTGAGGTGTTGAAATTTCAATATCACTAGCACCTGCATGCAATTGATATTGGGCGGTCACATCGGCTTTATTTTTCAGCCCAAAAGTCGTGATTTTGTGTTGACCAGCTAAGGCCAACCATAGTGGCGCAAACACATCATCCACATTAATCACTGCAGTGCCATTTGCAGCCAAACCATCAAATATTTCACCCTTAGCTTGGGCAATCGCTTCCAATGAGCCAAGTTCACCAATATGTGCATTGCCAGCGTTATTAATCAACGCAACCGTTGGCTTGCCAATTTTAGATAAATAGCTAATTTCACCTACGTGGTTCATACCCATTTCAGCCACAGCATAACGATGTTGCGCATTCAACTTAAGCAAAGTGAGCGGTAAACCAATGTGGTTATTTAAGTTACCTACCGTGGCTAGCACTTCATCTGGTTGATTGCATACCGCTCTTAAAATTGACGCCAGCATTTCTTTTACGGTTGTTTTACCGTTACTACCTGTTACCGCTGCAAGTGGAATATCAAATTTGCTACGCCAGGATGCCGCTAACTCGCCCAAGGATTGGCAAGTGTCATCGACCAATATTGCAGGCTGTACAGCAAGGCTTTTATCGGATATCAATACAGCAGCTGCACCCTGCGCAATGGCTTGTGCGGCAAAGCTATGTCCATCAAAATTGTCACCTTTCAAAGCAACAAATAGCTGACCTTTGGTTACGTTGCGGCTATCTGTACTCACGCTTGTGAACACCACGTCTGCGCCCAACAACGTCGCTTGCATTGCTTTTGCAGCTTCGGATAGCAACATCATATTGCAGCCCCGCTTCTAGATTTAGCTTGATGCTGCTTAAGGGCCGCCTGTGCAATCAGCGCATCATCAAACGGCTGTTTCACGCCTGAAATTTCTTGATAGGTTTCATGCCCTTTACCAGCCACCAAAACAATATCACCAGCCTTTGCATTCTCAATCGCTAAGCGTATTGCATTTGCACGATCAGCATTAATCACATACCCAACCTTCATCTCACTGACAACAGCAGCAATAATGACCTCTGGATTTTCGCTGCGAGGATTATCTGAAGTCACAAACACTTGGTCGGCAAGCTTGCTGGCGATATTGCCCATGAGTGGGCGCTTACCCGCATCACGATCACCACCACAGCCAAACACACAGATTAATTTGGCAAAATCTGCGGCTGAATCTATTTGCTCTTTTAGCGTGCTTAATACTTTTTCTAAGGCATCTGGCGTATGTGCGTAATCAATCACCACTAAAGGCAACGCTCCACCACCAAATTGCTGCATACGGCCAACTACAGGTTTGATTTTTGCAATAGCGCCCAACGCATCAGACAAACTTACTTTAAGCGCCAATAATGTGGTCAGCACCGCCAACACGTTATAGGCGTTAAAACGACCAAGCACTGGCGCGCTTAGCAGAGCATGGCCTTGTGGTGTATTTACTTGCATGGTCAAACCTGCATCATGCAATTTCAAATCACTACCTTGCACATCTGCGCTGTCTAAGCCGTATGTTAAACAGTGCTTAGCTTGCGCCTTCAGCATAATTGCTAACGATTTTCCAAACGCATCATCTGCGTTGACTACTGCGGCACTTAAACCTTCCCAAACAAACAATTTCTGCTTGGCGGCGGCATACGCTTCCATGGTTTGGTGATAATCTAAATGATCGCGGCTTAAATTGGTTAATACAGCAACATCAAAAGCCACGCCATTAACACGTCCTTGATCTAAACCGTGCGATGAAACTTCCATAGCGACCACTTCTGCTTGTTGCTCAACATAATCTGCCAGCATCGCTTGCAGTAATATGGCATCTGGCGTTGTATTGGCAGCCTCAGTTTGAGCACCTAAAAAGCCATTACCTATCGTACCTAACACCGCTGTTTTCTTGCCTAGTAGCGTTAAACATTGTGCAACCCATTGGCTTACCGAAGTTTTACCGTTCGTGCCAGTCACGCCTATCACGGTTAATTCGTTTGATGGGTTTTGATAAAACTCTGCTGCAATAATGCCTACTTGTTGTTTTAAATTTTGCACAGCTAGGTTGATCACTTGACTATCATTATTCCAAGCAGCATTCCAGGCAAAGCCTTCTTGCTCCCAAACCACAGCCGCAGCGCCAGCTTGTATGGCTTGCGCAATATAGTTGCGGCCATCACTATGCGTGCCTGGGTAAGCTAAAAACAGCGAACCCACTTGTACTTTTCTGCTATCAGCTGTGATAGAAGTGAACGTTTGATTTAAAGAAGATAGAATACTCACATTCCCTCCTTAGCATCTTCAGCATTGCTTTCAAGTACTACATTATTATTCGGCGCGTCTTGTGGCACAGCAAACAAGCGTAGGGTGTCTGCCATAATTGTACTGAATACTGGCGCTGCAACCGTACCGCCGTAATATGAACCGTTACTTGGCTCATCTATCATCACAGCTATAATAAAGCGCGGGTTAGAGGCTGGCGCCATGCCAACAAATGAAGCGACATATTTATCTCCTTCATAGCCATGCGCACCGACTTTGTGCGCCGTACCTGTTTTACCGCCAACGCGGTAGCCTAAGACCTGCGCTTTAACCGCTGTACCGCCAGGCTGCACCACCAATTCCAACATATCTTTCACACTATTTGCAGTTGCTGCTGAAAACACTTGCTGGCCGATTGGCATATCATTAATCTTAAGTAGCGTCACAGGACGTAATTCGCCCTCATTAGCAAACACCGTGTATAACCTAGCCAACTGCAACAGCGTCAGACTAATACCATGACCAAAAGACATGGTGGCCATCTCAATTGGACGCCACGTTTTATAAGGGCGCAATCTACCAGTCGCTTCACCAGGAAAACCAATACCTTCTACATGGCCTAAGCCCAACTCGTTATATATATTCCACATAAACTGCCTATCAAGCGTCAGTGCGATTTTAGAGGCGCCTACATTTGAAGATTTTTGAATCACCTGAGCTACGGTTAAAACCCCCTCAACATGAGAGTCATGAATAGTGGCTGGCCCGATAGTAAGACTACCTGGTGCAGTTTGAATTTTGGTGTCTGGTGTATATTGACCTGACTCAAGCGCTGCAGCGGCCGTGACTGGCTTCAACGTAGAGCCTGGCTCAAAGGTGTCCACAATCGCACGGTTGCGAGTTTTACCTTTAATATTTACAGGATTGTTTGGGTTGTAGGTTGGCACGTTTGTCATCGCCAACACTTCACCCGTTTTAGCGTCCAACACAATTGCAGCTCCTGCTGCAGCTTTATTAGCTTCAACGGCTTTAGTTAACTCTCGGTAAGCGATATATTGAATTCTGAGGTCTAGTGCCAATGAAATATCACGTCCATCCTGTGGCACTTTGACTGCCTGCAAGTCTTCAATAATATGTCCAGACCGATCTTTAATAACGCGACGGCTGCCATCCACGCCAGATAGCGGTCCATTCATCGCTAACTCATAGCCCTCCAGCCCTCTGTCACCTGTCCCTTTATCATCTGGACCAGTAAAACCAACCATATGCGCCGTGACGTCACCTGCTGGGTAATAGCGCTTATACTCACGCTGCAACTCGATACCTGGAACACCCAACTTCATTACCTTTGCAGCTAATTCAGGTGAGATGCGGCGCTTTAAATAGACGAACTCACGCTCGCTATTAACCAACCTCTTTTTTACATCATCGGGCTTCATGCCTAATAACGTAGCAATTTGTTTTGTTTGAGCGGCATTAATCTCAACGTCTGGCGGACTTGCCCAAACCGACTCTACTGGCGTGCTAGTTGCTAGGAGCTCGCCATGTCTATCAGTAATTTTGCCGCGCTGAGAAGTTAACACAAGGTTACGGCTATAGCGCGCATCACCTTTCTCTTGTAAGAATTTTTTGTGGATACTTTGCAAGTAGACGCCGCGTCCTAACAAAGCGACAAAGCCTGACAGAACCATAACCAACAATACGCGACGGCGCCACGACGGCAACTTAACCACAACAGGCGCAGCAATTGATGAGCGATTAAATGCGCGAAAAGCCATTATGGCGTTACCCCATTTGGCTGACTGGCTTGCGCAGATGGCTGTGCGACAACCGCTTGCATATCTGCTGGCGAAATCACTTGCACACGCTTAGCATCTGGTACTTGCATTTGCATTTTTTGCGTCGCAATTTGTTCAATACGAGAATGCATTGCCCAAGTACTTTGCTCAAGTTGCAACTGACCATATTCTTGCTCAGTTTGTTTTGCAGACTGATTTGCACGCTCCAACTCAATATAGAGATTGCGCGCTTTGTGTTGTGAATTCACCAGCCCTAAAGCCGAGAATATCAGCGCAAAAAACAAAATGAGATTAAGTCGCGTCATGCTATTTTAGTTCTCTCAGCCACACGCAATACCGCGCTTCTTGAGCGCGGATTAGCTTTAACTTCTTTAGCGCTTGGCTTAATGGTTTTACCCACACCTTGTAATTTTGGCTGAGGTAAATCGGCCGCACGTACTGGAAAATTAGCTGGCAAGTCATCGCGATTTGCTTGATCACGTATGAACTGCTTCACAATACGATCCTCTAGCGAGTGAAAACTAATCACGGCTAATCGACCTTGTGGTGCCAACAATGCCAAACATTGCGGCATAGTTAGCGATAACTCCTCAAGCTCTTGATTGACGAAAATCCGTAAAGCTTGAAATGTGCGCGTTGCGGGATTCTGCCCTGGCTCAAACCGCGTGACAGCCCCTGCCACGACCTTGGCAAGTTGCCCTGTAGTGGTGATGGCGCGCCCGTCATTGCGCTCCGTAATAATCGCCCTTGCAATCTGCTTAGCAAACCGTTCTTCACCATAATTTTTTATAACCTCCCCTAAATGCTGCTCT
>JBBQLN010000033.1:0-31356 GCA_038327905.1 Burkholderiales bacterium
CCTGTGATGGTCTGTGATGCGCTTAAACCTTACGCAAGCCCTGACTTAAACGTACATTTTGTATCAAATATTGATGGCGCACATTTAATGCGCGCTTTGGAAAAATGCAATCCTGAAACCACTTTATTTATTGTGGCTTCAAAAACATTTACCACGCAAGAAACCATGACGAATGCCATGTCAGCTCGCACTTGGTTCCTAAGCGCAGCTCAAGATAATACGCATGTAGCAAAACACTTTGTCGCACTTTCTACCAACGCAAAAGCTGTACAAGAATTTGGTATTGACACAGCAAATATGTTTGCGTTCTGGGATTGGGTTGGCGGTCGCTATTCGCTATGGTCTGCCATTGGCTTATCCATTGCCTTGTACGTGGGCATGGATAATTTTGAAGCCCTGCTCACTGGTGCACATGAAATGGACAACCATTTCAAAACTGCACCATTAGAGCAAAATATGCCAGTGATTATGGCGCTAATTGGTATTTGGTATAACAATTTCTTCCATGTAGATACCAACGCAATTTTACCTTATGACCAAGGTATGGCGCGCTTCCCCGCTTATTTACAACAAGCCGATATGGAAAGTAATGGTAAATTTATTTGCCGTGATGGTAAGCGTATTCAGTACAAAACTGGCCCTGTTATTTGGGGTGAAGCTGGCACTAATGGTCAACATGCATTTTACCAATTGATTCATCAAGGTACACAAATCGTACCATGTGACTTTTTAATGCCTGTGCATAGTCATTATGCAATTGGTAAGCATGGTTATGCGCACCATAAAATTTTACTCGCTAACTTTTTGGCGCAAACGCAGGCATTAATGCTTGGGAAAACTAAAGACCAAGCCCGTGCAGAACTTGAAAAACAAGGCTTAAATGGTGAAGCTTTAGAAAACTTACTCCCACACAAAGTGTTTGAAGGCAACCGCCCGAGCACTTCTATAATGTTTGATAAAGTAACGCCAAATACGCTGGGTAAACTTATCGCTTTGTATGAGCATAAAATATTCGTGCAAGGTATGATTTGGGACATTAACAGCTTCGATCAATGGGGCGTTGAATACGGCAAGCAGATCGCTCAGGAGATTTTGCCATTGTTAACTAACGATGACAAAATCACTAACTTTGATAGCTCCACAAATGGTTTAATAAATTACACCAAAACGATTAAATAATCTAAAAGTTACTTTTAAAATAACAAAAGCCCAACTAAACATTTAGTTGGGCTTTTTGCGTATAGAATAAGAATGTTAAATCAATTCGCTTCACAAAACATCCTATTTCAGAAAGCTTACATCATGGCTAACTTTGACCAATATCGCGTTAATTCAGAAAAATTCTCACTCAAAAATCATAATCCAAAAGATAAAAGCGAACGATCTAAAACTAAAGAACAAGACTTGATTGAGCTCACACAACTCACTAGTGAAATAAATGCCCTGCAAGATATTCTGCATGCTGAAGGTAAACGTAAAATTTTACTGATATTGCAGGGCATGGATGCCAGCGGTAAAGATGGCACCATACGTCATGTATTTAGCGAGTGTGACCCTCTTGGGATAGGTTTAGCTAGCTTTAAAGCGCCTAGCGGCGAAGAGTTAGCACACGATTATTTATGGCGTGTACACCAAGTTGTACCTAAAGCCGGCGAATTAGTCATTTTCAACCGTAGCCATTATGAGGATGTATTGATCGTAAAAGTCCATGATTGGATTGACAATGCTGAATGTGAGCGACGCTATGCTCAAATCAATGACTTTGAACGCTTACTTACTGAAACAGGCACTACCATTATTAAATGCTTTTTGAACATTTCTAAAGACGAGCAAAAAGTCCGCATGCAAGAACGACTTGCTGACTCAACAAAAACATGGAAATTTAACCCTGGTGATTTAAAAGAACGTGAGCTTTGGCCGCAATACATGCAAGCATACGAACAAGCTATTGAAGCTACGTCCACAGACTATGCTCCGTGGTATGTGATACCTGCTGATTCTAAAACCAATCGTAATCTGCTGATTTCTAGGCTATTACTCGATACTTTAAAAAGCATGCAACTAAAATATCCACCTGTTCCAGCAGATTACAAATCGATTGTAGTGAAAGATTAATGTAACTTAACTTCACCAGCCTTCACTAGTTGCTGCGCTAAAGTTTCACCAAAACTGGCGCTAGCACTCGCACCAATACGCTTAGCGATGCGACTTGTAAAGTCTTCTTGAGCAGTAAAATCAACTATTTTTTCTACTTTTATGACGTCTCTAGCAACATAGTCAGCAGTACCAAGTGCATCTGCTAGCCCAATTTTAATGCTTTCTTCACCACTCCAAAACAAACCGCTAAAGGTTTCAGGTGTTTCTTTTAGACGGTCACCGCGGCCTTGACGCACAACAGTTTTAAACTGCTCATGAATTTCATTTAACATCGTTTGCGCTAAAGCTTCATGTTTAGGATTTACTGGTGAGAATGGATCTAACATGGCTTTATTTTCACCCGCTGTTAACAAACGACGCTCCACGCCAACTTTTTTCATCACTTCAGTGAAACCATAACCATCCATCAACACACCGATTGAGCCAACAATACTGGCTTTGTCTACGTAAATTTTATCTGCCGCTGCCGCAATGTAATAGCCACCAGATGCACAAATATCTTCAACTACCGCATAAACAGGTATTTTAGGATGCAGCTTCTTTTGACGTTTAATTTCATCATTAATAATGCCCGCTTGTACTGGACTGCCACCTGGGCTGTTGATACGTAAAATAATACCTTTGGTATTTTTATCATCATAAGCATCGTGTAGGCTGCTCATAAATGTGTCTGCATTCACTGCACCGCCCGCCTCAATAACACCAGCGACTTCAATTAACGCCGTATGTGAGCCAGTGCTCCCCTTTCCACCACCGAACCAACCCAATGTAAGAAACAGGATAATGAATAAATAAGCAAACATAAGCCCTTTGAAAAAAATACTCCAGCGTCGCGCTGTTCTTTGCTCGGTGAGCGCTGAACTCGCTAGTTTTTCAATTGCATCACGCTGCCATTTTGTATCTTCTGATTTTGAGTTATTTGTAGGGCTATTTGGTAGACTATCTTCTGACATTATTAGCTTTCCTTAGTGTTTCTAAATGAATACTACTTAATTGAATCTAGATTGATTAATATTTCTTGGTTTTGTTCAGTCACTGGTATTGCTTTTAAACTTTTACCTTTGCAAGGCCCCATCACGCAAAAACCGTTATCTGGTCGGTAATGCGCGCCGTGTGTTGAGCAAATCAAGTAATCTTTTTGTATCGTAAAAAAATCACCTTCGTTCCAGTCTAACTCTACAGGCACATGTGCGCACTGGTTCACGTATGCATATGGCTTACCCTGAAAGCGCACAACAAATCCTGTTGCAAATTCACCTAACATTGGCAAAGGAAATCTAATACCTTTGGCGCCATCTTCTAAATCGTCACTTTTTAAAACTACTATAGATTTTGTCATATATGTGGCTTAGGCGTTCTCTAACAGCCAAGCGCTCAAACTGGCAAAGTCAGAGAATTGCTGTTTCGGATTTAGATGTTGCCATTGCTCGGCGGCTTGCGCACCATAGGTGACGCCAACAGCGCTAACACCTGCATTTTGTGCCATTTGAAGATCATAGCTAGTATCACCAATCATCAAGGTGCGCTCAGGCATAACCACTAAATATTCCATCAACTCATCTAGCATTTGTGGATGTGGTTTAGAGAAGCATTCATCAACTGTGCGGGTTGAGTGAAAGTAATGTCCTAAACCGCAATGCTCTAAAGCTAAATTCAGCCCACGTCGACCTTTACCAGTGGCTACCGCCAATTTAAATCCACGTTTATTAAGCTCCTTGATGGTATCAGCCGCGCCAGCAAATAAAGGGATCTCGCTTTCGCCAGCATAATAATTTGTCGTATATTGTGTCGCAAGCGCCTGTGCTTGTTCAGCTGGAATGTCACCATACAAGGTTTGAATAGATTCTTTTAAACCAAGCCCTATTATATTACTGGCTGTTTTTGCTGCTAGCGCAGGTAAGCCCACTTGCTCTGCCGCCTTCAAAAGTGCATTGGTAATCATTCCTGTAGAATCGGCTAAAGTACCATCCCAATCCCATACAATTAAATCAAACTGCTTTGTCATTAAAACTTACTCTTTCTCACATTTAAGACTCTAATTTTACTAAGAATTTACTCAATTCTGCTGGCAATGGCGCAACCAACTCCAATTTATCATTGGTCAAAGGATGTCGAATTTTTGTGACAGAAGAATGCAAAAACATGCGCTTTAAGCCACTTTTTACCAAGGCTTTATTCACTGCAAAATCACCATACTTATCATCGCCAACAATCTGAAAACCTAAGTGAGCCAATTGCACTCGCAACTGATGCGTGCGACCCGTGACTAATTGCGCCTCTAGCAAACTAAACTTACCTAATACTGGGTGGTTAAAGTTCTTTAAAAGCTTAAACATCGTTTCAGAAGATTGACGCTCATTATATTTATCTTTTGAAATATCCGTCACTACGTTTACGCGACGTTCGCCATTTGGTAAAAGATATTTTTGCAAATCTAATACTACGCGTTTTTTCGCCTCCAGCCATTCGCCGCGAACTAGCATTAAATAGCGCTTGTCCGTTTGGTTATTTCGAATCGCCTCGTGCAAAGCTACTAGCGCACTTCGTTTTTTTGCCAGCATCAAGACACCAGACGTTTCACGGTCTAGCCTGTGCACTAACTCTAAGAATTTGGCTTTTGGACGTTCTAAGCGCATCTGCTCTATTACGCCACGACTCACACCGCTACCACCATGCACGGCAAAGCCAGCGGGCTTATCAATGACCAACATTGCATCATCTTCAAAGATGATGGCATTTTCAAATTTAGAAACCGCTGGAACGTTTGACTCTACCTGCTCAACAATCGTTGCACGTATTGGTGGAACTCTTACTACATCACCAATCGTTAAGCGAAAATCTGCATCAATGCGCTTTTTATTGACACGCACTTCGCCACTACGCAAAATTCTATAGACATGGCTTTTGGGTACACCTTTGAGGGTTTTAGTCAAAAAGTTGTCTACGCGCTGCCCTTCACTTGCTTCATCAACCGTGAGAAAAGCTGCGGCTAATTCACTGACCTTATTCTTTAACTTATCCATACTATGATGCTGATTTTGTGGTGTTATATTGTTCATACTTTGCTTAAATGTTTGTAGTAGCCTATACTTGCACGATTATCAATTAGAGTTAAAATTAATAGGTAATAAAGAATACTCTCAATTACTAAGAAAAACGCTTTATAAAAACGTAAGCTTATGTAATTAAAAGTAAAACAGACACTTGGTTAACGCCGCTCGCCATATTATAAAGTAGCAGCAAGTAAAATAGCGCTCAAGCCGCCGCAGACAATAAACATAAAGCGCGACTTAAGGGAAAAGTTAAACTTAGCAATTTGTTAAGTTTGCATTTACTGAAGACAGAATTTTAACGAATTTAAGCCTCAGCAGGCATAAATTTAAATAATTAGTTTGATTAAACGAACAATAAACCAGTTTTAATTTGATTTACTCAATTAAAACAAGCTATTAAAAATGAGGCTGACTCTGCAAACTTACTGAGGTAAGTTGTACACTTAGCGACTCTTTAAGCTAAAGCTTTAAGAATAATTTTTTAAGAACTTTTTTAAGAGTATCGCGACACTTGTCTCATGCTCTAAATTTAAATTGCTAAGTTTAAATCGCTAAGTGTTAATCGTTAGATTTCACATTTGCGCACCGCGCCTTCAGTATTTCGGCCAACAGCTCTGGCACTCCACCCTTAATTAGCCTTCAATATCAATTGCTTACTTAAAAAGCATTGAGTCTGCTACCTGAGCCAAACAGGAGCAAAACAATGAAACGCATGTTATTTAATGCAACGCAATCTGAAGAGTTACGCGTTGCAATCGTAGATGGTCAAAAACTGATCGACTTAGATATCGAACACGCTGGTAAAGAACAACGTAAAAGCAATATCTACAAAGGTGTTATTACGCGTATCGAACCTTCACTAGAAGCGGCGTTTGTCGATTACGGTATGGATAGACACGGCTTTTTACCATTTAAAGAAGTAGCGCGTAGCTACTACAAAGAAGGTGCGGATGGCAAATCTCGCATTCAAGACGCGTTAAAAGAAGGTCAAGAACTTATTGTTCAAGTAGATAAAGACGAACGCGGCAACAAAGGTGCTGCACTAACAACATTTATATCTCTCGCTGGTCGCTATTTAGTATTAATGCCAAACAACCCACGTGGTGGCGGTGTTTCACGCCGTATCGAGGGTGAAGACCGTGACGAACTGCGTGATGTATTAGCCCAATTAGATGTGCCTAAAGGCATGAGCATCATCGCTCGTACCGCTGGTATTGGTCGCAATGCAGAAGAGTTGCAGTGGGATTTAAACTACCTCACCCAGTTGTGGGCAGCCATTGATGGCGCCTCTGCAATGCAAGCTGGTGCTTACTTAATCTATCAAGAAGGCAGCTTAGTCATTCGCGCGATTCGCGATTACTTTAGTTCTGACATTGGCGAAATCTTGATTGATACACCCGATATTCACGAGCAAGCTGTGCAGTTCATGAACCACGTGATGCCTGGCAATGTGAATCGCGTAAAACTATACCAAGATGAAATTCCACTGTTCACACGCTTTCAAATTGAACATCAAATTGAATCTGCTTTTGCACGTGAAGTACGTCTGCCATCAGGTGGCGCAATTGTCATTGACCACACGGAAGCTTTAGTCTCAGTTGACGTTAACTCAGGTCGCGCAACTCGCGGTAGCGATATTGAACATACCGCATTCAATACCAATATTGAAGCAGCTGAAGAAGTAGCTCGCCAATTACGTTTGCGTGACTTAGGCGGTTTGGTGGTGATTGACTTTATTGATATGGAAAGCCAACGCAATCAACGTGAAGTTGAAAATGCGCTGCGTGATGCCTTGCATGTTGACCGTGCTCGCGTACAAACAGGCAAAATTTCTCGCTTTGGCTTATTAGAATTATCCCGTCAACGCTTACGTCCGAGCTTGGGCGAAACCAACCATATCCCTTGTCCACGTTGCAGCGGTACAGGCCATATTCGCGGCATTGAATCAACTGCATTGCATATCATGCGCATCATTCAAGAAGATGCAATGAAAGAAAATAGCGCAATAGTTCAGGTGCAGTTACCTGTTGAAGTCGCTACATTCTTACTTAACGAAAAACGTGCTGATATTCACAAGATTGAACAGCGCATGGGCGTTGAAGTTGTGTTAATTCCTAACATTCACCTTGAAACGCCTAACTACAATATCACGCGTATCAAACACGATGACTTGAATGAAGAAACCAATCGCGCCAGCTACAAATTAGTGGAGATGCCAGCAGAAACCTCTTACATTCCAACTGCAGAAGAAACAGCAAAAGCGGTAAGGCCTGTTGCAGCAGTGAAAGGCATTACGCCTGCAGCACCTGCACCCATTGTGGCTGAAAAAGCTGCGGAAGTTGTAGTTGCTCCGAAAGTTTCACTGTTTGCTAAAATCAAACAATTCTTTGGCGCATCACCCACCGTTGCTGAAGCACCTAAATCAGAAGCTGAAAAAGCTGATGAAGCGCGTCGCGATAATAATCGTAACAATCGCAACCGTAATAACCGCAATCGTAACGACCGTAACCGTGGTGACCGTCCAGATAAAGATGTGAGCCGTCCAAATCGTCCAAACGAAAACGCACATCCTGTCGAGGCAAAACCACAAGAACTGCGCCAGCAAAAACCTCAACAGCCTAAAAATGAACTTACACGCAACGACAAACCACGTAATAATCAGCAAACAAATGCCCCAGCGGAAACTGTCACTGCTAATGCTCCAGCAGCTAATGTAGCCACAGAGCAAGCTGGGGAACGAACTGGTAGCCGCCGTAATCGCAACAATCGTCGTGGTCGTCGTGACCGCGATGAGTCAGTTGCACGTGATGCAAATCGTCCTTTCGTTCCAAATGAGGAAATTAGTATTGCTCAAGTAAATGCTAATGTAGATGTGGTGACCAGCCCTGCAAAAGATCAGGCTGAAAAGCCAAAACCAAAAACTCAGCAAGTAACTGTCACCGCTGAAAGCGTTACTAATGAAGTCCCTGTTGAAATAGCAGAAATTAAAACGAGCGAAGCGCCTAAAGCTAATAGCAAAAAGCCTAAAACTGCTAAGTCACCAGCACTAAAAGCTGAAGTCGAAACAGGCACCGATGTTATTCTTGTTACTACTGAGGCAACACCAGCAAAAGCTGATAACAAGCGCCCTGCTCGCCCACGCAAAGCGAAAACAGAGGCGAAACCAGTTGACTTAGCTGCAGCTGGTTTACAGTTAGTAGAAACAAAAGCAGACGCTCCAAAAGTGACAGCGCCAGCCGAAGCTTCAAAGCCTAAAGCACCTCGCAAAGCAGCAGCTTGGCAAAATAATGCTAAGGAAGATGCAAGTGTAGAACCTTTAGTGATGGTAGAAACACAAAATAAATAATGTTCGTAAAACTATAAAGGTGAAAACCTGATAATAAAAAAGCCCTAATTTATTAGGGCTTTTTTATTAGGCTTAGTTAATTGCTGATTTTATTGATAAAAATTAGCTTCTTATCAATTGAACAGTAAAAAAACCTAAACCCGTCAAAACTAAAGAGGCTAGCACATGCAATAATATATGCGTTGTTGCCCAGCCATATTGACCCCGAGTCAACATTGTGACGGCTTCAGCAGAAAAAGTAGAAAAAGTTGTCAGTCCACCAAGCAAGCCAGTTACTAAGAAAAGTCTAAGTTCTGGTGCAATGGTTGTAGAAAGAGCAGAAAATCCCATAAACAAACCAATCAAATAAGCGCCGAGTAAATTAGCCACTAGCGTACCCAAAGGCAGTATAGGAAAGCTTGCATTTAACAAGACGCCTAACCCCCATCGCGCCCATGCGCCAATTGCAGCGCCAGCGCCGACTGCTAAAAACCCATTAAATACCATGCCTACTCCTTAAAACAATGTGATAGCTACTAATTTATACAATATAATAATGCATCAAGGTCATTATGCAGAAAGTATATTTTGCGCGTTCTATTTGTCACATCTGAAGTATTCCCACTCATTAAAACTGGCGGATTAGCTGATGTAAGCGGTTCACTACCATCTGCTTTACAGAACCTCGGTGTTGACGTACGCATTTTAGTACCGGGTTACCCTGCAGTGTTAAATCAACTTGACGACCTAAAGCATGTCGCAATGCTTGAAAATTTACCTGTGATTGACAATGCTGAACTGTTAATGGGCACAATCTTAGACACCGACATAAACGTACTGGTAATAAAAGCAGCTGGACTTTACGAGCGTGATGGCGGCCCATATGTGGATGCAACTGGTCAAGAGTGGTTAGATAACCCAGTGCGCTTTGGCATATTATCAAAAGTGGCGGCAGTGGTTAGTGGGCCAAATTCACCTATCAGCGACTGGCATCCAGACATTGTGCATTGCAACGATTGGCAAACTGGCTTGGCACCCGCCTATATGAAACTAGTTGAGCATACGACGGCAAAATCCATGATCAGCTTACATAATATGGCTTTTCAAGGCTGTTATGCGCCCGGCTGGCTCACTACATTAGCTTTGCCGCATAGCAACTTTACTGTTGAAGGTTTTGAATATCATGGACAGTTATCCTTCTTAAAAGCTGGTATTTTTTATGCAGACACTATTACAACTGTAAGCCCCAGTTATGCTAAAGAAATTCAAACCGCTGAGTTTGGTTTTGGACTAGAAGGCTTACTTAGCAAGCGCGGCAGTGAGTTAAAAGGTATTCTAAATGGCATAGAAACCGATGAGTGGAACCCAGAGATAGATCCACATCTGATTAAAACATACAGTGCGGCTAAATTGGGGGGTAAAAAAGAAGTTAAAAACGCACTACAAGAAAGATTAGGGCTTCAAATTGATGCAAGCGCACCATTATTAGGCGTCGTAAGTCGTCTGACACACCAAAAAGGCCTAGATATGCTAGTGCCTATCATGCAACAGTTGGTGGATGCAGGATGCCAATTAGCATTACTAGGTAGCGGTGAAAGTTCATTAGAGCATGCATTCCGACACCTAGCTGTCAACAACCCTGGCAAAGTGAGCGTAACAATAGGTTACAACGAACCGCTCTCACACCAAATTATGGCTGGATCCGATATGTTTATCATGCCATCACGCTTTGAGCCTTGCGGATTAAATCAGCTATACGGCTTAGCATATGGCACGCCACCCATTGTTAACGCCACTGGCGGGCTTGCTGACTCAGTGATAGATACCAACATCATCAGTTTTAAAAACAAAACTGCCAATGGTTTTGTGATGAGCGAAGCGAGCCCAGCAAGCTTGTTAAGTTGTATTAAACAAGCCTTAAATGTATTTAATAATGACCAGAAAGCTTGGCAACAAATCCAAAAAAATGGCATGCAGCAGAATTTAAGTTGGGATAAAAGTGCGTTAGAGTATTTAGCTGAGTATAAAAAACTACTTGAGAAATAAGTTTGAACAATCTTATTTATTTGACTTAATCGAGATGAAGAAAGTTGGCACGGTAAATGCTTTATTAATATTAAGCTTCTCCAAAGCTAGTTTCTCCTCCCTCAAGGGCGTCTTGTTAGACGCCCTCTTTTTTGCTTAAAGCATTACTTAACAATAAAGTGCTCGCGATAATACTTTAACTCATCGATAGATTCATAAATATCAGCCAAAGCCTCATGTTTACTGGCTTTCTTGAAACCTGAGTAGATTTCTGGCTTCCAGCGGCGCGCCAATTCTTTAAACACACTCACATCCAAATTGCGATAGTGGAAATAACTTTCTAAATCTGGCATGTAACGTGCCATGAAGCGCCTATCCTGACAAATTGAGTTACCACACATAGGTGATTTATTGGCTGGTACAAATTGCTTTAAAAACTCAATCATTTTTATTGTGGCTGCAGATTCATCCAATGTAGAAGCTTTCACTTTTTCAATTAAACCAGAACGGCCATGCGCGCCCTTATTCCAGGCATCCATGCCGTCTAAAACTGCATCACTTTGATGAATAACCAACACTGGTGATTCACCCAATACATTCAAATCTGCATCGGTGACAACTACAGCCAGCTCTAAAATACGGTCAGAGTCTGGCAATAAACCACTCATTTCCATATCTAGCCAAATTAAATTATTCTGATTAGTACCAACACTAGTTTCTGCCATCATGATTTCCATTAAAATTTACGTTAATAAGCGAGCTTGATGAACTATCACCAATAAAATGCTTCACAATAGCAGTATATTAACTTAATTCAGTTACTGAACCATCAATTAGAGCCATTAAACACATGCCTTTTGCACCGACAACTATTCTTACATTAACTTTTGCTACATTGTTAATAGCCACTACATTAGTTCGCATCTGGCTTGCTCGCAGACATATTGCCCATATGCAAGCCAATCGCAATCACGTACCAGCTGCATTTAAAGAGAATATCGCTTTGGATGCACATCAAAAAGCGGCTGATTATTCCACAGCTAAAACTAAATTAGTCATTACTGAGTCACTTGTGCAAGCCTTACTATTGGCAGCATTAACTGTTGGTGGCGGTTTGCAGTGGATTGATGAAATTTGGCGTAATCTGCTTCCAACACAAGAGATTATCCGTGGAGCGCTGGTGATTTGTAGTGCCATGCTAGTTAGCAGCTTTATCGACCTGCCTTTTGAATATTACAAAACATTTACTGTTGATGAAAAGTTTGGCTTTAATAAAATGACGCCTACCATGTTTTTTAGTGATCTTGTTAAACATAGCTTGGTTGGACTAGCTCTTGGCGCGCCTATTTTGTTTGCTGCCTTATGGTTAATGCAAGGTGCTGGTCAATATTGGTGGTTTTATCTATGGGTAATCTGGAGCGTGTTTAACCTCCTCATGTTGGCAGTCTATCCAACATTTATCGCACCCCTATTTAATAAGTTTTCACCCCTTCAAGATGAAAGCTTAAAACAGCGCATTGAAGCTTTGCTTATAAAATGTGGCTTTAAATCTCAAGGTTTATTTGTGATGGATGGTTCCTCGCGCAGCAGTCATGGCAATGCTTATTTCACAGGTTTTGGTGCTTCAAAACGTGTTGTATTTTTTGATACATTACTTGATAGATTAAATGTTGATGAGATAGAAGCGGTGTTAGCGCATGAACTTGGGCACTTTAAACACAAACATGTCGTTAAACGAATTGTCATCTTGTTTCTGATGAGCTTTTTAGGTCTAGCATTATTGGGTTGGCTCATTAATCAACCATGGTTTTATACAGGCTTAGGTGTGACGCAAATGAGCAACTATATGGCATTGATTCTATTTCTGCTGGTATCTCCGATATTTTTATTTTTGCTACGTCCTGTGATGGCAAGTTATTCACGCAAAAATGAATTTGAAGCTGATGACTACGCGGCCAATCACGCAAGTGCAAAAGACTTAGTTCATGCACTAGTCAAACTTTATCGCGATAATGCTTCTACGCTCACGCCAGACCCATTACATTCAGCTTTTTATGACTCACATCCCCCTGCTAGCATTAGAATTTCTAAATTAGCAGCGTATACTAGTTGAATACTTCTCATTGGGGATTATTATGAAATCACTATTTTTAGTCAGCTTCATGCTGATAACTAACTCTGCATATGCTGAACCGTTTTCAGCTGCAGATGCTGTCGCGGGTAAAGCATTAGTCACAAAAAATTGTGTAAGTTGCCATGCGGAAAGTTTTGGCGGTGACGGCTCTAGTATTTATACGCGTGAATCTCGTAAGGTAAAAACATCTAAAGGCTTGGTGGCGCAAGTGCGTAGCTGTAATACGATGATAGGCCTCAAATGGTTTGAAGACGAAGAGCTTAATGTCGCTAAACACCTCAACCAAACCTATTATAAATTTACTGAATAATTTGAAGAATTCTACTGCTGCAATACCCAAACATATAGCACCTTTGCAAGGCACTGTAGTCGCCGCCTATGGCAAGCGTTTTAAGGTTGAGTTAGCAGATAAAAAACGGATTAGCTGCGTAACACGCGGTAAAAAAACGGATTTAGCCTGTGGTGACATTGTCACCCTAAAATTAACAGATAAGCACGAAGGTGTTGTTGAATCCACGTTGCCACGCAAAACCTTGCTATATCGTAGCAACGCATTTAAAAGCAAAATGCTGGCAGCCAATGTGTCGCAAATAGTAATCGTACTTGCCACACAACCAAGCTTTTATGAAGCGTTGTTAAATCGCTGCTTGATTGCTGCAGAAGCAGCAAACATCAAGGCGCTCATTGTGTTAAATAAATGTGACTTGGTCGATAATGATGATGCTAAGCAGAAACTAAAGCTTTATGCAGATTTAGGTTACCGCGTCTTATCACTGTCAGCGAAAGAAGACATTTCAACGCTCAGTCCTTACTTACAAGGTGAAGCAAGCATACTTGTTGGCCAATCTGGCATGGGAAAATCCACCATCATCAATGCACTTTTGCCCAATGAAGATGTTCGCACACGTGAAGTCAGCCTCGTGTTAGATAGCGGTAAACACACCACTACCGCTGCTCACTTATATCACCTTGATGAACATAGCCAATTGATCGATTCACCTGGCTTGCAAGAGTTCGGTTTGCACCACTTAAGCACGAATGAACTAGAGCATGCTTTTATAGAATTTAGACCCTATTTAGGTAAATGCAGATTTAACAATTGCAAGCATTTACAAGAACCAGATTGCGCAATTATAGAGGCAGTGAGTTCTAGCAAAATAACCCCCGAGAGACTCGCCATTTATAAAATGTTACGCATGGAAGCTGCGCATTAATCATTTATATCCCGTATAGAGATAAGCATAAAATAAGCTGTCTCTTATACAAAGGCTTTAAAACATATCAAGCCGATGTAGATTATCGAGTAAACAACTGTAAAAATATAAACAAAATTAATAGCTTGCCATATAATGCTTAAATGAGAATAAGTGTATTTACAGAACCCTCAAGAAGCTCTTTTGAATGACTGATATTCGTCGCGAGAAGACACTTGCCTCCCTATTAGATATTGGGATGTTTGTGGCTGAACTTGACCGGCCATGGCTTGGCACGCCCTTTATGCTCGAAGGTATACTAATTGAAGATAAAGAGCAAATCGCCACTATTGCAGGCCTATGTGAGTTTGTCTATGTGGATAAAACTGTGTCTGTTGGTCGTCATTTCACCCCTGCACCTAAAGAACAGGTCGCCATCAAACGTGAAGGTAGTATTAATAGAGTCACTATAGATGCTAGTAAAGGTAATCAAGTAAGCAAATCTATTAACAAATCTAAGAAGCTTGGTACGCCAAATGTGAAGTTCTCATTTATCGATATTCTTAGAGAAATCCATGCTGGAAATCAAGCCGAACAAGCTGCAAATGAAAACACGGTAAATTCTGATGCTATATTCAGAGTGCAGTATATAAACGACAAGCAAACTGCTGATTTAGCTAGAAATGAAACTTTCGAAAATCCAACGCTAGCTACACAAATAAAAACAGACTTTTCTAACTTCATTTCTGGCTTAACAAGCTGGGGTGGAAAACAGAAAAAACTCAAAGCTGATATTGATAAAACCTCTTTAAAAGCGGACCTCTTAAAAAATCAAAATGGAAATGATAGTTATAAACTGACTATTTTTGATGAAGCGCCACCTGTAGAAGATGAAATCGCAGCCATTTACCCCGTGTATGAAAAGTCACAGCTCGCGACAAAAGAGATGTTTGAAGCATTAGCGCTAGATCATGAAATTGATTTAACTAAAATTCATGAAGCCTTAGAGGGTATGGTTGAAAGTATCGAACGTAACCCTGATGCGCTTTTATGGCTTGCTAAGCTTAAGCAAACCGATGATTACTCTTACAACCATGCAATGAGTGTTTCAATCACATTAATGGCGTTGGCAAACTTTATGTCACTGCCAAAAAAACAAGTGAAAGATCTAGGTTTAGCTGGATTACTGCAAGATATAGGAAAATCAAAAATTCCCACAGAGCTTTTGCACAAACAAGACAAAATTACCCATCTAGAGTTTGAAATTTTGAAAAAGCATGTCGAGCATGCACTTGCTTTATTGGAAGTGACCGACAACATTTCTGCTACTGTTATATTGACCGTTTCTCAGCATCACGAGCGCATAGACGGTAGTGGCTATCCATATAAGCTATCTGGCAATCAAATTAGTTTAACGGGCCAAATGGCAGGTCTTATAGATACCTATTGCGCGTTAACCACCAATAAAGTCTATGCAAAAGGCGTTTATAATCAAATCGCATTAGAAGAAATTCATTCTTTACGTGGCTTCAAGTTTAACGGCGTCTTGATTGACCAACTCGTTCAGTTTTTAGGCATGTACCCTGTCAGTTCGTTAGTTGAGCTTAATTCTGGTGAAGTTGGCGTTGTTATACAACAAAATAGTGTACGACGCTTGCTACCGCGAATCATGATATTGCTTAATCCAGACAAATCTAGAAATGAATATCCTGCTATTATTAATTTAATCAACTCACCACTGACACCCACTGGCGAGCCATATAGAATTGTAAAAGGATTGCCACCTGATAGTTATGGATTAAGCTCTAACAACTATTATGCCTAATCTTTCTGAAATTACATTAAAGCCTGAATATCAGTCAAAGACTTCAACGTTATATCAAGATTTTGCGATTCAGCTAGATGCGAATCTACTACTACAACTCATGAGTAGCTACAATCTAAAAGCTTCAGATGTCACAGGTGATTATTATTTTAACCCTCTCACCTTTGAGCAATTCATCAAAACCGCGCCTTACAATGGCGGAAATAGCGTATTAAAAAATACAACACACTTCATCAGTAGTTGGCCACAAAAATTAAGTTGGGCTCAGCTTAATCAGCACATTAACAACTTTTTACTTGCTTGGTTAAATGACTATAAATTAGGTGCAAGTTTAGATGTTGCGCTCTTATTAGCTAGATGCTTGGAAATAAGGTCAGATAAAAATATTCATTTTCAAAGCCTACTTAGTCATCTTATTTCACGTGTAACCAATCAACTTGAACAATATAAGTTTAGCTATGTGCAACACTTTGACTTAGATACTGGCCTACCGAATCAGCACCTGTTGATTAACTTACTTACTCACACGCTAAATAGTATTGCTGAAAAACAACTGACTTCATCAACAGTTTCAACGCAAGCTGAACCAGCACACTTAGGCTTAATATTAATCAATCTCAATATTAATTATGGCAAAGATTCTCAATTAAACTCGGCTGACGCCACTTTAATGTTAGCCGCCATTCATACCATTCAGCAACATCTGAATGATGATGCGACACTTTTCCATCTAGGTGCGATTGATCTAGCAATTTTAATTGATCCTTTAAAATCACCAACACAATTAAACCTAATCGCAACAAAGCTTTTACACGCATTTGAAACTGCGCTACCAATAGAAAATGTCACATTAATACTTAATCCATATTTTGGCGCTATTAGTTCATTTAACATACAAACTAATGCCATATCTTTCTATGAGTACGCTAGACTAGCCTTGCATCAAGCAATTATTAGAAACGAACAAATTAAAATTTACGACCAAAATATTTCCTCAACATTCATGAATAGTCGTTTGCTTGATGAGGCGATTATTGAAGCATTGCAGCAAAACGAATTGTCCCTTTTCTTACAGCCTATAGTGACTATTAACGATAAAGCAGCTACTGGTAATAATTCCACTATGGAGGAGTGTAGAAGTGCAGAGGTTTTATTACGTTGGCCAAGTCAGGAATGGCAATCCATCTCACCAGCAAGGCTGTTAGATGTCATCTATAAAAAAGGCTTTGGTAAAGTGTTTATACGTTGGCTAATCAACAACGCATGCCAGCGCAGCGCAGAATTAGCCTCCACTTATCACCATGACATTTCTCTTACTATCAACTTAAGTAGTACGGACTTACTTGATACCGACTTACCAGAGCTACTGTCACAATCGATTGAACTTTGGGCTGTTCCAGCGAGCAATCTCACCATTGAGATCACTGAAAATGACATTCTGGTAGATGAAATAAAAGTCTCACAAGTACTAGATAAAATCATAGCTTTAGGCTGTAATCTAGCGCTTGATGACTTTGGAACGGGCTATTCATCGATGGCGCGCTTGCGTAATATGCCTATCAACATTGTCAAAATCGATCAAAGTTTTGTGCGTAATATGTCAAGCTCTACTCAAGACAAAGAAATTGTATTGTCTATCATAAAGTTAGCTCATAGCTTAGGTAAAGAAGTGGTTGCTGAGGGCGTTGAGGATTTAGCCTGCCTCGAGATATTAAAGCAAATGAACTGCGAAAAAATTCAAGGTTATTACTATGGAAAACCCATGTCTTTCGAAGAGTTTATTACTTGGATGGCCGCTTTTAAAGCGCAACAATCATAAATAAAGAAGCCAACTAATGCTTTAACTTAGTTAAAGTTTTATCAAAGCACATGAAGTTAAATATTATGCGGTCAGCGTATAATGACTGTCATTTTTAAATTAAGTCACTGCTATGCAAATTACTACCCGTCTTGAATTTGATGCTGGGCATCGTATACCAAGCCATAAAAGCCAATGTAAAAACCTTCATGGCCATCGCTACGCAATTGAAATCACCTTGTCCGGCGACATTATTTCTCTTGAGAACGCTTCTGAGAATGGTATGGTAATGGATTTTTCTGATGTGAAAGCCATTGCTAAAAGCGCAGTGGTTGACGTATGGGATCATGCGTTTTTGGTCTATCAACATGACAATGAAATATTGAGCTTCTTAAATTCACTGCCTAACCATAAAACGGTAGTATTCCCCACCGTTCCAACCGCAGAAAACATGGCTTCCGAAGCATTTAAAATACTAAAAAATGAGTACCAAGATACTTACGGCAACCACTTGAAGCTAGAAAAAGTACGTTTATATGAAACGCCAAATAATTGGGCAGATGCGCTTAGTTAAATAGTTAGGCCATCTCTTCGCCGCGTTCCGCATAGTGCTTCTGAACCCAATGGCGGTAATCGCCACTAGTCACATTGTCTACCCAGCTCTGATTATCCAGATACCAATTCACCGTTTTTTCAATACCTGATTCAAACGTTTCTTTTGGCTTCCAGTCTAGTTGTTTTGCAATTTTAGTGGCATCGATCGCATAGCGTTGATCATGCCCTAAGCGATCTTCAACAAAAGTAATTTGTTCAAGATAAGACTTTCCATCGGCACGCGGTTTTTTTGTATCTAGCATTCTGCAAAGCGTTTTTACAACCTCAATATTTGGTTTTTCGTTCCATCCGCCCACGTTATACACCTCGCCGATCTGGCCTGCTTCCAAAACACGTCTAATCGCTGCACAATGGTCTTCTACGAACAGCCAGTCACGAATCTGCTGTCCAGTGCCATAAATTGGCAATAGCTTGCCTGCAAGCGCATTGTGAATCACTAACGGTATCAATTTTTCAGGAAAATGATGCGGTCCATAATTGTTAGAGCAATTGGTAGTCAGTGTCGGCAAGCCATAAGTGTGATGATAAGCCCGCACTAGATGATCTGAAGCGGCTTTAGAGGCTGAGTATGGGCTATTGGGTGCATATGAGTGAGTTTCAGTGAAAGCTGGATCATCTACGCCTAATGAGCCATAAACCTCATCAGTTGAAACATGTAAAAAACGAAAAGTCTCACGATTCTCTTCACTTAAATGGCTCCAATAGGCGCGCACAGCTTCTAACAGATGAAATGTGCCCACCACATTAGTTTGAATAAAATCTTCAGGCCCATGTATCGAGCGGTCTACGTGACTTTCAGCGGCAAAATTAACCACTGCACATGGTTTATGTTCCGCTAAAAGCTTGGCTACCAAAGCTTGATCACCAATGTCGCCATGCACAAAAACATGTTGTGGGTTATGCTGAACCTCCACAAGATTTTCTAGGTTGCCCGCATAAGTCAGCTTATCAAGGTTGACCACTGTTCCCAAACCCTGCTTAACCCAAGCCAACACAAAATTAGCACCAATAAAACCAGCGCCGCCAGTCACAATAATCGTTTTGTTCATACAATTAGCTTTCTATACTTTGATATTTTTTCTGTTTATGATTCTATCGCTTTTGCTTCTAATTTAGTCCACAAACAATCACTGGATTTTGCTAATGCAGCGATATATTCATCATGCGCAGAAATCTCTGATTGATTGGCTAACTTCACTACCACTGGCTGTTTATTATGCTGTATAGCATCGTTAATCTTATGTTGAGGTTTGTCCAACTCCATCATCAAACTATCCTGACCACGTGTCATCGCCATATAAACGTCGGCAAGTAGCTCGGCATCTAATAAAGCGCCATGTAATGTGCGTTTAGAGTTGTCGATACCATAATGCCTACATAGAGCATCTAGGCTATTACGCTGACCAGGTCGCATTTCTTTTGCAATTTTAAGCGTGTCAGTAATTTTTGCAGCAATTAATTCGACTGGTTTTTGTTCAATTAAACCAAACTCTCTATTCAAAAAACCAACATCAAACGGCGCGTTATGCATTATTAACTCTGAATCTGCAATAAATTCTATCAGTTCATTAGCAATATCTGCAAAGCGTGGCTTGTCTTGTAAGAACTCCAATGAAATGCCGTGTACCTCTTGCGCGCCTTGGTCTATCTCACGATCTGGATTTAAATAATAATGAAAATGTTGCTTAGTTAATCGACGATTAATCACCTCAACAGCAGCCAACTCAATTACACGGTGCCCTTGGGCATGGTACAAGCCCGTCGTTTCCGTATCTAAAAATATTTGACGCATTACGCTACTACTCCTTGTAAAACCTGCTCTACACCTTTATTAGCAAGCAAGTCCGCCCGTTCGTTTCCTATATTGCCAGCATGCCCTTTTACCCAAACCCATTGAACAGTATGCTGTTGTGCTAATGTATCTAAAACACGCCATAAATCATCATTTTTTACTGGTTTCTTATCGGCTGTGCGCCAATTACGGGCTTTCCATCCAACAATCCATTCCGTCATACCTTTTTGAACATAGACCGAATCAGTAAATACTTTGGCATGACATGTTTGATTGAGCGCTTCTAAAGCGCGAATAACTGCAGTTAACTCCATACGATTGTTGGTAGTTAATAACTCCCCACCGAACAACTCTTTTTCACGTCCTGCATAGCTTATCCAAGCACCCCAACCACCAGGCCCAGGATTGCCTTTACATGCGCCATCTGCATAAATCTCAACTTCTTTATTGTTGTTCATCAGTTTTGAATTTTCTTCTATTATTTTTTTTTAACGCATTTCTTTGTGTGGATTTTGATTGTGATGGACTTGGCATCAATGTTGACTTCAAAGGTGAAAGCTTCCATTGTGGTTTAATGGGCATCATGCCAACCACACGCTTTTTCGCCACAATGAAATACACGCCACCCAGCATAGCACAACGCCTACTGCTAACTTTATCAAAAAAAGAAAAGCGCTTATGCCAAGATGTCTGCTCAAAAGGTGGAATATGACAACAGATTTCAACCGAAACCACTTCAAAACCTAATAATGCCAACCAATCTTTTAGGCGCGTTAAAGCTATAAACTTGCCAGTCCAAGGATAAGCTACTTTACTTGAAATATTTTTTTTAAAACCAGCCGTTGCTCCCCATAAACTTAAGTGGTTAAACCCTGAGATCACTAAATGTCCATCTGGCATCATCACCCTAGCCGCCTCACGCAAGGTTTGATGAGGGCGCTCGCTGAATTCTAGCCGATGGGGTAATAACAAAAGATCGATACTCATGTCTGCAAACGGTAAAAAGTCATCGCTACAGCTGAGCTGTTTTTTTGCAGTATTAATCACAAATTCAGAAGCCACGAATCGATTAGGAATACGAGAATTTTGCAACAACTCCATTTGCGCACAACCCATTTGCAAGGCATTAAATCCAAACAAATCCACCACAGCCTTATCATACAGAGCCTGCTCTTTAGCTTGTAAATACTGTCCCGCATTAGAGGCAAACCATGTCTCTAGTTGTTGCTGATTTGAGCTAAGCGCTATTGACATTTGAGTACACAGGCTAAATGATAGATAGTATGAAACATAATTTACAAATTATACCAATTTCAGCATTTAAGGATAATTATATATGGCTTATTCATAACGAAGTTGAGGCTACAGTTATAGATCCCGGTGACTCAACACCTGTTATCAAGACCTTAGCCAGTTTAAATCTCAGATTAACAACTATTTTAATCACGCATCATCATCATGATCATATTGGTGGCGTAACCGAACTGCTTCAAACTTTCCCGCAGGCAGTCGTTTATGCTCCAGCGCTAGAGCAGTTTGATTTTGAACATATCAGCATTACAGAACAGGACGCTATTCATTTAAGCGACTTAAACATCACATTTGATATTGTAGACTTACCTGGGCATACATTAGGTCATATTGCTTACTATTGCGCCAAGCATGAACTTCTATTTTGCGGTGACACTTTATTTGGTGCGGGTTGCGGTCGATTATTTGAAGGTACGCCAACACAAATGTATCATTCACTACAAAAACTTGCGGCCTTACCGCTTACAACAAAAGTTTACTGCACGCATGAATACACTTTGCATAATATCAACTTCGCTTTAACGCTTGAACCTAACAACCTTACACTTATAAAGCGACAAATAAACACGCAAGAATTATGCGCATCTAACATTCCAAGTTTGCCCTCTAGTATTGAATTAGAGCTAGCAACCAATCCATTTTTACGTTGCGATAACCAAAAAATTCAATCGTCCATACATCTAAAAAATGCGAGTAAAATAGAGACTTTTACTAAGCTAAGAGAACTTAGAAATCATTATTAATCAAATAGATACAATTTATTATTAAAGTTTATTTTAATAATATTTAGCTTGACTTCAAACGTTATATTTTGTTAATATTTCGCAACTTTTCGACTTTGAGTGATTTATGCTTTACTTAGAACTCATACTCAGACGTCTTCATACCAGCAACCTAAATCGCAATATTTCGAGATTACTTATCAAACTTTCAAACAAGCTAATTTGGTTAGGCTTAACAGCTATTTACTCTGCTCTGGCCTGCATTTCTGCCAATGCAGATACTAATGTTATGGGTGAAGAAATCATTATTTACACTGATAATGGTTTCAAACCCTCTCCTAGAGACTTAGGGGCTAGCGATAAAACAATTAATGAAAAAACTACCAGCGACAAAACCACCACGAAAAAAACAGGCGGCAATCGTTTAGGTGACGCGTTTGATACTGAGCTACATAGTGACGATACTGATACAGAAGCACCTGTAACTGTTAATAGCGATGACTTATGGCAACGCATAAGAAATGGTTATGCCATACCAGATAATACGTCCAGCCTAGTTGCACGTCATGAAGAGTGGTATAGCTCTAGGCCAGATTATATAAAACGCATGGTGGAGCGTAGTCAAAAATACTTATTCCACATTGTAGAAGAAATTGAAAAGCGAGGTATGCCGACTGAACTCGCATTGCTTCCGATGATAGAAAGTGCATACAACCCACAAGCCAACTCAACCAGTAGCGCTTCTGGCATTTGGCAATTTGTTCCAGCTACTGGTAAACACTTTGGACTAAAGCAAAACTGGTGGGTAGATAATCGACGAAATGTAACCTTCGCCACCGATGCCGCGCTTACTTATTTGCAAAAATTATATGAGATGTTCGGCTCATGGGATTTAGCCTTAGCAGCTTATAATGCTGGTGAGGGCACGGTTGGGCGGGCTATTGAGCGCAATCGCAAGCTTGGTCTGCCAACAGATTATGAAAGTCTTGATCTACCTGCAGAAACAAAGAATTACGTGCCTAAGCTACAAGCTATCAAAAATTTGATGACTAATCCTGAAAACTACGGGCTTAAAATTCAAACTATTGCCAACACACCGTATTTTGCCAAAGTAAATGCCCCAGCGCAGATTGATGCGCATTTAGCCGCGAAACTTGCAGAAATCAGTGACGATGAATTTTTGGCACTTAATCCAAGTAGTAAGCGCCCAGTGATTACTGGCAATGGAGGAAAACATGAATTGCTACTACCAATATTGTCTGCACAAACATTTAGAAACAACCTCGCTGGCTACGATAAGCCGCTTGTAAGTTGGCGTACTTACTTTGCTAAACGTGGTGAGCGTATGGAGAGTATTGCATCAAAATTTGGCATGCAATTATCTCAACTGCGCATTGTTAATAACCTACCTAGTCTAAATAAGATCAAGAACTCATCTACAATCTTAGTTCCCAATGGCAATAAAACTGATATCAATATTCAAAAAAGTAACAATAATAGTAATATTGATAGCAATGAAGTCGTACCCACAATAGAAAATAAAAATGATATTAGTGCTAAGCAAGACTCAGCCAATATTGACATTAACAATACTGACCCTGCAGAAGAAAACAGTACTGATAAAATTGAACCTGTTAAGCAAGTTAACGTCACACATAAAGTTAAAAAGGGTGAGACGATGCAATCTATTGCAAAACACTATGATGTTAGTGTTAAGCAAATTATGGCGTCTAACTCGCTTAAAAATAACAAAGTGAAAATTGGACAGGTTTTAAAAGTGGGAACTGAAACAATATCAACTAGACAAGAGCTTAGTACCAACTCAAAAGGTAAAAAAAGTAATAGTAAAGCAAGTATTAGAAAAACAAGTAGTAAAAAACTAAATGGAAAGTCATCAACAAAATCCAAAGGCACTAAAAAAACTGTTGCAAGTTCGAAAAGCAAAGTGAGCACTAAGAAAGCAAAACGGCACAAATAGGTTGTAGCATAAAAATTTACTAGGGCAATATTTAGAATATGCAAATCAAAAGCAAGCAATCTAGGTTTATAAGACTGGTAATTATTGCCATGCTGACACCTATATTGATTTCTGCTTGTGAAAACTCATCCTCTACCAGCCATACAAGCAAAGTTAATTACTCAAAAAGCTACTCTCCTAGTGAAGGTGGCACAATGATAAGCGCAATGACAGGTGAACCAAGCAGCCTTATTTCCATGGTTGCAGGCGAATCAGCCTCTTCTGCTATTACTGCAAACCTCTTCAATTCACTGCTAAAATATAATCAAAATTTAGATTTAGCTGGCGAACTGGCAGAAAGCTGGCAAGTTTCAGATGACCAGAAAACCATCACGTTTAAACTCAAACCTAATCTGAAATGGGCTGATGGCAAGCCCTTAACCAGTGCAGATGTTTTATTTACTTGGCAATTAGTCACAGATGCAAAAACCAATAGTCCTTATGCGTCCGACTACCAATTGGTTAAACAGGCGCAAGCGCCAGATCCACTAACCTTCAAAGTAACATACGAGCAAGCTTATGCGCCAGCGCTAGACAGCTGGTCAGGCTTACAGATATTGCCAAAGCACTTACTTGAAGGTCAAGATATCCACACAACAGCTTTTGCGCGCAAACCAATGGGTAGTAACTACTATCAACTAGATAGCTGGGCACATGGTGAAAACATCAAACTCTCACGTAATTCTAGCTCCGTGTTAGGTAAAGCTTATATTGAAAAACTGGTGACACGTATTATTCCCGATAACTCAGCGCAGTTTTTAGAACTGATGGCAGACAATATTGACAGCATGAGTTTAGACCCCATTAAATATTCGCGCATCATTCCAGCACGCCCTGAGTTGCAACAAAAGTTGAATTTATACAAAGAACTTGGTAACAGCTATACCTACATGGGCTTTAATCTTAAGCATAAGCCCTTTGATGATGTGAGGGTGCGTAAAGCCATAAACTATGCCATAGATAAACAAGAAATTATTGATGGCGTTTATTTAGGCTTAGGTATTAATATTGCCTCGCCCTACAAACCAGGCACACGCTGGAGCAATCCAGGATTAAATCCCTACCCTTATGACCCAGTGAAAGCAAAAGCATTGCTTAAAGAGGCTGGTTTTACCGACACTAATGGCGACGGCATTTTAGAGCGAGATGGTAAACCGTTCTCATTTGAAATTGTGACTAACCAAAATAAAGAGCGTGAAAAATCAGCTGTGCTGATTCAACGCAGACTCAAAGAAGTTGGTATTGACGTAAAAATACGCGCCATAGAATGGGCAAGCTTTATCAGTCGCTTTATTAAAACAGGTGATTTTGATGTGGTGGTTTTAGGTTGGAGTTTAAGCCTAGATCCTGACCAATACGGTATTTGGCACTCAAGCCAACAAGCGCCTGGACAGTTTAACTTTATTGGCTATAGCAATCCCAAAGTAGATAAACTTTTAGAACAGGGTCGCACTGAGTTAAATCCTGATAAGCGCATGATTATTTATCATGAATTTGCCAAACAACTTTTAGAAGATAGCCCTATTGTATATTTATCTGCCGGCTATGGTTTAACTGCTATCAACAAACGTGTGCAAGGCATTATGAACCCTATTCCTCCAGCTGGAGTAGGATATGATTCACAAAAATGGTACATCCCCGAACCAATAAGACGTAATGAAATTAGTGCTCATTAAACTATTAAAAATCTAAATGCTTAAATATCTCATTAAACGTGTGTTATGGATGATTCCGATGCTAATTGGCATTAGCCTTATCTCATTCTTTATAATGCATTTAGCGCCAGGTGATATTACCAATAATGAGGCTGCATTTAATCCTAAAGCCAGTGAGGAGTCTCGTCAAAAACTTCGTGAACTCTACAATTTAGATAAACCCGTCATTGTGCAATATGGCTTATGGCTAAAGCGCATGGTAAAGCTTGACTTCGGAAATTCTTTTGCCAGCCATCAAAAGCCCGTGTTTTTAGGCAGCACTGATAAAGACGGTAACTATACAAAAGGGTTGATAGAGGAAGCCTTGCCTATCACCTTAATGATTAATCTGCTAGGGCTCGCCATCACATTAACTTTAGCAATTCCGCTAGGCGTCATTGCAGCTCGTAAGTATTTGAGCTGGCAGGATAGATCCATTACCTTGTTTAATTTTGTTGGTTTCTCTATCCCAGGTTTTTGGTTATCTTTATTGCTCATGTATTGGCTAGGGGTTGCCAATAACTGGCTTCCAATTTCTGGATTGCATAGCTTAAATTATGAAACTATGGATACATGGAGTAAATTCAAAGATAGTTTGAGTCACCTGATTATGCCTGTACTGATTCCTTCTGTGACTGGTTTAGCAGGCATTACATTATTTGTTAAAAACGGCATGTTAGACGTATTGCAACAAGATTTTATTACAACGGCTAGGGCAAAAGGCTTGAACGAACATGCCGTTGTTTACACACATGCGCTGCGCAACGCCCTGCTGCCACTCATCACGATTGTAGGCTTATCTATACCAGGACTGATTGGTGGCTCTGTAATTGCTGAAACCATCTTTGCCATTCCAGGCATGGGAAAACTATTTTATGATGCAGTGCTTATGCGCGATTTTCCTGTAATCATGGGTATTCTAACTATAGGTTCTGCGCTTACATTGGTAGGCAATCTCATTGCAGATGTTGCCTATGCGTGGGCCGACCCTCGCGTACGCCGTGGCGTGATGAAGGGCTAGTGATGCAGACTATCTTGCTCAAGAAAGCACTATCTAACCCTTTATCTAAAGCAGGTTTTATTATTATCTTTGTCGTATTTTTACTAGCCATGCTTGCGCCTTGGGTTTCGCCCTACGATCCTGACTATATCAATGTAAAAGCAATTTTACTCGCCCCCTCTGCGCAACACTGGATGGGCACCGATGGGCTTGGCCGCGATGTGCTCAGTCGCATGTTGCATGGAGGGCGCATTTCGCTGTTAGTTGGTTTGGTGGCTGTTGGCATATCTACGGCGATTGGTATCGTATTAGGCGCAATTTCTGGATATTATCGAGGCTGGATAGACACACTCATCATGCGCCTTGTAGACATTATGCTATCCATCCCTAGCTTCTTCTTAATACTTGCTGTCATCGCCTTTTTAACACCGTCTATCATTAACATAATGATAGTCATAGGATTCACTTCATGGATGGGTGTTACACGCTTGGTACGTGCAGAGTTTTTAAGCCTGTCTGAGCGCGAGTTTGTTCAAGCCTCACGTGCCTTAGGGGCTAAAGATGCACGCTTGATATTTACTCATTTACTCCCGAATAGCTTAACGCCAATTATTGTTAGTTCAGTTCTAGGTGTGGCAAGCGCTGTATTAATGGAGTCTGGTTTAAGCTTTTTAGGCTTAGGCGTGCAAGCACCGCAAGCGTCTTGGGGGAACATCTTAACCGACGGTAAAGAATATATACAATTCGCTTGGTGGTTGTCGCTTTACCCAGGCATGGCTATTTTGATTACCGTGTTAGGGTATAATCTACTTGGAGAAGGTTTGCGTGATGCGCTAGACCCTAGAAGCGGCTCTAGCAAGTAGCATTAACAAGATTAATCAACGATATAGGAAGAATAATGGGATTTCTTGCAGGTAAAAAAATATTAATCACGGGCTTACTGAGCAACCGCTCAATCGCTTATGGCATTGCCGCAGCGATGAAACGTGAAGGTGCAGAACTAGCCTTCACTTATCAAATGGAAAAACATCAAGAACGCGTAGCTAAACTAGCAGCAGACTTTGATTCAACCTTGGTGTTTCATTGTGACGTTGCTGATGACAACTTGATTGATGCCCTATTTCCTCAAATAGCTAAACATTGGGATGGCATAGACTCAATTGTGCATTCAATTGCATTCGTACCAAAAGACGCGCTTGATGGCGATTATCTAGAAAAAGTAACGCGTGAAAACTTTCGCATCGCGCATGATATCAGTTCATACAGCTTTGCTGCGCTAGCTAAAGCAGCATATCCAATGATGCAAGGTAGAAATGGTAGCTTGTTAACATTAAGCTATTTGGGCGCAGAACGTACCATGCCTAACTACAACGTTATGGGCTTAGCTAAAGCCAGCCTTGAAGCCAACGTGCGTTACATGGCGCAAAGCTTAGGCCCTAAAGGTATTCGTGTAAATGCGGTATCTGCTGGCCCAATTAAAACATTGGCTGCTTCTGGTATTGGTGATTTTGATAAAATGATCAGTTATAACGAAAAACATGCAGCTTTGCGCCGCAACGTAACAATTGAAGAAGTTGGTAACGTTTCTGCATTTTTATGTAGTGATTTAGCATCGGGTGTTACTGGTGAAATTACCTATGTTGATGGTGGTATGAACATTACGGCTGCAGGTGTGATTGATTAAGCTCAATCATTAATCATTTCCATCCAATAAAAAAGGCACTGTAAAGTGCCTTTTTTATTGCCTACTTTTAATTACTTAGCTGAATTACTTAGCAAAAGTTTCTCATTCACCGTGACTTTAGCTTTATCCCGAAGAGATTGTTTGTAAGCCGCTAAGTATTCGCTTGCTAAAACTGCATTTAACTCTGTTTTGGCAGCTTTCTTAGCTTCTTCATCTGCGAGTGAAGATGCATCAACTTTAATTACTTTGACGAGCAAATAGCCTTGTTTACTATCGGCCAAGCCTGAGTATGCAGGCAGCTTTGCTGTATTAGTTTTAAACACTTGGTTCATGGCTAAATCAGTTAAACCTTGAGCATTTTTACGGTCTACCGTCACTTCGGGAATCCATTCAATACCAGTAACTGCTTTACCATCACGCAAGTCTTTAAGGGCAACTTCACCTTTTGCTATGGCAAGTTTAGAAGCGGCCTCTAACTTTAACAAAGATTCAATACCAGATTTAACTTCATCAAAACTCCTAGGAGCTGCTGCCTTGTAGTCCAACACACGTGCAGAAATTAAATTGTCTGTTGAAATTTCAACGGCTTCAGTATTACGGCGATCCTTAAGTACTTCGTTTGAAAAAACTAAATTCATAATTTTTTCATTATCTTTAAAAAACTTCGCACCTGACTCACGGCTCAGCCAATCAGATGTTTGTACTTGTCCGCTGAAAGCTTTAGCAGCAGGCGCTAAACTACCTGATTGCGTATAGACTAAGTCGCTAAAAGTTTCGGCTTGTTTAGTAAACTCATCTTTTGCTTTTTGAAACATCAAATCACCTTTGATTTGTGGTTTCAAACTATTAAAGTCAGAGTTTTGACCTGAAATTTCAGTCACTTTAATAATGTGGTAGCCAAATTCAGATTCAACCAAATCACTAATTTCATTCACCTTCATACCAAATGCAGCATCTTCAAAGGGCTTCACCATAGCGCCGCGGCCAAAGCTACCTAAATCACCACCTTTAACAGCAGAACCAGGATCTTGTGAATTTTTAACTGCCAAAGATTCGAACAATTTTGGATTTTTCTTAATTTCAGCCAATAATTTTTCGGCTTTTGCTTTGGCCTGCTGTTTTTGCTCAGCTGTCGCATTCACACCAAAAGCAATTAAAATATGGCTTGCGCGTCTTTGTTCGTTACCCTGAAACTTTGCTGCATTTTCATCATAATACTTCTTAACTTCATCATCACTTACGTTCACTGTACGCATAAAATTCACAGGCGCTAATGTTAGAAACTCCAACTTGACTTGCTCAGGAACGATCAGTTTGTTTTTATGTTGCTCATAATAAGCTTTAACCTCTTCAGGCTTAATCGTTACTTGGTTAACGAAATCTTTAGTTTTAATCTCGGACACTGTCACAACGCGATGCTGATTAGCTTGCTTAAGCACTTCATCTGCACGTGCGTTAGAAATAAAGCCCAATCTAGCAATGCCATCCTGCGCTTGCTGTGCTAATAAATCAGCGCGCATGCCTGCCTCAAACTTTGTAGGCGAGAGTTGATTTTGCTCTAACGTTTTATCGTAGATCTCTTGTGAAAACTTGCCGTCTTTTTGAAACTCAGGCATGCCAGTGATATAGGTAGCTAACTGCACATCACTAATTGCATATTTAGCGTGTTGGATTTCATCGCTCAGTAATTGCTTATTGATCAATTGATTCAGTACTAAGGACTTCACTACAGGACCATCAAGTTCTGCCTGATCAAATTTACCTTCAGATTGCAAGCGATTACGCATGTTTTTCAGCGCATTATCGTATTGCTGTATTGAAATACTATTGCCACCAATTTTTGCAACAGCAGCATTGTTACCAGCACTACTTAAATATGAATCAATACCAAACAAAGCAAAAGGAATGGTGATTAAAGCCAATAAAGCTTTACCTACCCAGCCTTGGGCTACATTGCGAATTTGATCTAACATAAAAACTTCTACCCTTTAATAAACATATATCATCTTAATTTCAAAGTCAGCTCAGTCATAAGTCCTGAAGCTTTAACACTCATCGCCAGCTTCGATTGAGACCACATAAAACCAAAAACGTCACTAATATATCATAAGATAGACCAAGTAATTATTCAGCCTCACATTAGAGTGGCTTTCAGCTACATAACTGAAGAAAAATAAAAAAAGCGAGTCCTAAGACTCGCTTTTTTTATTTGGCGGAGCGGACGGGACTCGAACCCGCGACCCCCTGCGTGACAGGCAGGTATTCTAACCAACTGAACTACCACTCCGTAAACTTTACCTAGAATTAATAATAAGCTTTTTAATTTTGCACTCCAATTTTTAACAAAATAAAAGAGTGCTTGAATTACCAGCACTCTCAAATTTAAAATTAGGAACGACTTAGTCACATTTTAATGTTATTTGGTGGGTGCTAACGGGGTCGAACCGCTGACATTCGCCTTGTAAGGGCGACGCTCTACCAACTGAGCTAAGCACCCTGCTTAACCAACAAAAACGCTAGTTTACAGCATCTTTAAGCGATTTACCAGCCCTAAATTTAGGAGAGTTTGCTGCATTAATCTTAATCGTAGCACCTGTACGTGGATTACGACCATTACGCGCTTCACGTTTACCAACGTAGAAAGTACCGAAGCCGATTAATGTAACTAAATCGCCTTTTTTCATTGCCCCAGTAATTGCTGCTGTAGTTGCATCTAACGCACGACCTGCTGCTGCTTTTGAAATGCCAGAAGCACTTGCAATGCTATCAATCAGTTCTGATTTATTCACGAGTAAATCCCCCTTAAAGGTTGTTAAATAAAAATTGGGTTAAAAATTCGGGTGAGATTTACCCTTACAACTTTATATCAAGCCTACAAAGGCTATGTCAAGCGTTTATGCAATAGATTTACACTTATTTTCCTAGTGCTTAATAGCCTCAACAACAGTATTATTGTTTTCTACTGATTTATCAGTAGCTTGCACCTCATTTGCAACAATTTCCTCAACTTT
>JBBQLN010000034.1:0-28707 GCA_038327905.1 Burkholderiales bacterium
TGGTGGCGTTAAAACCTTAGAGTTTAACTGCCGTATGGGCGACCCAGAAACACAGCCGATTATGCTGCGTCTAAAAAGTGACTTTGTAACTCTCGCAGAACATGCGGTGAATGGCACCTTAGACCAAGCCGAAACCGAGTGGGACAGACGCACTGCGCTTGGCGTAGTCATGGCATCTGCCAACTACCCAGATACCCCAAGATTAGGTGATGAAATCACTGGCTTGCCAACAAATCTAGTGGATGCACATGTGTTTCATGCTGGCGCCACACTTAAAGATGGCAAAATATGGACTAGCGGTGGTCGCGTGCTTTGTGTAACAGCATTAGGCGAAACGGTTAAATTCGCGCATCAGCAAGCTTATAAAATCATCGACCAAATTAAATTTAACGGTGCGCAATATCGCAAAGATATTGGCTACCGCGCGATTAAGGGCTAATCCATGAATGCCGTCAATACTAACAAGAGCAACATCAACACCAACGAAATCTATCACTACCTGCAAAACTTACAGACAAAAATTGTTGAAGCTATTGAGCTGGTGGATGGCAAAACATTTTTGCAAGATAGTTGGCAAAGACCCGAAGGTGGTGGTGGTAACTCTTGCTTGCTTGAGGAAGGCAATGTATTTGAACGTGCTGGTGTTGGCTTCTCACACGTACTAGGTAATAAATTACCACCTGCAGCCAGCGTGGCACATCCTGAAGCAGCGGGTCGCCCTTGGGAAGCGATGGGCGTATCTTTAGTATTTCACCCACGCAACCCATACATTCCAACGGTACACATGAATATACGCTTTTTTATTGCTAAAGCGCAAAATGAGTCCGAGCAAGATATTTGGTGGTTTGGTGGCGGCATGGATTTAACGCCATACTACGGGTTTGAGGAGGATGCGCAGCACTTCCATCGCACCAACAAAACGGCATTAGATGCTTTTGATACCAGCTATTACCCAAGATTCAAAAAAGACTGCGATGAGTATTTCTACCTAAAACATCGTAAAGAGCCACGTGGTATTGGCGGCATTTTCTATGATGACTTTAACGAGCTTGGTTTTGAGCGTACATTTGACTTTCATCGTGCTGTTGGCGATGCATTTCTGCAAGCCTACTTGCCCATCGTACAGCGCCGCAAAGACACGCCTTACAGTGAACGCGAACGTGACTTTCAAGCCTATCGTCGCGGACGTTATGTCGAGTTCAATTTAGTTTACGACCGTGGTACGATTTTTGGCTTGCAGTCAAATGGTCGTACTGAGTCTATTCTACTGTCTATGCCGCCTATCGTGAAATGGCGCTATGACTGGAAACCAGAAGCAGGCAGCGCTGAAGCTAAGTTGTATACGGATTTTTTAATCGATAAAGATTGGCTTTCAATCACTTAAAGCTACCTATGACAAAAATTTCTAAAGAAATTAAAGACCAAGCACAAGATTTACTCACGTTTATTGACGCCAGCCCAAGTCCTTGGCATGCAGTGGATAGCGTTACTAAGTTATTAAAAGAAAATGGTTTTAAACCACTCATAGAAAACCAACCTTGGCAGTTTAAAAAAAATGGTCGTTATTATGTGGTGCGTGATGGCGCTTCTATTATTGCATTTGTCATTGGCAACCAAACTTTAGCTGATACTGGTTTTCGTATAGTTGGCGCGCATACAGACTCACCTGGGCTTCGCTTAAAGCCTAAAGCGGCATTTAGCAATCAGGGAATTGCACAGCTTAGTGTTGAAGTTTACGGCGGTCCTATTTTAGCCACGTTTACTGACCGCGATTTAAGTCTAGCTGGGCGTGTGATGGTGCGTGATGGCAACTCACACACTACGCGCCATGTTCAATTTAGTAGTTCAATTGTGCGCTTACCTAACCTTGCTATTCACATGAATCGTGAAGTGAATGACAAAGGTTTGGTACTTAACAAACAAACTGGTTTACCGCTTATTTTTGGTTTTGCTGCTGACAGCGCCGAGGCGCAAACACAACTAACCAAAGCGCTTGCAGAGCAATTAGAAGTTGAATCTGCTGACATTATTACTTGGGATTTAAGCGTTTACGATACGCAAAAAGGTAGCTTTTGGGGGTTAAATGAACAGTTTATCGCTAATAGCCAATTAGATAATCTTGCCTCTTGCCATGCCGCTATTAGTGCTTTATTAAGTAATAAAAAGCCTGATAGCACTAGCATCTGCGCGCTTTTTGACCATGAAGAAGTAGGCAGTGAAAGCGCAGCAGGCGCAAGCGGCAGCTTTATGAGCGATGTTGTTACACGTATTTGCGCTTCAACCAACACTAGCGAAGAAGACCGTCTGCGCGCATTAGCCAATAGCTTTTTTATTAGTGCAGATATGGCGCACGCCTACCACCCTAACTATGCAAGTAGCTATGAGCCCTGTCACCACGCACTTGTAAACCAAGGGCCTGTGATTAAAACCAACGCAAATCAACGCTACAGTACCAATGCAGACACTGCCGCGCGTTTTATTCAGCTCTGTAAAAGTGCTGACGTGCCTTATCAACAATACGCGCATCGCACAGACTTAGGCTGCGGTAGCACGATAGGGCCGATATTAGCGGCACAACTCGGTGTAGCCAGTGTCGATGTTGGCAACCCAATGTGGGCGATGCACAGCATACGCGAAAGTGCTGGTGTGCTGGATCACAGCTATATGATTGCCGTATTGAAAGCGCTATTCAATAGTTAGTCACAAGCGGCCTTTACATGTGCCGCACATAACAATGCATTTATGTCTATAATCTAGTCTAATTCTATTCATTGGTAATCAGCATGCAAACACTCGAGGCCATCATTGCCACCCTTTCAAGCTGGGTGTGGGGTCCGTCGATGTTAACCCTGCTAGTTGGTACTGGGCTGTATCTCACCATCTTGCTTAAAGGTATGCAATTTCGTGCGTTACCTTTAGCTTTTAAGCTCATATTTCGTAAAGATCATCATCATGAAGGGGATATTACGCACTTTGCTGCACTCATGACTGCGCTGGCAGCAACGGTAGGCATAGGTAATATTGTGGGCGTTGCAACGGCTATTACCCTAGGCGGCCCAGGTGCAGTGTTTTGGATGTGGATGACAGGCTTGGTCGGCATGGCAACCAAATACTCCGAGGCTGTATTAGCCATGAAATATAGAGAAAAAGGCCCGCATGGTATGCGTGGTGGCCCTATGTATTATCTTGCCAAAGGTGCTGGCTTGCCTTGGCTGGGTACAATATTTGCAGTATTCACCGCCTGTGCCGCATTTGGTATTGGCAATATGACGCAAGCTAACGCAACTGCAAAAATCTTTGAATCAACGTTCCATATTGCACCTTATATTACTGGCTGGGTACTCATGATACTCACTGGCATGGTGATACTGGGCGGCATTAAATCTATCGGTAGATTCACTTCATTTTTAGTACCGTTTATGATTGTGGGTTATGTAAGTACGGCACTGGCCGTTTTATTTATGCATGCAAACCAAATTCCCCATGCTTTTGGTTTGATTTTTTCTAATGCATTTAGCCCTGCATCCGCTACTGGCGGTTTTGCAGGGGCAACCATTGCAGCAGCGATGCGCTATGGTATCGCACGTGGCGTGTTCTCTAACGAATCTGGTTTAGGTTCTGCGCCTATCGCGGCAGCGGCAGCTCGCACAGCCGACCCAGTAAAGCAAGCCTTGGTGAGTATGACGCAAACCTTTATTGATACATTAGTCGTATGCACGATGACCGCACTGGTGATTTTGACAGCAAACTCTTGGACGCTTGGCGTAAGTGCAAGCGAGCTCACTAGCGCCAGCATGGCAGAGACTCTAGGCCATACAGGTAAAATCATTGTCGCCATTTCAACTGCTTTATTTGCCTACTCCACCCTGATTGGTTGGAATTATTACGGTGAAAAAGCGGTTGAATATTTATTTGGTTCAAAATCTATTGCCATTTATCGCGTCATTTTTACCGCTGCCGTCATTGTCGGTGCAACCATGAGCCTAGAGTTAGTTTGGAATTTCTCTGACCTCATGAACGGCATGATGGCGATTCCAAATTTGATTGGTCTATTACTATTATCCAAAGTAGTCAAATCAGAAACTGATCGATTCTTTAGCGAAAAACATTAACGATTAACTCAACACCATGAGCCACTCACCGCATCGCAGTCATTGGAATAGTCGCTGGACATTCATGCTAGCCACGGCTGGCTCAGCGATTGGTTTAGGTAATATTTGGAAACTACCCTACATGATAGGCGTTAATGGTGGCAGTGCATTTGTATTGGTATTTGTCGCCTGTATTTTTTTAGTAGGTATTCCGCTAATGATGACTGAGATATTACTTGGTCGTCGCGCCCAAAGAAATCCATTAGATGGCATGCAAGCACTTGCTATTGAAGCAAGAAAATCTGCAAGTTGGAAATATTTGGGTGGCATGGGTATGTTCACAGGCTTACTGATATTGGGCTTTTATAGCGTAATTGGTGGCTGGGTTCTGGCCTATATTGTCGAAGCGGCGCGCGGCAGTTTCACTCAAATTTCTGCGACGCAATCGACCGCCAATTTCGATGATTTATTAGCTTCCCCCTTACGATTACTAGGCTGGCACAGCATATTTATGTTCATGACCATGGGCGTGGTAGCGCATGGCGTAAATTCTGGCTTAGAAAAAGCTAACAACATTCTCATTCCATCACTGTTTGCCCTCTTGCTGATATTGCTGGGCTACAGCATGTCGGTTGGTGATATGCATGCAGCTTTCCAATTCATGTTCAAACCTGATTTCTCTAAAATTACACCCGTCGCAGTGTTATCAGCTCTCGGACATGCGTTTTTCTCACTGAGTTTAGGCATGGGTGCTGTCATGGTGTACGGCTCATACTTACAACGTAATGTCTCTATTGCTCGCACTACAATTTATATTGCGCTGGCTGATACCATGCTCGGCCTATTAGTAGGTTTGGCTATTTATTCATTAGTATTTGCAAATCACTTAGCGCCAAATGCAGGGCCTGGCCTGATATTCCAAACGCTGCCCATTGCTTTTGGCCACATGCCAGCTGGTAATATTATCGGTATACTGTTTTTTATATTGGTAGCTTTTGCTGCTTGGACTTCATCGATTTCATTAGTTGAGCCAGCCATCGCCTGGATCGTTGAAAATACCAAAATAAAACGTCATATTGCCGCTTGGTCTATAGGCATTGCAGTGTGGCTGCTTGGCATCGCAGTCGTGCTCTCTTTTAATGAATGGAAAGAAGTAAAAGTTATATTTGGCTTAAATATTTTTGAAACGTTGGACAAACTAACCTCTACCATTTTACTGCCACTAGGTGGCTTATTAATGGCTATTTTCGCAGGTTATTTTATGAAAAGTAATCATGCTCAAGAAGAGCTCGATTTGAATGATAAAGCCTTTGGTTTTTGGCGTGTTGCTAACAACGTCATTGCGCCAATTGCAATTTCTGCCGTATTTTTATATTTATTCGGCATTATTAAATAACCGCATCGCCCGTTGAACCCAAATAAAAAAGCCAGTCAACTGACTGGCTTTTTAAATTTCAAGCTTGTAATCGGTTAGATTATAGGCTTAATACCCATTCTACGATTGTTTTAATGTCTGCGTCTTTAACTTGTGGGCTGTTTGCTGGCATAGGCATAGGTCCCCAAACGCCGCTACCACCTGCTTTAACTTTAGCAATCATTTTTGCCTCTGCAGTTTTGTCACCTTTGTATTTAGCTGCTACATCTTTGTATGCTGGGCCTAATACTTTTTTATCGATGCTATGGCAAGCTAAACAACCGCTTTTTTGTGCCAAAGCTTGAGCTGCAGCAGCGTCTGCTGCACTTGCTTGACCAGCAACTAACATAGAACCAGCTGCCGCTACTGCTAACAATAATGCTTTCATGCTATCTCCTTGAATTCACTCTTAATAATTAGTTTTGCATTTTTTGCAACGAGTTATGATACCTTTAAATTTAATTTATACAAGTGAGCTATATCAATTACTTAGCTAATACTCAAAAATAAAATTGTATTCATCAAACTTACAACAGTATCAATACCCTGTGAGCATATAACGCCTTTACATATTCACGCGTTGACAGCTTTGCGAATTTTTTTAAAGCGTCTCCACAACGTATTCGGCGCTAATGGTGTGAGTGCGACCTGGATTGATGACTACCATGTTATCTAATGCATTTGTAGTTTCTACACAGACCATTTTACGCCATTCATCAGGCGTACCCATATCGGCCATTTGAGCAGACTTTTCTGGGCCTGGACTCCACACCACAGTCGTATCACTGCCTGATTTTTGAACATGAATAAGGCGGTTATAACCTGTGTCATGCACGGTACAATCGGAACTATGGTTGATAAACACGCGGTCAAACTCACCATTAAATGTCAACGGATTATGTTCTACTTGGCGTTCATACTTGACCATTTTGTCGGAATACACACAATCTTGCAGTCCCGTAATTTTCACATTATCAATATCACTAACATTTAAGTAAGTGTGAAACGCCTCACTGATGACAAATGGGTGATCCGCTTTATTGGTTGTGGCTAAATCTACGCGTAAACGACGTCCCACTGTAATAGTGGCAGTTAATACATACGGATAAGAAAGCTGACGCTTAGTTTCAGGCGTTTCTAGCATTTCTAACATAATGCGCGTCGCACCAGTTGGCGTAGCGTCAATGTCAATGACGCGCCAAGGAATAACACGGGCAAATCCATGTGGACAAAATGTGCTATCAGTTGGATGTGCGCCAAACCAAGGCCAGCAGATAGGCACACCACCACGAATTGAGCGGCTTTTTACAAAGCGCGCATTACTCGATAACCACAATACTGGCTGTTGTAAAAACTTAGGCTGCCAAGATACTACATGGGCGCCCTGCAAAGCAATTCTAGCTGTAGCAAGGGGATTATCAACCTCTAAATACTGGAGTCCATTTTCGTCTTTAGTTTGCATCACATGGGCGTGCAACTTTAAACGTTTTTCTGTTTTTAGCTGAGCCTCAGCTGAATTAGCTTCTAGTGTTTCTGTGTTCATTTTATTCACAATTTTATTTAACCAGTCATTTACTTTTCAATTTGACTAACATCGCGCACTGCGCCGCGAGCTGCACTGGTGCTCATTGCTGCATAAGCGCGTAAAGCAGGAGAAACCGCACGCACTCGATTTACAGGCTTCCAAGCATCCTTACCTTTTGCCACCATTTTTGCACGGCGATGCGACATTTCTTCATCAGAAACCGCTAAATGAATCGTACGATTAGGAATATCGATTTCAATCGTATCGCCTTCTTCAACCAAGCCAATCGCGCCACCTTCAGCAGCTTCTGGTGAGGCATGACCAATACTCAAGCCTGAGGTACCGCCTGAAAAACGGCCATCTGTTAGTAGCGCACACAATTTACCTAAATCTTTAGACTTCAAATAAGAAGTTGGATATAGCATTTCTTGCATGCCTGGACCACCGCGCGGACCTTCATAGCGAATCACCACAACGTCACCAGCTACTATCTTATCGGCAAGAATTGCTTCAACTGTAGCGTCTTGGCTCTCAAAAATACGTGCACGGCCTGTAAACTTAAGAATACTGTCGTCTACACCTGCGGTTTTAACAATACAGCCATCTAGCGCAATATTGCCATACAACACAGCTAAGCCGCCATCTTGTGAATAGGCATGCGCTTTGTCACGAATGCAGCCTTCTTCACGGTCGTCATCTAAGGTTGGAAAAAGCATGCTTTGGCTAAATGCAATCGTGGTAGAAATACCACCCGGCGCCGCACGGAAGAACTTTTTAACGTCCTCATCTTGCGTGACTTTAATATCCCATTTGTCTAAAGCGTCACCCAAAGTGGCACTGTGCACGGTTGGCGTATCACGATGAATCACGCCTGCACGATCTAACTCACCCAAAATACCCATCACGCCACCTGCGTGGTGTACATCTTCCATGTGATATTTTTGTGTGGCCGGCGCCACTTTACATACGCAAGGCACTTTGCGTGAAATATGGTCAATGTCACTCATGGTGAAATCAACTTCAGCTTCATGCGCCGCTGCTAACAAATGTAATACGGTATTGGTTGAGCCACCCATCGCCACATCAAGCGCCATGGCATTTTCAAATGCTTTAATGTTAGCAATGCTGCGCGGCAACACTGAATAATCATCTTCTTCATAATGACGTTTGGCTAAATCAACAATTAAACGGCCAGCCTTAAGGAACAACTCTTTGCGCGCGCCATGCGTAGCAAGTGCAGAGCCATTACCTGGCAGACTTAAACCAAGCGCCTCTGTTAAGCAGTTCATAGAGTTAGCAGTAAACATGCCTGAGCATGAACCGCATGTTGGGCAAGCTGAGCGCTCAATCGCCTCAGCTTTTTCATCACTCACTTTGCTATCAGCCGCCGCCACCATGGCATCAACCAAATCTAGCTTCAGTATTTCGCCCTGCCAATTCACTTTGCCAGCCTCCATTGGGCCGCCTGAAACGAATACCACTGGAATATTCAAACGCAGCGCCGCCATCAACATACCGGGCGTGATTTTGTCACAGTTTGAAATACACACCAGTGCATCTGCACAGTGGGCATTCACCATGTATTCCACACTATCGGCAATCAAATCGCGGCTTGGCAAGCTATACAACATACCGCCATGTCCCATCGCAATACCGTCATCCACCGCAATAGTATTGAACTCTTTTGCCACACCACCAGCACGCTCAATCTCACGCGCCACTAGTTGACCTAAATCTTTAAGGTGAACATGGCCGGGTACAAACTGTGTAAATGAGTTGCAAACGGCGATGATAGGCTTATCAAAATCACCATCTTTCATGCCAGTCGCACGCCACAAAGCGCGTGCACCTGCCATGTTGCGGCCGTGGGTAGTGGTACGTGAACGATAAACTGGCATAGGTAAAATCCGTAATGATGAATAGTGCAATATAAAACTGTAATTTTAGACTAGCTCGAGCCAACAAGCCAAAGAAATATACGATTACAAGCTAGATTAGCCATGTTTAGCACTTATTTCTATATCAAAATATTTTAACCATTTCAACCTTAAGGTATCTTAACTAGACATCATGGCTCGCTAATGCCAATGAGGGCAAGATAGTTGCATTCTAGAATATTCAGCTTGCGTATCCAACGCTGTTTGCTCGGCTTCCACTTCACTTAAAAATTTATCTCTCAATTTTTGTATAAATATCAAACCAAGAATTTCCATGTACTGCTTTGCTTCGTTAATAGAATTAAAGTGATAGGCACTGCCGTTAAACTTCGCATCTACATCCTGTTTCATTTGCTTAACATGTGTATCAATATAGTTTTTATAAATAGACACATGATGCATTTCATGTGCATAAATTGCATTATAAATACAACTTTCACGAGGAATTTCTCTATCAACCGAAACCTTTATTGCACTATATCCGACGGTAAGCAGTAAAGCCGGTCTAGCGCAGAGACCTTTTTGATTTGGCAAAATAAAATAATTAGGGTCAACCTCATATTCCACAAGCGGTGTGGCCGAGGTAAGCCCACCAATCACACGGTCAGACTCATTATACAAACCAGCCATATCAGCCAAGTCAGAAGAAGTGCTACTTGACTGATCTACCTCTACAGTAGCTATAGAAGTTTTAACTAAATTGCTACTTGTTGGCGAAATGTTCAGGCACTCACCATCCGTACTGATTGGATTTGCAAAGACAACACCACTAAGCAAAAGGCTAGAAGTTGACAAACACTGACATATCAATCTCAACTTAACGAAGCGCATTAAATACCCCATACTATCAATATAAACCAAACCATCTTTTGGCATATTGTAAAGAAATTTACCACTTACAATTTAGTTACTTTATTTAAACCTTTAAATATTAAAACTTAGGTAAAATTCAGCCTTTAATTAAATTGTGTAATTCCTCATGTTCGTTCACCCTAGCTTTGACCCTATCGCAATTCACCTAGGTAAATTTGGCATTCACTGGTATGGCCTAATGTACCTAATTGGATTTTTAGCATTTTTAGGCTTAGGAAAATTGCAAATTAATCACAGAAAATGGCATGGCTGGACTCTTGCTATGCTCGATGATGCTTTGTTTTTTGGGGCTTTAGGTGTGATTTTAGGTGGCCGCATTGGCTATGTGTTGTTTTACCAGTTAAGTTATTTTATTCATCACCCATTAGAGATTTTTGCAGTATGGCAAGGTGGCATGAGCTTTCATGGCGGCTTAATAGGTGTGTTGGTTGCGATGTGGTTATTTGCACGCAAATACCAAGTAAAATGGCTAAACATTATGGATTTTGTAGCACCGCTTGTGCCTATTGGCTTGGGTGCTGGCCGCATGGGCAACTTTATTAATGGAGAACTTTGGGGACGTGTGACCAATGCGCAATGGGGGATGGTATTTCCTAAAGTAGATAATCTGTTGCGTCATCCTTCACAACTCTATGAGTTTGGTCTTGAGGGCATTGTGTTGTTCTTAGCACTTTGGATATATTCATCAAAACCACGTGAAACTGGTGCTATTTCCGCGTTATTTTTAATCGGTTACGGCAGCTTTAGATTTTTAGCTGAATACACCCGCGAGCCTGATGCTTACTTAGGTTTATTATCGATGGGCTTTAGTATGGGTCAATGGCTAAGTTTGCCTATGATCGCACTCGGTATTTGGATGTGGATTCAAGCACAAAAAAAGCGTTTCAATTAGCCTATTTAATCGCTTGGTAATACATATGATGAAAATCGAAACCAAGCGATTAAAATTCAACATCTCAATCCAGCTTTCACATAACTTCCACACCTCTCGTCAAATTAATAATATCTATAAATCAAACACTTAATTTTGTTCACTTCATGCCGTAAAGATGGTATGTACTTTGCATACTGACTAACGTACATGACCATTTGAGGTGAATTAAAATGAAAAATTTGTTTGAAGTAATGTTTAAAAAAGGGGCTGGATTGAGTGAGCTCAAGCCTGAGTTTCAACCTTTGTATATTCACTCACCTAATTTTTTGAATGCAGTGGATGATTCAGAGCATGAGTTTGAAAAGGTTTCTGTACCCAGCGACATGCAAGAAGACGAGATGCAAATTGATAATATATATCGCAGCTTGTAGTTTTTTTAGCCCTTTGGTATCAAACTAGCGGTGCAATTTGTTGTGCTGTATTGACTGATGACGTTTGACGTCTGCGGTTCTCAGCAGCGCATGTTTGGTCTTTTGCCCATGCGTGCGTTCTCGCCATAATTTGAAAGAACTAAGCTTTAAATGAGCGCGCATTACTTTAATCACACCATCTTGATTTAAGCCAAACTGCGCCTCTATCGCCTCAAAAGCGGTTCTATCTTCCCAAGCCATTTCTATAATGCGAGAAATGTCAGCTTCACTAAAATTAGCAGTTAGCAACAACGTTTAATGCCTTTCCATTTTTTATCTTGCCATTCTTTAAAAAAAGCCTCTCGGCTAAGTGGGGCAGTGTCATCTGTCGGTTCATTTTGCCCCGCATGATGCTCGGCAAAATGCTTTAGATACTGCTCATAGGCATCGTCACCTGTTAGGCGACGCACATAACACCAAAAAGCTTTTAATTTTTCTATTATCATTAATCTCTCACCCAGTTCTCTACCAGTCGGCTCGGCTCTCGCGGCACTTCTGTCAGTGGCAATATGGGCTTGCCCACTAAATATTTGTAGTTAAGATATAACATGTCAATAATTACCACCCAAAGTACAGCAACAAAAAATAGGGTTAAATAGGCATCTAATTGTTGGTTGAATATCAATTGTGCCGCCACGGCAGCTTTCTCGGGCGGCAATACACCTGCGGCTAGTTTTGTTGCCATATCATTTGCCGCTGCAAAGAAACCAACGCGAATATCATCGCTAAAAATCTTTTGCCATGCCGCCGTGCTGGTGACAATTACCAACCATGTTAGAGGTAAAGCGGTCACCCACGCATACTTAGCTTTGCCAGATTTAACCAAAATACCTGTTGCCACACATAAGGCAATGGCGGCAAGCATTTGGTTCGAAATACCGAATAATGGCCACAAAATATTCACGCCACCGTTAGGGTCTATCACGCCGATATATAAGAAGTATCCCCAGCCTGCCACCACTAGCGCACTGGTAAAAATAACTGATGGCATCCAAGAGGTCCGCCCGATTTTTGGCCAAATATTACCCAGCATATCTTGCAACATAAAGCGGCCAACACGAGTGCCTGCATCTAAAGTGGTGAGAATAAAAATCGCCTCAAACATAATAGCAAAGTGATACCACAGCGCTAACATGCTTTTGCCAAACGCATTGCCAAAAATACTCGCCATGCCCACCGCCAAGCTTGGTGCACCACCAGTGCGGGCAAATAAACTGCTTTCGCCCATGTCTTTGGCAAGCTGGTTCATTTGCTCTACGGTTACGGCAAATCCCCAACTATTGATTTTTGCAATCGCGTCTATCGCGTCTTTACCGACCACACCCGCAGGGCTATTAATGGCAAAGAACACGCCAGGTTCTAGCACTGTAGCGGCTATCATCGCCATAATCGCCACAAAACTTTCTAGCAACATCGCGCCATAGCCTATCATGCGAATATCGCGCTCATTAGCTAAAAGCTTAGGTGTTGTGCCTGATGAAATAAGCGCGTGAAACCCAGAAATTGCGCCACAGGCAATGGTAATAAACACAAATGGGAATAACTTGCCGCCGAATATTGGCCCTGACCCATCGGTAAATTGCGTCATCGCAGGCATGTGAATGTGTGGTTGCAAAATGATAATCGCAACCGCTAGTAGCATGACCGTGCCCAGCTTCACAAAGGTAGATAAATAATCGCGTGGCGCAAGTAGTAACCATACAGGCATGACTGCCGCGGCAAAACCATAGGCAATAATTACCCAAGCGAGCGTTAGGCCATCATGGTCAAACAAGCCTCGCAAAGACTCGTTATGTTCTATCCAGCCGCCTCCCGCAACGGCTAACAGTAGCAAAACCACACCAATTGCCGATGCTTCCAACACCCTGCCAGGGCGGAAGTTACGCATGTAAAAGCCAACAATCATGGCAATTGGAATAGTGGCCGCCACGGTAGAGGTCGCCCACGGGCTATGCTTCATCGCGTTCACTACCACCAAACCCAATACCGCAATGAGGATAATCATAATTAAAAATGTCCCTATAAGCGCAGCTGCACCGCCTATAGGGCCAATTTCATCACGCGCCATTTGACCCAAACTACGCGCATTACGGCGCGTTGAGAAAAACAGCGTCACCATATCTTGTACAGCACCGCCAAGTACCGCGCCGATTAAAATCCACAACGTACCAGGTAAATAACCAAATTGAGCCGCAAGCGTTGGACCAATTAATGGGCCAGGCCCTGCAATGGCAGCAAAGTGATGTCCAAAAACCACCCATTTATTGGTTGGAATAAAATCACGGCCATTGTCTAGCCGTTCAGCAGGCGTGGCACGCGTTTCATCTACGGTTAACACTGTCGCAGCAATCCAAGCCGCATAAAAACGATAAGCAATCGCGTAAATACAGAGTGCCGCTGTAATGAACCACATAGCACTAATACTTTCACCGCGATTAAAGGCAATAGCGCCCACCGCAGAAACGCCTAAAACCAGCACCGCAATCCAGATCATTATTTTTAAATTTTTATGCATGATAGCTATTTTAACTAGTGAGATGTACTAAGTATAAATCAGACCCGCAAGCACGTTAAAAAATTTATTAGAAACTTGGTATTTAAGATGTTGAATCACAATGAACCTAAACAGTTTTCAGTTGCCAGTTATACTGTCTTGAATACAACTAACCTGAACACAACCAACATGCAATCTACTGACACCAACGCGTCTAAAAACGAACTGTCTCCCATAGCAAAATCTCCAACTAAAAAGCTATCTTCTTTAGCTAATCTTTGGCCATTCTTATACCCATATCGTTCGCGGGTATTTTTAGCGTTTATATTATTGTGTTTGGGTTCTGCCACCTTACTATTGGTGCCGCTGGCATTTAGAGATTTAATTGACTTTGGTTTTGTCACAAAAGCAAGCTCAACAGCCGCCCATAAGGGTTTGATTGGTTCATTAAGTTTAAATGGTCACTTTCTAGTAATGTTTGCACTCGCGGTATTTTGGGCGCTGATGATTGCATCGCGCTATTACACGGTGTCTTGGGTAGGAGAACGCGCAACCGCTGACTTACGAAGCGCGGTGTATGCTCGGGTCATGACACAATCACCACAATTTTTTGAAACTACGCAAACTGGCGAAGTGCTTTCCCGCCTCACTGGCGACACCACATTAATACAAACAGTCGTTGGCAGTTCTATTTCTATGGGCTTGCGCAGCTTGTTTCAATTTATAGGTGGGATGGTGATGCTGGCTGTTACTAACTTATATTTATTCTCACTGAATATCGGGCTAATGTTATTACTCATATTGCCTATCATCATCATCGGTCGTTCGGTTAAAAAACTATCGCGCGAATCGCAAGACCGTATTGCCGATAGCTCCGCCATGGCTGGCGAAATACTCAACGCCATGCCTACCGTGCAATCTTATACCCAAGAACAACGCGAGATTGCACGCTTTAGCAAAAGTGCCGACATTAGCTTTACTACCGCATTAAAAAGAGTTCGCGTACGCTCCATGCTGACCATGCTGATGGTCACAGCAGTATTGGGCACGATTATTTTTGTGCTATGGATAGGCGCACGCCAAGTCAGCGCTGGCACCATGACTGGTGGCGAGCTAGCATCATTCGTACTTTACGCCATGATGGTTGCCGGTGCAGTAGGCACCATGGCAGAGGTTTGGGGCGATGTGATGCGCGCCGCAGGCGCAACCGAGCGCTTACTTGAGCTTTTGCATGCAGAAGTCTCAATCAAAGAATCCACAAATGCGCAGAGTCTTATTAACCCAACTCACGCCAAGATTGAATTCAAAAACGTGGTGTTTCACTACCCTTCACGACCACAAATCGCCGCTTTAGATAACGTTTCACTAGACATCGCCGCTGGCGAAACCATCGCATTGGTTGGCCCGTCTGGCGCGGGTAAAACTACTTTATTTCAATGTTTACTCAGATTTTATGAAGCTAACTCTGGGCAAATCACCATCAACGGGCAAAATATCGAGTCCCTTAGCTTAAATAGTTTGCGCTGTAATATCGCCATCGTGCCGCAAGATGCAGTTATATTTTCAGCTAACGCGCTAGAGAACATTCGTTACGGTAAGCCTGATGCCACGGATGATGAGGTGATTGCTGCCGCCAAAGCCGCGCAAGTAGACGAATTTGTGCATAAGCTACCAGATGGCTACCAAACCTTTTTAGGTGAACGTGGTACTCGCTTATCTGGTGGGCAGCGCCAACGCATTGCCATCGCCCGCGCCATACTTAAAGATGCGCCAATATTACTGCTAGATGAAGCCACCAGCGCATTGGATGCAGAATCAGAAATCCTTGTTCAGCAAGGCTTGAATGCGGCTATGCAAGGGCGCACCACGCTGATGATTGCGCATCGATTAAGCACCGTGCAAAAAGCCAACCGAATTATTGTGCTAGAAAATGGGCGTATTGTGGAAATTGGAAGCCCAGCCCAGTTACGTGAGCAAGGTGGGTTATATGCGAGGTTAGCAGCGCTACAGCTGGCTTAATTTACTTTACTAGTGGGCAATAGTTTTGATCAAAAGCTTGAGTAAGTTCTTTTTATTAATTGAAGGCTGTCATAAATCCACATCTAAAGCATTCAGCCTTCATAATATCGCAACTTTAGTTAATCATCATATTAAACCTGAAGCGATATTGATGGTTAAAGCCACTAAAGTAGTATTAAAGAAGAAGGCCAAAATGCAATGTATCAAACCTGTCCTGCGAAGCCTCCTACTAGTAAAGCTTATATCTGCTGTCTGACCAGAAGTGCCTATCACGCATGAAAAATAGAGAAAGTCACTATATTCAGGCATGGCTGTTCCTGGAAATGTTAGACCGCCTGACTCACCTTGTTCTATTGATACGTAAAAATCGTGCGCATAATGCAATGCAAACATGACTTGAGTAAATGCCCATGAGGACATAATAGTTAGCACGGCTAGTGCTATATGGGCATAACGCAGCATACCGTGCATATCTTTTACTACTGACAACTCGGCAACAATTGCGCCAATTGACACGATTGCGGCAATAACCACCATACTCAAAATTACCAGTCTGCCATCATCTTGCTCGATTGCTCTAGCACGCATTCTTTCGTATGTGGTCCAAAACATCATTCTCCATGCAAGAATCAAATAAAGCCATGCGCCAGCATTCCAACCAATAATTGCACGTGTGATTGTATGTAATGCAAAAGACTGCGGTAAAAGCACCGCGATTATCACCCCAAAAAAAATTGAACTGAATAATCTTGGGCGCAAATACACGATACGAAGTATTTTTGACCGAAGTTTTTTTTGTGAGCTTGCTGATGTGGATTGTTTTCTCATTGCTTAAGTTGTGAGTTAAATTAAATTCCAAACCAAGCACATATACCGAAGCCAATTCCAACTATAGCGCAGGAGATACTCGCGAATTGCAACCACCTTTTGTGTGTGAGTAATGCAATAGCAGCAAGTGATATGGCTATCTGTAATGCAGTCGTACCAGTAGCCCATCGGTGATGAAGATGCATAGAGCGTTCTGATTGTTCGTCGGCTTCATGACTTAACACCTCAAAACCTTCAGCTTTCTTTTTGATGTCAGATTTCTCAGTGTTGAAACGTTTAACGTCATTGACACTTTCATCATGATCTTTGCCAGTCGTTAATTTAACGGTGAGTTCAGCTAAGCTTTGTTTATTGTTTTTTGCCTGATAAAAATTCCACTGATCTGACGCGTTAGTTTTCTGAATAGACGCTTCATTTTTAAAAATTATCGCTTCGCCCAATGTAACGCTGGCTTCATAAGAAAGTATTGCGCCTACAGTAGCCATTACTGCAGTCATTACTGCGAGCTTGCCATTAAAGCCGTTACTTTCCTCACTGGCTTCTAAAGCTTCTTCGTGCGGGCCTTTTACTTCGAACTCTTCACTCATTTTTATCCTTTAGCTAACAATTCAATAAACTAAATTACATTCATTTAAAATACTATGAGAGTATAAAAAATAGTTTGATTAGCTCCAGTCATCACCCCCTGAATCATCATCCCATGACGAGCTGTCTGTAATGCCAAAGTCTGTGCCACCAAAGTCATTTGGACTTCCCGACTGATCATTTGCCTGAGCATTGTTGATGAAACCATTGCTGTTGCTCGCCCCATCAGTAAAGTGGTGCATAATTGCTTCGCCTGCAACCATACCTACACCTAGGGCAGCACCCGTTGCCAAACCACTCATCATCGTTGACCCTAAGCCACCGCCAGCTTGCCCCATTGAAGAAGGTGCAGTTCCATATTGCTGTGAATTAAGATTGGTATTATTAGGGTAACTATTCAATGGCACTAAATCAGTATTGCGTCTAGTCATCCATTTTGCAGCTAAGTAAATAAATGCGATTAAGCCTACCATCAAGAAAATCATTCCCCATGGTGTTGCGCCACTCCTTGTTGACTGAAGGTTACCATTGCTAGCTGCCTGAGACACTGGATGAGCTGTCGAAATTTGTGCTTTAAGTTTTTCTAAAGCTTGAGGCTTAACAAACAATAAATCAGGTTGCAAACGCTCCGCTGTAGTTAACTCATCTTGAGCAGCTGAATAGCGGCCTTGTTTCGCTAGCAACTCAGCTTCTACAAAATGAGCCTTAGCACTATTGGGGTGGTCATGAAGCACTTTGTCCATCATAGACTGTGCTTCAGTGAATTTACCTGCTTCAGCTGCGAGATAAACCTGATGCATCGAAGCATCTTCAGCTGAAAATGCAGTCGCTGTAACTGAGATAGCTAGCACTGTTGCTATGACCTGTACTAAAGATTTTATTTTCATATGCAAGTTCCTGTAGAAAAATTAATATATTGCTTGAATATTAAACCAACATGCTTACACAAGGCTTACATCGATAGCCCTATCAAATATCTTTAATAATTAACCTTCTATCGTATGATTTTTATACTTTAACTCAGAAATCAAGTATTAAATTTTGTGAGAATGACGCACTGAAGCTAACAGAGTTATTTGCGCTAGAGAATGGACATATTTTAGAAATTGGTAGCAACTCTCTGTTGCTTGAACAAGTTGGCTTGTATGCACGTTTAGCGACACTACAACTTGCGTAAGTTTTATTGAAAATAATCTTTCTAAAGGTGCATGCAAGTGTATCTAAACTTAGATACACTGATTACACTAAAGAACTGCCAATTTTCACCGATATGTTAGATACATCAAGTAACAAATGATTTATTAAGACTTTTATAAAGAAGTTATTTTCATTGTGGTTACAACAGCAAACTGAGAACTATATCTACATGAAAAATATAATATCAAAGACTGATCGCCAGCTTATTCACCAATCTAAAATTTTTAGAGGTGTAAATATGGATGAGCTGTCCCATTTGATTGATGAGTGTGAGTTAATCACCGTCACTGAAAATCAGACCTTAATTCAAGAAAATGCCAGAAACGTACACTTTTACGTTGTGCTGACAGGGTCAATGAAGGTTTATCTCGACGCTAAAACTGATAAGCATTTCATTTCGCTACTTCCAGGTGACTGCGCTGGAGAGCTATCGCTGTTTGACGGGGCTGTAACATCAGCCCTAGTTAAGGCGGCCACTGATAGCCGTGTGCTCAAAATGAATGAGGAAACGCTTTGGCGACTCACTAGAGCATCACACAGCTTTTCTAGAAATTTGCTATTTTTGCTAGCTAAACGTTTACGACACGATAACGTTGCTATTATCAATGGTCTACATTATCAGCAAGAGTTAGAAAACATCGCCAATGTAGACGGCTTAACTGGTTTGTTTAACAGACGTTGGATGAACGAGTACTTTCAACGCCAAATTAGCCGAGCATTAAACGACAATAAGCCCATGGCGTTAATTTTGGCAGATCTAGATCACTTTAAAAACATCAATGATGAGCACGGCCACATGGTGGGCGATGAGGTGTTGTTTGCCGTAGCCTCAGTACTCACACAACAAATACGCCCAACGGATTTACTCGCCCGTTTTGGTGGAGAAGAGTTCGCCTTCATCTTACCAGAAACCACGCCTGAAGAAGCCAGTCAGATTGCAGAACGAATACGTTCAACTTTAGAATCGACTAGGCTAGGCTTTGATGAAGAAGTTGAAAAGGAAATCCATGTAACACTCTCGCTTGGTGTGGCAAGCTTGATGTTGGGAGATGATATTAACAACCTGCTCTCACGTGCAGATAAAGCGCTCTATCAAGCTAAAGAGAACGGGCGTAATTGCGTTGCAATAAGCTAAAACTCATATTTCTTTTCCTTAAAATAACCACCATCCAAGCCACGTTGCAGCTACTTGTATCATCAATCCAGGAATCACTTGTGAGGCAAATGCTTTACCGCCACTCACCACAGCTGCAACAGCTTTAGAAATAGTATTTACCGAAAAAGCTACTAATATTGGCACAACTGCGTTGGCTGGGCTAAGCTTACCCGCAACGGCTAACGAGGCAACAGAAATAGTAGAGGCATGCACATCTGCCAAACCAGCGACTGCAGATGCAACCACCAATCCAGCTTGTCCAAACCATGCACTTAATGCGGCTGAAGCGATCAACACCACAGCGATAACTGCAGCTAAAAGAAGAGCCGTTTTAACGCTAAATGAACGTGTTGGCTTACTCATTTCCGCGCCATTTTTATGGAATGAACTCAAAGTCATCATCAATCCATAAAGGGCGATTGAAACACCACCAAATATGAGAGGCATCATCATCGCTTGCAGTGTAGGGGAATGAATTGCGGCTAATAACAGTGTCAACTGCAGTATGGTAGATAGACAAGATAGCAATGCCCCCGCCACGGCAGGCTCCATTAACAATGGGGATTCTTTTGCACGTTCACCCATTGCACCCACTGTGGCAATACTTGAAATAAAGCCAGAGACAAACCCCACAATGGGCAAGCCAACGCGACCACCGAGCAAACGTAATGCTAAATGACCGAGAGCACTGATAAACATCACCAAAATCACTATTAACCAAAGATTGCGTGGATTAATAGCATTGAAAGGGCCAACAAACTCATTTGGCACTAATGGCAACACAATGAGCGTAGCGGCCGCAAGAATCAGAAAATCATTGAGTTCGTCTTTGGTAACTGCCCCTCGAACAAAGCCATGTATGGGCTCTTTTGCCGCAAGCAAAATGGCTGCAATAACAGCAAGGCTGGCCGATAAAGAAGGAGTGGTGATTGCTAATCCGCCAAGAATCACTGTGAATACCAGCATAATTTCTGTAGTAAGCCCAGGATGTTTATCTACTCTAACCACATAGGCAATCGCAGCAAAAACGGTAACGCAAATTACCGAAACAACTAGCAGCCAGAAGTTAACCACTGTACTCACAGCACCCAACAATGAAGCGATAGTAAAAGTACGAATACCCGCCAAAGACCTGTCTGGATCTAAGCCTTTACTGCGCTCACGCTCTGTGCCAATTAACAGCCCGATGCCCAAAGACACAGCCAAGTTAAGCCAAAGAGAATTATCAATCAATACATTTTGCATAGGATTAGTTTACAACAAACCTCGCTCAACAAACGACAAAGTGGTGTTGCCAGCCACAATAAAGTGATCCAGCACCCGCACATCGACTAGTGCTAGCGCCTCTTTTAACTGTTTGGTGATTAGCTCATCTGCTTGGCTTTGCTGGGCGATACCAGATGGATGATTATGTGCAAATATCACACTGGCAGCATTGTGGTACAGCGCGCGTTTTACCACTTCTCGAGGATATACACTGGTTTGCGTCAGCGTTCCGCTAAACATTTCTTCAGTTGTCACTACTCTATTTTGTGCATCTAAAAACAGCACTAGAAATACTTCACGTGTCAAATTGCCTAATTTCAAGCACAGGTAATCTCGCACTTGCTTGGGCGAACTCAGTATATCTTTTACCTGCAATTGCTCATTTAACGCGCGGCGGCTCATTTCAAAAATCGCCTGCAATTGCACATATTTGCTACTGCCTATGCCATGCACTTGCGTTAACTCGCTCAGTTGCGCGGCAAATATTCCGTTTAAGCTGCCAAACTGGGTGAGTAAATCGCGCGCTAAATCTACCGCGCTTTTACCAGTCACGCCAACACGTAGAAAAATAGCGAGTAATTCCGCGTCAGAAAGCGCTTCCACACCAAGTTCTAACAACTTTTCACGTGGACGCTCGCTTGCAGGCCAGTCGGTAATTGCCATGTTTTACTCCTTCATCATTTCAGCCAACCAATCTCACGCGCAGTTTTTGCACCAATTACTGTGTCGTTTAAACTTTTAGGAATTTCCGCTTTATTTTCACTAATAGGTGTGCGACCGCCCATGAGTTCAGCCAAATCTTGTGGATAACGTGGTGACTTGTCTGGCTCCGCAAAGCCATCTGGATAAATGGGCATTGAGTTTGTAAAGTCATATTTATCGGTGGCGTTGAGTGTATGCAATAACTCATGCGCCAAAATGACTAGATTTTGTTTTGAATATGCACTGTCACCAAACAAATTCACGCGGCCGATGCGGCCTTTATTGAGCGCAGTTGAGTGACTTAAGCGCGGATGAGTAACAGGGTCGTAGTACAACAAATACAATCGAATGGCAGGCTTAACATTCACTTTAGGGCTATGGCGCCATGCGAAATATCTAAACTTTAAACTCCAAACAATCGTACCTAAAACACTTCCATCCTTAGGTGGTGCTGGTGGAATATCCATCACCTTCTCGCCTAATTGCACTTCTATGGGGCGGCGCAAACCCAAATGATACGGCTCAGCTTCCCTTGCAAAGTATTGAGCCACCGGCTCAAAATCCTCACGCGTTAGGCTACGTAAGTAATCACTCACTTTGGCGCTATTATCTACATTGACTGGGTATACGGCGACATAGAAATTATTTTTCCAAGCTAAATCTGCCTTATCCAGCCAAGTGTTCTGAATCACTGTTGCTAAAATCAGCAATAAAATAATGATTCTAATTTTTTTCCACATTAACTTTTAGCCTCTATTTTATTAATGGATGCTTCTATAAATTCAAATTTTTAAGCTAAACAAGGCGCGAGCAAAAAATTGCGACGCCGCATATATTTGATATGTAAGAAGTAATTTTTTGTGAGTAACGCAGTGTAGCAACGAAAGTTGGTTTTATAGAAGCGTCCTAAGCACATATGGCCTCGCTTGCACTATCCAAAAAACATCTTGTCCGTTCTTGGTTTCAAGCACCCATTCAATATCCAACACTTCAGTTTGATTAAAAATCTCAGCTACTTTTTGCGCAGCGTCACCTAAAGTTTTAGCGCGCTTTTCTGTCAAAATTGCTGCGCCTTTTGCAACAGGCTTTTCCATCAGGCCACCTTTTGGATTTGCCACTAGCCTGGTCGACTCATCTGAGCGGCTAATCACGCGCGTGCCATCATTGCTAGTATCAAACAAAATCTGCTCAGCAACTTTTTGCCCTTCTACCACACGCAATCCCAAGCCCCATTTAGCATTAATCGTATAAGTAGTTGTTTGATGTCCCCAAATATCTGTGGTGAGCAACACCCCTGCCGCGGCGGCATTTACAGCAGATTGTATCAGCACTGCGGGGTAAACTTGCTCATGCGGAATGCCAAAGTGTGTACGCTCTTCAACGGCACGTAAATTCCAAACCGAAGCCCACACTTGCTTAATAGCGGATTCCAAGGCGGTTTTATCTTTTACATTTGGCACGGTGTCATAAAGTCCAGTGCCGTTAAAGCCTTTCAAGTCCTCCGCATTGGTAGAGCTACGCACAAACACGCCACTGCCACCCAGCTGTTTTTGCCACTGCGTTTGAATTTTATTAAAGTTATCGGCAGCAAGCGGCGCATCAGTAATTGCCAAGCGAATGCCTTCTAAGCTCTTTTTACGCCAATTTGCATCTTGTTTGAATTTTGGATTTTTTAAGGCTTTATTAATCAAGTCGTCAATATGATGCTGCTTAATATGCGCAAGGTAGTAGCTAAATGGAATACCAAAACCATCAGGAATATTTAAATTGGTATTAGCGCGCACCATTTCACCTAAGTTACTGGTTTTAGCACCATATTTGTTAGCATCTTCTGCACTGATTTTATTCAACGGTAGCAATGCTGTCGTGGCTAAGTCGGCCTTGGGCATCACAATCGTAGCTTTTGCCAGCTTGGTATTTTTACGCTGTGTTATTTCTTCTGCAGTGGCTAATCGCATGCTATAGCCAGCCTCTGTCACCTGATAAAACACCTGCTTACCATTTAAAACAGTTAGCTCGCTTACGGCGTTTTTAATCGTAGCGTTCGGAATTCCCCAAGCACTTGCACGCAGATTAACATGCGACAACGGCGTAGAAAACTTTGTGGTAATCACGCCAGCCACTGGTGAAATATCAGGATAACTACTTTGTAACAACACAATATCATCCTCATCAAACGTTAAATTTTCAATTTTGCTAGTGGGAGGCACAATCACCAAGCGACCAATTGCACTGCCCGCGTTAAACGCCTGATAAGGTAGCGATTGATAAATTTGGTTATTATTGATGGTTGGAATACGAAATGCTTTTAACTGACTAGCTACGCGCTCTTGCTCAGATGAATCTGGCCGAAACACCAGCGGTGCCAAAGTAAATGTTTGCTGAAGCCGTTTATAAGCCAGCTGAATATCCTTGGCTTGAATTGTGTCGCCCTCCCAAAATGAAAATGTCCACAAATCACGGCTTGACGAATTTGCATCCAGTTCAGAATTAACTAATTTAGGATAATGGGTTAAATAGCCCAAAATAAACTGTGGTTTTTTTGTGCTGTAATTACGGTTATAGGCTTTCATGTTTGCAACCGTACGCGGAATTTTTTGTAAATAATCCACCACAAAATCGGCATGCAACATAAATACATTACTATCCACAAAGTAAATTTTGTTAGTTTTTAAATCTATGACAAATTTACTAAACTCAGCATCTCGCAGCGGCTTGCTTAGCTGTTTCCAAGCTGCCATATCTTGCACTTCAGCTTGCCAAACCTTACCAGAGCTTGGTTTAGCTGGTGGCTTAGCATTGATGCAATCTCTGCACATAATGCCAGCTGGTGGCGCTGCTTGAGTTTCTAGCTGTTGGTTTTCTGCTGGATTGATTAGCGCAGGATTCATCCGCCGCGCTTCCGCGGAACTCACCTCAAATAGCATACTTACACACAGTACAAGCACCCATGTTAAACTTGGCGCTATATTTAAAGTGTTCAGCAATTTTATTGTTTTTAACATAAGCAAAATCTACCATGACAACGCAGATAAATAAACGAATAGTTTTAGGTATTACTGGCGGCATTGCGGCGTACAAAGCGGCAGAACTCGTGCGCTTGTTAGTCAAAGCTCATTACGACGTGCAAGTGGTGATGACCGCCGCCGCTTGCCAATTTATTACACCTGTGACCATGCAAGCATTGTCTGGCAAGCCCGTGTTTATTGACATGTGGGATAGCAGCGTGAGCAACGGTATGCCGCACATTGAATTAAGCCGTGAAGCTGACGCGATTTTAATTGCACCTGCCAGCGCAGACTTTTTAGCAAAACTGGTGCAAGGTCGGGCAGACGATTTACTTTCTACCTTATGTTTAGCGCGCGATTGTCCACTACTAGTCGCGCCAGCCATGAACAAACAAATGTGGGAAAACGCAGCCACGCAGCGCAACATCAATCAACTTATAGCAGATGGCATTAGCATATTAGGCCCAGACAGCGGCGAACAAGCTTGTGGCGAAGTTGGCTTAGGTAGAATGTTAGAAGCTGAAGCTTTATTAGGCTTAGTAAACGCCCACTTCACTCCTAAACTATTAGCTGGCAAGCGCATACTTATTACCGCTGGTGCTACGCTAGAAATGATAGACCCTGTGCGTGGCATCACCAATTTAAGCTCGGGTAAAATGGGTTACGCCATTGCCCAAGTGGCAGCAGACATGGGCGCAGAAGTGACACTTGTAAGCGGCGTTAGCGCTTTAAATGCACCAACGAACTGCATCACCATTAGAGCTGAAAGCGCTCAAGCCATGTATGAAGCCGTCATGAGCAACATCATCAAACAAGATATTTTTATTGCGGTTGCCGCTGTGGCAGATTATCGCCCGACAATATCACACCATGAAAAAATCAAAAAAAGTACGTCGGCGCTCACACTAGAACTCACCCCCAATAAAGACATACTAGCCGATGTTGCCAGCCTGCCTAATCCGCCATTTTGCGTAGGCTTTGCCGCAGAAACAGAAAACTTGCTTGAATACGCTGAGGCCAAACGTAAGACAAAAAAACTGCCACTCATTGTTGCTAATTTAGCAACGCAGGCAATGGGAAGTGAGCAAAATAGCGTAACACTGCTTGATAATAATGGCGCTCACCCTTTAGAACGTGCCTCTAAAACTGAAGTCGCTAAACTGCTATTACAACATGTAGCTAACATGCTGTAATTTAATCCATTTATAAATCATGGTTTTCATGATTGCCTTGATCTACAGGGCAATATAAGATGCACGCTTTCCAAAAAAGAATGCTCTCCATCATGAAAAGAAAACCGTTGTTTTTGTTAGTTGCCGCTATCGTATCCCCGCAAGCTTATGCTCAAGATCCAGTCTCTCTTGCACCAGTAGTGGTTACGGCCACCAAAAACGCGCAAAATAGTTTTGACTTACCTGTAGCTATTGATGTCGTTGAGAAAAAAGATATACAAGATGGCCAATTGCAAATGTTGCTGTCAGAAAGCTTAATTCGCGTACCTGGTATCACCGCGCAAAACCGTAGCAATCAAGCGCAAGACCCTCAAATTTCTAGCCGCGGTTTTGGTTCTCGCTCAGCCTTTGGTGTACGTGGTATTCGAGTATATGTTGATGGCATTCCATTGACTATGCCAGACGGACAAGGCCAACCTGGTGTAGTAGATTTATCTGCCATTAAAAGTATTGAAGTGATGCGCGGACCATTTTCAGCCCTTTATGGCAACTCATCAGGTGGTGTGATTCAAATGCTATCAGAAGACGCACCAAAAACCGCTGAGGTAGGTGCCACAGTTATGTTTGGTAGCGACAACACCAAACGTCAAGTGTTAAAAGCAGCAGGTACATCTGAAAACCTAGAATACTTACTTGATGTTTCTAATTTTGAGACTGACGGTTTTCGTGACCACGGCGCAGGTAAAAAGCAAGCTGCCACAGCTAAATTCAAAATTAACTTTAGTGAAGATACTAAACTTACTACATTGGTAAATTGGTTTGACCAAAATGCACAAGATCCAAGCGGCTTACCTCGTAACGCGGTTACTGGTGTAGCCGCTTCACCTTCTGCGTTTACCAATCCTACTGGAGTAGTAAATGCCGTTATAAATGCAGATACGCGTGTGTCACGTAGTCATACGCAAGTAGGCTTTAATTTAACACATTCACTCAATGAAAATAATGTACTCAACGCTACAGCCTATGTAGGCACACGAGAGAATGAACAAATCCTCGCTACAAATGCACAAGGTACAAACGCTAGAGCAAGTGTTATTTCAAGAGAATTTTATGGAACTGATTTACACTGGGACAATAAAGGTGAAATTTTTAGTAAGCCTTATAATATTAGTTTTGGTGTAAATTATGGAAAGTCTAGCGACGCCAGACTAGACACCAATATACTTGCTAATGGACTTCCAGTTAAAAACTTAAACCGTGATGAAGATAATATTGTTAATAACTTTGACCAGTATATTCAAGGCAAATTATCTGTATTAGATAGCCTAGATATTCATGCTGGATTACGACATACAAACGTTAAACTCGAAGTGAATGACAGACTTATAGGCGTATTCGGAAATAATAGCGGCTCTGTAGAATACCAAAAAACCAGTCCTGTTGTTGGTGCCACATGGAAAGTTACACCAGTATTCAACCTTTACGTTAACTATGGCGAGGGGTTTGAAACGCCAACATTTATTGAAGCGGCATATAGCTCTTTAACTGCTGGTGCAACACCAAACTTAACTCTTAAACCTTCTGAAAGTCGCAATTATGAAATTGGTGCAAAAACATTTATAGGCGACAACACGCTTGCTAACCTTAACTTATTTAGAATTACGACTGATGATGAAATAGTAATCAAACAAACTGATATAGCAAACAGAAGTCTTTATGCCAACGCTAATAAAACTAAGCGTACAGGTGCAGAACTATCAATTGACTCAAAATTTGCTAATAATATTTCCACATATTTTTCCTACTCATTGTTAAATGCTAGTTTCGACTCTGACTTTACTGGTGCATCTGGATTAGTTGCATCTGGAAACAAAATTCCTGGCACTTACAAAACTCAGCTCTATGGTGAGGTGGCATGGAAATATGCGCCTTTAGGTTTTAATTCGGCTTTTGAAGGCCGCCATAATAGCAAAGTGTATGTTAATGATACTAACTCCGACGCTGCACCTTCGTATACGATTTTCAATCTCCGCGCTGGCTTAGAGCAAAATTTTTCCAACTGGAACTTTAAAGAGTTTATTCGCGTAGAGAATATATTTGATAAAGATTATATTGGCTCTGTACGTATCAATGATGGTAACTCACGTTTCTTTGAGCCAGCCTCTGGAAGAACGTATTTACTAGGTTTGAATGCAAACTACAAGTTCTAGCTTTTTAAATACTAATACCCGCTTCGGCGGGTTTTTTTATGCCAACACAATCAGTATAAAAATACACTTCATAGTGATTTAAGTGAGCATTTAGTGTTTAATGCTAAGCACAATACTTTCTAAAGTTAACTAATACATGTTTATGAGAATATTATGAAAATTATCGTCGATTTAAAAATTCTTGATGACCGCCTGCATGAACAAATGCCCTCTTATGCAACAGAAGGCTCCGCTGGCTTAGATTTACGTGCTTGTATTGATGCACCTATCACATTGCAGCCTGGCGATACCATGCTTATTCCTACTGGCATGGCGATTCATCTAGACAACATCTATCATGCAGCACTAATTTTGCCTCGCTCAGGGCTTGGTCATAAACACGGCATCGTTTTAGGCAATTTAGTTGGTTTGATTGATTCTGATTATCAAGGTCAGCTCATGGTGTCATGCTGGAATAGGGGCAATACTGCATTTGAGCTTAATCCTATGGAGCGCATTGCACAATTAGTGATTGTGCCCGTTTTGCAGGCTGATTTTCATCTAGTAGATGATTTTGATGCAAGTGAGCGTGGTGAAGGCGGTTTTGGTAGTACCGGGAAACATTAATTAGCCGCACTGATGGCTGAATTCCAACATTAAAATTAGTTAACGCGTCAATATGCGTTAAATCTTGAATATTATTGATTATTTTCTAATATTTCCCTTGAGAATAAGTTGGCTTTCATACTATAATTGCGGTCTTTCAAAAAAAGCAGAAGTTTGGAGATTAACCATGGCACGTGTATGTATGGTAACTGGCAAAAAGCCAATGGTGGGTAACACAGTTTCTCACGCAAATAACAGAACAAAACGTCGTTTTTTACCTAATTTGCAAAACCGCAAATTT
>JBBQLN010000035.1:0-27189 GCA_038327905.1 Burkholderiales bacterium
ATCATCGGGTTTAGCTGGCGCATTGGTCTCTGCGACTAGCACATCGCCATTTGGCAACACATATAGCCAGCGTGGATGATCTAAATCACTTACAAATGGCTTTACGTTTAAATCAGTTGCTGCAATCGGAGTTTTGTTAGCCGGCCAACCCACGGCAGGTGCAATATTAACCGTTGGAATTAATGATTGTTGCGGTGCTGGTAAATCAGGATTTACACCTACACCTAAAGTAGTGGGATTTTTAGCTGTTGTGCTGCACGCTAGCAGTAAAGTAAATGACAAACCTATCAACAACTTGCTTAAATATGGCTGACTCATTCTGAACTTATATTTAAAAACAGGCATTTAATTTTACTCGTTATATTCTGTTAGTAATACTAGCAGAATCTGATTAGTGACGATTTACCCTAGCACACTTGACCTTGCAGCGTGAATTTGACTAGAATTTAGCGCTAAACTAGGCTGTAAACTTTAAAAAATGTAAATTGATGCACTTTATGGTGAAAAACAATTGACAGTTAATTTAAATGCCAGCAAAGTAACGGTGCTTTTACACAAACACTTATCAAGGGAACTAAATATATGAATAAATCAGAATTGATTGACGCTGTTGCAGCAAGTGCTGGTCTTACTAAAGCAGATGCTGGTCGTGCTATTGATGCAACTACTGCAGCTATCACAGCAGCCCTTAAAAAGGGTGATGCAGTGACTTTAGTAGGTTTTGGTACATTTAAAGTGACACAACGTGCTGCTCGTACAGGTCGCAACCCACGTACAGGTGCTGAGTTGAAAATTGCTGCTCGTAAAGCGCCAGCTTTCACAGCAGGCAAAACATTAAAAGATTCAGTTAATTAATTCTGACTCTTATTGAATAATAAAAGGGAGCTATAGGCTCCCTTTTGTTTTAATAGCAATCACCATTAGTAATCAACACCTAGGATAGTTCTCTTGGCCGAAATTCTCCTTCCAACTAGTAGCTATCAGCTACATATCTTACTTGTCGAGTCTGTGCGACTTACTATCGGTCAATTTGGCACCTTTGATTTTCCTTCGGGGCACTATGTTTATACGGGCAGCGCTAAGCGTTATATAGAAGCACGTATTGCTCGTCACCTTCGACAAGATAAAAAACTAAAGTGGCATATTGATTATTTATTAGCATCGCCACATGCTAGGGTAATTAAAACCACACAATTTGCACAAGTTGAATGTGAACTTAGTCAAAGCACTGCAGGTATTGTGTTGATTGCTGGCTTTGGCGCTAGTGATTGCCATGCTGGCTGCGGCAGTCATTTAAAATATCTTTAAATCTTATTACACCTTCTCATAGTTTTTAAAAGCATTTGAACTAAGGATAGTTCTCTTACTCATATAAATCAGTAAGTAAATCGCTTAATAACTTAGAAGGGCGTTTTTTGAAAAAAACAACTCTAATCATTGGCTCGCTAGTCCTTGTAATTTGCTTAACATGGTATTTCTTAACGACTAAACAAGGTGCAAGCAACCCAGCGCAAGCGCTAACTCAACTTGAACACATGGGTGATGAGTGCGTAGCTATTTCAGAAAAAGCCATCATTGGTATGACACCTGTTGTTGAATTTCAAAAGATTGAGTTACTCAGCCGAAAATCGAATGTATTGAAAAACTGTATGGCAGATCGCGGTTTTCATGAAGATGCAGCTTGGCGTAAATATGCTGAGCCATTAGCAAAGGTCGATGCCTTAAAACAAAACATCTCCTTTGATGAGGCAATAGAAAACATAAGAAAAGTGGATATGTGGATATTTCGAAAACAAGGTCAGCGCCCACTATATTGGGTTTCTATAAAAAATAAGGTTATTTGAGGCAATGATGAAAAAGCTATTTTTACTCACAATGATTAGCGTACATATTTCAATCGCTAACGCTCAGCCAAATATCGGTGAAATTTTAGCGCTGAGTGACTCTTTGGTTCAAGTTGCTGTGGAGCTGCCTAGTGGCATTACTGGCACTGGCTCGGGTGTTGTTGTTAGTAAAGATTATGTTGTAACCAATTGTCATGTGTTAGCTAATGCAAAGGGCGCAAGCATTACTAAATATCATGATTCCTATCAACCAATTGGTTTGAAAGCTGATTGGAAACATGATTTATGTTTACTAAAGTTTGATAACCTACCATTTAAAGTGGCACCCATGCGTGATAGCAGCTCAGTAAAGTACGAAGAAGAAATATTCAGCTTAGGTTATCCAATCGGCAACAACGTGCCACAGCCTTCATATGGCAGTATCAAAGGCTCATATCCATTTGACGATAGTGTAGTGCTTCGCACTAGCGCGGCTTTTGCCATGGGCTCAAGCGGTGGTGCTTTGTTTGACGAAAAATTTAATCTTATCGGCATTACCAGTTTCAAAAGCCCTGGCTCGCATGGCTTCTTTTATAACCTGCCTGTAGAGTGGATAAAAGCATTGTTCGACTCACCAGACGTACTTTCTTTAAATACGCTTGAAGTGCCATTTTGGGCTTTACCATTAGAACAAAGACCTTATTTTATGCAGGTAGTGATCCCCTATCAAAATAAAGACTGGGTGGCTTTAAAAAAAGTAGCGCAAGCTTGGACGCTACAAGAACCAAAATCATCTGATGCTTGGTATTTTTTAGGTGTAGCGGAAGAGGGTGCGAATCAAACCGTATCAGCTAAAGAAGATTTGAGTAAAGCGCAAACTTTAAACAGTCGTAATTTAGATGCAATGCTGGCTTTGTCCAATATTGCTTATTCGCAAAAAGATTTGGGCGCGTTAGAAACGCTTAAAATTAAAATTGACCCACTCGATGAAGAACAAGGTGAGTCGATTGCACAAAAAATCACAGAGTTAAAACTCATTAAATAATTCAAAAGCTTTAAGCTATTCAAAAGTGCTTCCCAGCCAGTTTAAAAAGACCTTGTATCTGATTGATATGTTGAAAAGCGCAATTTAACGAGCTGAATGACTTTTGTAAGGTTAATCTACCACTTATTCATTGCACTCTAATAATACAATCGAATTCAATTCTTTTGATGTTTAAACGGGGTCTCCATGGGAAAGCACAATCCAGTAGCTATTGTTCCAAAATACATAAAGTCATTTGAATGTATTGGATCAAGTTGCGAAGAAAATTGTTGCCATGGTTGGCGTGTCACTATAGATAAACAAACATTCAAAAAATATCGCACAATTGAAATCCGTGAGCTAAAAGAAAAAATGAAGGTGGTAGTGGCAATAGCAGAATCGTCGACCAGCGCAGATGACCATGCATATATTAAGCTTGATGATAAAGGTGCATGTCCATTTCTTGATGAAAAAAATATGTGTGAGATTCAAGGGAAACTGGGTGCTAGTTACTTGTCAAAAACCTGCCAAACTTACCCAAGGCAATACAATCGAAAAAACGACGATATTATGCTTTATGCGAGTCTTAGCTGCCCAGAGGCTGCTCGAAAAGCATTATTAGATTCTAATGCAATGGACCTTACAAATTTGGTATTGCCCTTTCCTAACGAGAGTGTTGTTCCTATTGCATCAGTAATCCGTTTTAACGAAAAATCCCCAGATTTACTATTAGCCATGTCCGACTATATTTACGAGGTGACATGCTTCATTATCCGCTTTTCTAAATTCCGATCATGGGAAGCCATGATCGTATTGGGATTAATGGTACAGAAAATGAATCTTTTTCTAGCAGATCTCGATACTGAAGTTGCCCGCGCATTAATTATTGAAAGGTTAATCAATTTTACAAACACTGACTATCTAGCTAAGGCAGGAGAGCTGGCTCATAACATCGTGATAGATCGTAGTAAGCAAATCACATTGCTAAGAGGCGTTCTTAAAATTTATTTTTCTAAAAACCATCCGCGTTCAAGCTATAGGCAAACAATTTTGGACGCTATGGAGGGCATTCAATTTGATGAAAGTGATTTAAATGCCTCTGAATTACGTTATTGTGAAGCAGATGAAAAATGGTTTACTCCATTTGACGAAGCACACCCGCATATATTAAAAAATTATTTACTCAATGACATTGGTAAAAATAGTTTCCCTATCGGAAAGAGTCGTGGACTCGAAACTGAGTTCATTGATTTAGCAATTCGTTATAGTTTGATAAAAATGACATTGGTTGGTATTGCCGCATTTAAAAAAGAGCAATTTAATGAGGCGGACTATGTGCGCGTGATTTACACTTTTAGTCGTAACATTGAGCATCATCCGAAATTCATAGCAGAGTTACTAACATTATTAGAACAAGACAACCTCAAAAACATTCCAGCTACAACGCTAATGATGAGGTGATTAAATATTCTAAAGATGGCGTTTCTAGATTTACTAAATAACCTGTTTGTAGGCTCATAAAGTGCCCTGTTATTAACATTGCTTATGCTAAAAAAGATTTGGTTACATTAGAAACACATAAAATTAAAATTGACCCGCTAGGTATAGAACGAAGCGAGTTAACTTCACAAAAAATGGATAAGCTTAAAAGCCTTAATGCACTCAAACTGCATTTACACAGAATTATTTACAGGCTCTAAATTCCTCCAAACAACTATTTGTATAGTCCTTTACTAAGTCATCACGTCTATTTTCACTCACTCTTCTCGTGGGTTGGCTAACCATTTATAAGTAAATTTAGCCTATCTCTATCGTTTTATTTGCTATTTATGTACACAAATACATCCAATATCATCTCGAAACCTATTTAATTTAGACGCATTTTAATGATTTTCTACTTAAAATTTTGCTTGCTTGAATTTTCTTCTAATGGCTTGAATTACCTGTTCGTAGGGCGTTTAAAGCTTATTTGTGTTGGTTGCCCTACATTAAATCATCGAAAAAACCTCACCTGCTCCTAAAGTTTAGAAAACCGCTACCGATACTCTTTACATCAGGATTGCTTAATCGGCGAGACACAAAAAGAAAATTTAGAAACAACCCTAAACTTTCTGAAAAGCCTACCGATAATAGTTACAACAGCAGCGCAATTTGAACAACAAGTTGTAACGCTAAAGGCAAGACAGAGTGTAATAAAACTTAACTTAAATTTAGGAGAATTATCATGGCTTCAATTATCAATACCAACATTAACTCATTAAACACACAACGTAACTTAAGCGCTTCACAAGGTTCTTTAGCCACTTCAATGCAACGTTTGTCATCAGGTATGCGTATCAACAGCGGTAAAGATGATGCGTCTGGTTTAGCGATTGCTACAAAAATGGATTCACAAGTACGCGGCATGAACGTGGCGATTCGTAACTCTAACGACGCAATCTCATTTGCACAAACTGCAGATGGTGGTTTAAGCAAAGTAAACGATTCACTACAACGTATGCGTGAACTAGCGGTACAAGGTGCCAACGGCACAACAGACAACGCAAGTTTAGCGGCTGAGTTTGGCCAACTACAGGCTGAAATTACACGTGTGACAGGTAACACAAACTTTAACGGCGTGAACACATTAGGTTCAGCTTCTGCTACTGGTGTTGCATTCCAAGTGGGTGCTAACAACACAGCCAATGACTCTGTAACTGTGACAGGTGTTGACTTAACAGCAGCAGCATCAAAAACAGCAACTGCAGCGGCTGCAGCAATCAAAGTGGATACTGCTGCAAACGCTAAATTAGCGATTGATGCAATTGATTTGGCTGTTGTTGAGGTGAATGGTGCACGTGCAACATTTGGTGCTGTACAAAACCGCTTTGAGTCTATCGTAAGTAACTTACAAGTGTCAGCAGAAAACCAATCAGCGGCTAAGTCACGCATCATGGATACTGACTTTGCTGCAGAAACTGCCAACTTAAGCCGCGGCCAAATCTTGCAACAAGCAGGTACAGCCATGTTAGCGCAAGCCAACTCATCACCTAACGGCGTGTTAGCGTTGTTAAGAGGCTAAGTAACAATTAAAGCGTAAACCCTTAACACCCACAGGCCTGATCAGCTTGTGGGTTTTAGCAAAGGAGAAAATCATGTTCAATTCATCAATAAATAGTTATGGCTCAGTGAGAAAGCTGGCTGCTGTGCCAAGTGCCAGTAGCCCAATTGCCATTGATAAAACAACAAGCCCATCAGGGCTTAAACCCGTTGTGGTGGCTGAAAACGCCAAGAGTGATGTTAAACCTGTTGTGGTTGATAAGGCAGACTTAGAAACTGCAGTTAAAAAACTGAATGACTTAGTCGCACCTGCGTTGCAAACCGTGCAGTTTTCATTAGATGCACAGTCAGAGCGCATGGTGGTCAAAGTGGTTGATACGGCATCTAAGCAAGTGCTAAGACAGATTCCCAATGAAGAAGTATTGGCCATGTCTAAAACGCTAGATAAGTTACAAGGTTTAATGATTAGGCAAACGGCGTAATCGCTGCGGCTTTAATCGCCTGAACAGTATTGTGTTTGAGTTTTGCAGGAACGCCTAGCCATCGCGATTTGTTAGTTTATTTCGCGATGGCTAGGCGTTCCTGCATTTGTGTTTAGATTTAAGTATTTAGAGACCTTTGCACGAATGCTTAAATGTATTGTAGGAGCGATATTTATATAGCGAAGACCTTTCAAATATAAAATATTTTCCAAAATTTCAAAAAAACCACCTAATCATTAAACAAAATAGTTCTGTTGCGAAATTTATCGCGATATAAATATCGCTCCTACAAAAAATGCATTCGTGCAAAGCTCTCATTTAGATTTGAGGGATTAAAGTCGATTTGATTAAAGTTTTTGAGAAACACTGACGTTATATACTTAATAGCAGTTAATTAAGCCACTCTTAGTGTAGTAGTCAAAGTAGTGAAATAGACATTGTTAAAAGTGGCTGTTGTTAAAAGGATATAAAAATGGGCATTTCATCTGCAGGGATAGGTTCTGGGCTTCAGGTAGATAGTATCGTGAGTAGTTTAATGGCTATCGAGCAAAAACCATTGACGGCTGTTAGCAAACAAAAAACTGCTTACCAATCGCAGATTTCAGCTTATGGCACTTTAAAAAGCAGTTTATCTACTTTTCAAACAGCTGTCAGTGCGCTTTCTAGCGCTAGTAAGTTTAATGCACAAACCGTGACTTCAAGTAACGCTGCCATATTTACCGCAACCGCTAATGGCACCGCTGCTTTAGGTGAAAATGCAATTAAGGTTAACCAGTTAGCTAAATCGCAAAAGTTGACTTTTGCGGGCACTGGAAATGTAGCTGATACTATTGGCACGGGTACTTTGACCATTTCATTTGGCACTTATAATCCGCCCACCGCCGTTGCGCCGATTATGCCAAATTCATTTACGCCTAATGCGGCTAAAACCGATGTAAGCATTACCATCGATAGTTCTAATAACACGCTTTCAGGCGTGCGTGATGCGATTAACGCTTCAAATTCAGGCGTTAGTGCAACTATCGTAAATGATGGCACGATTAATCACCTAGTCATCACCTCAAAAGATACGGGTGAAGTGAATACCTTAAAAATCACCACGACCGATAGTGACGGTAACAATACCGATAATGCAGGGCTATCACAGCTAGCATATGACCCTACTGCCGCAGCTGGTAGTGGCAAAAATATGACGCAAATGCAGGCTGCTAAAAATGCGCTTTTGAATATTGATGGCATTGATGTGGTTAAACCGAGCAATACGATTACGGATGCGATTGGTGGTGTAACACTAAATTTATTAGCCACCAGTGTGGATAGCGTAAATTTAAGCTTAGCAAGTAATAAAGAAGCGGTAAAGACTTCAGTAACGGCGTTTGTTGATGCTTACAATAAGCTAGATACTTCGCTGCGTAGCCTCACAAAATATGACCCTACAGGAAAAAACTCAGGTGCTCTGTTGGGAGATGCCACGACTCGGTCGGTGATTTCTAAACTGAAATCTGTGATGACAAATGCGATCACTGCTAATGGGGCATTTTCTACACTTAGCCAAATTGGCGTGTCATTTCAGGCGACAGGTCAATTAGCTTTAGATTCAACTAAGCTTGATGCTGCGGTAGCTTCTAACTTCAGTGATATTGCAAGTTTGTTTGCAACAACAGCAAAAACAACAGACCCTCAACTTAGTTATTCAGCGAGTACCAATAAGACAAAAGCAGGCACATATGCAATTAATGTGAGTAGCTTATCTCCTCTTGCAGGCACGATAAATGGAGTTGCAGCAACGACGATTGGCGGTAGCTTAGTGGGTGCAACAGGGGATGCAAGTGAGGGCTTAACTGTAAAAGTGAACGGTGGAGCAACAGGTTCACGCGGTACTGTTAATTTTAGTATTGGCTATGCGGCACAGCTTGATAGCGTGATTACTAATCTGTTAGATACGACGGGTATCTTAGCCTCTAGAACAGACGGGATTACTAGCTCTATTTCACGGCTTGATAAACAGGCAGATTCAATTACATTAAGACTTACCTCGATTGAGGCTAGGTATCGTGCGCAATTTACTAAGCTAGACACGTTGATGTCAAGCATGACAACGACCAGTTCGTTTCTTACTCAGCAAATTGCTTCATACAACGCTAACAAATAATTATTAAGAACAAGTAAAGGACACAATGATGTTTGGATCAAATCAACACGGAGTGAATGTATATGCCAAAGTTGGCTTGGAAACAGGCGTGCTTGCCGCTAGCCCAAATAAATTAATCATTATGCTTTACGATGGTGCTATCACCGCCTGTCGAAGTGCAGTGATGCATATGCAAAATAAAGATATTGCTAACAAAGGCGCCATGATTTCAAAAGCAATTTCTATCATAGAATCTGGCTTAAGGTTGAGCTTAGATAAAAAAGTAGGGGGTGAAATCGCTGAAAATCTAGATGCGCTTTACGGTTATATGAGTAAACGATTAATGACGGCAAATATTCACAATCAGCCTGAGTTAATACACGAAGTGATTCAATTACTCACTGATTTAAAAGGCGCATGGGAGGCCATTGATGGGGTAAAAAAAGTGACTGCAGAGATGACCATGGCAATTCCTAGCCAAGTGGCAGTGGCGTTAAATCGTAACATTGCGCATTACGCAAAAGTTTAATAAAAAATTATTTAATAAAAATTAATAGTGGAACTTTAATTAATGAAACATCAAGAGTTAATGAAACATCAAGACACAATTGTGGTTTATGAAACGGTTGCTGGATTAACGAAACAAATGTTGTTGGCCGCTAAACAAGAAGATTGGGATACTTTAACAACGCTGGAAACTCATTGTGCCGAGCATATAGCCACATTAAAGTTAACTGAAAGTGCCTTGCCATTGCCAAGTGATATACGTGCTCGCAAATTGGCAAGTATTAAAAGCATACTTGCGGATGACCGTGAGATACGCAATATCGTGTCGCCATGGATGTCGAGATTAAATTCTCTAATGGGTAGTTTACATATGGAAAACAAACTGACGCGCGCCTACCCCCAGTAGACTCGTCATTATTCAGATGCTCAAACAAACTGACATCGCAAGTGTAAATCCTGTTGCTAGAATATTGCCAGTACTAGCGGTAGATAGTATTGCTAGTATTCGACAAGAGTTAGGTGACAGAGCTACGCAGTTTGTGAAGGGGCAGGAATACTTCGCACATGTACTTTCAAAAGTGGGCGATACAGCTTACAACGTAAAAGTTGAAAGTGGTGATTTAAAAGGTACCATTCTTAAAATGGATTTGGGTGCAGCCGCCAAAGCAGGTCAAACAATCACCTTGCGGTATATGCACAACAATCCCGTGCCGACATTTCTACTTGCATCAATACCTAGCAATATTGCTGGCAGTACAACAGAAATAAGTACTGCGGCTAACCTTATTGGTCATTATCTACAACAGGCAGAAAGCGATGGCGTAACGACACGTTTTCAAGCAACAGCCGTGGTTTCACATAGCCCAACAAATCCGCAAGTTATGGCACAAGATTTAAAAAATGCCGTGAGTAATAGCGGATTATTTTATGAATCGCATCTGAGTGACTTAGTGCAAAGCAATCAGTCACTTACTGCCATTAAACAAGAGCCACAGAACCAAGCTAACGCACCTATTGCAAATTTAATGTCACAACAGTTGGCTATTTTGGAAAATCAGCGCATGAGCTGGCAAGGTGAGGTTTGGACTGGGCAGAAAATGGATTGGGATGTCAATCAACAGCAGGGTAAAGGTGGCGAGGAAGACGCTGTTCAGGCATCTCAAGCCAATGAAGACAGGCCTATCTCTAGTGAGCTGACCTTACATTTGCCGCATCTAGGCAAAGTATCGGCAAGGATAACGCTTGCTGACGGGCGTATGCGCGTGAATATTTTGGCTGACCAGCCTGAAACTTTAGAGAGGCTCACCGCTAAAAGATTAAATTTGGCTGACGCGATTAGCAAGAACGGCCAGCAGTTAGATACCTTAACGGTAGTGCGACATGAATAACCATCAACCAATCACTATAGAAAACTATAGTTCAGACCTTCATCTGAAACCTTTGGTCAATCCAAACCAGCAAGCCATTGCTTTAGCTTATGCTGCGGGTGAGTATGCGCCAAAAGTCGTTGCCAAAGGCCGTGGTGCCATTGCTGAACAGATTATCGCCAGAGCTAAAGCGCATGACGTGTTTGTACATGAGTCTAAAGATTTGGTAGCGCTATTAATGCAAGTTGACTTGGACGATCATATTCCGCCGGCTTTGTATCAGGCAATTGCAGAAATTTTGGCTTGGTTGTACAAGTTAGAGCAGGGTAAGGCGGATGAAGAAGCGCCTGTGTTTTAAATAGAGTTCGATAAGTTAGTTAAACCTGCATATTCATAATGTCGTGGTAAGCAGAAACCAACTTATTGCGTACTTGCACGGTTGCTTGAAATGAAATGTTGGCTTTTTGCCCAGCAATCATCACGTCAGATAAGCTCACGCTATCATCGCCCATCGCAAAGCTTTTACCTAATTGCTCTGCTTCATTTTGTACTTTATTGACTTGGTTCAACGAGGCTTTAAGTGCATCAGAGAAATTAACCTTACTGGTTGTTTTATCTAAAGCCTGCGTACCTTGTAAGCCAGTACTCGACGCTAATCCAGCTACAGCATCATTTTGCGGGCGCTGGGCAGCCGCTTTTAGCTGTGCGAGCATAGACTCTATTCTGCCCGCATCAATTCCACCTGCTTTCATGGTTTACCTCCAATCACTCTTAAATTTGTGTGTGTTGACTATCCATGGCTCACTTAGCTTAGACGGATAATCAATAGCTATCACTGACAGTTGCTAATTTATCACTTCGCCACAATAGCGAGTGTGCAAATAGCTCGGTGAAAATTGCTCTATTCCTAAATTTGAAATTCTTAGTCATTGGCATAATGGTATCCAATAGCTTATAGAAGCGCTGTTTGTGGAAATGGTATGGAACAGAAGCGTAATGAGTTAAGTATTTGATGAATAAAACATTGGAGAAATATTATGGCTGCAGGCAATGATGCCGCCCTTATTAATCAAGGTGGAATGGGTTTGAACTCACAGCTAGGTAATAAATTAATTTTGATTGTCGCAGCCGCAGGCGTGATTGCCCTGATGGCGGTGTTTTGGCTATGGAGTCAGCAACCAGACTATCGGGTGTTATTTTCAAACTATTCAGATAAAGATGGTGGGGCAATTGTCGCGGCGCTAGAAAAAATGAACGTGCCTTATAAGTTCTCTGATAGTGGCACGGCGATTCTTGTTCCAGCAGCACAGGTGCATCAAGCGCGTTTGAAGTTAGCGTCAGATGGCTTGCCTAAAGGTGGCAATATTGGTTTTGAAATCTTAGAGAATCAAAAATTTGGCGTGTCGCAGTTTGTAGAGCAAGTAAATTTTCAACGTGCTTTAGAAGGTGAGTTGGAGCGCAGCATTCAATCAATAGGCGCAGTAGAAGTCGCCAGAATTCATTTGGCTATTCCTAAAGCCACCGTATTTGTAAGAGATCAACAACAACCAACCGCTTCAGTATTATTAAATTTGCGTGCAGGCCGTAGTTTAGATGCTCAACAGGTGGGTGCAGTGGTGCATCTAGTCGCGAGTAGTGTACCTAATTTACCTGCAGCCAATGTCACCGTGGTAGACCAAAATGGCAATCTGCTTTCAGACACCTCTAAAAAAATGGGTGCCAATAACTTAGATCCAACGCAGATAAAATATATAGATGATATTCAACAAAGCATTGTTAAACGCGTTGAATCTATTATTTCACCCATTGTAGGTGCTAAAAATGTACGTGCGGAAGCCAGTGCGGAGATTGATTTTTCTAGCTTAGAGCAGGCAGCTGAGACATATAAACCGAATCAGAAACCTGACGATGCGGCAATTCGTAGCTTACAAAGTAATGAATCACAAACAAGCAATAGTGGCGCTGCCACTGGCGTTCCAGGCGCATTATCTAACCAGCCGCCAGCTAATGCAACGGCACCCATTACAGCGCTTGCAGGAGCTACGCCTGGCGCAACAGCAACGGCAGACGCTACGCCTGTTAACAGCCTAAAGAATACGACCACTAACTTTGAAGTAGATAAAACTGTGCGTTATTCACAGCAAGGCATGGGCGGCATTAAGCGTTTAAATGTGGCTGTTGTTGTGAACAATATGCCCGTAGTCGACAAAAAAGGCAAAGTAACTTACAGACCACTTACTGCGGCTGAAAAAACGCAAATCAATGATTTAGCCATGCAAGCAATGGGCTTTAATAAAGAGCGTGGTGATGCAATCACCGTGGTGAATAGCTCATTTGCTGGCGAGCCCGAAGAAATTATTCCTGAAGTGCCTATGTGGAAAAATCCAGAAACGATTGAGTATGGCAAAGATGTTTTGCGTTTTGTTGTGGGTATTGTGGTCTTGTTGTTGATTTATAAAAAACTACTTAGCCCAATGTTACGCAAACTTACTGCACCAGCGCCAAAATTATTAAACGCACCGAATGAAGATGCAGTGGTGAATTTAAGTGGTGAAGAAGGCCAAGCACAATTAGGGGCGCCAAATAGCGGCGCAGGTAAATTGGCAGCCGCCAAACAGCTTGCTAAAGATAATCCACGAATGGTAGCAAGTGTTGTAGCTAACTGGACAAGCGGGAACGACTAAAAATGAGCGATGCTGGCGTAATGAGAAGTGCGATTTTAATGCTTGCTTTAGGTGAGGATGAAGCTGCAGAAGTAATGAAGTTTCTTAGCCCAAAAGAAGTGCAGAAACTAGGTACAGCGATGGCTACTTTAAAGTCAGTCGGTCGTGAACAAGTAGAAACTACCGTTGATGAATTCATGATTGAAGTCGAGCAAAGTAGTGATTTTGGTCTAGATTCAGATGAATATATTCGCTCTGTACTCAACAAGGCGCTAGGTGAAGACAAAGCTTCAGGCCTATTAAACCGCATCTTGCAATCACGCGATGCTAGTGGCATTGAGAGTTTGAAGTGGATGGATGCGTTAACTGTGTCTGACTTTATTAAGAACGAGCATCCACAAATTATCGCCACTATTCTTGTGCACTTAGAGCCAGACCAAGCTTCTGAAATTATTGGTTATTTCCCTGATCGTTTGCGTCAAGATGTGATGCTGCGTATTGCTACGTTAGATGGTGTAAAACCAATCGCCTTACGCGAGTTAAATGAGGTGATGACTAAATTATTGACAGGTAATGAGAACCTTAAAAAGCAAACCATGGGCGGTATTAAAGTCGCAGCTGAAATCATGAATTATATGAGCGGCGAAAACGAAGCGACCCTTATGGAAGGTCTCAAAAGTTATGACGATGATATGGCTCAAAAGATCATGGATGAGATGTTTGTGTTCGACAACATCATGGATATTGATGATAAAGGCATCCAAGTTATGTTAAGAGAAGTGCAATCTGAAACATTGATTGTGGCGCTTAAAGGCACTACCGAAGAAATGCGCGAGAAAATATTCAAGAATATGTCATCACGTGCAGCTGAAATGATGAAAGAAGATTTGGAGTCTAAAGGCCCAGTCAAACTTTCAGAAGTTGAAGCACAACAAAAACAAATCTTACAAATCGTCCGCAGACTCTCTGATGAAGGTCAAATTCAGTTAGCAGGTAAAGGCGGAGACGATCAATATGTATAGGAGTGCTATGTCGATACCTAAAGAACAGCAAACAGCCTATGAGCGCTGGGAGATGTCTTCTTTTTCTGAAGGTCACTCTAGTATTGGTGGTAGCAAACCAAAGAAAAAAGAAGACCCAGTTGCTACAGAAAAAATCTCACAAATTTTTGAGGCGGCACGCAAAGAAGCCTATACCAAAGGCATGCAGGAAGGTTTTGCAGTAGGTATGGCAAAGGCGCGCGAGTATGCTCAAGAAGAAAAACAGAATTTTGTGCAGTTGATGAATTCATTCAGCGATGCGCTTGAAAAGTCCGACGAACAAATTGCCGATGACGCACTATCGCTTGCGTTAGAAATTGCAAAAGCAATGTTGAAGACTAAGTTACGTATTGACCCTGCAGTGGTATTGCCAGTAGTAATGGATGCGATTCATTACCTACCTTATGTGCAAAAACCAGCGAGAATTTTAGTGCATCACGATGACGCACTCATGCTACGTGAATACTTAGCTGAAGAGATTGCGAGTCAGCATTGGCAGATTCAAGAGGATATTAATATTGAGCGCGGTGGTTGCATTGTAGAAACAGGTGCTAACCAAATTGACGCAACTAATGAAGTGCGCTGGAAACGCATCAGTGATGCATTAGCGCAAAAAAGTGACTGGTTGTTACCATGAATTCACTAGCTTTAAATGAACAGGAATTGCCTCAGAAAAATACAGATGAGCTTGGTTTAGATGCGCTCAATATTGAACAGCTACGTCACGAGCCGTTAGAAGATATTCCGCCCAAGGCTGATCTGCAAAATATACATCGTCAACGTTGGCATGACCATATTCGCGATTGCAAAGAAATACTTCGCATCGTAGAGCCTTTAGAAATTGCAGGACGCATCACCAAGTTAACAGGATTGGTCATGGAGGCCGCTGGTATTCAGTTGCCTATTGGTAGCGCATGTTTTGTGCCGCTAGCCGAAGGCAGGCGAGTAGAGGCTGAAGTGGTCGGGTTTGATGGCGAGCGTATGTTATTAATGCCGCAAAGTAGTGTGGATGGTGTAATGCCAGGCGCTAAAGTATTTGCCTTAGAAGTTGCAGAAGCGCTACCCAAACCACATCACGGCCATCCGCCACGCAGACGCGTGACAGACCGTGCGCGTCATTTGCCAGTGGGTAATGAATTGCTCGGCCGTGTAGTTGACGGCGCTGGAAACCCTTTGGATGACCTCGGAAAAATTGTCGCCGCACAAAGTTCACCGCTGAATGCGCGCCCCATGAATCCGTTGATGCGTGCGCCCATTGAAGAGATTTTAGATGTAGGTGTGCGCGCTATTAACAGCATGTTGACAGTTGGTCGTGGTCAGCGCATGGGCTTGTTTGCTGGTTCTGGCGTAGGTAAAAGTGTGCTGCTAGGCATGATGGCGCGCTACACCACGGCAGATGTGATCGTGGTTGGTTTAATCGGTGAGCGGGGTCGTGAGGTTCAAGAATTCATCGAACAGATTTTAGGCCCAGTTGGTTTAGCACGCTCTGTGGTGGTTGCTGCACCAGCAGATGCGCCAGCTTTAATGCGGCTTCAAGGTGCAAGTTATGCGACCACTATTGCGGAGAATTTTCGTGACCAAGGTAAAAACGTACTGCTGATTATGGATTCATTAACACGCTATGCCATGGCGCAACGTGAAATTGCTCTAGCCATTGGCGAGCCGCCAGCAACAAAAGGCTATCCGCCATCAGTGTTTGCTAAATTACCCGCGTTAGTTGAGCGTACAGGCAATGGTAAGCGCGGCGAAGGATCAATTACGGCTTTCTATACGGTGCTAACAGAAGGTGATGATCAGCAAGATCCTATCGCCGATGCCGCCCGTGCAATTTTGGATGGTCATATTGTATTAAGCCGAAGCTTGGCTGAGAGCGGGCACTATCCAGCCATCGATGTAGAGCAATCTATTAGTCGTGCCATGCACAACATTACTAGCCCAGAGCATCAAAAGCTCGCACGTAAGTTAAAGCAGCTCAATTCACGTTATATGCGCAGTGTAGATTTAATTAACGTCGGGGCTTATGAAGCAGGCAGCGATGCCGTGCTAGATCAGGCCATTGCTCGACATGAAAACATTGATGCATTTTTGCAGCAAGGAATTTCAGAGCGCTCTGGTGTTGAAGAAAGTATAGCTCGTCTAGCGCATGTGTTAGATGGTTTGCCTGTTTAATGTTTTTTAAAACAATCACTGTAAAAAATATTACTAGCTCAATATAAAAACTAAAGATAAATAACGATGACAACTCGCTCAAGCAATGTATTAGGTATGTTAAAAGGTATCGCTTCTAAAGAGGTTGATGAAGCGACCGAAGCGCTGGCAAAGGCGATGAAGCTGGCGAATGAAGCCCAGACGAAACAAGAAATGCTGAATGAATATCGGATGGATTATGTGAAAAATCTTAATAAGATTTTAGAAGCAGGAATGGGTGCTGAAGCCTATCAAAACTTCCAAAATTTCTTTGGTAAGTTAGATCAAGCAATTGCTGGTCAACAAGAAGTAGTAGAGCTAGCGAACCAGCAAGTAAAAGTTCAAAAGCAACTATGGCAAGAAAGTCAGCGTAAAAAACTTTCTTATGAAGTGTTATCTGACCGCACTGAAAAGCGCGTGCTTAAAGTTGAGCAGAAAAAAGACCAGAAAATGATGGATGAATTTGCGATGCGCATTACCAGAACTAAGCATACGTAAAACAGGCAACCATAAAATTGCAAATATCGAGTAAATCCTAGGGTTAGTTTTAATTTTGGAGTTGAGTAAAATGAAAAATATATCATTACAAATGACAGATACAACATCAATAAAGAATGCAACAGGCACTGTAAATAAAAATAATGCGAGCATTGATGGTTCAGCGTCTGTAGAAAATAATGCCTCATTTCAAATGATGTTGAATAAACAAGTTCAGGCAAAGCATGCTTCAACTCAGGATGCTCAATCTAAGCAAGCGCAAGCTCAAAATAACATAGCTAAAAAGACGAGTGCAAAAGAGCCTGAATTAGCCACTGCAAAACCGAAGACTGTTGACGTAAGTGAAACTCAAAAAATGGCTCAGAATGCGAGCCACTTGCAATTGGCGATGACCGCTATCAGTCACACAAAAACCTTGAAGGATGCAGAAACTACTGACATTAATGAGATTGCATCTAAAGAAATGATTGATCATATTAAGTCTAAATCTCTCAAAACAAGTGACTTAGATACTAAATCTAAGGACGATTCAATTGACACAAACGACAATAGTTTGACATCTGTTGCACCTGCGCCTGAAATATTATCGCCAGTAGTTTTAGATAATAAACTAGCGGCACAATCAATCTCTAATCCGAATTCAGCGCTAGCATCTTCGAGTGAAGCGCTATCAGAAAAACAGCGCAGTCTAGGGACGGAAATAAGAGAGTCGGTGTTGAATAAGGCCTTATCTCAAGGCAAAAATTCAAATCTATCTGAAGCTCAAGACATTACAGCAGGTGACGACAAGCCGTCTAAAAATAGTTGGGTAGAGGCTATGTTGCCAAATACATCTGCTAAGCAAATGAGTGGTGACGATACCTCTAAACTAATGCTTAACGCTGCAAAAGAAGGCGCTAGCAAAGAGTTTTTAAGCAAAGAGTTTTTGAGTAAAGAAACTGCAATTAAAGAAGTGGCTATGCCAGCTAACTTTCAATCAACTACGCAAATGAGCGCGGCTGAAGCAATGAAGCAAGTGGGTAGTAGTAACAGCATTAACGCTTACCCAGGCAAAACAGGGTGGGATCAAGCAATTAGCCAAAAGGTAGTGTGGATGCTAGGCGCGCAAGAGCAGTCCGCAACGCTTACGCTCAATCCACCTGATTTAGGGCCATTGCAAGTAGTCATCAATGTGCGTAACGACCAAGCAAACACTACATTTATTTCTGACAATGCTGAGGTAAGGCAAGCGCTACAAGATGGTATGGATAACTTACGCAATAAAATGAACGAGTCTGGTATTCAGTTGGGGCAAGCCAATGTGAGTTCAGGCGGTCAAATGCAGCAGCAATTTCAACAAGCTGCACAGCAATCAGGTGCTAATGCATCATCAAGCAAAAATCACTCTGTAACAGCTACCGAGCAAGTTAAAAGCAGTAAAACCATTATCAGTATATCCGATGGTTTGGTCGATACTTTCGCCTAGTAAATATAGTTTTGTACACGCATTTTTTTAATGAGAATCTATTTGGCATGAAGTTTGCTAATTAAAAATTAATTAAGTCTAAGTTCGCTTCAATTAAAAAGTGCGCTTGGATTAAAAGGAGTAGTTGAGATGGCTAATGTTAAAAAAAATGTAAGATTCAAAACGGTTTTGTTCAGTACGCTGTTATTAGCATTCGCTTCAAGCCATGCTTTTGCAACAGATACTTACGATCATTTAAGTTTAAACGATGCAATAGATATTGCGCTAAAGAATAACGTAACGCAACGGTTGTCGTTACAGGCGGCGGCAATTGCTGAATCTCAGTACCAAGAAGCGATGTCAGCCCACTGGCCAACTGTGAGTTTGCAAGCCAGTATGATGCGCATGGATCAAGATCCGACTTTTGATTATCCTGCTAGTAGTGTTCCGCTACCAGCAGCTCTTGCTGGGTTTATTGGTCAGTCAAGCATCGATGTGCCTAAGCAACGCGTTAAGTTGATGGATAGAGATACCGCTACCGCCAGTTTGCAAATGATGTTGCCTTTATATACGGGCGGAAAAATTACCAGTATTGTGAATCAGGCGAGCTTAGGCAAAGAAATAGCAAACGAAGAGTATCACCGCAGCACCTTGCAAGTGGTGCGTGACGTAAAGCGTTATTACTATGCAGTTAAATTAACACAGGGCTTAGCAGACCTTGCACGCGATACTGTGGAAACATTAGAAACCACGCGCGACTTAACTAAAACCATGTATGAGGGCGGTTCTAGCACAATAAACAAACTAGATTACCTGAAAACAGAAATGGCGGTGAATTATGCAAAATCACTTGAAAGCGATTTTTCTGCAAAAGGCAAATCAGCGACAGCCGCTCTAGTAAACGCAATGGGCGTGCCTTGGAATACTACATTAGGTCTTGCTGAAAGTGACTTTCCTAAAAACAGTAATACACAGGCTTTAGAAAGTATGGTGTCACAGGCGCAGCAATTTAATCCAGATATGGGCATTATTAAACTAGCGGTAAAGGTGGCAGATGAGCGCGTGAATGAGGCAAAAAGTGCTTATTACCCTCAAGTTGCACTCACTGGAAATGTACGACATATAGAAAATGGATATGATGGCGGCTTAGTCAATGAGGATAACAAAAACTCTTGGACGATAGGCGTGGTAATGAGCATGCCAATATTTGACTTTGGCAAAACGAGCAACCATATCAACACGGCTAAATTGCAAAGTAAACAAATGAGTGAAACTCAGATATTGGTTGAACAAGGCCTCGCTGCGCAAATTAAAAATTTATTTATCAATTTAGATGCGGCCAATCAGCAAACAGTTTTATCTGAAAATTCAGTAGGATTTTCCAGAGATTACGAGCGCTTAACCAGTCAAGCCTACCAAATAGGCGCTAGTAAACCAGAAGATATGATACAAGCCAGTATTTACAGTGCGGTTATTGAGGGCGGCTACCTAAAGGCAAAACATGATAGTGCTTTAAATACCGCTGAAATTGAATATTTTATTGGTTCACAGTTTAATCATTAAAATCAATCATAAAAAATGAATAGCTTTTAGATAGGTATTGCAGAATGAAGTATTTGATGAGATATATTTATTTTTTGGCTTTTAGCTTTCTAAGCCTGTTACCAGCCCATGCAGAGCCCTATCATTTAGTAGCAGGCAGCTCTAGTCTTGGGTTTAATGAGAATGATAAACAAAACATAAACTTAGGTTTTAATTCAGCTTTTAATGAATTGCTCACAACAGAGAACGTTAAATGTGACTTTAAAAGTTTTGATAGCTCTAATGACTTAGCAAATGCGGTTAAAAATAATCAGGTGAATGCCTTTTTTGGAAGTCCCCTTGAATTTCTAAATTCAGAGCCATATTTTCTAAGTAGTCCCATTGGAAGTGGTGTTTTTGATGGTCAGTTAAAATCAAAAATATTGCTAGTGGTTAGAAAGGATAGTGGGATAGATTCTTTATTTCAGTTAAAAAACAAAACGCTAGCAAGGCAAAAATGGATATTAGAAGACATCGCTGGCCTTTATTTAGAGACATTACTATTAGAAAATAAGTTAGCTACATCTGAACACTTTTTTATGGAAACTCAAAATACAGAGACATCAAATAGAGCGTTGATAGATCTTTTTTTTAAAAAAGCAGATGTCGCATTAGTAAGTGAGAGCCTATTTAATATTGCCGCTGAGCTTAACCCGCAGTTACGCGCCCAAACTAAAATACTAGTATCTTCAGAGCCTTATCTTATTTTTATATCAGCATTAACAAAAAACACACCAGCGGAAGAAGTCGATGGAATTAAGGAAAGTCTACTAACTATTCATAAAACTGCCAGAGGTAGGCAAATAATGAAATTAATGAAGTTTCAGAGTTTTCAAGAAATACCTTTAAGTGACTTAGATAATGTGCGTGCACTGATGGCAAAATATCAGAGCTTGAAAGCTAAAAAAAATACAAAATAGTTAAAATGATAATAATAAAAAATGATTACTCTAGAGTATTGCTATGCGTAAAAAAATGAACCAACGCTTATTAAGTTTTTGCACTTTTATTCTGTTTGCCGTGCTCAATTTTACAAGCTTAACATTGCATGCCAGAACAGAATATGTCATAGCCTTGACAGAGCAAAGCGTTCGAGTTGCCAGCATAGAAGAGATTGAACTTGGCTTTAACGCCCAGCTTGCAAGCATAGAAAAAAATAAAAATTACGGGTTAAAAATTAAAGTTTTTCCTAGCGAAGTACTATTTCCTAATCTATTAGCTGAAAAGAAGATTTATGGATATTTTGGGTCTCCAAAATTTATTTTAGAGCATAAAAGTGAGTTCAATACAGATTTATTATTTACGCCGGTTCTAGGTGGAACAGTAATGGGGCGTTATGTGCTGTTGGTCAGAAAAGATAGCGGAATAGATAATTTGGCAAAGTTAAAAAATACCAATATCAGTTATTGTGCTGTAGATGAAGTTGGTATGTTATTTTTGGAAATGTTGTTGAAAGATAGAAAGCTTGGAAAGACAGATACTTTTTTTAAAAAAGTAGGCATTAAAAAAAATCCAAACCTTAATGTTTCATCAGTTTTTTTTAAAGAGGCTCAAGCAGCGCTAGTGCTAGCCTCGGATTATGCTGTTGCAGCTGAGCTAAACCCGCAGATCAAGCAACAGTTAGTTGCAATTGAAACATCTCCAGAATACGTGACTAATTTAATGGCTATATCCAGTAGGCTCGATGGGCCTATGACTGGTGATGAACTGCTTGGTTACATCACCAATATGACCAATACAATGCAGAGTAAAAAAATACTGCGCTCTTATAACTTCGGAGAAATGCGCCAAATTAAATTTGAAGACCTTAATAGTGTGGGAGATTTAATCAATAGCCTGAATGAAAGTAAAGGCAAGCCAAAATGATTAAATCCTGGTTTTCAGGCATTTTTGGATTCTTTTTCTCTAGGGCTAGCATCGCAATTGCTAGCTTTGCATTGATATTGCTGCTAATTATGCTGCCATTTTTTAAAAGTCAGCTAATCGATATGGTAGAAAATCAGGGGCAAATGTTCGCTAATAGTACGATTGCAGCGACAAGCAGTAACCTATATACAGAATCCTACGGCGATGTTTTAGAGTACGTATTTAAAGTGTTGAAAGATACGGACGGTGTTCTATTTATGGTGATTACCAAACAATCGGGCGATGAGATTGTGGTAAAAAAAGATGAGTGGTTACAAACTAAAAATAAATATCTTTTTAATAAAATAAAACTAAATGCTAAGGGTAATCAACTGACGCATTTTAGTGGCAACCCAGTAACGCATGAAGATTGTTTTATTTTTCATCAGGCTATATTGATTGGTGGTGTGCGTTGGGGCACGATTACTATTGGCATAAATGATGAGCAGTATCACTTCATTCTGAAGCGTTACTCTGTCATTGTAGGCTTAGTCTCATTAGTATTAGTTTTTATATTATTACTCTTATTTTACAAGAGCTCAAAAAAAATCAGGATGCAACTTTCAGAACTTTCAGCGACCGCATATCAGTTACAAGTAGGTGATCTGTCTGCCAGGGCGCCCAATAACGGGATGGGTGAAATTGGTACTTTGTCTGCATCGATTAACGAAATGGCAACCAACTTGCAAGCTAAAACTGACAGGATAAATCAATTAGCACAAATTGTAGAGCAAACAAATGATGTGTTTGTTCTGATTGATTTGAATTTAAATATCACATTTGTCAATAATGCGTTGACTGGTTTACTCGGATTCCCCTCTGCATATTTCGTTGGCATGAGCTTGTCAGACTTCGCTGATTGTGTTGAATTAAATTATATTGAGCTTTTGCAGGAGCTTGATTTAATGAACGCGACTAAGTTACATAGGCCTGTTCGTGATGTTGTGATATTGAAGGAAAATAAAAAAGCTGTTGATGCGGAAATGCGTTTGGAAGTGATTGAGAATGATGAAGATACTGAAGTTAGGTATCTGATGGTGTTATCTAATATAGCCGCACGAAAAAAACTTGAAAATGAACTTCATCAGTTGGCTTATTACGACAAGCTGACAGATTTGCCCAATCGCCGTATGTTTATTGATAGCTTAAGAAACACTATTAATTTGTGTAAAAAGAATAAAAAACCATTCGCTTTATTTTTTATGGATTTAGATAACTTTAAATTCGTTAACGATACCTTAGGTCATGATGCAGGGGATGAATTTTTAGTGCATATTGGCAATCGCTTACGTGACATCTTTAAAGATGAAAGCATGGTGACGCGTCTTGGAGGCGATGAATTTACGGTGATTATTGAAAAATTTAGAGGGCCTGGCTATAAAGATCTGAACGAATTAGCTGCTAAGTTAGTTTCTGAACTTGCATCAAAACCAGTATTAATTGGCGGTCGTCCTTTATCAATTAGTACTAGTTTGGGTATAGCAAAATATCCTGATGATGGCGAGGACTCCACTACTTTGCTTAGAAACGCAGATACGGCAATGTATGCAGCAAAAAAATCAGGTAAAAATAGATACATATTTTTTACTGAAGATATGAATCTATCATTGCGCTATCGTATTGAGATTGAGCGAGATATCAAGCATGCTATTGAGTTAGATAATCAAATAACATTGCACTATCAACCAATTTTAGATTTAGCTACGCAGCAGTTAGTAGGGGCAGAGGCTTTAGCAAGATGGCATCACCCAGAGAAAGGGTTTATCCCGCCAGATGAGTTTATTAAAATTGCTGAGAAGACCAATCTCATTATTACCCTGAGCGAATATTTACTCGATATTGCATTTAAACAGGCGCAGATATGGCAAAAGCAGCGATTATCAGCGTATGTTTCAGTGAATATTTCAGGACGTCAATTTGAAAATTCAAATTTTATTGAGCGTCTACTTTCAAAGTTAAGAGATTATGAGATTAATGCGAGTGGAATTCAGTTGGAGTTCACTGAAAGTATCATGCTGGACTCAACTAAAGAAACGATAGTTAAATTTGAAAAATTAAAGAAAATTGGCTTCAAAATAGCGATTGATGATTTTGGCACAGGTTACTCGTCTTTAGGCTATATTCATCAATTACCAATTGATGTGATTAAAATTGATAAGTCATTTGTAATGGGTATGTTGGACAATAATAAAACGAATGCGATTGTGACCGCTATTACAACCTTATCTACAACATTGGGCATTAAAACCATTGCAGAAGGTGTAGAGCTAGAAGCGCATGCGGAAAGACTAAAACAATATCGCTGTGACTATGGACAAGGCTATTTATATGATAAAGCATTACCCATTGCGGATTTTGAGCGTAAATATATTCACGCCATCCCACAGATAATATCGCAAGAAATTACAGAATCTACCAAACCAATCGTTCATTAGTCTAAATCTTTTAACATTTCCTTCAGTAGTAATGGAAATGACAATCATCAATTTAACCCCTTTTTCCCCTTCTTATCTAAGCATGTTGTTAGGCCATTTTTTTTCATAATGTAAGCATCAATAACGCTGATAGCTGCCATATAGGTGGTTTAGGCTTAGTTCATTATGGAAAGGCAATAAAATGGCAGCAGATCCAAAGCCAGATGGCGCTGAAGCAGCACTAGCTCCAAAATCCAAGAAAAAACTAATCATTATGATTGCCGCAGTGGTGTTGTTGGCTGGTGGCGGTGGTGCGGGTTGGTTTTTAACGCACCAAAAATCAGACCATAAAAAAGAAGAAGCTAAACACGAAGAGCCAGCGAAAGCCCCAGTATTTGTGACGCTTGAGGCATTTACGGTCAATCTTCAACCTGACCCTGATGAAAAATTTTTGCAGACAGAGATTTCTTTGCAAGTGGCTAATCCTGAGCAAGAAGAGTTGTTGAAAGGACAAATGCCAGCAGTACGCAGTCGTTTATTAATGCTACTCACTAGCAAAACGGCATCAGATATTTCAACTTCAGAAGGCAAGCAAAAGTTGAGCGATGAAATTATTGCTGAGGTTAAAAAACCCTTCTCTAAAGGCGCTAAGCCGCAAGAAGTGACTGGTGTATTTTTTACTTCGTTTGTCATTCAATAACGTACTTAATATTAAGCCATGGCTGATAAATTTTTATCTCAAGACGAAGTTGATGCTTTACTAAAAGGCGTCGATGGCGATCAAGACGACGCTAAGCCAGCTGGTGATGCTGGTGATGTGCGTGATTACAACCTTGCTACGCAAGAGCGCATTGTGCGTGGACGCATGCCTACGCTTGAGATTATCAATGAACGATTTGCTCGTTTGGTGCGTATTGAGTTATTTAATTTTTTACGCCGTACGGTCGAGGTTTCTGTAGGTCCTGTTCGCATTACTAAATATAGCGACTTTGTGCGTAATTTAGTGGTTCCAACTAATTTGAATTTGATTCAAATGAAGCCATTGCGTGGTACGGCATTAATGGTGTTTGACCCAACGCTAGTATTTTTAGTGGTAGATAACATGTTTGGCGGTGATGGCCGCTTTCATACGCGTGTAGAAGGCCGTGATTTTACGCAGACTGAACAACGCATCATTCAGCGGATTATCAATATTGTATTTGAAACTTACGCAAAATCTTGGGAACCAGTTTATCCAGTACAGTTTGAATATGTGCGCTCTGAAATGAATACCCAATTTGCCAATATCGCAACGCCTAATGAAGTAGTGGTGGCGGTCACTTTTAATGTTGAACTTGGCCCTGCCAGCGGTGAAATTCATTTCTGTTTGCCTTATTCAATGATAGAGCCGATACGCGATATGCTGAGTTCTTCATTGCAAGGCGAAGTATTGGGTGCTGATAAACGCTGGGTAAAACTCATGACGCAACAGGTGCAAGCTGCAGAAGTCGAGATTGTGGCTGATTTAGCAAAAACAAGTATGCAAATTGGTGATGTGCTCAATATGAAGGTGGGCGATGTTATTCCGCTCAATATTGATGAATCGATTGAAGCACAAGTGGACGGCGTGCCCGTCATGCTTTGTAAATATGGAATGTTTAACGGCCAGTACGCTTTGCGCGTAGAGAAGCTTTTAAGATCTAACTCAACTGAATATATTAAAGGAGAACCTTATGGCGACTGATGCTATAGATGATGTTGTCGATGATGCGGTAGCGGAGGACGATTGGGGTGCGGCGATGGCGGAACAAACATCTGCCGAATCTGCTGTTCTGCAAAACAACAGTGCTGAACAAACGCAGGTTTTTACAGAATTTACAGCCAAAAATAAATTGCAAGATACACAAAATGATATTGATTTCATTTTGGATATTCCTGTGCAACTGACGGTTGAGTTAGGCCGCACTAAAATTGCAATTAAAAACTTGCTGCAATTAGCGCAAGGCTCAGTAGTTGAGCTTGATGGTATGGCGGGTGAGCCCATGGATGTATTGGTTAATGGCTGTTTGATTGCGCAAGGCGAGGTGGTAGTTGTGAATGATAAGTTTGGTATTCGCCTCACTGACATCATCACGCCAGCGGAACGTATTCGCAAAATAAATCGCTAATCGAAAAAGTATTCAATGAAAAATCATCATAATTTTCTAGCTTTTATATTGGCATCTATGCTGTTGCCTAGCGTGGCAATAGCTGCAAATGAAACGCCAATATCACCGACAGGTGGCGTATTCAAAATGATGATTGGCCTAGCCGTTGTATTGGCTGTGATGGCGGTCATTACTTGGGTGCTCAAACGCATGGTGCCAGGCGTCGGCAACAAGCAATCTGTCATTCGTATTGTGGGTGGCGTGAGCGTAGGTTCGCGTGAGCGTGTGGTGGTGTTGGAGGTTTCTGGCCGCTGGATTGTCGTTGGTGTGGCATCTGGGCAGGTGAGTCGGCTTGCTAATTTAGAAAGTGGCTCAACAAAACTTGGCGAAACCATTCCGACAGACAGAAGTATGCTGGATTCTGGCACTGAAGGATTTACTAACACCTTTGCCTCTTGGTTAACAAAGTCAACAGGCAAGATACTTGATAAAAAAGAGTTAGATAAAAATGTTGGGAATAATTAAATTGAAGTTATTGATGTCAAAACCCACAGTTAAAGCGCTCACTGCACTAGGCATGCTGTTAGCAGGCATGTTGATGCTGCCTGTAACAGCATTGGCTGAGAATGGCATGCCATTGGTGAATTCATTGCCTACAGCTGGTGGTGGTCAAAACTACACACTGAGTTTGCAAACGCTTATTTTGCTAACCTCGCTCACATTCTTGCCAGCGGCTTTACTGATGATGACGGGCTTTACCCGCATCATTATTGTGTTATCGCTATTACGCCAAGCACTAGGAACACAATCTGCACCACCCAACCAAGTGATGGTAGGTTTAGCTTTATTTTTAACATTTTTCGTCATGAGTCCAGTGATAGACAAGATTTATGTAGAGGCTTATCAACCGCTTTCTGAAAACAAAATTAGCATGCAAGAGGCCATGGATAAAGGCGCC
>JBBQLN010000036.1:0-25868 GCA_038327905.1 Burkholderiales bacterium
ACTATCATTGGTTGGGTGGCTGGTAGACTGCAACACAAATACATCTTTGCCACGCACGTTTTCAAGTAGTTCAACGGTGGTTTCACCGTCGCTAAATGTGCCAACGTGCGCTTGGCCAAGCTCAATGCCTAAGTGCTTAGCTACTTCTTGCGCAAGCACTGGGTTAGCCGTGCCAGTAAAGACCATTAAGTTGCCGATAGACATCTGTTGATTTCCTATTAAACCGCGCTTGTAAACACTGTGCTTAAAGCCTCAGCATCAAACTTTCAATAAAACTTAAATTATAAAAACTTACAAAAAATAAAAGCGCGTAAATCAAAAATCTACACGCTTTATTCTAAGAAAAAGCAGTTTTAATTCTGCTTTCTAAATTTGGCTGAGGAGGAAGGACTCGAACCTTCGAATGCTGGGATCAAAACCCAGTGCCTTAACCAACTTGGCGACTCCCCAATATTTACATCAGTCTACCTAATCAACCGTAAGGTTCATTAGTGGGTGCTGATTTAACCCTTTTGCAACAAAACCCTGAACACCTTTAGGCTTTTGATTGCATATTTCTATCGCAACTTTCTCATCTGCCACTTCTAAAAAAATAGAAGCACCAGAACCACTCATTCTTGCATCACCAAATTGACTAAGCCAATTTAAGCAATGTGAAACAGCGGGATATTCACTGCAGACTATTTTTTCTAAGTCATTTGTAAATTCAGCACTTAAATTACAGGCTGATAATTTAGCAGTCCCAGAAAAGTCCGACATTGTCTTAGGAATCGTGTTTTTTGTCAATTGCTTATTGGCAAATATTTGAGCTGTTGATACATGTATATTCGGATTCAGTAACACGTAATAGGCATCACGTAAATTAATAGCCTCTAGTTGCTCGCCTACGCCTTCTGCCCAAGCGTTTTTTCCAAAAATAAAAAAAGGTACGTCAGCGCCTAATTTTAAGCCCAGCGCCATCAGCTCTTTACGGCTTAAGTTCAAATCCCACAAGCGATTCAAGGCAAGTAGTACAGTTGCAGCATCTGAACTGCCACCCCCTAAGCCGCCGCCCAAAGGAATGTGTTTTTCTACCAAAATCTCTACGCCTAGCGGGCAATGTGTATGTTGCTGTATAAGTTTAGCTGCACGAATGCATAAATCTTGCTCTGTAGGCACACCCGTGACGTCGTTTACACGTTTAATGGCGCTATCTTTGGTTGGCCTTAGCTGGATAGTGTCATATAAATCAAGCAAACGAAAAACGGTTTGCAGTAAATGGTAGCCATCTGCCCGCTGACCCGTAATGTGCAAAAAAAGATTGATTTTTGCTGGCGCTAAAAAAGATTGAAAGTCTTGCATAAGCCGGTATTTTAACGCAACTAGCTATGCAGATGATGAGCCGCCAGAATTTTAATTAGCGTTTATCTTTATTCAATAATCACTCGACCATTCAAAGCCTGTACGGGGCGATTGTTATTATGATGTAGAGCTTTTTTAAAAGCTTCAATTTGCTCTTTTGATGCAGTGAGTGGGGTTTTCATTAATATCCAGCGTACGCCTTCACTGCAGGGTGGTGTGGTGAGTGAGCCGCTAAAGCGATAATAACTTTTATTTTCAGGAATTAACTCACTAGGAGTGACGCGATTTTTTAATGACGTTGTTGCACTTTCTTCATTGGGGAGTTGTTCCCAAAGCTTTGCTAATGCTGGGTTCTCTTTGCCTTCAGTAAACATAACGCCAATGACCGCTAAATTGCCTTTTGAGTCGGCATGTACAAAGTGTGCTTCAAGTGGAAAAGATTTACCATGAATGGTGTTTTCGCTAGGGGCATGAAAATGCACTTGCTTCATTTGGAAAGCGGCATTGTCCAACGCCAACATATTGCCTTCTTTAAAGTTTATTTGCACTGTATGACCATTATTTAAAATCTCTTTTGCAGGAAATTTTTGTATAGACTTTAAAGATTTAACCGCAGCATGAATGCTATCTTCAATATTGATTGGCGACTGATTGCGACCTGCTTCACAGGTTGCAAATTCTGGACTCAACTTTGCCCAGTTTTCGGGACCTTCTTTGCCTTCATACGACCAGTGTGTTTTAGGCTCACCTTTTTTGCCTGCGGTAGGTTTTGCTAAAGCTGCCTTGTTTGAGGCGGCTACTAGTTTAGACTCAGCTTTTGTTTCATCGGGTTTTTCCGTTGTTGATTTAGCTGCACCTTCAGTTTTTTTCTCAGCACTTTCTGCTATGGTAACAGGTGCTTTCTTTGCGTCTGTATTGGTTTTTTCAACAGTAGGCTTCGGTTCTTTGATAGGAGTTTTATCTGCTTGGCAAACATAGCGCATAGCAATATCCACATCGGTTTCTGGAACAGGTTCAATAAACTCAGCTTTTTTAGCATCAATCGCTGTTGAGTAGATTAATTCGCTGTTTAAATATTGAAACACTTGAGATGTGGCTGATTTTTGTGCGGAACAATCAAAGAACCAGAGTAATTTTGATAAGTTATATTGCTTATCTATGGTTTCAGGATTTTTCTGTGGCGTTTTATATTCAATCTTTACCCAAGCTCTTTTCAGCTTGTCTTGTTGTAGTATAGATTGCTTATCCAGCATTATTTTTTCAAAATTATTATCGCTTAGTTTCACCCATTGCGCCGCTTGGCTGTTATGTGTGATAGCAACTCCTAAAACTAATAATGAGATTATTTTTTTCATTAAATCCACGCCTTCAACAAATTTATTTCAGCTTAAATTATGTGGATAAGGCGGGGAATTTTAACGGTGAAACATCGCTGGATTTCAACCTTAATTCTTGTGTTTGAAACCGTTGAGTCTGGATTTTAGGTTGAGTCTGGATTTTAGATGGTGGAGTAAGTAGGAAGGTACTTATGATTTTATTGGCTAAGTCTGCTTTAGTTTGTAATGTTAGTCCAATTTTCAACCAATAGTTTTAAATTGACTTTATCGTTTCTAAGCACTATTTTACTCGGCAAGAAATGACCATTTTGTTCTGCATAGTTTTGATATTGAATTTCCCAGCCATCTTGCTTTAGATTGCTAAGTCGGCCTTGTTCATCCCATGTGCTATCAGTAATTGCACTATTGCTGGGGCGACCTAGCGACCAATCTGCTAGGCCTGTGAGTGGTAATTGCCAACCAAGCGTGTTTTGTGTGAGTGTTTCAGCATCTGTGGCTGTAATAGTGTTGCCTTTAGCATCCTCTAAAGTAACGTTTTCAGCAGTTTTCTTAATGCTAGCTATTTGACCTCCAAGTGGAGAATATAAGGCGATATCATCGTTTATTTTGTCATGCTGCCAAGTTAGGCTGCCAGAGAAGCCTTTTCCTTCTGCTTGAACGCCAATGCGCCCTTTAATAGCGAATTGGCTAATCTCTGCAATATCTTGCAAGTGCGCTTGATGTAGCGCTTGAGCGGCTAAGTTGGGGCTAGCTTCAGGCTTGGGTAAAGTGGAGCAGCCTGCGACAGTTAATACAAAGCTGATGCTAAAAAATAATCGAGCAAAGTTCATATAAAAATTTTAAATTAAACGCTGAAATTTAAAATTAAGTCTTAAATTTATTCGATGTAGAAATTAGCACTTCATTTTCTGGATTTTTACTAATAGCATCTGCCCAGATTTTTTTAGCTTCATCATGCTTTCCTTTTTGCCACAACACTTCACCTAAATGCGCGGCAATTTCAGGATCTTGGTTCACTTGATAAGCTTGCTCTAAATATTTTATGGCTTTGTCTAGCTTACCTTGCCTGAAATAAGCCCAACCAAGGCTGTCTAACATGTAATGGTCATTCGGGCTGAGCGATAAAGCTTTTTCAATGAGCGTTACGGCTTCATCCAGCTTAATATTGCGATCAGCAAACGAATACCCAAGCGCATTGTAAGCTGCCGCGAAATCAGGTCTTGCGGCAATAGTTTTGCGTAACTCACTTTCCATAATATCGAGTTTCTGTACGCGTTCAGCTGCTAGCGCGTAGTCGTAAACTAATTCAGGTGTATTTGGTAGGTTTTTAACGGCTTTGTCTAGTAAGTCGAAAGCATCTTTGTCTCGTTTTGCCTTAGCCAATAATGAGGCTTGCGTTTGAATCACGATAATTTGCTGCTCTGTGGTTAAGTTGTCTAGAGCGTCAAGTTTATCAATGGCTTTATCCACTGACTCTGTGCGCGCGATTAAGCTCGCTAAACCAATTTGCGCTTCAAGATAATGTTGTCCCACTTGCACTTTGTTATACCATGATGTTGCTTCTGCATCATGATTTTGCTTTTCCGATACTTGCGCTAAATAAATGTATATTTGGTCAGTATCTTTAAAATCTTGTTTGAGCGCTTGTTGAAAATAACCTTCAGCAGATGCATAGTCAGCAGATTGGAACGACAATAAGCCCAATACAGCACTGACTTCAGGGCTGTTTTTACTATATTGCAGTATGGTTGGATATTGCTTTTTTGCTACATCATATTGCTTTTGATTGACCAAGAGTTTGGTCATGTTTAAACGAACTTCGTTTGAATCAGGATATTTATCTAAGAATGATTGATAAAAATCGATTCCACTTTGTGGTGCTTGGCTGAATAAGATTTGACCTTTGAGCAATGCCGCTACGTTCCAGCCTGGCTTTAACGAATTGGCCTTATCTAATGCTTGTAAGGCTGTTTTATCTTGATTGGCTGTATATGCGGCTTGTGCAATTGCAAATTGCGCCTCGGCTAAGTCTGGGTAGGGTGCCGCTAGAGACTTAACCAAACTTAGAACACTCGCTTTGTCTTCACTTCTACTTAGCAGGTTATTCAAATACAAAAAGCCGCCAGCACGGGTTTCTTCTTTATCAAAAAGTTTGGCTAAGTAAGGTTTTGCTTGATTCAATTGGTTGGTCGCGATCAGTACTTCAGTCATCGCTTGTTGTGCTTCGTGAGAGGACGGGTCAAGATCAGACCATAGCTTCACAGTCGGCAAGGTCATACCAGGCACATTGCCATAAGCAGCCGTTTTGGCAGCACGTTCTGCGAGACTTGCGTCTTGTGAGATAGTTGCCAACTCATAAAAGGCTTTGCTTGATGTCGCTAAATCACCTCGCTGGCCTGCAACTTCTGCAACTAGGTATTTAAAAACAAAATCTGCTTCGGCCTCATATTGATTAGCTGGCATCGTCTTGTTTGCTTTAGATTCAGCCATCGTCGCGCAGCCATTTAAGCACAATGCACCAGCTAGCAGGCTTGTGCCAATAAGATTTTTAACGTTAAACAAATTTTTATTCATATAAGGATTAGTTTGAAATAGACGATTCATTGGGCGCATAAGTTGTTTTAATTATTAATAATGAGTGAAAATAAGGTTTAATAGCCACGACAAATTAGTTTGTAAGATAATAAGCCATTAATTAAGTATCGTGCTGTTCTATTTCTTAGTCCGTGACAGAGGCTGCAAGTTCCTCCATAATTATGGATTGACTATAATCAATGTCGATAGAACTTTCCGAGAGCGTGCTTTTCAAAAGCTATAGATCAGTTTCAGCGCTATCAAGCTGAACAATAGTATGACGACCGACTAATTTTTAGTCACAATAACCTGTATTTTTGTAATAATAAATAGAGTAACTATGAATAATTTTACAGTAGAGGCAAACGAACTTACACGGCTATATGGCGGCAGAGAAGCCGTTAGTAACGTGAGTTTTACTTTAAGCAAAGGTCAAGTCTTAGGCTTTTTAGGGCCAAACGGTGCGGGCAAATCGACCACCATGAAAATGCTCACGGGTAATCTTGCGCCAAGTAATGGATCTATCAAGATTTGTGGTATTGATATGATGGAGAGCCCAAAAGAAGCCAAAGCACTGATTGGCTACTTGCCTGAAATGCGCCCATTATATAAAGAGCTTACTGTAGATGAATACTTGACCATTGCAGCTAGATTGCATCGAGTGAGTTCTGGTAGCATCAAAAAAGCTGTGGAAGTGGCAAAAGAGCGCTGTGGCTTAAGTCATATGAGTAAGCGTTTGATTGAAAATCTATCTAACGGCTATCAGCAACGCGTGGGAATTGCGCAAGCGATTATTCATAACCCCATGGTCGTCATTTTAGATGAGCCTACCGTTGGTTTAGATCCAATTCAAATTCGTGATATTCGTGCCTTGATTCGTGAAGTAGGTGCGGAACGTAGCGTGATTATCTCTACTCATATTTTGCCGGAAGTTGAAATGGTGTGTGACCATGTGCAAATTATTGATAAAGGTAAGTTAGTGTTTAACGGCGCAATTGATGTGCTTAAAAAACAACGTATTGGCAATAAGCTGTTAATTGGTATGCATAATCCACCAAGCGTTGATGAAATGCTTCACATTGCTAATGTGACAGAGGCTGAAGTCGTCTCTGCAGGCTTAATGCGTGTTCGTTTTGCTGAAGATACCACGCCAGCAGAATCTATTGTGCAGGCTGCCGTAAAAAACGGTTGGGGTCTACATCAAATTGCACCAGACCAAACCAGCTTAGAAGACGTTTTTGTGCAACTCACCTATCAAGAACAGCCTGTTCCAGAACAAGCTGCCGCGTAAACTTAAGGTCTCATCATGATTATCAATGTAGCAAGAAAAGAACTTAAAAGTATGTTTGCCTCGCCTATGGGTTGGGTGATTTTATCGCTACTGATGTTTTCATTCGGTACATACTACTTAAACGGCGTAAATGATTATTTTGCTGTGATGTCTGGTGCAATGCGTCCTGCAGAACGAACTGGTGTAACGCAGTTCGTCGGTCAAATGGTGTATGGCTTTGCGTCGTTTATGGTGTTATTTGCCGTACCATTGCTGTCTATGCGATTGATTTCTGAAGAGCGTCGAAGTCAAACCTTGCCGTTCTTATTTAGTGCACCTATTTCACTCACGGAAATCGTACTAGGTAAATTTCTGGGTCTAGTATCATTTTTAAGTATCTTGGTTGTGTTTATAGCGCTGATGTTATCTACGCTTAATATTTGGGCGGACATCGATTTTGGCTTCATCATTGCCAACTCAATTGGTTTGCTTTTGATGATTGCTAGCTTCTCAGCGCTAGGTTTGTATTTCTCAAGCATGACGCAGCAACCAGTCATTGCGGCCATATTAACGTTTATTGCTTTATTCGCTTTAATGTTTTTAGATCGCTTTTTTGCAGGTGACCCTAGCAATATGCTCGCTAGCCTGTCGCTCACACGACATTTTCAATCGTTCTCAGGTGGCTTAATTGATACTGGTGATATTGCCTACTTCTTATTATTTATCATCACATTTTTAACCTTAACTGTGCGTCGTTTAGATGCCGACCGCTTGCGCGGCTAACTAATCATTGAATTTTCGTCGCTATGCTGCGTTCCTCACAAAAAATTACTCCTTACATATACAACATATGTGGCGTCATAATTTTTTGTTCGCGCCTTGCCTAGCTTAGAAACTTAAATGATTTAAAACCTTTAAATATTTGAAATATTAGGTCTTGTAAAATGAATATCAATCGTAAATTACGTTTTCAACTGTTAGTGCAAAATAGTTTTTTTGTCGTACTGTTTATATTGCTGGTGATATTGCTTGGCTATTTGGCGAGTCAATATAGGTTTGCAAAAGACATTACCCAAGCAAATCGTAACATCCTTACACAAGGCAGTGTTAACGTGCTTAAGCAGATGAAAGCGCCTATCAATATTACGGTGTTTGCGACTAAAGATGATGCCTCAGGTGGAGACAACTTTCGTAAAGGCATGATTGACTTTGTAGCGCGTTATCAACGTGAAAAAAAGAACGTTAACCTCACTTTTATAAACCCTTCTATTGAGCCTAAGTTGGCGCAAGATGCTGGCGTTAAGGAGGATGGTGAAGTGGTTGTGGAGTTCAATAAACGTGTTGAGCACATCATTCCACCAATTGCTGAACAAGAGATGACTAATTTATTGGTGCGTTTATCTCGTACTAATCAGCAAGCTGTGATGTATTTAGATGGCCATGGCGAGCGTAATTTATTGGGAGTTAAAAACTTTGACCTAGGTGAGTTCGGTAAACAGTTAGAGAAAAAAGGCTTTAAATTTGCCAATCCAGACTTAACCATTGCACAAAGTGTCCCAAGTAATGGTGCGATGCTAGTGATAGCAAGTCCACAAGTAGATGTGAGCGAAGTTGAAGCGAAGAAAATTAAGGCTTATCTTGAGGCCGGTGGCAACTTATTCTGGTTGCTGGACGATGATAATTATCGCGGCATGAAAGAGGTTGCAGATTATCTAGGTTTAAATGTTTCACCAGGCATCGCATTGGATATGGCATCAGCCCAATATGGCGCAGACGCCCGAGTTGCATTTGCAAGCTTGTATGGTGAGCATGCAATTACCACTAACTTTATGCTGCGTACTTTGTTCCCAGAAGCACATCAAGTTACCGCGCAAGGTACTGATGAAAATGGCTGGAAAGTGAGCAATCTTATTGAAGTGGCACCCAATGGCTGGTTAGCATCAGAAAGATTGGCTAAAGATGCTAAGCCGACATTTAATGAGAAGAAAGATAAGCGCGGACCTATCAATATTGGTGTAGCGCTAGAACGTACATACGGCAAAAAAGGTCAACGCATAGTGGTCATTGGCAATGGTAACTTCTTATCCAACACCTTTATTACCAATGGTGGTAACTTAGACTTGGGCGTAAACATGGTGAACTGGCTTGCAGGTGACGATAAACTCATCACAATACAACCAATGCCACTCAAAGATATTAATGTGATGATTCCAGACACGAGCATAGGCCGCATAGTTGCTTGGACAGTATTCCACGGCTTCCAATATTTCATACCACTTGGCATGATGATTGCTGGCTTCTATTTCTGGTGGAAACGCAGAAAAGCTTAAACTAGTTAGAATTTAAGTGCATAAGTTTAAAGTTTACATTGCTATAGATTAAGGCATACATGAAAAAACGTTGGTTACTCAATTTAGTGATGTTGTGCATAGTGGCAAGTTTGGTTGCATTTTTGTATTTGCGTCCAAAACAAGTTGCAGAACAAGACGCTGGCTATGATATCTCTACATATAAGCTTGCTGAATTCAATGCAGTGAGTGTGGAATTCCCAGCTAAAGCAGCAGTTAAGTTCGACAAGGTCAATGGCTTCTGGCGACTGAGTGCGCCTATTAATATGCGGGCTGATCAGGCGTCAGTCCAGCGTATTTTGTCTATTATTGCAGCAAAATCAAAAGATAAAATTACTAATCCAGATCTTGAAAAATTCGGCCTAAACAACCCTGAGCTTAAACTCAAACTAATTAGAGATAAAAATAGCCGAGATAAGAACAATATTGAAGAATTCATTTTCGGCACACACAACTCAGTCACTGATGAACAATATGTTTCACATAGAAATGCCATTTATTTGTTGTCGACTAATTATTTTGAAGCAGCTTCTACTCAGGTTATTGAGTTGATTGATAAATCTCCATTGAAACCTACTGAAAAAATTGCTGGCTTTGATTTTAGTCACTTAGAGCAGTGGTCAGACGCAAGCTTGAATTTAGATTTAGCTGACGGTAAATGGAAGGTTTCATTAGCTACAGCTAAACCAGAGCAAAATGAAATGAATGAATGGTTAGATTTTTCATGGGTGCATAATCCAGCAAAATCTGTCGAAATGTATACGCCAGATCGTAAAGTCACTTACCCATATGTGGTGGTTAAATTAGCCGATGGTAGCAAAGTACATTTTGATAAAATTCAAGAGTCTCCAGATTTGTTGCTAGCACGACCAGACGAAGGCTTAATTTATAACTTTCCTGCCGACTCTGGATTCACTATGCTTAATCCACCAATTAACATTCCAAGCAAATAACAGCTATGCCAGAATTACCTGAGGTAGAAACCACGCGCCGTGGGCTTTTGCCTCTTATTGGCAATGTGGTTAAGTCAGTCACTATTCGCCACCCTACGCTGCGTTGGCCTATTCCTCAGTCATTACTTCAAGGATTACCCAATCAAACGCTACTTGGCCTTACACGCCGTGCTAAGTACATTTTGTGTGAGTATGAGACTGGCACTTTGTTGTTACACCTTGGTATGTCTGGCCGTGTGCAGTTACTAGATACTAATTACCCACCAGAAAAGCATGATCATTTTGATATTGAGTTTACTGATGGTCAGGTGTTGCGGCTTCGCGACCCACGGCGTTTTGGTGCGGTTTTATGGATAGATAACAAAGACAATAACCATGTGTTGCTAAACAGTCTGGGGCCAGAGCCGCTAGAAGAGGGTTTTAACGCAAAGTATCTACACTCAGCACTAAGCAATAAAACCCTTGCTATTAAAAATGCGATTATGGACGGTCATATTGTAGTGGGTGTAGGCAATATATATGCTTCAGAGTCACTATTTAGATCACGCATACACCCAGAAACAGCTGTCAATAAGCTTAGTTTAAAGCAGTGTGAAAAGTTGGCGGCGGAAATTAAAAGCACTTTGAATGATGCTTTGTCTGCGGGTGGCAGTAGTCTGCGAGATTTTTTTGGTGTTGATGGCAATATTGGCTATTTCCAGCAAGAATATTTTGTTTACGGCCGCACAAACGAGCCATGCAAGGTGTGTGCTAAACCGATTAAATGTATTCGCCTAGGACAGCGTTCCACATTTTATTGCGATAAATGCCAGAGACGATAGAACTTAACTTTATTTTTCACTCTATAAAGTTAAGTTCTATCTATAAGTAGCAGTACATTAGCAATCCAGCTAATTGCAGCAATATAAGCAGCCCAACAGTTAGCGTTAATCGCTTTTGCCAAATAGCCTGACTTTCTTGAGTTTTTATTAATGCATCAATCGCTAGCCTTATAGGCGCATCTTGCTCAGCAAGCGTTTGTTGCGTTAAAAACTGATGTACCAAGCGTGGCATTTGCGGCAGATTTTTTGCGATATAAGGTAATTCTTTTTTCATGACTTTGACAATGCTGCGCCAACCAATTTGCTCACTCATCCATTTTTTTAAAAATGGCTTAGCTGTTTGCCACAAGTCGATATCAGGGTCTAAATCACGACCTAACCCTTCAATATTCAGTAAGGTTTTTTGCAGCATGACTAGCTGTGGCTGAATAATCACGCCGAATTTACGTGACATTTGAAACAAGCTTAACAATGTGCGACCAAATGAAATATCTTTTAGCGGCTTATCGAAAATAGGCTCACATATTGCACGTACAGCGGTTTCTAGCGCTTCAACATTGGTGTCTTTGGGCACCCAGCCAGACTCTATGTGTGCAACAGCTACATCGCGGTAATCACCATTAAAGAAAGCTAAAAAATTACGCGCAAGATAATATTTATCATTATCTGATAGTGTACCCATAATGCCGAAATCAAGCGCGATGTAACGACCATCATCAGCGACTTGAATATTGCCAGGGTGCATATCAGCATGAAAGAAGCCATCTCGAAACACTTGAGTAAAGAATATTTCTACGCCGTCGTGCGCAAGTTTTGGAATATCTATGCCTTTAGCACGCAACACATCAATTTTACTGATTGGAGTGCCCTCCATGCGCTGCATCACCATCACCTGCTGGCGGCACCAGTCCCAATAAACGTCAGGAATTAATAAGCGTTTATCAGGGAAGTTATTGGACAGTCGCGTACAGTTGGCCGCCTCCAGCGTTAAGTCTAGTTCGCTATGCGTATGCTCGGCAAACTCTGCAACAACTTCACGCGGTTTTAAGCGTTTTACTTCGGAGGAGATGCTTTGTAATAGCCATGCGGCAGTGTCTAAAAGTTCTAAATCGTGATTAATTACTTTTGCAATGCCTGGACGCAACACCTTGACTGCAACAGGAGTGCCATCGGCTAGATGTGCGAAATGGACTTGTGCGACAGATGCGCTAGCAATAGCGGTTTCTTCAAAGCTTGAAAAAACTTGATTAAGAGGTAAGTTGAACGCTTCATGTATGACTAATTCAATTTCAGCGAAAGCAACTGGGGGTACCTGGTCTTGCAGTTTGGCAAGTTCATCCGCAATATCTAGCGGAATTAAATCGCGTCTTGTGGACAGCATTTGTCCAAATTTAACAAAGAGAGGCCCCAAAGCTTCTAATGCTAACCTTAGCCGTTCGCCGCGTGGTTTGCTTTTGTCACGCCAAAACAATAATACATTGATGATGCTCTGTAATGGTTTTAATTTGGTATTTCTTAAGATTAAATCATCTAAGCCAAAGCGTAGTGCAATATAAATAATATAAAAAAGCCTAAAAATACGCATATGTTTGGTGATTGCTATCTACAGCACTGCTGTTTTGTTTAGTTTTCTAAGGTCGTTATTATTGGCTGTTATCTAGGTCTGACTTGATGTTCTTTGTCAGCTTGGCTAGTTTCTTTTCAAAGCGCGCTTCGTCTGCACCTAGCGTATCAACTTCTGCATTGAACAGCTCTACATGGCGCTTTTTGGCGATAAGTGGCATTTCTTCTTGCCAATACTCGCTCAACATTTCTGTTAGATTTTTACCAGTTTCTTTAACTGAGCTCGCCGCACCACGCGCAAATGTACCAATTTTATTAGCAGTAACATCACCAATTAGATTGCTTAAATCATCCTCGTAATCCCAGCGCATATTCGAGAGTACTTTAGCTAACTCTGCGACTAGTTGTGTGTCACCTTCAATATTAATTTGCCTATTTGCGGCTTCATCTTTAGCGAGTAAACGTAAAAGCAGGCTTGGAGGAATCGTCACTATGGCGTCGGGAAGGTTGGTTTCACCTGCAGTGGCTAAATTACCATTCTCCAGAATCACTAAGCTAGCCGAGATAAAACTAACGTTAAATTGCACCGATTGACCTGCAAATGGTTTTAGCAGATTGCTTGCCCAACTATTTTGTAAGATTAAGTGCTGCAATAAGCGCGTTGACAGTGCTTTTAGCATATTAAGTTTTATAACCTTTATGTAAAGCCACCACACCTGCGGCGAGATTATAGTAATCGACTTTGCTTAAACCAGCATCTGTCATCATTTGTTTTAATGTTTCTTGGTCTGGGTGCATGCGTATGGATTCAGCCAAGTATTGATAACTCTCCGCATCCTTAGCGAGAATTTTGCCCATAAAAGGTAACAGCTTAAATGAATAGGCATCATAAATTTTAGATAGCGGCTGCCACACTTTTGAAAATTCCAACACCAATAATCTGCCACCTACTTTAAGCACACGCTGCATTTCTGCCAAGGCTTTATCTTTGTGCGTCATATTGCGCAAGCCAAACGCCACAATCACACAATCAAAATGGTTGTCGGGAAAAGGCAGTTTTTCAGCGTCACATTGAAGTGCTGGCACGCTTAAGCCTGCATCTAACATGCGATCACGTCCAACCGCTAGCATAGAAGCGTTGATGTCGGTCAGTATTACTTGGCCGTCAGCCCCCACTTTTTTTGCGAATAGTTTGGATAAATCGCCACTACCACCTGCAATGTCTAACACTTTATCCCCAGCTTTTACACCGCTTATTTCTATGGCAAAGCGCTTCCAGCCTCTATGTAAGCCTGCCGACATGACGTCGTTCATCAGGTCATATTTACTTGCTACAGAATGAAAAACCTCACCTACTTTTTTAGATTTTTCATTTTCAGCAACGGTTTTAAAGCCAAAGTGTGTACTTTGATTGCTATCTTGATTTGTGTTGTGTTTAGTCGTCATTTAACGTTATCCGTATTAAGTACACCTCTAAAAATACATTCTTTAGGCACATTGTGTCGTTGCGCGGTACTCGCAACCTCGCTGTATACCGCATACTATCTCGGCTCCTGCGTTCCGTGCGCCTAGCACTGTATCCCAGATAATGCATTTTTAGAGGTGCCCTTAACTTTCTTTGCGTTTGATGCCTGCAGCGCTCAATCTGCCTAAATATTCTAGCCAAAGCGCTTCATAGTCTCGACCCAAGTCATACAAGTAATCCCATGAATACAAGCCCGTGTTATGGCCATCAGAGAATGTAAGCTTGACCGCATAATTACCAACTGGTTCGATGGCGGTGATATTGACATCTTCTTTACCAGATTGCAGCACTTCTTGACCAGGACCATGGCCTTTTACTTCAGCCGAAGGCGAGTAAACTCGTAAGAACTCGCAAGACAACTGACACTCCATATTGTTATCGAATTTGATTTCAAGCAGGCGAGAAGCTTGGTGCAAGCGAATATCTATTGGACGAGGAGTATTGTTAGTTAAGCCGCTCATTGATGACTCTTTTGGACAAAATAAGATGATAACAGAATGGCATGGTTTGATGATGGTGTATCAGTTTGCCGCTTGTCATGAATTTTAGTCCGCTTATCTGTATTTTATTTTAAATGTAAATAATAGTTAATTGATTAAGTTGATTATTATTCAAATAATGATAGAGTTCTAATAAGTAAAAAAGTAAGGGTTGACATGACTCAAGAGAATTCTAATAACAAGCTGGCAAATCAATTTGCAGCGTATACCGATTGGCGTAAAGCTTTGGTCTACACTATCTCTGATTATCGGAGTTGGTTGAATGAGCAAGAGCTTAATGACGGACAGGTAGATCAGCGCATACAACAGCTATTAGATAGGCTTCGTGAAGACAAGCTAAACGTTGCGTTTGTTGCTGAATTCTCTCGCGGTAAATCCGAACTTATTAATGCAATTTTCTTTGCTGGCTATGGCACTAGATTGCTTCCATCAAGCGCTGGCCGCACTACGATGTGTCCCACAGAGTTGCTGTACGATAAAACCAAACCAAGTTCAATTATGCTGTTGCCAATTGAAACGCGCCTATCTGATGCCACCACTACAGAATACAAGCGTTATCCAGATGAATGGAAAACCGTCACATTTGATATTGAATCTAACGAAAGCATGGTCAGTGCTTTTAAAGAAGTGAGTAATACTAAAGCGGTGTCAGTACTTGAAGCTGAGAAATATGGCTTGTTTGATCCTAATAGTGCGGACGATGCACTAAGTGTAAATAAAGACGGCACAATTGATGTGCCAAGCTGGCGTTATGCGATGATTAACTTCCCGCATCCGCTACTTGAACAGGGATTGGTTATTTTAGATACACCAGGTTTAAATGCGATTGGCACTGAACCTGAATTAACCTTGAATATGTTGCCAAATGCGCATGCAGTATTATTCATTTTAGCTGCAGATACTGGAGTAACTAAATCTGAAATTGACGTTTGGCGCCAGTACATTAGTGGCACACGTTGGAAACAAAAAGGTCGTTTAGCAGTACTCAATAAAATTGATGGACTTTGGGATGAGCTAAAAGACGAAAATGAGATTCAAAAGGAACTCGCTAAACAAATTAAATCTAGTGCAGAGTTACTTGGATTAGAAACGAATCAAATATTCCCTATTTCAGCACAAAAAGGTTTGTTGGCTAAGGTAAATGGTGACAATGAGTTACTCGCAAAAAGTCGTATTTTAGAACTTGAGCGTGCGTTGTCTGAAGAGCTGATTCCATCTAAAAAAGAAATTGTTCGTGACAACACACAAAATGAAATTGAAGATTTGATTTCTAATTCGCATCTTATTTTGGATGCGCGTGTTTCTGGTATTAATGACCAGTTGCTTGAATTGCGTGGTTTACGTGGCAAGAATGAAGATGTTGTTGAACACATGATGAACAAGGTCAAAGTGGATAAAGAGAACTTTGAAAAAGGTTTGCAGCGTTTTCAAGCCTTACGCAGCATTTTCTCTCAGCATACCAATCGGCTATTCACGCTTTTGGGTATGGAGGCACTTAAAGTACATGTACATACAACACGTGAAACTATGCAGGATGCAAGCTTCACTAAAACTATCCGTGTGGCGATGGATAACTTTTTTAGCGAATTGAAAACGCGTTTAATTTCATCGGATAAACAAATTGATGAAATTAAGAAAATGATGGATGTGATGTACGAGAAATTTTCTAAAGAACACGGTCTACGAAAATCCGACCCGCCAGCGTTCTCCACATTGCGTTATCAAAAAGAATTGGCAAAATTAGAGCGCGCGTATAAAGAGCAATTCAATACAGCTTTTAACATGATTGCTAATGAGAAAATGACGCTGACTAGCAAGTTCTTTGAGACATTGGCTAGCCGAGTCATTCATGTGTTTGAAGTGGCAAATCGTGACATTGAAAATTGGCTTAAAGCGGTCATTTCACCAATGGAATCACAAGTGCGTGAGCATCAATTGCAATTGCGTCGTCGTTTGGAAAGTATCAAACGTATTTATAAAGCGACGGACACGTTAGAAGACCGTATTTTAGAGTTGGAGGCAATTGAGAAGAGCATTCAAGCGCAATTAGATGACTTGAAAATATTGCGTATGCACATGAGCAATGCATTAGCTTTCGAGCCTGTTGAACACGAAATAGCTGCCTAATATTAAGTTGGTTCAAATAAAAAAGGCTGCGTTGCAGCCTTTTTTATTTGATTAAGCGCTAGCTTAATATTAGCGACTAGCCAGCATTGAAGTTTTCATTTTCTGCATCGCTTTTTGCTCAATTTGGCGAATACGTTCAGCAGAAATGCCAAATTCATCAGCCAATTCATGTAAAGTTTTACCGCCTGACTCTTGTAACCAGCGCGCTTCTACTACACGACGACTCCTGTCGTCTAGATTTTGAAGCGCGTTTGCTAAGCCTGTGGTTTCGGCTATTTCAATCTGTTTAGACTGTAAAGCTTCTAGTGGCTCTAAACCTTCATCAGGCAGGTAAGCAATCGGGCTGTATTGCTCGTCGCTATCATCATCAATATTCGCTTCTAGTGAAATTTCATGACCATTCAAGCGCGCTTCCATCTCTAGCACTTCTTCAGGCTTAACATTTAGTTCTTTAGCGATATGGGCCACTTCAGCAGGCTGTAAGCTGTTTAAACCAGTTTTCATGCTCCGTAAATTAAAAAACAATTTACGTTGCGCTTTGGTTGTAGCAACTTTTACCATACGCCAGTTACGCACAATATATTCGTGCATTTCAGCTTTAATCCAATGCATAGCAAATGACACCAAGCGCACACCGCGCTCTGGGTCAAAACGCTTTACCGCTTTCATTAGGCCGATATTGCCTTCTTGAATTAAATCTTGCTGCGGCAACCCGTAGCCATTGTAGCCACGCGCGATGCTGGCCACTAGCCGTAAATGCGACACAATTAATTGACGCGCAGCTTCTAGATCATCATTTGCTCTAAATTTTACGGCAAGGGAGTATTCCTCTTCTGCTGTAAGAATAGGATACGCTTTTATCGCTCTAGAATAGTGCTCTAAGCTATCTGCTGCGGTTAATACTGGTAATGTTAATGCGTTACTCATTGAATTTATTTCCTCCAATAGTTATTATTTTAGCACTCTTACTATGAGAGTGCTAGTGGCTAAATGGTTCAAATAATAGATGCAATTGTTCTAGACAATTGAAGTCGTTAATTAAAACTCATTTCTTAGTTAAATGAGCTCATTAATATTTGAAAAGTTACAAGACGGAAGCTAATAAGCGCCTGCGATATTATGGGAAGCCCACATAATTTTCTGACATGTACTTGCGAGCTCTTTGCCTCAGCAGGCATTGAGGCAAGCACAGGTAGCCTTAAAGGAAATTAGAACAGACGTTACAAAATCAATCTCATCAGGCAAAATCTTATCCTTAGTCACTGTCTGGATGAAAAACAATCATCAATTTAGTATCGCGTTGTAATAGAAATTAACCAATCAGGTGAATGCGTGACTATGAGTGTTTCAAAGCGTTTATCCACTCCAGAAATAATAAGCAAGCCGACCAACAATAAAATAATACCCAGAATACGTTTACCAATTTTACCTGCAGCAAATAATTTTCCTCTTACGTTCATCATCACTTGTCTTGAAAGTGAACCGAGTATAATCAGTGGTAAGCCAGCCCCGAGGCCAAATAACGCCATCACAAACGTCACGTGCAATAAGTCAGCACCTTGGCTTGCTAAAGTGATGGCTGCTCCTAGAATGGGACCTGCACATGGGCTCCATACAACACCTAACAATAATCCCAAGATAAATTGACCAGAGAGCGAGTCAGTCGATATTTTGCTTAGTAAATTATTGCCCGATCCGCTAATGCCTGCCGTTGCGCTAGCAAACTTTTCTTGCAACGTGGCAGAAAGCAATACAATGCCAAAGCTTATTAAAAGTAGTGCTGCAATCGTTCTAAATACCTCTTGGTTAATGCCAATAGAGGCACCTATTGTGGCAATAAAAACGCCAACAATCGTAAAAGAAATAGCTAAACCAATGGCTAACGCATAAGGACCATATTTATGTGTATTCAGTGCTGACCCCACAATAATAGGCACCAGCGGTAAAACACAAGGGGATAAGATAGACAGGATTCCTGCGAGGAAACTCAGCCCATAAACACCAAAATTAGTAATCATGATCAGTAATCCATTTGTCTAGACAATTATTACCTAGCTATTTATAAAGCTTTCTTAATTAAACTCTCTATGCTTGCTGAAGCTGTATCACCAGTGCTTCGCCCCATTTCTTTTGAACCTTTGTAAACAATTAATGTGCTTTGTTTGCTTACATTAAATGCTTTTAAAGCATCTTTTTGGCTATCAAAATCTACACGTAATACATTGATAGATTGATATTCGTTATTCTTGAGCAGCATATCAACAATAGGTGCTTGCGCACGACAAGTAGGGCACCATGGCGCATGCACTTCGACTAATATCGACTTACCCTCTTTTTGTAACTGGTTAAAGTTTAACTGAGTGAAAGCAGTAGGCTCTGCAATGGCTGTTCCGGCAAGTATAAGGTTGGATGCAAATAGTAATGATCTAAGAAAATTTTTCATAAAGAACCCCGAGTTGGTAAATGTACTTATTAGTCGAAAATGAAGTTGCTCCCTTACATTTTTTTTAAAGAAATTTATATTTATTTCCATTTAAATATAAAGTCGTTAAAACTATCCCCTACTTTTAGCTAAGGAGACGGACTCTGCCTGATTATGAAAGTAGGCTTTCCAGATTAGAGTGTTTGATATTGATTGAGGCGAACCTGTGTTTCTAAGTGAAGGCTAAAAATTATCAAAATAAAATGGCAAGGATCACTATTAAGAATAAAAGCACGCTTATTATTCAAAGCCTCAACTAGCTACTTAAATTCGCTCAATTTATTTAAAACTACCTTACTAGCCGATGCGCTAACGCCGCTTAGTAAGGTGCCCCAAGTAATATCAATCATGGATAGACTGAGTGGCCAGTCTTTCAGCAGCGCTAAATTGGTTAAGTCGTAGCTTGCATATATGAAAAATCCAAATATAGCGCCGGCTATAAAAGTACTTTTTATTCCTTTTGTGGCAGTATTGGGGATTACAGCAAAACGCATAAGTCCTAATGAGTAAACAAGGTAAAACAAACTTGCAAACATTAGATTAGGTTTAGCGGCCATCAAATGTCCTATGCCAGTGTGATAAAGCGGCTCAGCCAACATACTCAACCAAACCAGATCCAAAACGAACATCACTACGATAATCGTGATATATGCGGGTAATAATTTAATCAATTTGTTTCTGCCTTAAATAATAAAATTACGTTGAAAACTGAAATAAAGTATGAACAATTACTACTAATATTGAAAGGCCTTATCTAATAGAGTTATGAGGCGACCATACTTTGTTTTGTTGACCTATATATTGAGTACCACCACTTATTGGCTCAGTGTATCAGCAGATATATATTTTACCAGTAGAGCGCGTAAAACTGATTATTATTGTTACAATAATCAAATGAGTAATCATCAATCCAATAGTTCAGATAAAAAAAGCGGTGGCTTGCGTTTAGGTGCAGGCCGAAAAGTAGGTACTGGCAAGTTTGGTGAATCTACCGAAGTACTCCGTATCCCTAGCAGCCAAAAAGTTGTGATCAGTGACTTCCTAGCAGCCTATCAACGTAAGCATCAATTAGATGGACTCGATCCAGTCAGCCAGATACTGCAGCCTGCACTCGCTACCAAATCGCTCTATCTACCTATGTTTGGCTCTAAAGTACCTGCTGGCTTACCATCACCAGCGGATGACCATGTAGATAAGCGCCTAGATGCCAATGAATATCTCATAGACCAAGAAGATGCTACTTTCTTTGTCACCATACAAGGTGAATCCATGATTAATGCAGGATTGCTCAGTGGTGATAAGGCTGTGGTTGACCGCTCTAAGCAAGCCAGTATTGGCGATATTGTAATGGCGATGGTAGATGGTGAATTTACCATCAAGACTTTAGGTAAAGCTAAGAATGGAATGCCGAGACTTTTACCTGCTAATCCTGCTTTTAACCCCATAGAAATCAAAGAAGCAATGCAGTTTGAAATCTGGGGTGTGGTGACGGGATCATTCAGGCGCTTTAAGTAAAGCCAAGGGTCTTTTAATGACAAACTAAACTAGTTAATAGCCAGCATAAAATTTCACAATCTATTAATTATGATGTGCAATTTAACTTCTAATTTCATATTAAGAAAAATAAGCCGCGCTGATTTAGTTTTATATTTAATTTACAAGAAGCAGTATTTCAATCGCTGGCTTGATGTAGATGGCAGTTTCGATCTAGCTCCACAAGCTGAGTGAGTAATTCGGAATGCGCTTGAACATGAAGAATATAGCGCGGCACATTTCGCTCAGTAGACTGCGACATGAATGGCTCTCCCCAGAAACTTAGTAGCGCCTCTGCGGGACCGTCTGGCTGAGTGTCAGCTAAAATAAAAGATAAGTTCTTTTCCAAGCTACACCAACGTGGCTCCTTCACTTTATGTGCAGCATTACTATTACTAATTTTTGGCAGGATATCTTTTTGCCATAATGCTTTCTGACTGGCGTCAATAATGAACTGAACACTCGTGACTTGGGGGTTATCCATGATAGGGCGCAGTAGCGCATCAAAAAGTGCTTGCGTTCGGTACATCGAAAGACAAACGTTAAATAGCGTCGCCTCACCACGCATATTGTGTATGAATTGCTCATTCGCTGTATGTAGTTGACGCGGCACAATGAGTACAATATCTGGGGTTGCTAATGATGAGCTAATCTTTGTCACCATATTGCGAATGTACTCTACCTGCTCTGCAGTTTGCTCATTATTCCTAGTGTGTCGCATGAAGTTGATAAACAAGAGTGCCATGAGGGTAAGTACGACAGGCAAAATGATATGTTCGTCTATAACATGCAAAAAGTGCAGCACAATAGCGACTACAGCAGCTAGGATCCCTGCGATGGCATCCCACTCGTAGCTTAGTAAGCGATTTTTATTCATGTGATTCTCAATCCACTACTGAAGTTAATGGTCTATTCTATATACAAATAGCAGCTAAGTGACTTTTGCTGAGCAACTTCTCACTCTCAATATTATGCTGTACTTAAGATGCACCTTGTTCCAACTGATCAGCAAGGCACATAGGGCTGATGTATTTCGAGTAAATGAAAATGAAATAATTTTTGATACGAAGTTAAATTTTTTAACTTTTTGCATTATTGCGATTAATAACAGTGGCTTGTGATGAGTAGTTAGAAGTTCTAATCATAATGAACATCAACAATACCTGTGCAAGAAAAACGACAACGGCAATTACTGCCAGAACCCAGCCGAATCTGTAGCCTAGGCCTGCGCTCACTCCTCCCACAAGCAGAGTAAAAGCACGTAAGCCACTTACAAACCCTAAGTGCTTTCTAGCGTCTTGATGCCAAGCAGTTTGCTGACCTGGTTTCAACCAAAGCGGAAGTAAATAGCTGATTGTGCCTGTTACCAATGGCATAAGAAACGCGATGATGAAAACCGCAACAGGATTGAAGGAGGGAAAATGGTAGCCGTGGGCTGTGCCCAGCAACAGGGTTACGGCATAACCACATAAGGCGGCAGCAAGCGCTGGGGTGGCGCCGTTCAGGGTAAATATATCTCTTGAATAAAGTGGTAGCCACGACTTTAATATGCCAACAATTGGAATTGCCAGCAGTGCTAATCCGATCCAGCCAAGGCTAGAGTGCCAAGCAGCACCGCATGCAATGAGAAAGGTTCCAGCTACCATCCATTTAAGATGTAGGCGCATGCGTCCAGTTACCGAGGGATCGGCATGTTGGGTGGTTGTGGGCAGCAGAACTTGTAACGTGCCGAGAGCCGTGATGCCGATGAAGCCTAGAGTGTTTAGGTGCAGGTGCAATAGGCGCAACTCAGCACGCTGACTTGGAATTAAGTAAGACATCAGAACGGCGGTGAGTGCTAAGAGCAGGCATGCTATGGCTGCTAGATACCAGTTTAGGCATGGGTGCGGCTTGCCAATTGTTTTTCTACCAGTGCGGTATGACCAATATCCTAGAGATGCCGTAACGATGATGATGGTCACTGTGCCAAAATATTGCCCATGTGGTATTGTTTGAGGGAATGCAAAGTGACTGGTTAACATCATTCCGCCAACCAAGGCGACCATAGGTAACATCACTACTATACGACTAGGATTTCTACTGCGTGTTAGCACTGGCACGAAGTACACCATCGCACTCAAAATCAAGGGCACGATACCCATAGCGAAAATAATGTGATAGCTCACAATCGCCGCACTCCTGCCCATTACAGCGAGCAGGGAGGCGGTGATGAATGTGAGCAGAACAATTGCGACCTGAAATGGCAGCAAGGGCGAAACCCTCTGGACTAGGTACGAACGAAGTCGATTACAATTTGACCTGTCTCTCGCTGTAGATAATGAATCGTAACAGCCGCACCATAGCGTTGCTCAAGCTGATTCAGCAATGGTAATGGGTCGTGGTCGTTGACAAAACGCATAGTTTCTCCGCTATTCAATGCATCGAGCGCGCCGAAAATGGCTGCGTGGCGAAAACGTTTTGCTACGCCGCGCGCATCGAATGGATAGATCTGTTCTGGACTTAGATGGAGATGAGATAATGACATGATTATTCCTTTTTTAGCTTAAGATGGGTTGAAAAAATAGAAGTTATCGTTCGGGCAATCTTTTGTACTTTCCACGGATAACCGAGGTGGCAGTAATCAATATAAACAGCACTAGTGCCACAGCGTTGAGCGCTCCACCAGCACTGCGGCAATGTGCGATAGGTAGTAAGTCACCAACAACTCGTATGATGAGTGAGGCGTGCAATACGATGAGAGGTAGATAGAACGTCGGATGATAAGGGACTCTAACTTTTGCTACCGCTGGAAAAATGATGGGAGCGTGACCAAAAATCATGGAGAACACGAAGCCAATCAACACAGTATGCAGAAAAGCATCGTAACTTGAGCCTGGCATCAGGTATTGAGAAAACGCCCCGATTAGCCCGCCAACTAGAAGCCAGACATAGCCCAACAGTAGGCAAGCCGCCATGAAGCGAGTTAATCCCTGTTGCTTTATTGTGTGACGTGCCACATCCTGTCGCAACAGCCACAAAGATAGCGCAAGCAAGGCTGCCGAAAGTACCTGTACATTCCAGCCGCTTGAAAGCGTTGCTAAAGCTGCGCCTATCAGTAGTAAAACAATGATGACAACAAATACGATGATGCTATTGGGAGATGGTGGCATCAAACGTGATAGCTCAAGCCGTTCACCAGCAATTGTCAACACCAGAAAGCCTATCCACCAAGGCGCTACTTGCGGAATATTAAAGCCAGTAAGCCAGAGTAGATTGCCGAGCAGCCAAGATAGACTTCCGAGCAATAGTATTAGAATGAACAGCGTGCGTTGGCGCAGAAAAATAATAACTGAGGCCACACTAAGTATGATGCTTGCCGCCGTGATTAACCCCGCTCCAATAAACCAAGGAAATCCTGCGATGATTATTAAGCCCCCCAATGCCGCAAGCACTGGGCCCAAATAAGCCCAGCGTTGGCCAATGGCAACAGCACGCTCTAAGGAAATAACTGTGCCTAAAAAGCCGCACACCATCAGCGGGCCGTGAAATGCTACTAGGTTGGCTGATGGTAAAGGAAAATTCCAGCCCATCCGCAACAAACCGCTGCCAACACCAAAGACAAGGCTGATAAAACCTATTATTAGCATCGGGATACGATATTGCCCTGAAAGGTTACGATTCATGCGGTGTTGTTAATCAGGTGCGATAGTCGATATTAATTACAAAAAATACATCTACGATGATTTTTTTACTTGTATTGTGCATGGCTACTCACTCAATTGGCGTAGAAAATAGGATGTTAATCCCAACCTAAACGTTGCTTTGCTTCTGCAGACATCATGTCTGGATTCCAGGGTGGTTCCCACACTAAATTAATTTCAATACTCATTTCTTCAGGCAACAGCTTAGCTAGAGTGGAGTTAATATCATCTAAAAGCATCTCGCCCATCGGACATGCTGCGCTAGTCATGGTTAGCAACACTGTCACGACATGGCCTTCAACCTCAATGCCGTAGACTAATCCTAAATCTACAATGTTCTCACCAGCCTCAGGATCAATCACTTTCATCAGGGCATCACAAATAATTTGCTCTTGTTGTGATAGCAATTCTGTACAAGTTTTCATAGACATTATTTAAGATTCATATAATATACATCTTAAATATAGCACAGCGTTTTTGTATAATCAATATTATTAATACATCTTTAGAATAGACCGCGTTTATGCACCTCACTACGTTTTCAGATTACTCCATGCGAGTGATGATGTACTTGGGCCTAAAACAAGGCCAACTAGCTACCATTTCAGAAATTGCACAGGCCTATAGCATTTCTGAAAACCATCTGACTAAGGTAGTACACCAGTTAGCTGTGCGTGGTTATGTAGAAACCGTTCGCGGCAAAGGCGGTGGTTTACGTTTGGCACGAGATCCTAAAACGGTCAACCTAGGCGCAATGATACGAGACTCTGAAGGTGAGCCAAGTCTTTTACCCTGTATGGATGGTAAAAGTGATTGTTGTATACAGCCGGCATGTAAGTTGATGGGAATATTACGAGAGGCACAATTAGCATTGTTTAATGTTTTGGAGAAGTACACCTTGGCCGATTTGCTGCATCAGCAAGAACCGTTGACGCAAATTCTCTTTCATTCAAAGCCACCAGCCACCAGCTCCTTGGAGTAAACAGGCGACTATTATTATCTTACAAAGATGAACAGTGCTTGATCACTAGCATCGCTAAGAAATCGACGCTTAGCATCATTTGATTTGCGCTTTTAAAGCCTAAGACACAGATAAGAAAGGAACGTCATGACTCTACAACAGAATTATCGTAAATTGCCCTTAGTGTATTCTTTTTCTGGCTGTTCAAGCGTTGCACAGACCGCAAATTATATTGCACTCAAGCTTGATCGTGATGGAGAAGCAGAAATGTCTTGTATTTCTGGCGTGGGTGGAAACGTTCCGCATCTAGTGAATATTGCTCGCTCTGGGCGACCAATTCTAGCGCTTGACGGTTGCCCATTGGCCTGCTCGTTACACTGTTTATCAGAACGAGGAAAAACACCTGACTATCATTTGCAACTACATGAGCAAGGTGTAAAGAAACGCTACCATGCGGATTACGATCAGGAGCAGGCAGACCATATTGCTTCTGAGGTTGCACAACAAGCGCGAAAGTTGCGCGGGAATTAATCGGAAATAATCTCAGATGAGAGATTATTAATCCTTGTATTAAATTCAGGCTCTTTTTTGAGTTGTTAACACCACATACTTTTTATAGAAATAACGCGCGGTATCCACCAGTTGAACACTCTCATTTAGTGTCTGCTCATGAATTATTATTAATATTTTCTGAATGAATCTGATCACTATTATGACCAAAACAGATTTTAAGTTTTCTACGCGCTGCATTCATAATGGCTTGAATAGTGATGGATTTGGCTCCCCTAACACCCCGCTTTATGACACAACAACGTTCAGCTTTTCCTCTACTGAGAAAATGGAGAGAGTCATC
>JBBQLN010000037.1:0-24336 GCA_038327905.1 Burkholderiales bacterium
CTTTTTGAAAATAACCTGTAACGGCCAAGCAGATGCTAACAAACTAAAGACATTGCTGAAGCCTTATTGCAAAAATGGTTCTGACGAAGTGCGTGGTTGCGCGGTTAAAGTTGAGTACCACAATAAAACTAGTAAAGTTGAGTTAATGCTAGGCAATGACTGGCGAGTGGATTTACATGACGAGCTGATTGCAGGTTTAACTGCATGGTTAAGTCGAGAAAACATAAAAATCCTATATAATTAAACTAATGATTTTTGAGAAAAAGCGAACCGCATGAAAACAAGTTATTTAGATTTTGAGCAGCCTATTGCAGAACTTGAAGCTAGAATAGAGGGCTTGCAAGCTGCACATGATGACAATGACGCTTTAGATATCTCTAAAGAGCTTGTTGCATTAGAAAAGAAAAATAAAAAACTATCTGAAGATATTTATGGCAATTTAACTGCTTGGCAAATTTCGCAGTTGGCACGCCACCCACAGCGTCCTTATACTTTGGACTATATCAAGGCTATATTTACTGACTTTGAAGAGTTGCATGGTGACCGTGCTTATGCGGACGATCCTGCAATTGTAGGTGGGTTAGCAAGGTTTGAAGGTCAACCAGTGATGGTTATAGGCCACCAAAAAGGTCGTGATGTTAAAGAACGCCAATACCGCAACTTTGGTATGCCGCGCCCAGAGGGTTATCGTAAAGCGTTACGTTTATTCCGCTTGGCTGAAAAATTCCATATTCCTATTATTACTTTGATTGATACCCCAGGTGCGTATCCTGGCATTGGTGCAGAAGAGCGTGGTCAATCTGAGGCGATTGCACGTAATCTGTATGTGATGGCTGAACTTGAAACACCTATCATTGGTGTGATTATTGGTGAGGGTGGCTCTGGCGGTGCTCTTGCGCTAGGCGTGGTCGACCAATTATTAATGTTGCAATACGGTACTTACTCTGTTATTTCACCTGAGGGTTGCGCTTCTATTCTGTATAAGAGTGCAGATAAGGCCTCAATTGCTGCAGAATCTCTTGCTATTACTGCACCGCGTCTTAAAACACTAGGTTTGATAGACCGCATTGTGCCTGAGCCATTGGGCGGTTCACATCGCGCACCCGAAGTGGTGATGGAATCTTTGCGTGTTGCACTTAAAGAAGAGCTTGCAAAATTAAAGCCTAAATCAATTAAAACTTTACTGGTTAGCCGCTATGAGCGCTTAATGGGCTATGGCAAATACAAAGAAGTCGCTGAAAAATAGCAAGAAGGCTGCAGGCCTTGTAACTGACCCTTTACTTTTACAACTCAATCACTTTTTAAGTCGTCACTTAAGGCCAACACTGCGTGTGCTGTTGGCCTTAAGTGGTGGTTTAGATTCCTCCGTGTTGCTACATCTACTTGCAGCAGTCAAACAAACTATCCCTTTCGAATTGCACGCCATGCATGTGCATCATGGTTTGAGCCAAAATGCCGATGCTTGGGCAGACTTTTGTACGCAGCAATGTAAGCTGCTGAATGTACCGATCGAAATTGCGCGAGTTCAAGTAGATATAAATTCCAAGCTAGGTATTGAAGCCGCTGCAAGACGGTTACGCTATAGTGCTTTGTTTGATTTTAAGCATAATGAAATTGCACCAGATTTTATTGTCACGGCGCATCACCAAGATGACCAAGCTGAAACGTTGCTTTTACAATTGTTTAGAGGTGCTGGTGTGAAGGGCTTAGCTTCTATGGCGTCAATAGATGAATCTAGGCGCTTAATGCGCCCCTTGCTTGATGTCTCGCGCCAAACGTTGCTCGCACATGCAGTGCAACACAATATTACGTGGTGCGATGACGAGAGCAACGACAATACACAATATGAGCGCAACTTTATAAGGCATGATGTCATGCCCGTGCTATCAACTCGTTATCCATCAGTTAAATCAGTGCTAGCGCGAACTGCCTCGCACTTAGCTGAAGCAAGTAATTTGCTCGATACTTTAGCGAAAATTGATGCCGAATATTTATTGCAAAACAACAGCCTATGTTTACAAGGCTTAATGGCTTTAGACCTTCCGCGTGCCAAGAATTTACTACGTTGGTGGTTTTCACAGCACCAACTTGCCATGCCACCCTCCGAGCACTTGAATGAAATTATTCAACAATTATTCAATGCTAAACCAGATGCGAAAATTAACATTCAGTTACAGCATCTAATTTTAAAACGCTATCAAGAACGCGCCTATTTATGTGTAGAGCGCGATGTGGAAGCTTTTGATATGACTTGGAATGGCGAGCCGTATCTAAACTTACCCAACGGTGGCCAGTTACATTTCAAGCAAGTGGTAGGCTCAGGTTTAGCACTCAAGCATGGCATGACCAAGTTACGAATCACCAACCGACATGGTGGTGAGCGCTTTAAGCCAGATGTACTAAGGCCGACTCGAACGCTCAAGCATCTACTGCAAGAAGCTAATATTCCACCATGGCAACGTGAGCATTTACCGCTGATTTATTGGCATGATACCTTAGCTTTAGTGCCGAATATTGGTATTGCACATGAGTTACAAGCTTCTGAAGGCGAGCAGGGCTTAGAAATTACTTGGCAGAATAAAGCTGTTTAAGGGGCTTGCTTTTTAAGCATTAACTGCAATATAGGCCATATATTATCTAACATCATCGGTTGCCCTGCTGCATTGGGATGTAAGCCATCCTCTTGAATTAAGTTAGGTTTGGCAGCGATATTTTCTAGCATAAAGGGCACTAGTGATACTTTGTGTTGTTGGCTTAACTGTAGATAAGTTTTGCGGAATGATTGTGTGTATTTTGGCCCATAATTAGGCGGTATTTGCATACCAACTAGAAGCACTTTTACATTAGCTTTTTTACTTTGAGTAATCATGTTGCTTAAGTTGCTAGCCATGTCTTTAACTGGTAAGCCACGCAGGCCGTCATTTGCACCTAGTTCTAAAATAACAATGCTAGGTTTAGTTTTAGCTAAAGTGTTTGCAAATCTAGTTAAACCGCCGCTAGTAGTTTCACCACTTATGCTGGCGTTGATGACATCATATTGATAGTGAAGGGTGATTAGTTTTTTTTGTAAAAATGCTACCCAGCCTTGTTCTTTTGCCACTCCATATGAGGCTGATAAGCTATCGCCATACACCAATATTTTGGAACTTCCTGCAAAAGCTTGATTTGCACATGCAACGAAATTAAGACCTAGTAGACTAATTACTAACAATAATCGGAAAAACATTAATGCAACAACCTCCAGCAATAAAAGTAAGCATCATTCAAGCGCGAAATTTAAGTTACGAATTTATTAGTCATGATAACCATATTCAGGTTTTAAGGGATTTAAATTTATCCATTTTTAATGGCGAGCAAGTCGCTATCGTTGGCAGCTCAGGTTCTGGTAAATCTACACTATTAAGCTTGCTTGCAGGGCTGGACATTCCAAGCAGTGGAAGTGTTCAAATTCAAGACAATGTATTTAGTAGCTTGGATGAAGATGGTAGGGCGGCAGTGCGTGCCAGCAGTATGGGCTTCGTATTTCAGTCATTTCAGCTACTGCCTTCTTTAACCGCTTTAGAAAATGTCATGTTGCCCTTGCAGTTAAAAGCCCAGCCAAACGCAAAAGAACTCAGCCTAGAAGCCTTAGCTAAGGTGGGCTTGAGTGAACGTGTGCAGCATTACCCTAAACAGCTTTCTGGTGGCGAGCAGCAGCGTGTTGCAATTGCAAGAGCCTTTGCCACGCAGCCAGCCATTTTGTTTGCAGATGAACCCACAGGTAATTTAGATAAGGCCACTGGGCAAGTCATTATTGAATTGTTGTTTCAAATGAATGTTGAGGCTGGCACAACTTTAGTGTTGGTGACGCATGATAGTGATTTGGCTAATCGATGCCAGCGCCAGCTGAGGCTTGAAAGTGGCGTATTGACTGAGCTTAAAGATTTGGTTGCAGCATGAGTTTAAGTTTTAGGTTAGCTTGGACGCAAACCAAAAGCTTGTGGCGCTCTGGTGCGCTTAGAGTTTTAGTTTTTTCTTTAGTGATAGCAGTGACTGCAATTTCTGCCATTGGTTTTTTCACGCAACGGGTAGAAACCGCATTAAACCAGCAGGGCGGGCTGTTATTGGGTGGCGATATCGCGGTCAACTCTGATCATGCTATTCCAGAAACTTTTCTGCAACGCGCCAGACAACAAAATATGGCTATTGTTAAGACCTATGAATTCGCCAGCATGGTGGTATTTGGCGATGCCAATCAGCTTTCTGAAATTAAAGCGGTAGAACAGAATTTTCCACTAAGAGGCAGCTTAACTATCGGTAAGAACACTTCGGATGCTGGCCAGCTCATTAAAGCCGCACCTAGGCCTGGTGAGGCTTGGCTAGAGCCAAGACTAGCCAACTTACTCAATATTAAAGTGGGGGATGTTGTAGAAGTAGGTGAGCGTAAATTGCTTGTGAGTGCAATATTGATTCGTGAGCCATCACGTGGTGGCGATATGTTTGGTTTTGCACCGCGACTGATGATGAATGCGGCTGACTTACCTTCGACTAAGCTGATTCAATATGGTAGTCGAGTGAAGTATCAGTTGCTACTTGCAGCAAGCCCGCAAAAAATAAATCAATATTTTGCACAAACAGAGCCAACATTAAGCCGTGGCGAAAAAATTCAAGATGTACGAAATGCGCGGCCAGAGATTAAATCTGCCTTAGATAAAGCTCAGCAGTTTTTAGGTTTATCCTCCATGGTCAGCGTGATTCTAGCCATGGTCGCTATGCTACTTTCCAGCTTGCCCTATATCAAACAGAGTCTTGATACCTTTGCCTTAATGCGCTGTTTTGGCGCATCAAAAAGAACGGTATTGCAAGTGCTAACCATACAAACTATTTTGATTGCTTTTTTTAGTGCGTTGCTTGGCGTGGCGTTGGGCTTTATCGCACAGTTTGGTTTAGGTAAATTAGCGGGCAGTTTGTTTTTAGAAACACTGCCGCCTGCATCAGTCACGCCTATTTTTACAGCGATGGTTGCGAGCATCGCAATGATGTTTGCGGTGGTGGTTCCTCACGCTTGGCAAATGCGTAATCTAACTGCAATGAATATTTTAAGACGTGAAACGCTAGCTCAGCCAACTTCTGCCCAAGCCAAATTTCTACCTGCGGTATTAGTCATCTGCATTATGATTTTTTTGCAAGCAGCCGATGTGAAATTAGCAGGTTCAACCATATTAGCCTTAACGCTGATTGGTGTTGCGATTGTTGGATTTTCATATGTGTTTGTAACCTTGGCTAACCGATTGTTAATGCTCACGCCGAAAAGTCGGATTTTAAATGACATGAAACTAGGTGTAATTGGGCTTAAGCGAAGATTTGGCTTATCTGCAGTGCAAATGATAGGTTTTAGCATGGGCCTAATGGTGCTGATGTTATTAGCACTTATTCGTAATGACTTAATTCGTAACTGGCAGGCATCGTTGCCAGTTGATGCGCCAAATCGCTTCATTATAAATATTCAGCCAACGCAAATTGAAGGCATTAAACAGTTTTTTGATCAGCAGAAAATCAAAGGTGGAAGTATATTTCCTATGGTGCGTGGCCGTTTGATTAGCAAAAATGGTAAAGAAGTGAGCGCGACACAATGGCAAGATGAGCGTGCTAAACGTCTAGCTGAACGTGAGTTTAATTTGTCTTGGGCTGCGCAAATGCAAAGTGACAATAAACTGCTTTCAGGACGTTGGTGGACACCTGAAGAATACGGAAAACCATATTTGTCGATAGAGCAAGATTTGGCAAAAACATTAGATATTAAATTGGGCGATAAGCTCGTATTTGATGTTGCGGGAGAACCACTGACGTTGACGGTTACCAGTCTTAGAAAAGTAGAGTGGGATACTATGCGTGCAAACTTTTTCGCAGTAACACCACCCGGTGTTTTGGAACAGTATTCTGCAAACTATATTAGTAGCTTTCATCTACCTACAGGTGCGGATGCTGCAATGAACCAGCTGATACGAAGCAACCCTAACCTAACAGTGATTGATGTAGCCGCATTAATGCAACAAGTGCGTGACATTATGCAAAAAATGAGCAGTACAATTGAATATGTATTTAGTTTTAGTTTGCTGGCGGGCTTGGCAGTGCTCTATGCCGCACTAATAGCCACACGAGAAGAGCGTGTGGCTGAAGCAACACTCATGCGCGTATTTGGCGCTTCAAGACGTCAAGTGAGCGTTGCCTATGCAGCAGAATTTTCTTTAATTGGCATAGTTTCAGCACTGATTGCGACCATAGCCGCTAATCTATTGGCGTATTACATTAGCGTGCAAGTGTTGAATATTCCATTCCAATTCAATGCAGCGCTTGCGTTAATCATCACGCTCACTGCTGCAATCATTATTCCGCTCGCCGCTTGGTTAGGTTTGCGCGGATTCTTGAACGTTCCTGCTCGGCAGTTACTCAATAGCATTTGATAAATATGGTTGTTAACAGCCGTTAATTGGCTGTTAACAACCATTAATTGGTTGTATGTAACCAATTTTTAAGTGTACAATTTTTATATTAACTTAACCTTAATCTTTACTTATTGATTATATTAAGTATTTTTAAAATTTAAATGCTAGGAATGTATTTTGCTTATTAAACGCGGTGAAATACATCTAACCTAGGGGAACCCATGCAAATTTCGTTACAACAAAAAAACATGAAACCAAAATTAATATTGGTCGCAATTCTGGCTGCTTATGCAATGCCACAAACGGCTATGGCGGAAAATAGGGCTGAAGCCTTAGAGCTGAGTAAAATCGAAGTGGTTGGTACAACGCCGCTACCAAGCATTGGTACGCCAATCAGCCAAGTGCCTTCTAATGTGCAAATCGGCACTTCGAAACAATTTGATCAACAGCAGTCATTGGATTTATCAGAATATCTAGATAACAATCTAGGTTCAGTCAATACCAGCAATAGTGTTGCTAACCCTTATCAGGCCGATGTGCAGTTCCGTGGATTTACTGCTTCTCCATTGTTAGGTACGCCACAAGGTCTTTCCGTTTATATGGATGGCGTACGTGTGAATGAAGTATTTGGCGATATTGTGAACTGGGATCTGATTCCAGCCAACGCCATTGCTAATATCAATTTAATCCCAGGCTCAAATCCATTATTCGGCCTAAATACTTTAGGTGGTGCGCTAGCAGTTCATACTAAAAGTGGTGCAGAGTTTCCAGGCATAAAAGCGACTGTATATGGTGGCTCTTGGGCACGTCGTGCTTTTGAGTTTGAAGCAGGCGGTGAAGATAAAGAAAAAAATGTTGATTACTTTATTGCAGGAAATATTTTTAAAGAAAACGGTTGGCGTGAGCATTCCTCAAGTGATGTTAAACAAGTGTTTGGTAAAGTAGGCTGGCAAAATGACATGAGTGACTTAGATTTATCTGTGGCACTTGCAGACACAATGATGGAGGGCACACAAGCGGTGCCATTATCAACCTATAACCAACCAGATAAAGCCTATACCTACCCAGACTCAATCGGCAATCAACTTTTTATGGTGAATTTAAAAGGTAGCCATTTTTTAACAGATGATAAGTTGATTGCAGGTAATGTTTATTATCGTAAAAATAAGAGTACAGGGTTTAACAGTAATGCTGAAAGTCTAGGTGTAGGTAACTCAACCAATATCTCAACATCTACTAATCAGGATGGTTTTGGCGGTGCATTACAGATGACCTTGCTAGGTGATTTGGCTGGACATAAAAACCAGTTTACAGTTGGTGCGAGCGCTGATTTTGGCCGCACAGATTTTACTAGTGATTCATTTGAAGCTAGGGTAATTGGTAATGAAACCGTCACAGATATTCCACTGACATCAGCAGGCCAAGTGAGACTTAACGCTAAAAATGATTACTATGGTTTATATGCAACGAATACATTCTCCTTCACGGACAAATTGCATTTAACCGTTTCTGGTCGTTATAACGTAGCGAAAATTAACTTATCTGGCGTAAGCTCAGATCCCGCTCTAGTTCCAGTAGACTCTGATCTATCTGGTAGCCACCGCTATAGTCGTCTAAATCCAGCTATTGGACTGAACTATAACCCAAACGCTAATATTGGCTTCTATGGTGGTTACAACGAAGGTATGCGCGCAGCTACTCCCGTTGAGTTGAGTTGTGCTGATGAAAATCGTCCATGTGCGTTACCTAATGCTTTTGCTGCAGACCCACATTTAGAGATGGTGCTTGCTAAGACATGGGAGGGTGGTGTGCGTGGTAAGCTGGCGGGTAATCTTAACTGGAACATGGGCTTATATACAGCTGAAAATAGTAATGATATTCAGTTTATTGCGAGTAGCGTTTCTGGATCAGGTTATTTCCAAAATGTGGGTGAAACGCGTCGTCGTGGTCTAGAGCTAGGTTTAAATGGTAAATTCGATGCATTGACCTTAGCCGCTAACTATGGTTTTGTGGACGCAACCTACCAATCAGATTTTACCGTAGGCTCTCCAGCTAGTAGCAGTGCTGATGGAGTTGGTCAGATTCAGGTGACTAAAGGCGATAAAATTCCAGGTATTGCACGCCAAACGCTAAAGTTGCGCGCCGCTTATGATGTAACGCCTTCATGGAACATTGGTACTAATATCGTTGTGGCTGCAAGCCAATATGCACGTGGTGACGAAAATAACCAAGATGCAAACGGTAAAGTACCTGGTTATGCGGTTGTTCATCTGGATACGCATTACAGCATTAATGAAAGTTGGAAACTATTCGCTAAAGTGAATAATGTGTTTGATACGCAATATGCGACATTCGGCGTGCTTGGTAATAATATTTTCAATGGTCTTGCGGCAGAACAATTCCGCTCGCCAGCAGCACCACGTGCAGGTTGGATTGGTGTCACGTATGAGTTTGGGCGCTCAAAAACTGCTTCAGCAGCTGTAGATGCAGATTAAGTAGGTAATCTTTGCAATTATCGCATCTCACCTCTGATCAAGCTTCAGTCATGTTAAAGCAACAATCTAAGTTATTGATTGTTGAAGATGAGGTATTGTTTGCTAGGGCTGTGATGCGCCGATTGCAAAAAGCGGGTTATGAGTGTGCGCATGTTGAATGTTTACAAGATGCGCGCACCATATTCAAACAGTTTTCGCCTGATATCGTATTGCTCGATATGCGTTTGCCAGATGGCAATGGCTTAGATTTACTGGCTGACTTAGTCGCTAAAAATATTGCTGTGATAGTCATGACGGCGCATGGTGAGATTAGCGATGCCGTAAACGCAATTAAGCATGGCGCAATTGATTATCTTAAAAAGCCAATTGATTTAGAAGAGCTATTATTATCTGTTCAAAAAGCTGAAGCTTCAGCCATTCAAAGTAATAGTTTAGATTATTCACGTCAACGCAATGCCCATGCGATTGATGGTGTTGAGTTATTAGGCGATAGCCCAGCGATGCAAAGTGTTAAGGCGCAAATTCAGCGCATTGCTCAATTTGTAGCGGCTGACACCGTTCCGCCTACGGTCTTAATTAGCGGTGAAACTGGAACAGGTAAGGATGTAGCAGCACGCCTGCTACATTTATCTTGCCAGGATAATACCCAAAACAACGATAAACCATTTGTGCATATTGATTGCGCTTCGTTACCACCAGACTTAATGGAAAGTGAGCTGTTTGGTCATGAAAAGGGTGCATTTACTGGGGCAACCGCAACGCGCCCAGGTTTAATTGAGGCTGCGGAAGATGGCACACTTTTTTTAGATGAAATTGGTGAATTGCCTTTAGCTTTGCAAGCTAAGTTGCTCAATGTGCTAGAGCGCAGAATGGTGCGCAGAATAGGCTCAACCAAAGAACGTGCTGTACCTGCACGTTTTATTGCTGCAACTAATCGTGATTTGCATGAAATGTCGCTTGCAGGGAGTTTTAGGCAAGATTTATATTATCGCCTAAACGTGATGAGTATTGCCATGCCACCATTGCGTGAAAGAACAGGAGATACACTTTTACTTGCTCAGCATTTTGCAGTGCAAACCTCAAGGCGATATGGTTTAGCGACGCCTGTATTTTCTGCAGAAGCCATCGCCATGATTAAAACTTATGATTGGCCAGGCAATGTGCGTGAGTTACGTCATCAGATAAGTCGCGCCATGCTTTTGTCGCATCAAGGCCATATTACTGAGATTGACTTGGCTTTGCCTATCAATAGAGCCTTGCTGAAAACGAATGAGCTCGCCTTAAATACAATGCTTAATCCACAAGCCACCTTAGATGATGTTGAGAGAGCTGTTTTGTTAAAAGTATTGGCTGAAAGTGACAATAATGTATCGAGAGCGGCACGTAAGCTTGGCATTACGCGTATGACGATGCGCTACCGCATAGAAAAACATCAACTCAACGCTAAAACTGAAGAAGTTTTTTAGATATTTCAGATAAATTTCTAGTGGGTTCTTGCAAGGTTTTCTGACTCTATTTCAAATAAGATTTTATCCCTAATACCGAATTCCCAAATGACGGCACACCCGCCTCATGGTATGATTTAGGCAATCAAAAACTGGAAAAATGTCATGCAAATTGGAACACCATTAAGCCCTAATGCCACTCGCGTTATGTTGCTCGGTAGCGGTGAGTTAGGTAAAGAAGTCATTATTGCATTACAGCGATTAGGAGTTGAAGTGATTGCGGTAGATCGCTATAAAAATGCACCTGGCCATCAAGTGGCACATCGCGCTTACACCATTGATATGACTGATGATAAAGCCTTGCGAGATTTAATTGCCTTAGAAAAGCCGCATTTAATCGTGCCAGAAATTGAGGCGCTTAATACCAATACGCTGGCAGATATTGAATCTGCTGGCATTGCCACTGTAATTCCAACGGTAAAAGCCGTGCAGCTCACCATGAACCGTGAAGGTATACGCAGATTAGCCGCGGAAGAGCTTGGTTTACCTACTTCCCCTTATGCTTTTGCTAGAAGTGAAGCTGAGTTGCAAGCCGCGATTGATGCAGGCATTGGCTACCCATGCTTTATTAAACCGACCATGTCATCCTCTGGCAAAGGTCAGTCACGTATTACCAATGCAGGTGAGGTGAAAGCCGCTTGGGACTATGCCGCCTCTGGTGGTCGCGTAAACCAAGGCGTAGTAATTGTTGAAGGTCAAATTGACTTTGATTACGAAATTACCTTATTAACTGTTCGTGCAAAAAATGCCCAAGGTGAAATCAATACTTATTTCTGTGAGCCTATTGGCCATGTGCAAGAAAAAGGTGATTACGTCGAAAGCTGGCAGCCGCAGGCAATGACGACAGGCGCGTTGCAAGAATCTCAACGTATTGCAAAAGCCGTGACTGATAGTTTAGGCGGTCTGGGCTTGTTTGGTGTTGAGCTGTTCATAAAAGGCAATAAAGTCTGGTTCAGTGAAGTGAGTCCACGCCCGCATGATACGGGTATGGTCACCATGGCTAGCCAGCGTTTTAGCGAGTTTGATTTACACGCACGTGCTATTTTAGGCTTGCCTGTTGACGTGAGCTTACGCGATATTGCAGCCAGTGCAGTTATTTATGGCCAACACGAAACTAAATGCTTGGCATTTGATGGCGTTGAATCAGCGTTAGCCGTGCCTAGTAGCGATATTCGCTTATTCGGTAAGCCTGAGTCATTTGTGAAAAGACGCATGGGTGTGGCGCTCGCTACAGGCAAAGATACTGATGAGGCAAGAAGTCGTGCTAAATTGGCAGCTAGTCTAGTTAAGCCTAAAATCGTATAGCTTGTAGCGTAGAAATGATAGATAAAATAGACGAAGTAGGTGGCAATAAAAGTACATTCTTTGAGTTGCTAGGTGGGGAAGCGAGTGGGGTCGAGAGCATTCGTAATTTAGTAGAGACCTTCTACGACATTATGGACAGCGATCCTAAAGTGATTCCGTTGCGTGCTATGCACCAGCCAGATTTAACAGAAACTCGTGAGAAGCTTTTTATGTTCTTAACAGGCTGGACAGGCGGCCCACAGCTTTATATTGAGCGTTACGGCCACCCTATGTTGCGTAAGCGGCATATGCCATTTCCTATTGATGAATCAGCACGCGACCAATGGATGTATTGCATGATTAAAGCAATGCATCAATTGGATTATGATGAGTTGCTCATGAAGCGCCTAGCTGAGCAGTTATATGGCGTAGCGGACTTTATGCGCAATAAAGAATAACTACTCGCTAAATTTTCTTATTCGCCAGCTTTTTTAGCATCCTCATCCATGTGACGTTTGAAATATAACGCAAACCAAACACACATTCCTAGAATAAACACGATTACGGCAAGACTTTGCAGACCATAGTCCGTAGAAAAAAGATTAATTAGTAGTTGCATGACGAATATCCCTTCGGCTGAAATTAACAAAGCTAGATCAGTTAGCTTCTAGTAGTTAATATGCGCCTCAAGGCTTCTGGTTGCATTGATACATATCAAATAGCCTTATATTTTATAAGGCTATTTTTAGATGAATTTAGTACGTGATGAATGAATTGAATTCTATTTAATCATCGCGACCCAAAACGCGGTTTTTTGCTTTGTGAGTTTCAATGATATTTTTGGCCATTAAGGGCAGTACGCCAACAAATATTATAATAAAAGCGAGCGCTACTACGCCAATAATACTTTTAGGGATGACCCGCAACCAGTGTGCGTATTCCTGTTGGTTTGGAATCATGTCTAGCATGCGTATGCAGCCAATTGCATAAGCGAGTAGCATAGCCCATGCGGTATCGGTGATGCGTGACTGTTCAAGCCATAAACCAGCTAAGTAAATTAGCCAGAAAATCCCTAGTAAAATGGCGAGCCACTCAATGCCACCATCTTTAAATGCTATATCATGGGCTACTAAAGATAAAAACCAAATCACAACGAGCCAGATTATCCAGAGCGTTGTGATAAGGCCTTTAGGCATTACTCTACGCCTTGGCTCGCTAGGTAATCTTCGTAATTACCAGTAAAATCAACAATGCCATCGGCTTTAATTTCAATAATGCGCGTAGCGATTGAACTCACAAATTCGCGGTCATGGCTGACAAAGAATAGGGTGCCTTTGTATTTGTCTAAAGCCGTATTTAATGCTTCGATAGACTCCATGTCCATATGGTTGGTTGGTTCATCCATCAGCATGACGTTGGTTCTAGCCAGCATCATTTTGCCATAAAGCATACGGCCTTTTTCACCACCAGAGAGTACTTTGACTGATTTTTTAATGTCATCGCCACCGAATAACAAGCGGCCTAACATGCTACGTACGACTTGATCGTCGTCGCCAGTTTGTCTGAACTTAGTCATCCACTCAAACAAGTCTTCGCCATCTTCAAATTCGTATTCGTGATCTTGTGCAAAGTAGCCGATATTTGCTTTCTCCGCCCATTTCACTTCACCATGTTTAGGCTGTAAATCACCTGCCAAGCATCGCAAGAATGTGGTTTTACCTATACCATTTTCACCAATAATGGCTACTTTTTCGCCTGCTTCAAACATCATATCCACATCGTTAAATAGTGGCTTATCAAATCCATGGCTAAGTTTTTTTAACTCAACTGCATTGCGATAAAGTTTCTCACGTTCATCGTATTCAAAGCGAATAAATGGATATTGGCGACTTGAAGGTTTAAATTCTTCGATTTTAATTTTATCGATTTTCTTGGCACGGCTGGTGGCTTGCTTGGCTTTAGAGGCGTTGGCAGAGAAGCGGCGCACAAAGTCTTGTAACTCAGCCACCATCTGCTTGGCTTTATCATTATCTTTGGTGGCTTGCGCACGCGCTGCGGTGCTAGCCTCCATATAGTCATCATAATTGCCCGGATACATCGCAATTTTCCCATAATCCATATCGCAAGTATGCGTACACACTTGATTTAAAAAGTGACGGTCATGTGAAATAATTACCATAGTGCAGTCACGATTGTTCAATACATCTTCTAACCAGCGAATCGTATTAATATCCAAGTTGTTGGTTGGCTCATCCAATAACAAAATGTCTGGGTTAGAAAATAGTGCTTGGACTAGTAGAACACGTAGCTTCCAACCAGGCGCTACTGAGCTCATTAATCCATTGTGCTGTTCAATTGGAATGCCTACGCCCATTAACAGTTCACCAGCACGTGCTTCTGCCGTGTAGCCGTCGTATTCAGCAAATACGCCTTCTAACTCAGCCGCACGCATGTAATCTTCTTCAGTGGCTTCTAGGTTTGCGTAGATGGCATTTTTTTCTACATTGGCATTCCACATTTGCTCATGACCCATCATCACGACATCAAGTACACGCTGATCTTCGTAAGCAAATTGGTCTTGTTTCAAAAACGCCATACGTTCATGGCTATCTATTGAAATATTGCCTGCGCTGGGTGTTAAAACCCCAGCCAACACTTTCATGTAAGTTGATTTTCCACAACCATTTGCACCAATCAAACCATAGCGATTGTTGTCGCCAAATTTAACAGAAACGTTTTCAAACAGCGGCTTTGCGCCAAATTGCACGGTAATATTGTTGCTAATTAACACGGTTAAATCCTTAAGTGTATTTCTTAAAAGTATCGTTTTTTAAAAGTATAAATTTTCTAAACTAAAATGTATTGCTAATTACGACTTCATTCATGGCTAGTTGACCGCTACGTGGCTGCGCTTCTTTTAACGCTTTACCAACCACGACAAACATGGATGGCGTATGATCGGTAGGTAGGTTGAGCAATTTTCCTACAGCATTAAAGTCAAAACCATCCATAGCGCAGGTGTCATAGCCCATTTCTTTTGCCGCTAGCATAATCGTCATTGCTGCCATGCCGCAAGAGCGCATGCCTTCATCACGCTGAAGTTGCTCATTGTTTTGGTAATAATGACCAATCATTGGCACTAGAATGTCAGAAGCCGCTTTAGGAGCATTTTTCCAATAGCGCTCAGGTTGTTTTGCCCAAGCATTTAAATCTGCTGTCAGCACAATTAGCAAAGAAGCCTCTTCAACTTGCGCTTGATTCCAACTCACTGCACGTATTTGATGACGCAACACGGCATCTGACACCAATACAAAACGCCAATTTTGAATATTAAACGCTGTAGGTGACAGCATGGCTAAAGACATTAACTGATCAATTTCAGTTTGGGTCATTTTGTGGTGCGGGTCAAAACTCTTGACTGAGCGACGTGTTTCAATCGCGGTATTCACGTTCATTTAATATGCTTTCTTAATAGAAGCTTACTCATTATTAACTAGGTAATGAATGGCTAGAATCTCTAGATTCAAATTGCCTGCTGGTCGCTGCCAACTCACGGTTTCACCAATTTTATGTCCAATTAATGCCTTTGCAATAGGCGAAACCCAGCTTACTTTGTTTAATGTAATGTCAGCTTCATCTTCACCTACAATCGTAAAGTGATGCGGGTGGCCTTCTTCATCTTCCACATTCACTGTGGCGCCAAATAACACTGTATCTTTAGGTTGTGAAGTTGGATCGATTAAAATCACACTTTCTAAACGCGCCTCTAAATAACGCAAATCTCGTTTTAAAGGCGCTAAAGTTTGTTGGGTTACAGGATCATCTTTATTGGGTAACAGCGCCAGCTCTTGCTGTTCTAATTCAGCGGCTTGAGTTTGCAACTTGGCTAAGCCAAATGGAGTAACATAGTTAGGAAACTCACTTACCCTGCGTTCAGGTAAATCAGTACCAGCTCTTTCTAAATCGTCTTCTTTAACAAAGCCGCGACTCACCTTATTCCCACTCAATCGTCGCTGGCGGTTTGCCAGAAACATCATATACCACGCGGTTAATGCCACGGACCTCATTAATGATACGGTTCGAAACACGCCCTAAAAGTGAATAGGGCAGCTCTGCCCAATGTGCTGTCATAAAGTCGCTAGTGACAACTGCGCGCAGGGCCACAACGTAATCATAGGTACGGCCATCGCCCATTACACCTACAGATTTCACTGGTAAGAACACAGTAAATGCCTGACTGGTCAGTTCATACCAAGTTTTGCCTGTCGCTTCGTCTTTGGTATTGCGTAACTCTTCGATAAAAATCGCATCGGCACGACGAAGTAAATCAGCAAATTTTTGTTTGATTTCACCTAAAATGCGTACGCCTAGACCTGGTCCTGGAAACGGATGGCGATATACCATATCAGCTGGCAAGCCAAGCGCTACCCCCAGTTCTCGTACTTCATCTTTAAATAAGTCGCGTAGTGGTTCTAGTAATTTCAAGCCTAATTGTTCAGGCAAGCCCCCCACGTTGTGATGGCTTTTAATCGTGACCGCTTTTTTAGATTTAGCGCCACCAGATTCAATGACATCAGGGTAAATTGTGCCTTGCGCTAAGAATGTTGCACCCTTATGTCCACCTGTGCCAGCTTTGAGTTTAGCTGCTTCATTTTTGAATACTTCTACAAATTCACGGCCGATAATTTTACGTTTAGCTTCTGGGTCACTTACACCCGCTAAATGACCCATGAATTGTTCTGCCGCATCTACACGTATCACGTTAACATTGAGGCGACCTGCAAACATTTCCATCACCAAATCACCTTCATTCAGGCGAAGTAGGCCGTGGTCAACAAATACACAAGTCAGTTGATCGCCAATTGCGCGGTGAATAAGTGCTGCCGCAACGCTAGAATCTACGCCGCCAGATAAACCTAGAATCACCTCCTCATCACCTACTTGCGCTTTTATTTTAGCGACAGCTTCCGCAATATAGTCACCCATAATCCAGTCAGGTTTAGCGCCACAAATATCTAACACAAAGCGGTTAAGCATGGCTTGACCTTGCTTGGTGTGTGTCACTTCTGGGTGAAATTGCACTGCGTAGAACTGACGTGCTTCGTCAGCCATGGCTGCAATGGGCGTCGTATCATTACTAGCAATCACTTTAAATCCAGCAGGTAGCTCAGTGACTTTATCGCCGTGACTCATCCATACATCAATGAAGCCATGACCTTCAGCATTGGTGCTGTCTTGAATGTCGTGGAATAGTGCAGAGTGGCCGCGAGCGCGCACTTGAGCATAACCAAATTCACGTTTATGACCAGCTTCCACTTTACCGCCAAGTTGCTGCGCCATGGTTTGCATGCCGTAACAAATGCCTAACACTGGTACGCCAAGCTCAAATACAGCTTGCGGAGCGCTATCAGACTCTTCCTCGTAAGCACTTGCATGACTACCTGAAAGAATCACGCCATCAGCACCAAAGTTGCGCACAAATTCATCTGACACTTCGCATGAGTGAATTTCGCAATATACATGTGCTTCACGCACACGACGTGCAATAAGTTGAGTGACTTGAGAGCCGAAATCTAGAATGAGGATTTTTGAGTGCATAGCATGTGCTTAATCGAGAAGGTTAAAAAAATACGAGTGGTTAAAAACCACTCGTATTTCAAGCAAGGTTATTTTAGTCAACGCGGTAGTTTGGCGCTTCTTTGGTAATTTGCACATCGTGCACGTGAGACTCACGCATACCAGCAGAAGTGATTTGCACAAACTCGGCTTTGTTACGCATTTCGTCTATGGTTGCACAGCCTACATAGCCCATAGACGCACGTAAACCGCCCATTAGCTGATGAATCACTGCAAGTGAGCTGCCTTTGTAAGGCACGCGACCTTCAATGCCTTCTGGCACTAATTTATCAGCACCACTATTGGTGTCTTGGAAATAACGGTCACTGGAGCCTTTTTGCATTGCGCCTATAGAGCCCATGCCACGGTATGACTTATATGAACGGCCTTGGAATAACTCAATTTCGCCAGGTGCTTCTTCAGTACCAGCAAACATACCGCCTAACATCACACTGTAAGCGCCAGCTGCAAGTGCTTTTGAGATGTCACCAGAGAAACGAATGCCACCATCTGCAATAAACGGCACGCCTGATTTTTCAAGCGCTTTGGCTACGTTTGCAATAGCACTGATTTGAGGAACACCTACGCCAGCAACAATTCGAGTGGTACAGATTGAACCTGGCCCAATACCCACTTTAACACCATCAGCACCGGCATCAACTAATGCTAATGCAGCACTTGCTGTGGCAATGTTGCCGCCAATCACTTCAATGTGCGGGAAGTGTTTTTTGACCCATGTCACACGGTCTAATACGCCTTGTGAGTGCCCGTGCGCGGTATCCACTACAATCACGTCAACACCAGCTTCAGCCAAGGCTGCAACGCGCTCTTCTGTACCCTCACCGACACCAACAGCCGCACCAACGCGCAATCTACCTTGAGTATCTTTACATGCAAGAGGGTGATCCGTTGATTTTTGTATATCTTTAACCGTAATCAAGCCTTTAAGGGTATCTTCAGCATCAATCACCAATACACGCTCTAAGCGATGTTGATGCAATAAGCGAATGACCTCATCTTTTGGCGCACCTTCACGCACAGTCACCAATTTGTTTCTTGGGGTCATGATGTTTTTAATTGGCTGATCAAGATTGGTTTCGAAACGTAAATCGCGGTTGGTCACTATGCCAACGATTTTGCCGTTATCTACCACAGGAATGCCAGAGATTTTATGTAGGTGGTTCAGTTCAAGCACATCACGCACTGTCATGTGGCTTTGAATGGTAATCGGGTCATTCACTACGCCAGATTCAAACCGCTTAACACGCGCAACATGAGCTGCTTGTTTCATGGCTGTCATATTCTTATGAATAAAGCCCAAACCGCCTTCTTGCGCTAATGCAATAGCTAGTGGCGCTTCGGTCACAGTATCCATGGCCGCAGATAAAAGTGGAATATTTAATTGAATGTTGCGAGTAAGTTGTGTGGCGAGTGAAACCTCGCGTGGCAGCACATTAGAGTAAGCTGGCACTAATAAAACGTCATCAAACGTAAGAGCTTGTTGCAGTAAACGCATGCGAAAATCCTTGTACCCAAAACGAAATTATACAGATTTCAGAGAAAAGGCGCGAGAGATTTAATGGAAAGGTTTGTCGCTGATAACAAAAAACGTTAGAGGTCCATTCAAATGTTAAATACTGTTAGCAGCATACTTATACTCAATTAATGGTTGTATCATCATTTCAACTACAAAATAAGTTAAAGTAAATATGAAGGATAGGCGCCAAAAGCTCACGGTACGCGAAATGATTGATAGGTTAGCTATTGATGAAAAAACATCAGAACCTTACTACAAGCAATTGGTTCGTCATATTCAGCACTTGATTGGCACGGGTGAAATTACTCATGGTCTTGGCTTGCCGTCTGAGAGGGATTTAGCTGAAGCACTTAGTTTAAGCCGAACAACGATTAAACGTTGCTACGATGAACTTAGAGGCACTGGCTTATTAAATGCGAACGGTAGAGGCGGCACTTCAGTCAATAATCCACCAAATACCCGTCCACCATTGGGGCGTTTAAAAGACTTTGCTGAAGAAATGCAAGAAATGGGGTTGACGCCTTTAACTAGGCTTGAAAGTCATGAAGTAGTATCTGATAGAACAATTGCCTCGATTTTTAAACGTCCATCAAATGCTTCTTTCTTGCGTTTGGTGCGCTTGCGATTGGCGGATGATGTGCCTATGACTAGAGAGGTCGCTTGGTATGATTTGACAGCAGCGCCTAAGTTGATTGACTGGGATACTCATGGATCGATTCATAATTTTATACAAGATGTCTGCAAAATTAAATTAAGTACGGCGGAGCAATCTATGGAAGCTATGCTAAGTTCTGAGGTTGAAACTGATTTTTTTGGTTTTGCTCAAAACGCACCATGTTTGTTTCTAAAGCGCAGTGTTTATTCCAATGAAAATAAACTTATTGAGTATGTTGAAGGCGCTTTCAGGGGAGATGCTTACGTTTACCGTGTAAAGTTGGATGTTTAATCTTATTAAATCGCCCCATGCAATATATCTATGCTGTATCTAAAACTGCATGTTCAACGTTGTTTGCTTGAGTTTCAAGCCTTTTCCTTTGTTTATTAGCGACTAAATTTATAAATTTAGCTAAAATAGCTTGCTTGAATAATTAACAGGCAATACTATTAATTTATTGAGTGCAGGTTCAGTTTTAAGTTAAAACGGCTTAAAAATATCAATTAATGAGGATGGCTATGAAGTTACGTGTTTTGCTGTTATGCGTTGTTTTTCTGCCAACATCGGCTACAGCTGAAATCTATAAATGGAAAGATAGCAATGGCGTAGTTCGCTATAGCGATGTGCCGCCGCCTTCTAACATTAAGCAAGAGCCTATGACGGGTAAAAAAATTCATAAATCAACAGCCTTAGCGCCTTTGGCCCCGGTTGAAGGTGATGCTACTGCATCAATCAATAGAGATAAAGCATCTACAGCCGCAAAAGAAAAAATGCTCAATGACAAAGCTGGTGCAGATAAAACTAAAACTGACGGAAAAGTCAAAGATGAAAAAGCGCCTTTGAGCAAAGAAGATGCGGCTTCAAAGCGCGCTAAAGATGCTGAGCAGCAGAAAAAAATTGATGAGCAAAAGAAAGCTGAGCAAGAAACTAAGCAAGCTAACTGTACCGCAGCAAAACAAAATTTAGCAACATTTACTAATGGCGGCAGAATCTCAAAAACCGATGAAAATGGCAAAAAAGAGTATTTAGGCGACGCCGATATTAGTCAAGGTAAAGCTGATGCGCAAAAAGACGTTGAAAAGTACTGTGAGTAATTTACTTAATATTTGACTGTTTGAAAGTCAATTAACTATCAAGCTTCAGGTGGTGCATCCCCACCGCCTTTTTTCATGACCTTACCATCTGCAACCCTTTGTTTACGCACTTCTTTTGGGTCGGCAATCAGCGAGCGATAAATCTCTATGCGGTCTAGGTGGCGCAAGGGTGAGTCTAGTTTGGATAGCTTGCCAAATATGCCAATTTTGTTTACGGCTAAATCAATTTCAGGGTATTTAGCCATAATGCCAGATGATTTAATGGCTTGTTCGGCAGTGGTGTCGCCCGACACTTTTACAGGCACAATCAATTGTTCCTTTGGTAACGCGTAAGCCACTTCTACAATCATTTCACTGTCGGTCATTACTTTTCCTTTAGTTCTTTGCTTTTGGTTATTACTATTTAGCTTTGTAGACAGCATCTGCGCGTGTCACAAAGCCATCTACAAAAGTGTTGGCAATATGACTAAACACGGGCGAGATGATTTTCTCTAAAAAACTATTAGCAAACTCATAATTGAGCATAAATTCAATTTTACAAGCATCCTCACTTAACGCTATAAAACGCCAAACACCCTCAAGCTGCTTGAATGGGCCGTCTTTGAGTTTAATTTCCATGGCGCTAGGGTAAGTTTTATGGTTTTCAGTCGTGAATTTTTGGTGTATGCCATGATAAGCAATATGCAAAGTGGCGATAGTAGAAGCTTCATCTTGCTTGATCAAATCCACACCACCGCACCAAGGCAAAAAAGCAGGATACTTGGTCACATCATCTACCAGCACATACATGCGGCTTGCAGAGTGGTTGATAAGCACGGATTTTTGAACTTGCGCCATAAATTCCTAAAAATTAAATCAATTTGCTAAGTTAAAGTTACCGAATAAATCGGCTGAGCTCTAAACGAGAACTAGAGTAAAATGTTATTTTAAGTCATTCAACAAGAAATATTTAGTTTTATGAGCATTGCACAAAATAAAAAAGCCTTTTTTGACTACTTTATTGAAGATAAGTATGAGGCAGGCGTGGTTTTAGAAGGCTGGGAAGTAAAAGCCATTCGAGAAAATCGCGTGAATATTAAAGAAGCTTATGTCATTATTCAACGTGGCGAGATTTATATTATAGGCTGTCATGTTACGCCACTTGGTGCAGCATCTACCCATATACGCCCAGACGCAATTAGAACGCGTAAGTTATTATTACATAGCGAAGAGATTTTAAAACTAATTGCTAAGGTAGAGCGTGCTGGATATACCATTGTGCCACTTGATATGCACTTTTCTAAAGGTCGCGTGAAAGTACAAATTGGTCTCGCGAAAGGTAAAAAGCAACACGATAAACGCGATACCGAGAAAGAACGTGACTGGGAACGCGAAAAAGGCAGAATTATGCGTGCGCATAATAAATAGTTGCTGAAATTAAAGTTTTTATAACAAAGCCTAGTCAGAAATGATTAGGCTTTTTGTTGCTTAACATTAATGCTTAGGCTAACTAAAGCTAAGTTTAAAATATCAATCCTTATGTGGCTTGCCGCACAGAGTGTTTAAAGTTGAAGTAGTAATATGCATCCAGCTGGACGTTGAGTTGGACGCAAACGATATCAAACACTTTTAAAAATTGAGGCAAAAATATGAAAAACAATGTTATTAAGATCGCAGTGGTAGCAACCTTAAGTTTAGCGGCACTTTCTGCATCTGCAGAAGATATGTATCGTGGTGCTTGGTATGCTTTACCTGGTATTAGTTATATGAACACAGATAAGGATATTAATGCTAGTAATGGCGGTGGTGTTTTTATTAAATTTGGTAAGGAAATGAGCCCAAGCTGGGATCTTCAAGGTGGCTTAGGTTATAACACTTCAAATGAAAATGGCATTTCAGGTGCAAGCGGTCGATATAAACAAACCACATTAGGTTTAGATGCCCTATACATGTTTAGCCGTGAACAGTTACGTCCATTTGTTTTAGTGGGGGCTGGCATTGCCCGCAATAAACTTGATTACTCTATACCAGCGCCTAATAGTGGATTAAGTAATAGTGAAACTGGCTGGATGGCGAATGTAGGCTTGGGTGCGCAATATTTAGTGAATGATACGTTTGGCTTGCAAGCAGATGTTCGTCAACAATGGAGCCGTGCCAAAGGCGGGTTAAGCCAAAATTTAGATGGTACCAATATTAGCAATAATGAAACAGTAAGTAGTACTTTGATAAACTTGGGTGGAATTTTTCGTTTTGGCGCACCAAAACAAATGCCAATAATTGCAGCAGCAGAGCCAGTAACAGCCCCGTATGTAGCCCCTGAACCCATGGTAGAAGCATCTCCAGCACCAGCACCAGCGCCTGTGGCAGTTGCAGTTGCAGAGCCATGCAAACCAAAATTTGAAACCGTTACAATTTCAGCTGAAAAACTATTTGGTTTCGATAAATCTAAGTTGCAAGATGGTGCTAAGCCAATACTTGATGGTGTTGTAGCAAAGCTAAAAGAACATTCAGAGTTCAAATTGGTTATGGTGACTGGCTACACTGACCGTATTGGCTCAGAAGCATACAACCAAAAGCTTTCAGAGCGCCGTGCCAATAAAGTTAAAGAGTACATCGTTTCGCAAGGCATTGACGCAAGCCGCCTTCAAGCGATAGGCAAAGGTGAATCAGAGCCAGTAGTTGACTGTAAAGGCGTTAAAGGTAAAAAATTGGTCGAATGTTTAGCGCCCAACCGTCGCGTTGTGATTTTAGATGAAGAGCAGCATAAAGTTGAAGGTCAGGCAGCGTGTAGTTAGGTTTCAGCTTACTTCTAAATTAGCGGTTTTAAATATTGTGATGGTGATGCGATCTAGCAGAGTTGCATCATCATTTGCATTATCTCTTATTTCTAAATTGGAAAAAATTAATGGACATTAAATCAATTATCGAGTCAGCTAATTCTACATGGAATAAGGCGCTAAACAGTGGGAGAATAAAAGCGTTAGCTAGCCTTTACACTAATAATGCAACAGTATCTCCAGCCAGTGGAACGGCCCTCGCAGGGCGTAGTGAAATTGAAGCGCTGTTTAATGGCTTTGTGGCAAATGGTGTTCACAATCATACTTTAGAGATTATTGAGTTTGGTGGGTCAGATAAAGTCATCTACCAAGTCTCTAAATGGCACGCCAATGGCGCAGAATCATCTTCTTTCGGTGGCATTACGATGAGTGTGCTGGAGCAGGGCTCTGATGGACAATGGCATACCAATTCGCATGTGTGGAATACGAAAACTTAACGAATAGGAGAAAAATCAATGAAAGCACAAATTCCACAGAAAGCGCCATACCCAGTAGAGGTTAAGGCGGGTAAAAGTTATTACTGGTGCTCTTGCGGACAAAGTAAAAACCAGCCTATGTGTGACGGCTCACACAAAGACACAGGTTTTTCACCTGTAAAATATGAGGCTATAGAAAATACCACTGTTTACTTTTGCGGCTGCAAACATACTGCAAATGCACCGTTATGTGATGGGGCGCATTCTAAGCTTTAATTCCAGAGGTTTTAATTTTAGTTCGAACGGCTTATTCACACTCACTAGCATTTCAGAAGAGTGCTGGTCAGCGGTGTACAATACTGTCCATGTCAAATATCCCCGCATTACAAACACTGCACGATGTTTTTGGTTACTCTACGTTTCGCGGTGAGCAGCAGTCCATTGTAGAACACGTCACTACTGGTGGCGATGCACTAGTGTTGATGCCAACTGG
>JBBQLN010000038.1:0-23180 GCA_038327905.1 Burkholderiales bacterium
AGGTAAGCTATCACCCAACAAACCATCAAACTCTTGCTCTGCCTTAATTTCATTCAGCTCAACATCTTGCACTTTGAGCGAATTAAGCAACATGTCTTTAAGCTTTTCTACATCACATGGTTTGGCAATAAAATCTACTGCACCTAAGGTTAATGCACGTTTTACATTTACATCATCACTTTGACCTGATAGCACATGTATTTTAATGGTAGGGGAATGCGCTAAAAGCGCAGTGATAACCTTAAAACCTTCTTCAGGCGTATGCGGTGAGGGTGGCAAACCCAAATCGACCAAGGCCAAGGCAGGAAGTCCATCAAGTTGCTGAAGCAAACTTTTTAACTGTGCATGTGATTCAGCGACGCACACTTCAAAGTGTTTACTTAACACGAAGTGCAAGGTATCCGTAATTAAAGGATCGTCATCAATAATCATTAAAACGGGACGAAGTACCGCCATCAATTAGACCTTTGCGTAAAATTTAAGAACTTCAATTATCAATGCCACTATAGCCTGAAAGGCCATATGTATCAATTATTTCAGCTGATGAATTTAAAAATCTAGGTCAATAGGGCTAGAGCCCATGCAAACAAGGGTTGACTAACCTTCGTGATGTTTGAAGCGCCTAAGTTTAAACATTCTAATCTTCAAGCGCTAATTTGAATCGCGTGTCTAACATATCTCGCAATAACATAATTTCTTGAAATACTTCTATACCAAAGCCCATACGTTCGGTACTTCGGTTATCCATTAACAATTCGTCTAAATAAGCTTTCGTTTGGATCATATTTTCTGTTACTTTTCCCTCAGCTGTCCAAAGCTTAGTTAATCTCTCAATAATATGTGGCAACTCTTCCAAACTAGATGCAACCAACAGAGGAAACGTCGATTTCTCCCACTGTGGCATCATGATATTAAATTTCTCGTGTAAATGTTTAGCATTATTCAAAAATGCTTCTTTTTGGTTGCTTTTACGACATATTTCTAACAAGTAAAACCAATGATGTAACGCTACTTTTGGTGTTTCCTGTATTTGGGTTTTTAAAAGCATGACCGCTTCTTTAAGGCGATTCATACTTGTGTAAATTTTGGCTTGCTCCAAAACCAAGTTGGCTTCTTTCTGCTGTTCCAAACGGTTGCCAACTTCTAAATCCATACCTGGAATGCTTCCAGAAAACTCAACGCCTTTTACTGAATCTTCGACAGCATGAATGATGCTAATAGGCTGACTGAGCACTTCATCATTACTGACAACTACTTTTTTCTCAATAGAGTTTAAATTAGTGGATCTTAAAGGGTGATAATTTTTCAATCGCCTCCGAACATACAAGCCCAAACCAATCACTAAAAACAGCCCGACAATAGGCAACAATAAATACCTATAGGCAGGTTCAGCGGGCATCGCCTGTGGGGCTTCCACTTTTACAGGTCTTGATCCTGACCTGTCTTCATAAGTAAATTTTGACGGCTGGTTTTTGGCTAGTTCTTTTACAGGCGCACCGTTACCTACTGGCGCTTCTTGTTGTTGCTTAATCACTTTGCTCTTGGTATCTGCAATAGAAAAGGCAAGATTAATAATACGAATCAAATCATCTTTAAGCATTACAAGACTTTGTTCTAAAGTTGCTAACTTACTATTGAGCTTATCCAAGTCTAATTTAAATTGGATATTTCTTTTAACTAGACCGTCATAAATTGCTTGTACTTTTTGACTAAAATCAGACCTAGCATCATCCTTAAGACTATAACTTTTACGCAATTTTGGTTTTGACTGGGAATCTTTATTTTTCTTTTTTAAAAGCACCGATTTAATCTTGCCACTGTGCCTTCCTAAAAACTTGATATTAGGAACAACTATTAAACTCGCCCGATTGTAAGTCGTATTTGGGTGAAGATCTGGATTAATTTCACGACTTAACTGTAAAGTTTTATCTATGAATCGTTGCTGCATTATCTTATTTTTTGGATAAAATAATGCAGCTATATCCTCAACACTTTCACCAGGCAATACTGGCCATGTGATGGCGAGCTGCTCGGACACAGTAGTATCTGATTGCTCTTCTGAAAGATAAGCATTTTCACTAGGTGCCGAAGTGTCTTGATATACAGGTTGTGCATACACGAAATTACTCTGCAAAGTAACCAATAACGCAATCACAAACTTTATTGACAATCTCATAATCAACCTTTTACAGCGGCCTGTCTATAAAGCAATATTGATTCATCAATATTGCACCCAGCTATAATTATTACTTCTCTCTGCGAGATAACCTCATTGAGTAAAGTTTGGGTAATTATGTAATCCATATTGGATTCTTGAGTGTGTAAACTTAACATTCCATTCATTTCAAATTAGCTATAATAATTATATTATTGCAATGCTCATGCCAACATTTTTTAGCTGAACCTTAAAAATACAACCCACTGATTTAATAGATTAAAGTTACACTATAAAACGATTATTTATTTAAAATCCATTTCGCACCTAGCAGAAATAGTCGAAATATCGTCATTACATCGACAATATGGGGACGATAGTGAGTGTTGTTTCAATGTTGCTCGAAATTGGAGTTTTCAATAAAGATGAGGGCTCAAGACAACGTAGATGGGCACCGTACTGTTAAGATGTTTGCTCAATGCTGGCTGTTGCCTGCATCAAGGCTGTTAGCACTTTACTTGCATTTCCAATTTTTCGCTGCGTATAATCGGGTTAAAGGGGAAATTGAATGGTCGCAGCTAGCTTTCATGTTGCTCAAGATAACCAAGGTCGAAGCCATGTCCGGCTTTTTGGTCAGTGGTCATTACGAGCCCCGTCTAATGATTTTGCTAAACTTAAAAAATTATTAGAGCCATTTTTTTTAGATACTTTGACAAAATGGGATTTAAACGAAATAGAGCAGTTAGATGCCGCCGGTGCGTCTACTCTCTTATCTGGATGGGGAAACAAACTTAATGCCAACATCTCTCTCAGACCTGAACAAGCCGAGCTTTTTAATACACTAATTGGTTTAACAAGACCCCCTAGTAAAAAAATTGATCGTGATTGGCTTTCGCCACTGAATGCTTTGGGTAAAGGTGTACTACACCTATTGCACCATTTCACCGAGTTTATTCACTTGCTCATTTTGCTTTTACTTGAAATTTCCTACTTATTTCGCCGCCCACAAGATTTTCCTTGGCGCGAATTTAGCGCTAACGTATACAAAAGCGGCGTGAACGCGTTACCAGTGACAGCATTACTAGGTTTTATGATTGGTGTGGTAATGGGTTATTTAATGTCGAAGCAACTGCATTCGTTTGGCGCCGACATTTATATCGTCAATATTTTAGGGCTCAGTATTATCCGCGAACTTGGCCCCGTGCTAATGGCGGTGTTAGTTGCAGGTCGATCAGGTTCTGCGATGACGGCTCAAATCGGCGTGATGCGTGTAACCGATGAGATTGACGCTCTGACTACAATGGGGATTTCGCGTATTTTACGAGTTGTTCTACCTAAGGTGTTAGGGTTGACTTTTGTAGCGCCTTTACTGGTGTTATGGACTTCCGGCTGGACGCTCGCTGGTGGCGCCTTTGCATCGAATTTAGAGTTAGGAATTAGCTTTCGATTCTTCTTTGATTATTTACCGCTGGTTGTTCAGCCTGTAAACCTTACACTCAGCCTGATTAAAGGTCTGATGTTTGGTTTCGTTGTAGCGTTGGTGGCATGCCACTTTGGATTACGCATCAAGCCCAATACTGAGAGTCTGAGCAACAGTACAACAAGCTCAGTGGTAACTGCGATATCTGGAGTGATTTTGGTCAACGCCTGGTTTGCAATTTTGACACGTGGCATCGGCGTATGAGTGAAGATATTGGTAATAACACTCTAATGGAAAATAGCCCTGATCAGGACGCCATCTGCGACATACAGAGTGTTTGTACGGAATTTGGCGACAATATTGTTCACCATAACCTAAATTTAAAAGTTAAACGAGGCGATATTCTTGCTTTAGTGGGTAGGTCTGGCTGTGGAAAAACTACATTATTGCGTCACATTATAGGGCTAACCAAACCAATAAGCGGTAATGTGCTATTGTTTGGGCAAAATCTGCACGCAATGGAGCGTGTAGCACAACGGCGCCTGATGAACCGTTTTGGCGTTTTATTTCAACAAGGTGCTTTATTTTCTGCGCTTTCGGTTTTCGACAATATCGCTTTTCCGTTACGTGAATTAAAACAATTTGATGAATCCGTCATCTACCAATTGGTGATGCACAAACTGGCATTAGTTGAGCTGGAGCCACGAAATGCTGACCTGCTACCTGCTGAGATTTCAGGCGGCATGGTGAAAAGGGTGGGGCTCGCCCGTGCCCTTGCCTTAGAGCCTGAGCTTTTGGTGCTTGATGAACCCACCGCAGGATTGGACCCTGATCGTAGTCATAATTTTATCGATCTTGTTAAGCAGCTTAAAAAATCTTTAGGGTTAACAGTACTGTTTGTTACCCATGATATGGATACATTAGCGTCACTAGCCGAACGTGTGGCAGTATTAGAGGATAAACATATTATTGCAGATTGCTCATTACAGGAGCTGGCTGGCATTGATCACCCCTTTGTCATCAATTTCTTCCGAAGTATCCGTAGCAGACTTGAAAGATTATAATAAGCCATGGAAAATCGAGCCTATGCGATTGCAGTTGGTATCTTCACCTTAGTTCTTGGAATAGGGTTGCTGTTTGCGTATTTATGGCTCAGTGGCTCCCAGCAGGCTCGCACAGAGTACATTGTAAACTCTCCACTACCAGTAACGGGCTTAAGCCCTGAAGCGGCCGTGAAATTTCGTGGTGTAGATGTTGGCAAAGTAATAGAAATATCAATAGATCACTCCTCCCAAACCACTGTCTTGATTAAGATTGCAGTCGCACAAAACTTAAAGCTCAGTAGGGAAGCTTATGCAGAGCTTCGTCGACAAGGAATAACTGGTCTTGCTTATATCGATTTAAATGATGAAAGCAAAAACACCCCTGCGCTTCCAGCTGGTAGCGCCATTCCACTTCGACCAACTCTTCTGGACGATTTAATGTCCAAAGGCCCAGAATTTACCGCTCAAATTGAAGTGTTGCTTCGAAACAGCAGCCAACTCACTGAGTCTGCCAATCGTATTTTGACAAATATCGATATTCAAAAATTGAATCATACTATTGCAAATTTTGAAAAAGCATCTGAGAAATCTTTACCTTTAATTAACTCTGCGACAAACATGTTCAGTAATGCAAATAAAATGGCGTCCGAGAAAAATCAAGCCCAGCTTGTAAAATCGTTAGAAAGCGCACAACAAACTTTTGATGCGGCAAGACCGCTCATCAATGAACTGAGCATAACAACTAAAAAATTCAATAACTCAGCAGATCAAATTGCAAATAGCACTAATCAGCTTACCAATACACTCGAAAATGAAACCTTACCGCAGCTACATATATTGACTCAAAATATGAATCAAAGCGTCATTCATTTCAACCTGCTCATTGATGAAGTACTAGATAATCCGCAAAGCATTATATTTGGGAAACCAGTTCCGCCACCAGGACCAGGTGAAGAAGGATTTCCCCCTAAACCATGAAAGTTAGAATGCGACCTATCATTTTACTGTTAACAAGCAGCCTATTTATAAGCACTCTAGCCGCTTGCGTCGGAATCAACAAAACTAAACAAAATATCGCTGTTTATGATTTTGGTTTATCTATTCCAAGCGAAAATAATCATCAAATTACTTCAAAAATTATATTAGAAGAACCAGTTTCAATAGCATCTCTAAATCATAATAAAATTCGTTATCGCCTGAACTACCAAAACCCTTCGCGAATTTTTTTCTATATCGAGAGCCGCTGGGCGGCAACGCCTTCAGAGCTATTTTCAAACATGCTTAGCAAGACGGTGAATGTAGCTAGAAATCCCATGACCTGTAGTTTGAAACTAAAAATAGAAGCGTTTGATCAGGTGTTCCAAACACCGTCAGCTAGCGAGGGCTTTGTTCAATTGAGCGTATTTCTGATTGATAAAAAATCCAAAAAGGTTATATCAAGCCAACTAATTACAGAAAGCGCAAAGTCTACCTCACCTAATGCAGAAGGCGGAACGGTCGCGCTACAACAAGCGAGCGAAAATGCGCTAAAAAAAGTAATTAATTGGGGGAATATGGTTGCCGATAACAGCGAACTTTGCCAATAAGCAATTTTAAATGGCGCTTCGGGTCGATATTAGACAATTAATATAGGTATTTGGGGTGGCTGATGGGGCTCGAACCCACGACAACAGGAATCACAACCCTATCTGCATTCTTCTCTTACTAATTAATTATTAAGGTAATTAATAGTTAATTGTGTCTAATACTTTCCCTTTATTTATTACAGTTAATCCTATATCGCACTTAGTGTGTATAAATTTTATTAGACGATATGTTAGCTGATTAAACTTTCAAGCAAATATTTTTTGTGTAATTGAATTTCATGAGAAATTTCTCTTATTACTTTGCTCCCTGTTTCTCTCTCCACTCTTTTTACGACTTTTTCTATACTTTTATCAATTTGCACCAACATGTCTTTTGCAATTTTCTGAATTACCTCAAATTTCACCCCACAATCATCAGCAAATTGCTTCCACTCCATTTTACCAACCATCGCATATTCAAATTCACCGCCTATTGATTGCGCCATTTCTCCATAGCCGTAAACAGTGCCGCTTACCAAGTCGTAAAATGGCGCTACTATCATTCCCTTTTCACTTAACAAGAGACCTCTCTCAAAACTTGTTTTATTTATTAGGAATGAAATATTCTTTGCATGCGCATCGCTATTACCTATTAGGTAATTATAAATAAATAGCTGTAGTATTTCTCTTTGAGCAACAACTGGGACTTTGCATAACTTAGATAAGCCAAAAATATCCTTTGCTGTTGCTCCTAATTGTGAGTCTGGATGTTCTAATTCATATTTTTGGTTTGGTGCTAGATTTAGCGCCTGACAACCATCAATTTGATGTGTGCGAACTAGCGCACCTTCTGTTGTCCAAATTCGATCATATCTTTTTACTAAGTATATTGGTGTTGATAGCTTTCTGTAACTCGTATCGGGTACATTCAGCTTGATTGCTCCTGCAAGTTGCATACAGAAATATTCGTTCGCCGCAATTCCTTCGTGCTTATTACCTTTAATGACATCTGGTTTAAGTATGTGTGAAGTTGGTGCACCCTCTTTTGGTATGTAGACATTATTCTCTTCATCTAAGTAAACTCCCAGCTTGTTTTGGACACCTGCTAATGACATCCTTGGCGTCACTTTCCAAAACATTATCGGCGTTTCATTAGCCTGAGACTCTTCTATACGACTTTCTAGCTCATTTAATTCAATCTTTTCATAACTATCTAATATAGTCGTGCCCCAGCCTTCAGGTACCTCATTTTCCTCAAGCAGTACCAATGCACCTGCGCAGTCTTTACCCACTTTCTTTAGTATTCCAAATACATCAAATTTACTTACTTGGTATGCTTGCGATAAGCCCTCAAGAACCTGCCCTTCTGGAAGTAAATTACTAAAAAAATTTCTTACTGATGCCCCACTAGTTTCAGCATTTAGTTCTAGATATGGTGAAAACTGATACTTATTATTCGCCTTCCAATTCTCAGTGTAAACAAATGAGAAGTTATTATTATTCTCATAAAGAACTGCAGCCTTCTCTCTATCAACCCATATGTTCAATGAATTCATGTTTAGTCCTCAATGTATATTTTCAAACCCAACATATTCGCAACTTGAATACATTTCTCCACCTGAGCAGTTGGCTTCCCTTTTTCCAAGGCTTGCAAAAACTTAACACTAACTCCACAGAGTGGTGCTGCAATATCTAGAGTTAGATTATTTTCATTTCGTTTACGCCTAATTTCACGTCCTAATGTTTCAGTTGAATCTATTGCTATCAGTTTATGTTCCATATTAATCCCCGTACGCACCATTTTTCTTTATTCCGCCATAACTCACAAGATATTTATACCGTTCGGTGCATTTTATTCCGCTTGGTTAATCAAATCAAGATATTTTATCCGAACGGTTATAATTTATCGTCTTAGATTCAACTAAAGCTTTTTAAGGGTTGATGAAATTCCCTTTATGTTTTATTGTTAATGTCTATTAGGAGTATTATTATGAGCAATGAAAATAAACCCAACGAATTCACTTCACAGCCAATATTAAGAACTTTTAGCATTCCAGATAAAATCGTAGATGTTATTACTGACAAAGTATCTAGCAACAATAAAGTGCCTCTTAATGAGCGCTTTGCAAAACTTAGTGATCAAGAAAAACATAACTTAGAGCTTATTGAAGAACGTGCTTTCATCCACTTCAATGGTCAACTTGATGAGCTTGAGTCGGCTATCGGCATGTTGCGTATGGGACATCATTTGGGATGGAAGGTCTTGTATATGATTCACAGCAAAAAGACCATCCGTAAATATGAGGAAATCCTTGATATTAAAATACGCGAACTATTTCCAGAACGCGGTCCTAGTGCTGGCCGCTCTATTGGATTAAGACTTGCTGAAGGCTTTTCTAATTTTTGGAAAGTTGTATCTGGCGAAGTAAAAATAGAAAATCGAAGGGAAATTGAATAAAGGGAAATAAAATCCCCTCAAGGGACTTGAAATTCCATCAATCATAATGTATTCTACAAGGGAATTTAAAATTTCCTTATATGAATACACGAAAACCACAATCTAATGCTTTTAATGAAACCGCGTTCGGCTCGGTAATTTGGACGGATGCGCCAGCACCGACCAAATTACCGAACGAAGGCGGTACCACTGCGGCTCAATACTCTGCGGCGTCGCAATCATCAGATACCCCCCGTCTGGTAATACGGGGGGAAAACCCCACAATAAATACCAAAACCCCACCCAGCTACTTAAATCCAAAAGCTGCAATGGTTGATTGGTTAAACTTCTCATTTTTATATCCAATGTTTGAAGGTTCTGCATTACTCACTTTAGATGGAATGTTTAGAGATGCTTTCGGCTTTGGTCTAAGAGTAAATCGAAATCGCGGACATTTGAACTATGAGCATTCATGGGAACTAGGCAATCATTTTGGCATATTCGCTTATGGTGGCTCTTCGGTTGGTGGCACTGCTTTTTTTAGCATATCAAGTGAAGGTTGCACTGCTACAAAAGATTGGAATTCTGTACATAAACTCTTGAATAAACTAATAGCCAATATCACTCGCTTAGATCTTGCATATGATGATTTTATTGGAACGTATAATATCAAGACAGCACTGGACTTTTATCAAACGGGTGCATTCAATAGCTCACATGGTCGACCTCCAAAACCTAAACTTATTGACGACTTTGATACAGGTAGCGGTAAAACTTTTTATGTAGGAAGTAGAAAGAATGGAAAATTACTGCGAGTTTATGAAAAAGGTAAACAATTAGGTGACCCAGAAAGTCTTTGGGTTAGGTGGGAGTTGGAGCTACACAATTCAAGCTACTCAATACCTATCGATGCCATCATAAACCCTGGCAAGTACCTCGCTGGATCGTATCCTTGCCTGAATTGGATTAGTGCTGATCAATTATGCTTTGAAAGTATTAAACAGGCACAAACAATTTCGATTGAAGTCCTCATTAAAGCCTGTCGTAACAGCTACGGCAAACTAATCAACGTAATGTCTACTGCACTTGGATATTCTGATAGTCAAATCATTCAGCTATTAATTAAAGATGGCATTCCATCTCGAATGAATCTACCTGCTGTTGGTGGCGGTGATGCTCTCTAGTTTTTTAATCACATGAGTATGTTTCTATCTCAAGATGAATTACGCGAACTTACGGATCTTAAGATCCCAATAGCACAAATGCGCTGGCTGCAAAGATATGCATACCCGTTTGAAATAGCTGCAAGCGGCAAACCAAAAGTCTTACGTGAATATGTTATGAAAAAACTAATGACTATTTCAATGTCTGCAATTCCAACTAATGAACCAAATTTCGATGCAATTAGATAGCGAGGTATTAAATGGGACGTCGTCGTAAAAATAATTTTAATTTACCACCTAGAATGTATCTAAAACATGGCGCTTATTACTACGTATCAAGAGAAAATAAATGGATTAGGCTTTCAGAAGATAAAGCCATAGCATTTTCAAAATGGGCTGAAATTGAAGGTGAAACTCCAATAGAATCTGGATCTGAAAAACCTTTGGCTGGATCAATGGCAGCTTTAATTGATAAGTACATGGTTGAGATCGCACCGAAAAAAGCCAAATCTACATATACGGGTAATTTAACAGAATCTAAAAATTTAAAAGACGTGTTCGGAAAAACACTTGTACTGGAAGTTAGACCGATGCACATTGCAAAATATTTGGATATTCGAGGAATTAAGGCGCCTATAAGAGCTAATAGAGAAATATCTCTGCTATCTCACATTTTCAGCTATGCCATGCGCTGGGGTCAGATAGATAGAAATCCATGCTTAGGTGTTGCAAAGCATCCAGAAAAAGGTCGTGATCGTTACATTACTGATCAAGAGTTTGAGAGTGTTAAAAAGCTCGCGAGTGATTTAATTTCTACTGTAATGGACTTTGCATATATAACTGCCCTAAGAAAGGGTGATATCCTAAATTTGAGGCTAGATAAAATAACTGAGGCCGGCATTTTAATAACACAGTCAAAAACAGGCGCCAAGCAGCTTTATGAGTGGACTGAGGGACTCGCTGATGTAGTTAGCAGGGCAAAAGGATTAAAACACCCTATACGTGGTTTATATTTGTTTTGCACTAGGCAAGGTCTGCCATATTCGGATACTGGATTTAAGGCAATGTGGAATCGAGTTCAAGTTAAATGGGCTGAGTCTGGAGGTGAGCGCTTTACTTTTCACGATATAAGGGCAAAATCACTTACTGATGCTAAAAGACTTGGTTTAGATGCGCAAAGTCTAGCAGGTCATTCCAGCGCGGCTATGACTGAACACTATATTAAGCAACGAGATTTTAAAAGAGTTAAAGGTTTAAAATAATGAATGACATTGATCCTGTAGTTCTAGAGGAAATTCGAAATATACAAATGCTTATCGGGCGAAATATATTGGTATTTCAGAACGTTGAGCATCTGCTCAAGAATATTCAACATTTTAGACAAGGGGCAGGAACGGCTAGTAATCTGGCAAAACGAAAGGTTAAAATTGATGAGTTATCATTAGGCAGGTTAAGCGATGAAACTGTAATAAGTAGAATTGATTCTAAACTAAACGCCGAAAGTGACACAGAGTTTCATTTTTCTTACGACATATTAAAAGACAATATAGCTCTAAATTCAGCAGTAAAGTTTTTTAATGATATTAATGATGATAGGAATTTTCTTGTGCATAATTTCACTGCTAAGTGGAAACTAGATAATTCTGAAGACCGTGATCAGGCAAGAAATTGGTTGTTAAGTCAATATGATGCGATTATTGCGCAAAAAAAGATTTTAGTTACATCATTTAATATTATTGTTGAACGAAGTAACGCAGTATCAGAATTCTTTAATTCAAGTGAAGGTCAAAAAGCTTGGAATGAATTTATTATCTCGGAAGAATCACAGGGAATGACATTCACTTTTACTCCGCAAGTATAAAAATATTAGACAATCGTCTAATAAAACCATATATGCAACTTATTTGAGTATTTAGTAAAGCATGAGATATATGGGGTGGCTGATGGGGCTCGAACCCACGACAACAGGAATCACAATCCTGGACTCTACCAACTGAGCTACAGCCACCATAGAGACTTAACGTACTGGTCTGCCCGACAGGAATCGAACCTGTAACCCCCAGCTTAGAAGGCTGGTGCTCTATCCGGTTGAGCTACGGGCAGATTGTGGTTACAAGGCTTTATACTTGCATATAAAGTTTTCGGGCTGACTTTATTCTGACTTGTTGTGTTTAACTAAGAACATATACAAGTTAAAATTTGGTCGGCGTGGAGAGATTCGAACTCCCGACATCCTGCTCCCAAAGCAGGCGCGCTACCAGGCTACGCTACACGCCGAAGGGCAGAAATATACTGCAAACCGAGCTGAAGGTCAAATCTAATATGATAAAATGTTACTTTATTTTTAATATCGCTTAAAAAGTAAGCAAAACAATATCTAATGACCGCTCAAATAATTGATGGCAAAGCCATTGCTGAAAATCTTCTAAATTCGATTAAAGAACGCATCAATAATCGCTTACAAGCAAAAAAGCGCGCGCCTGGTTTGGCTGTGATCGTTCTGGGTGCAGACCCTGCGTCTAGCATTTATGTTCGCAATAAGCGCTTGGCCTGTGAAAAGGTCGGTATTCGCTCGATCGCTTATGATTTACCAGATTCGACTTCGGAGGCTGAACTGCTTACATTGATTGAACAGCTGAACCAAGACGACACCATTGATGGCATTCTTGTGCAGTCGCCATTGCCACCTCAAATTAAAGATGAACATATTATTGAGCGCATCAACCCAAATAAAGATGTTGATGGCTTTCACCCTTACAACATCGGCAGGTTAGCTGTTCGCCAGCCCACCTTACGCTCTTGCACGCCTTTCGGCGTCATTAAAATGCTGCAAGCTAGCAATATAGAGTTAATGGGCTTGGACGCATTAGTGGTAGGCGTATCGAATCACGTAGGCCGCCCGATGGCATTAGAGTTATTACTTGCGGGCTGCACGGTCACTAGCTGTCATCGACACACTAAAGATTTAGCTAAGATGGTTCAGCAAGCCGATTTAATTGTAGCTGCCGCAGGAAAACCTGGGTTGATACAAGGCACTTGGATTAAGCCTGGCGCCATCGTCATTGATATTGGCATTAATCGACTGGCTGATGGCAGCATTTCTGGCGACGTTGATTTTAAAGCGGCAAAAGAGCGTGCAGGTTACATCTCACCAGTACCAGGTGGCGTTGGCCCAATGACGGTTGCTACTTTGATGGAAAACACATTGTTAGCGCTAGAATTAAGCGAAGCAAAGCTTTAAATGCCTTGTAGAAAGTAATTTTGCAGATAATTCAATGAATTAGACTAATTTTGCATCAAAGCTAGTTTCAGTGTACACTCACGCGCTTAATTTTATAAAGCATAATTCTTAGGTAGTTTTCTTAAGCAACTCTTTTTAAGTTTTTTGAGGCACACCATGGCAGAAGTTATTACTAAACATTTCACCCCTTACCAGCCAAAGGCTGACGAACAGTATATGAGCAAACCACAGCTCAATCACTTTCGTAAGATTTTGAATAGCTGGAAAGATGAGCTAAGCCAAGAGATGGATCGCACGGTGCATACGATGCAAGATGAAGTCACCATGTTTGCGGACCCAAACGACCGCGCAAGTCAAGAAACAGACATGACATTAGAGCTACGCAACCGCGACCGTGAACGTAAACTTATCAAGAAAATTGACGAAACGCTACGTAACATTGACAGCGATGAATACGGTTATTGCGAAGGCTGTGGCATTGAAATTGGTTTAAAACGCCTTGAAGCGCGTCCTACCGCAACGCTTTGCATCGACTGTAAAACACTGGATGAAATGCGCGAAAGACAAGTGGCTAAATAATTAAACCATTTAATTTTCAGTTAATAACAAAAGCCCGTTTAGTCGGGCTTTTGTTATTTTAAATGTGTATTTTTCATTTATATAAGAATAGCCACACAGAAAAAAGCCCGCGAAAGCGGGCTTTTTTCTAATCATTATCCAACTTATTCGTCAGCTTCTGCTTCTGATTTAGCTTCAGCAGCTGGCGCTTCAATCAAAGCCTTCATGCTTAAACGCACGCGACCTTTATCATCCGCTTCAACCACTTTAACTTTAACAATATCGCCTTCTTTTAAGAAGTCGCTCACCGCATTAACGCGTTGATGAGCAATTTGTGAAATGTGCAATAAGCCATCTTTGCCAGGAATTAGTGACACGATCGCACCAAAGTCAAGTAATTTAAGCACAGTACCCTCGTAGACATTGCCAATTTCAACTTCAGCAGTAATCTCAGCAATACGACGTTGCGCTTCAGCACCTTGCTCTGAACTTGTACATGCAATTTTCACTGTACCATCTTCAGTAATATCAATGCTTGTGCCTGTTTCTTCAGTTAAGGCACGAATTACAGCGCCACCCTTACCGATGACATCACGGATTTTTTCAGGATTAATTTTCATCACTATAATGCGTGGTGCAAACGCTGACATTTCAGTATTCGCACTGCTCATTGCCGTTTTCATGATACCTAAAATATGCGCACGACCTTCTTTAGCTTGCGCTAAAGCCACTTGCATAATTTGTGCAGTGATACCTGTGATTTTGATGTCCATTTGTAATGCAGTAATACCGTCTTCAGTACCTGCTACTTTAAAGTCCATATCACCTAGATGATCTTCGTCACCTAAAATATCGGTCAACACTGCAACGCGGTTACCTTCTTTAATCAAACCCATAGCGATACCAGCCACGAGTGATTTCATTGGCACACCAGCGTCCATTAAAGCTAAACAGCCGCCACACACTGATGCCATTGAACTAGAGCCGTTAGACTCTGTAATTTCAGAAACCACACGCATGGTGTAATCGAAATCCGCTTGATCTGGCAATGCTGCGATTAAAGAACGTTTTGCTAAACGACCATGGCCGATTTCGCGGCGTTTTGGTGTACCTACACGACCTGTTTCACCAGTTGCGTACGGAGGCATGTTGTAGTGCAACATGAAGCGATCTTTAAACTCACCTTGAAGTGCATCAATCACTTGCTCATCGCGGCCTGTACCAAGCGTTGCAACCACCAACGCTTGCGTTTCACCACGTGTGAACAATGCAGAGCCATGCGTACGTGGCAACACGCCTGTACGAATGCTGATTGGACGCACTGTACGTGTATCACGACCATCAATACGTGGCTCACCATTTAAAATTTGGCTACGTACTGTTTTAGCTTCTAAATTAAATATTTCATTTTTAATTTTGTTGGATTCTGTGGTTGAAGTTTCTTCAGTAATTAACTCGCCCAATACGCGGCTAGTAATTTCAGACAACTTAGCTGAACGTGCACCTTTTGCTTTAATTTGGAATGCAGCATTAATATCAGCAGCAGCTAAACCAGCTACCTTTTCAATCAATGCGTTATCTGGTTCTGGAGCAACCCAGTCCCAAGCATCTTTACCAACCTCAGCAGCTAGTTCTGCAATCATTTTAATCACTGCTTGCATTTGCTCGTGACCGAACACCACAGCGCCTAACATGACTTCTTCTGAAAGCTCTTTCGCTTCTGATTCAACCATCATTACAGCTGTTTCAGTAGCTGCAACCACTAAATCCAATTCAGTTTCTACCAATTGTGCTTTTGTTGGGTTCAATACATATTCTTCATTGATATAACCAACACGTGCCGCGCCTAGTGGGCCAAAGAATGGAATACCTGACAATGACATAGCAGCGGATGCGCCGATAATCGCAGGGATATCAGCATCAATTTCAGGATCTGATGACATGACAGTCGCTACAACTTGCACTTCGTTGTAAAATGCTTCTGGGAATAATGGACGTAGAGGACGGTCGATTAAACGGCTTGTCAGTGTTTCTTTTTCTGAAGGACGGCCTTCACGTTTGAAAAAGCCTCCTGGGATTTTACCTGCAGCGTACGTTTTTTCCATGTAATCAACTGTTAATGGGAAAAAATCTTGGCCTGCTTTTACTTCTGATTTACTAGTAACGGCTACCAATACCACTGTATCGCCGTAGCTCACCATCACTGCCGCATCGGCTTGACGTGAGATTTCACCTGTTTCAAGGGTGAGCGTATGCGCACCGTATTGAATACTTTTAGTTACTTTATTAAACATTTTTTTTCCTTTGACTTTTCAATGAGCACTTATTCACTACCCAATAAGTGCTGGTTTTCTTACTCAATTTTAAAATTTATAGTGATATTTCTTAAAAACGAAAAAGCCGACGCATATCACCATGCAATCGGCTTTTTACAATTACAAAAGCGAACTAAATATTAACAAGAAGTCACTTTTATAAAAATTACTTACGTAAGCTTAAACGCGCAATCAAATCTTGATAACGGGCTGCATCTTTACGTTTTAAATAATCCAACAAGCTACGACGTTGACTTACTAGAGCTAATAAACCGCGACGTGAGTGGTTATCTTTTTTGTTAGATTTAAAATGCTCGGTTAGGTAGGTAATGCGGCTAGTTAAAAGCGCAACTTGCACTTCTGGGCTAGCAGTATCATTTGGAGCACGTTGATATTCTTTAACGATTTTTGCAGTATCTAAAGCTGTAATTGCCATTTTTTTTCCTAATAATTAGCGTCAATGCTGAAGCAGAAACCCCACTAAAGCATTCATTTACAAAATGAACTGAGCATTCTAAAGATAAATCTATGATTTATCAAGTAGTTTTGTATAGTTAAGTGTATTTAACTGCTTAACTTTCTATTTGCCGAATGAGGCGTTTAGGTGCAATTTTACCGTCTGCCGCCAACTCGCCTAAACCCAAAAATACTTGCTGTTCAGTATAGAGCCGCAATAATCCTTGTGGAATCACGCCACTTTTCCAAACTGACTGGCCTTGTTGCAAATAAAAGGTACTGTCATCATCCAAAATAACTACTGGCAAGTGTTGCACTGCGCTATCTTCTGGCATCAGAGCAGCCTCTCTTTGCTCTAGCGTCATGGCTTCCAGCTGTTCTAGCGTAACGGTTTGCGCTATCTTGTAGTTAGCGGTTGCTGTTCTGCGCAAGCCTATCAGATGTGCACCGCAATTAAGTACCTTGCCAATATCTTCTGCCAGCGTGCGAATATAAGTGCCTTTTGAACAGGTGACGGTAATCACCGCAACATCTGCTTCAAGCGACTCAACCGCTATTTGGTGAATGGTAATCTGGCGAGATTTGCGTTCAATTTCAATGCCCGCTCGTGCATATTCATACATGGCCTTGCCTTCGTGTTTTAAGGCGGAATACATGGGTGGCACTTGATTGACTTGACCTAGAAACTGCTGACATGCTGCTTCAAATTGCGCGCAACTAACATTAACTTCACGTCTTTCTAACACCTCTCCTTCAGCATCACCTGTATTGGTCGTCTGACCCAACTTTAATGTGGCAACATAGGTTTTATCTGCATCAGTAAGATAATGAGCGAATTTTGTGGCTTCACCAAAGCATAGCGGTAACAAGCCTGTCGCTAAAGGATCTAGCGTACCCGTATGTCCAGCTTTTGCGGCTTGATATAGCCATTTGGCTTTTTGTAAGGCTTGGTTACTAGAAAAACCGATTGGCTTATCCAGCAACAATACACCGTTTACATTTCGTTTTGTTCTTTTAAACTGCAAGAAACTGGCCTCTGCTGGCTAGAGTGTTTGGAATTATTTTGGGGGTTTATCTGTGAGATTGTCTGGATTGGTCGCAAGCGCTTCATCAATCAGCTTTGACATCATCATGCCATTATCAATCGATGCATCGTAGACAAAATGCAATTGCGGAACCGTACGAAGCAACATGCGTTTAGCTACCTGTGTTCTTAAAAAGCCCGCTGACTTTTCTAAACCTTGCTGCAAACTATCACTGGCTTTACTGGCGCTGTAAAAAATCTTAGCATGCGCCATATCGCCAGTGACTTCAACAGCGGTAATTGTGACCATGCTTACGCGCGGATCTTTTACTTCAAATTGAAGCAAATCAGCGAGTTCACGCTGCATTTGCTCAGCAACTCGATGGCTTCTTGAGAAATCTTTTGCCATATTTATCCTTATAAATGCAAAGTTTTAAGCTAAGCTAGGCGTGAAACAAAAAATGGAGCGCGGCATACGTGTGGTATGTAAGCGAACATTTTTTGTTTTGCGACAACGCATAGCAACGAAGTTTGCATTTATAGCGTTCTAGCCACTTCAACGATTTCATACACTTCTAATATGTCGCCAACTTCAATATCATTAAAGTTTTTCAATGATAGACCGCACTCAAAGTTGTTTTTAACTTCTTTAACATCATCTTTAAAGCGTTTGAGTGAATCCAACTCACCAGTATGAATAATCACGTGATTACGCAATACACGTACTCTTGAAGTCCGTTTAATCAACCCGTCTTGCACGTAACAACCAGCAATAGCACCAACTTTAGAGATACGGAACACTTCACGAATCTCCACAGTACCAATCATACTTTCTCTTTGCTCTGGTGCTAACATACCACCTAAGGCAGCCTTAATCTCATCAACCGCTTCGTAAATAATATTGTAGTAGCGCACATCAATACCTAGCGACTCAATCAATTTACGTGCGCCTGAATCCGCACGAACGTTAAAGCCAATCAATACGGCTTTTGATGCTGCAGCCAAGTTAACATCTGATTCGCTAATTGCACCTACGCCAGTGTGAATAACATTGACACGCACTTCAGAAGTTGAAAGTTTTTGCAAGCTTGTTGCTAATGCTTCGTATGAACCCTGCACATCAGATTTAATAATCAAGCCCAGCGTTTGCATGTTGCCTTCACCCATTTGTTCGAACATATTTTCAAGTTTAGCCGCTTGTTGTTTGGCTAATTTCACATCACGGAATTTACCTTGACGGAAGTTTGCGATTTCACGTGCTTTACGCTCATCGTTAAGCACAATCATTTCTTCACCAGCACTTGGCACGTCTGACAAACCTTGAATTTCTACTGGCATTGATGGGCCAGCTTCTTGAATTTCATTACCTGACTCATCCAGCATCGCACGCACTTTACCAAAAGTAGTACCAGCTAATACCATATCACCGCGTTTAAGCGTACCAGATGTCACTAAGATAGTCGCAACTGAACCGCGACCCTTGTCTAGACGACCTTCAATCACCAAGCCTTTAGCTGGCGTATTTTTAGGTGCCTGCAGCTCTAAAACCTCAGCTTGTAGAAGTACGGCCTCTAAAAGTTCATCAATACCTTTACCCGTTTTGGCTGAAACTTCTCTAAACATAACTTCGCCACCAAAATCTTCTGGCACAACCTCTTGTGCGACTAGCTCCATTTTTACGCGCTCAGGTTCTGCACCGGGCTTATCAATTTTGTTGATTGCAACCACTAATGGCACACCTGCCGCCTTAGCATGATGAATTGCTTCTATGGTTTGTGGCATCACGCCATCATCCGCAGAAACAACTAGAATCACCACATCGGTCGCTTTTGCACCGCGAGCACGCATGGCCGTAAACGCTTCGTGGCCTGGCGTGTCTAGAAAAGTCACCATACCGCGCGGCGTTTCAACGTGGTAAGCACCAATATGCTGTGTAATACCGCCTGCCTCGCCTGAAGCCACACGGCTACGACGAATATAATCGAGTAATGAGGTTTTACCATGGTCAACGTGACCCATCACAGTTACAACTGGTGGGCGTGTTTCCATAATTGCGGCGGCATGCTCCGCTTCTTCAACAAAAGTATCAGGGTCATTTGGCGCTGCAGCAGCGGCCTTATGGCCCATTTCCTCTACAATAATAATTGCCGTTTCTTGGTCTAGCACCTGGTTAATAGTCACCATCATGCCCATACCCATCAGGGTTTTAATTACCTCACCTGATTTAACCGCCATTTTGTGCGCTAATTCAGCAACCGTAATGGTTTCTGGAACCAAGACTTCATAGATAATCGCTTCAGTTGGAGCTGTAAAGCCATGTTGCGCATCATCATCTTGATGTCTATTTTTGCCCTTAGGTGCGCGCCAACCTGGTTTACCTGCAGTAGTATCCCCGCGTGTTTTTAGACCGCGCTTTTTATTCTCAGCATCTGTCCACTCTTTGTTATTGCCCTTACCTTTTTTAGCTTCTTTCGTTGCTGCTGCTGGTTTAGCTGCGCCCTCTTTAGCGACAGGCTTGTGCAAGGTGCCTTCTGATAGTTTTGCAGCTTTAACTTTAGCTGCCTCAGCTTCAGCTAGCTTTCTAGCTTCTTCGTCTAAACGGCGTTGTGCCACCTCTTCTTTTTTGCGCTTATCTTCTGCTTGCATAGCGGCCAATGCTGAATGACGCTTAGCTTCATTTTCACGCAATGCGATTTCATCAGCGCCTAATAAATCCTTACGGCTAATAGTTCTAACGACTGGCTCTGTAACAACGGATTTTTCTACAACTGGCTCTGACATTATTTCAACCACAACCACTTCTTCAACAATTACTGGAGCTTCTACTACCGGCGCTTCAATCACTTCAACTGGTGTAACAATCTCAGCCTCTATTTCAGGCACATGCACTTCAGCTACTTGCTCTTCTAGATGAATGCTTAAATCCGTATCATCACGTTGCTCAATCACACGTTTTTTACGCACTTCAACTTGAATAGTGCGGGCTTTACCTGTGTTGTCCGTTTTTTTAATTTCGGTACTAGATTTACGCGTTAATGTAATTTTATTTTTCGGCGCAAACGTACCGTGCTCTTTACGCAGGTGATCCAGCAGCGCTGTTTTATCATCTTCACTTAGATAATCTTCAGCGGCTGATTTTTTTACACCTGCGCTATTGAGCTGATCTAACAACAACGCTGTTGGCAGCTTTAATTCGCCAGCAAATTGTTCTACGGTTGTTTGTGCCATCTTGTTACTCCAGTATTCTTGCCTAAGCTTTATTGCCTAGTTTTACTACTATTACTTTTTACGTTTCTGTATGCTTTAAAAGCTCTTTTTACTTAAACCAAGGTGCGCGCGCAGTCATAATTAATGTTTTTGCACGCTCTGCATCCATGCCAGTAAGCTCTTCTAACTCATCTACCGCCAACTCGGCTAAACCATCCATAGTTGCCACGCCCTTTGATGCTAACAAATGTGCGGTTTCAGCGTCCATACCCTCCATAGTCAACAAATCTTCAGAAGCTTCTTCAACACCCTCTTCTTTAGCAATCGCTTCTGTTAGCAAGGCTGCACGCGCACGTTTACGTAGCTCTTCAATCGTATCTTCATCAAATGCTTCGATTTCGTTCATTTCAGCTAATGGCACATAAGCGATTTCTTCTAAAGTGCTAAAGCCTTCTTGCACTAAAATTTCCGCTACTTCAGCATCCACATCTAACTTGTCCATGAACAACTGGCTTACACCAGCAAACTCATCTTGGTTTTTCTGAGCTGCTTGATCAACTGTCAGAATGTTCAATGTCCAACCAGTTAATTCTGAAGCCAAACGTACGTTTTGGCCGTTACGGCCAATCGCCAAGGCTAACTGCTCCTCATCCACCACAACATCCATACTATGCGCATCTTCATCTACAACGATGCTAGAAACTTCAGCAGGCGACATGGCGTTAATCACAAATTGTGCTGGCTCCATAGACCACAACACAATATCCACACGCTCACCAGCCAACTCGCCAGTGACCGCTTGCACACGTGAGCCACGCATACCTACACAAGTACCTACTGGGTCAATGCGTTGATCGTTACTTTTGACTGCGATTTTTGAACGCAAACCAGGATCACGCGCCGCAGCACGAATCTCTAGTAAACCTTCTTCAATTTCAGGCACTTCTAACTCAAACAAGCGCACTAAGAAATCAGGCGTAATTCTTGAAAGAATGAGCTGAGGACCACGGCCACCACGCTCAATACGTGAAAGAAATGCGCGCACGCGATCACCTACACGTAAATTCTCTTTAGGAATCATTTGTTCGCGCGGCAATAATGACTCTATACGACCCACTTCAATAATCGCATTGCCTTTTTCCATGCGTTTAATCACGCCTGTGACTAATTTTTCATCACGCGCTAAGAAATCTTCTAGAATTTGCTCGCGTTCAGCTTCACGCACTTTTTGTAAAATCACTTGTTTAGCTGCTTGTGCGCCAATACGACCAAACTCAATACTTTCTAATGGCTCTTCGTAATAATCACCAATGTTTAGACCTTCAGCATGTTCGCTTTCTTCATCAATTTGATATGCAGAATTTTCTAGCAAGTCATAATCAACATAGTGCCAGCGTCTGAATGTTTCGTATGCACCACTTTCACGATCAATAGAAACGCGAATATCGGCATCATCATGATGTTTTTTCTTCGTAGCAGAAGCTAAAGCTAACTCTAGTGCAATGAATATTACTTCTTTGGTCACATTTTTCTCATGTGCCAAGGCATCTACCAATAATAAAATTTCACGACTCATCATGTATCTCCGACTATAAATTGCAGATTAACTGCTATATTTTATTTAACTCTTATCAAACGATTAATTGAACTTACTCTTAACACTGACCTTAAAATACTGGGCTCAGACGCGCTTTATCAATATTACTCAAGGCCATCTTGTAGAGAACACCCTCAAACTCAATTACCACTAGACCATCTTGCACGCCTTTTATAAAACCCAAAAAAGTCTTACGTGGTAATGTTGTAGCTACCGCATTAGCGCTCTCATCTTTTATGCCTACACGCAACTTAACCTGCGCACGCTCGCCATTAAATCTAACAAAATCAGCTTCTTTTTTCAGCACACGATCCATGCCTGGTGATGAAACTTCCAAACGATCGTAATCAATATCATTTTCCACCGCCAATAAGTTACCCAGCTGATTACTCACCAAGCTGCAATCATCAATATTGACGCTGTCTTTAATATCCGCAGGGTTTAATTTATCAATAAAAACACGCAACAATTTACCGCGATTAGAAATCTCTAAATCAACAAGTTCATAGCCTAATTGGCTTACCGATTTCTCTATCAACGTATGCAAATCTTGCATGGCAACTAAACCCCTATCACTACTACAACTTTACAAATGTATGCGTATGTTGCAGAAACAAAAAATGGGCACAAAGCCCATCAAAAAAATTCTTACATATTATACCAATCAATTCAATGAATTGGAATTAGAACTCGCAAATACCAAGTTCAAAAGTAGCTTTCACTCTAAATTAAATCGCTTTATATTCCATATAATTATAAATAATTTAAATTAATGTAATTTAAATTATTTATAAAGCTTTTTATAGTGTAAGTTTTCACTTTTCACTTACATTGTTTCGTCACTCTCAACCCACCCCTACAAAGCATAAAGCCCTCGTAAGAGGGCTTTATGCACGACTCTTTTAAGGAGTCTAAATAAATAGCTTGGCAGTGACCTACTTTCGCATGCAAAAAGCATACTATCATTGGCGCTGGTTCGTTTCACGGCCCTGTTCGAGA
>JBBQLN010000039.1:0-23151 GCA_038327905.1 Burkholderiales bacterium
GATGGCAAAGTGACACCAGTGAGTAGTCAGGTGTTATCTGCGCAGCAAGCGCGTGAGATTTCGCGCTCTATTATGAATGACAAACAAACCTCTGAGTTCGATGCTACCAATGAGTGTAATTTTGCCATTGGTATTCCAAGCGTTGCTCGTTTTCGTGTGAATGCCTTTGTGCAGCGCGGTTCAGTTGGTTTGGTATTTAGAACGATTACTACCAAAATTCCAGAGTTTGAAGAGTTAGGCCTTCCCGATGTCTTGAAAGATGTTGCTATGTCTAAACGCGGCTTGGTGGTTTTTGTTGGCGGTACTGGCTCAGGAAAGTCAACATCGTTAGCGGCAATGGTTGGCTATCGAAACAAAAATAGCTACGGTCACATTATCACTATTGAAGACCCTGTGGAATTTGTACACGAGCATATTAACTGCATTGTGACTCAACGTGAAATTGGTGTGGATACTGACAATTGGCACATCGCACTCAAAAACACACTTCGTCAAGCGCCAGACGTGATTTTGATTGGTGAGATTCGCGATCGCGAAACAATGGACTATGCGATTGCCTTTGCCGAAACGGGTCACTTATGCATGGCAACACTGCATGCCAATAGTACCAATCAGGCACTAGACCGTATTATTAACTTCTTCCCAGAAGAGCGTCGTCATCAGTTACTAATGGATTTATCTCTAAATACACGCGCCTTTATTTCACAACGGCTTATCCCTAAAAAAGAGGGTAAAGGTCGTGCGGCGGCGATGGAGGTAATGCTGAATTCGCCACTGATTTCAGATTTAATCTTTAAAGGTGATGTGCACGAAATCAAATCGATTATTGCCAAATCACGTGAGTTAGGCATGCAAACCTTTGACCAAGCGCTATTCGATTTGCATGAGGCAGATGTGATTACCTATGAAGATACCTTACGCAACGCTGACTCCGTAAACGATATTCGACTCAAAATTAAATTAGACGGTAAAGCCTCACATGGTAAAGACATGTCGCTAGGACTTGATAGTCTTGGCATAGTCTAGACATATACTTAAAACATATTCAGTCGCAAGTCGTTATTAACTGCTATTAACTACAAGTCAAAAGTGGGCTTGCGACCAGAATACTGCTCTATTAATCTTAGTTCTTCATCTGTGTGGTTAAGCACTTGGGTTGCTTTCATGACCATGGTTTTTTCTGAATTACCAGTAATTTCTAATGCGTGATGATGCGTAGATTGTATGTGCTCAGTATGATGGCGCCCTAAATGTAAATCTGTGCTGCCGTAGCATGTACAGAAATATAGATTTTCTGGCTGGCTATTTAAATACACACCAGTTCCGCGGATGCCTATTGTTGCTGTTCTTGTGTAAATGGTAGTTGGTGTTTTGCGCTTGCCAAATGCTGCCAGTAAGCCGCCAGTGAGTAAACGTAAGCCAGACACGGTAACGTTGTTATGGCTTTCAACCACTAGTGAGCTGCCGCCTTTAACTAAGTAAGTATCTTCACCCATGCTAAATATCAACCTTCCGCCATAAGCAACGCTGACTATATCGCCAGATTTAATTGTAGTGATTTTATTGGCAATGTTTTTATTCACAAATACTTCGTCTTCTAGCTCATGGATGATGCCATTTAAGCGTGTTGAATTTGAAGCAGCCAGGCTGTTATTGGGTAAGTACAACGATAGTGACAGGGCAGAAGAGTAGCTTAAAAATTGACGACGAGTTAACTCTGACATACTAATATCTCCATAGCTGTATATGAAACTGATGATTTAAATGCTTAAATTGAATGAAGCTCACGCTCATAGGTTGAAAAATAGCTCTTGTTGTACTTGGTCAACTTGTACAGATATTCCTTACAAGAAACTTAACTAGAGTATTCATTTTTTCTATAAAACTTAATGTAGCGTATTTATTAAGTTAAAAAGCCGATGAGTTAATCATCGGCTTTTTCGTTTGCTTAAAACTATTTAACTAAAATACTACTCTACAGAAACCTCAACACGCCTAGCTTCAGCTAAATCGCCTCCACTTTCAACCTCTTGCGGTTTGCGCATTTCAATTCTACCCTCATCAATACCTGCAGATTTAAGCATCTCTCGTACTGACTTTGCGCGGCTTTTGGAAAGCTCAGCGTTTTTATCATGATTGCCGCGAGGGTCGCTATAGCCAGAAATAATGGCCTTGGATGCGCTGTTTGATTTTAGCCATTCAACTGTTGCAGTAAGTGTTTGGTTGGCATCCGCTGGCAGTGCAGTTTTACCTGTGTCAAAGTAAACTTTAGCCGCTGGTGGCACTGTTGCAACTACAGGTGCAGCTTCTGCTACTTTAACCGTTAACTGGTTGTCAACAGTGACGCCTGAACCAAAAAATGCTTGTGCTTCAGCGCCCTTAGCTTGCTTGATATCTTCGCTATCTACATTGCCAGTCAAGGTCACGTTAGATGCATCGCCAGTAATTACCCAGTCAGCACCGCCTTTAAACCAGGTGCTTAAGTCATCAGATTTTGCCGCCCATGCTACGCTGCTTGCATCTCCAGTGGCATTGTAGCCATGTGCATTACTCGCAGTAAAATTGAAAGCGGCGCTGGTTTCCGAAGCAGGTGTTGGAGTAGAGGCAACGCTAGTATTTGCACTAGCGCAACATTCTGTCGCATGTGCTGGGCCATAGCCGCGTTGCCACTGCCAAAACAAGTAGATTGCCAGCAGTATTGCTAATAACCAAGTCCAAAAGGTGTGGCTAGCGCAACAACTCTTTTTTTGGACGTTATTTGTTGAATTAGTCATGAATTAAAGCTCCTTATGCGATAAGACTATCAAGAATGATGTGCAAAAAATGGAAAGCAAGTTTAAGCTTTCGCTTAAACGCCACCATTCAGCTTGTCTTGAAGTGCTTTAAGTTCAGACCATTTATTATCTGCAGCTAATGCTGCTTGTTGCGCCCATGTGCCAGGTTTAGCCAACTTATAGCGAGCCCCCGCGTCATCTAATACTTTTTGCATTTGTGGCACGGTTTGTTTTGCTAATTGTGCAAATGTGATTACCCCAACATTATTGAATAGCTCGTTGATTTTTGGGCCGATACCTTCAACAACCGTCAAGTCATTCGGACCTTTAAGTTTGAACCCTGCTGCTTTAGCTGCGACAGCATCGAGCACAAATACCTTATGAACGTCAGCGACTACTGGTTGAGGTGCTACAGGTTTTGGCGCTTCAGCTTTAGGTGCTAATGTTGCAGCAGGAGGCGCTTCAGCAGGCTTTGTATCCATTAAAGTATTAGCGGTGCTGTCACAGCAGTTTGAAGTTTTGTTGCAACATTTAGAACCGCGACAGGTGAAGAGACGACATAGCAACCAATTCAATAACCAACCTACAAGTGCACCTAATAAAAACCACCAAAAACAGCATGAAAACATAATTAAGCTCCTAAGTTGCGATTAAACATTGTAAAAACCCTATTTACTACAAAATAATGAACACATTGAACGCTTGATATTGTTTCACGTCAATCAGTTAGAGCTAAACATAACAATAATTTACTCGGATTGGTAAACTATTTGCCCGTTAACTAAAGTGGTTTTAACTTTTCCTGCGATTTCTAGGCCGTTAAACGGTGTATTTTTACCTTGGCTTTTTAACGCGCTCGGCACAATTTGCCAATATTCGTTTGCATCAAAAATACAAATATCCGCATTAGCATTCACGCTTAAATCCCCTGCGGCAATGCCTAAAATTTTGGCTGACGATTGGCTGATTAAGGCAATAGCGTTGAGTAAACTCACTTTTTCTTGATGCGCCCATTTTACAGTGAGAGCGAGTAATAACTCTAAGCCTGTCGCGCCAATTTCAGCTTCAGCAAAGGGCGCTAATTTAGCGTCGTTATAAACTGGTGTATGGTCAGAGCAAATTGCGTCTATCGTCCCGTCTTTCAAGCCAGCGCTGAGCGCATCTTTATCGCGCTGTGTTCTGAGTGGCGGTTTAAGGTGGCAGTTCGTGTCAAAAAAACCAATATCATGTTCGGTTAGATGTAAATGATTGGCACTTACATCGCAGCTAATATTCACGCCTTGCTTTTTAGCTTCACGAATCATGCCTACGCCTTCTGCGGTCGATAAGCGGCTGATATGAATGCGTGCGCCAGTTTCTTTTGCAATGCGTAGTATACTGGCTAGCGCAAGTGCTTCTGCGGCGCTTGGGATGCCTTTCAACCCTAACCTGCTAGCGACTTCGCCATCATGTGCTACGCCGCCTTTAGCCAAGTATGGCTCTTCGGGGTGTAGGATTAAAGTAAACCCAAAAGTCGCTGCGTATTCCATTGCGCGCCAAAGCACTTGCGTATCAGTGATAGCAATATTCGCTTGAGAGAATGCCACGCAACCCGCCTCACGAAGTTCACCCATCTCTGCGAGCACTTTACCTTCGAGTTGGCGCGTGAGTGCGCCGAGAGGGTAAACGTTAGCAAGGCTAAGCCGCTTGGCGCGATGCTTAAGCATTTCTACTAAACCTGGTTCATCAAGCATGGGGTCTGTGTCTGGTGGGCAAGCGAGGCTAGTGACGCCGCCGGCCACCGCCGCTTGAAGCTCGCTAATGAGCGATGCTTTATATTCATCACCTGGCTCGCGCAATCTTGCTGATAAATCAACCAAGCCAGGGCACACAATTAAGCCTGTGGCATCGATGGTTTGACTAGCGATAAAACCCTCTGGTGCTTTGCCTAGCGCGACTATCTTACCTGCAGCAATAAACACGTCTAGTTGACTATCTATATTGTTTTTAGGATCGATGACATGACCATTTTTGATTTGAATTTTCATGCTGGGCTCCCTGCTTGGCCGCCAGAATTTTGTCCGCCTGCCAACATTGCCATTACTGCCATACGTACGGCGATGCCATAAGTGACTTGCGGCAGAATGACCGATTGGTTGCCATCCGCTACGCTAGAATCAATCTCTACACCGCGATTCATTGGGCCTGGGTGCAGCACGATAGCATCTGGTTTAGCAAGATTTAACTTATCTTGCGTGAGGCCGTAGGTTTTAAAATACTCTTGCGCACTAGGCAACATTGCGCCATTCATACGCTCGTTTTGCAAGCGCAACATCATCACGACATCTACATCTTTTAATCCAGCTTTAATGTCGTGGAACACATGTACTCCGAGTTTTTCTACTTGCGCTGGAAGCAGCGTTTTTGGCGCAATTACCCGCACTTCTGGTACGCCTAATGTTGTCAACGCATGAATTTCAGAGCGTGCCACACGTGAATGCAACACGTCGCCGACAATCGCCACACGCAGGTTATGCAAGTCTGGTTTGTATTTGCGTATAGTAAACATATCCAGCAGACCTTGCGTTGGATGTGAATGGCGGCCATCACCAGCATTAATCACGTGAATATGGTCAGGCACATGCTTAGCAATAAAGTGCGCAGCGCCAGATTGCGAATGGCGTACCACAAACATATCTGCATGCATGGCGATTAAGTTGTCGACTGTATCTAAAATGGTTTCTCCTTTAGATTGCGAAGAGGTGTTCACATTTAAGCTAATAACATCGGCTGAAAGGCGTTTAGCTGCGATTTCAAAAGTGGTGCGTGTGCGGGTGCTATTTTCAAAAAACAGGTTGCACACTGTTTTGCCCCGTAAAAGCGGTACTTTTTTAACTTCACGTTCTGCGACGCCAACAAAAGACTCTGCGGTGTCTAATATTTGATTCAATATTCTTTTAGGTAAACCTTCAATAGAAAGTAGGTGTCGTAAGCGGCCGTCGGCATCTAATTGAGGGTTGTTCATGCTTGGTTACCTGAGTTAGCTGTACTTGAGTTAGGTATACTTGATTTAGATTGAAGTGTAAGGCTCAAAGTGCCATCTTGATTTTGTATAAGTTGCAAATTTTGACTAGTATCTAAAGTAATATCAGCTGCGGTCGCTTGCGTCACAATTGGCAGTTCACGACCGCCACGGTTCACCAGTGCAATCAGTGAGATGCTGGCAGGCCGACCATAATCAAACAGCTCATTCATGGCGGCGCGTGTGGTGCGGCCAGTATAAAAAACGTCATCAATCAAAATAATGTGTTTATTTTCAACATCAAAGGGAATTTGACTAGGGCGGTTTTCAGCTTTTAAGCCGCGCTTTTCATAGTCATCGCGATAAAATGAAACGTCCAATGTGCCGTGTTCTATGGCGTTGGCTGTAATATCTTTTTCTAATAACACTAACAATCTATGCATTAACCAAACACCACCACTTTGAATGCCGACAAGTGCAGTATTGGCCTGTAGTAATGGTTGAAGTTTTTGAGCTAGCGTTTTAAGCAGGTCTTCAGCGTTAGGTAATGAGATGTTGTTTGAAGTCATTTCTGTATTTTACCTGTAATCGCGATTCACAGTCATCGTCACATTCATAGTCCGTCAAAATAGCTTTGCAATATGGTTTGCGCGGCGACTTGGTCTAACATTTCTTTTTGCGCACGACCCTTAATGCCAGATTGATTCAGCAAGTCACTCGCTTCAGCTGAGCTATAGCGTTCATCAATGAGCATGACGGGCAAATTAAAGCGACCGTTCAGGCGTCTTGCAAACTTTTTACAAAGTTGTGTGACGCTGGTTTCTGCGCCATCTAAACTCAGAGGCAAGCCCACAATCAGTAGTTTTGGCTGCCACTCTTTCACTAGCTTGTTGATTGCTTCAAAGCGAATCTCGTTACTTTCATTGTCTATCGTCACCAGCGGATTGGCTGTGGCTAATAAGTGCTCACCAACTGCCACGCCTATTCTTTGTTCGCCAAAATCAAAACATAACGCTGTACTGGCTAATACTGCTTTTGCGTCGTAAACGTTCTCGTTATCAATCAGCTGGCCGTGCGCCGTGATGCTCATTAAGCGTGACCTGCAACATCAGAAAGCATAGCTGGGTCAAAGCCTAGCAATGCCATGGTCGCACCTAACTTTTCCTCGTAATCTAATTCATACAGAATTTTATTGAGCGTTTCTGTATCGCTAGCCTGTACGGATAACCAAGAGTTGTCTTTAATCTCTTGCTCAAGTTGGCCTGGCGTCCAACCAGCATAGCCAAGTGTGAGTAACATTTTGGCGGGCCCGCTGCCAATGGCGACTGACTCTAAAATATCTTTTGAGGTAGTCAGCGCAGTGTTTTCAGCAATGGTGATGGTGCTATCCCATTCCCCAGCAGTCACTTCATGAAGCACAAACCCACGTTCAGGCTGCACTGGGCCACCATATAGCACAGGCGTATCTGCCACTGAAAAATTCAGAAGTTCTACTTTGATTTTTTCAAACAGGGTGTCGTAGGTGACGTCGGTAGGGCGGTTAATCATCACACCCATCGCACCTTCTTGATTATGTGTGCAGATGAATGTAACGGATTTTGCGAAAAATGGATCTGTCATGGCGGGCATCGCGATGAGAAAATGACCTGTGAGGTTAATGTTTTCCAATGGTTTTATTCTAACATATCTAGTTGTTTAATATAGTGTATTCAGCTATTGTCAACAGCTTCTAAATAACCTGTCACTTCAAGCCCAAAGCCTGTCATGCTTGGCATTTTGCGCGGTGCGGCGAGTAATTTCATTTTACCCACACCAATATCTAATAGTATCTGTGAGCCTATACCGTAAGTGCGCAACTCTTGGTTGATGCGTATTTTTTCATCTGCGCCTTGAATACGCTCGATGATTGCTTCGCCAGTTTCTTGTTGATGTAACAACACCATTACGCCAGATTCAGCGTTGGCAATCACTCTCATGGCATCTAGAGTGTTCCAGCTATGTGAGCAACTGCTGCTATCAAGTAAATCGAAAATAGACAGTGGCTCATGCACGCGTACCAGAGTTTCTTGGGCTGCATTTGGCTCGCCTTTAATCAATGCTAAATGCGTTTCTTTGGCGATTTTATCTCGGTATGCAATCAGTTTCATTTCGCCGTAAGGCGTTTGAACGACACGCTCAGCAGCGCGTTCAACTAAGCGTTCGGTTTGTGCGCGATATTCAATTAAATCTGCAATCGTGCCGATTTTAAGTTGATGTTCTGCGGCAAACAGCATTAAGTCTGGCAAACGTGCCATGCTGCCATCATCTTTTAATATTTCGCAAATGACGCTAGTCGGCTCGCAGCCTGCTAAATGCGCTAAATCACAACCAGCCTCAGTATGGCCGGCGCGCACCAACACGCCACCATCCATCGCCGCGAGTGGGAAAATATGGCCTGGGCTTACGATGTCATTTGGCTTAGCATTTTTTGCCACGGCCGCTTGTACGGTGCGGGCACGATCAGCGGCCGAGATGCCAGTAGTGACGCCTTCCGCTGCTTCAATCGAAACGGTAAAGTTGGTACCCATGCGAGCACCGTTTTTTTGTACCATTTTTGTAAGATTTAATTGATGACAATGCGCTTCTGTTAACGTTAAACAGATTAAGCCACGTCCAAATTTCGCCATGAAATTGATGTGTTCAGGGCTTGCAAATTCCGCGGCTAACACTAAATCACCTTCATTTTCACGATTTTCATCATCAACCAACACCACCATGCGGCCGTGTTTGATTTCTTCAATAATTTCGACGGCGCTACTAATTGGTTGCTGCATTTGATAAGTTCCATTCTGTCATGCGCTCGACATAGCGGGCGATTTGATCCACTTCTAAATTCACCAAACTGCCTGCTTTAAGTGTATTTAGCGTGGTATTTTCAAGTGTGTGTGGGATTAAGTTGATGCTAAACGTGTCTTGATTGATTTGATTGACCGTTAAACTCACGCCATTGACACAAATAGAGCCTTTTACCGCAATATATTTGGAGATAGCATGCGGCGCGCGAATGTCTAACTGCCAGCATTCCCCTAATGAGTCAAACTTCACCACTTCACCCACGCCATCTACATGACCGCTCACCAAGTGTCCGCCTAGCCTGTCACTTAATCGCATGGCTTTTTCTAAGTTCACTGGGTGTGTTTGATTTAAACCTACCGTGACTGAAAGTGTTTCTTTTGAAACATGCGCCTCAAAGTGCGTATCACTTAAATTAACCACCGTGAGGCAAACGCCATTCACTGCAATGCTGTCGCCCAGCTGCACGTCAGCCATTTCTAACGTTTTGGTGGCAATGTGCAATTGTTCGTCCTCGCCAGCAGGGGTAACCTGTTTGATTGCACCAACGGATTGTATGATTCCTGTAAACATACGGCGAATTTTAACAGATTATTAAGCAACATTTTTAACCAATATTCATAGCAAATTTAAAATAATTGCTGTTAGACTGCTTTGAATGGTAGGCTTGATATATTTACACGACAAAAATAACATGACAAAACAGCTTGGCAGACAATTTATTTTGACGGTTAGCTTGATTGCGTTCTCTGCGGCTGCGCTCAGTGCTGAATACTATGTCTCCAATACTGGCGATGATTCATTTACCGCTAGTCAGGCGCAAAGTTTAAATACTCCTTGGAAGACCATTGCCAAAGCAGCCAGTTCGCTTATAGCGGGTGATACGGTCTATATCAGAGGTGGAACATACCAAGAACAAGTGAATGTGTTGAGTTCTGGTAGCCTTGGTAGATTCATTAATTTTTCAGGTTACGCTAACGAAATGGCCGAAATTCGCGGCACAGGCGTTTTGCCAGCAGGTGGTTCAGCTGGCAACTGGTATGGCGTTATCAATGTTCAAAATCAAAGTTTTATTCAATTTTCAAACTTAAATGTCACCCAGTCGGAAGGCTTTGGTTTCTTTTTGTCGAATACAAATAGTGTCAACATATTAAATAATAAAATTTCTGACATCAGCTATGCAAGTGTGTATTCCGAAAATAGTAGCAAAATTACCGTGAGTGGTAACGATATAAAACGCGTCTCTCAAACTGGAAATCAGCAAGAAGCGCTTTCTATGGCCTCTACCAACGGCTTTACCGTGAGCAATAATAAGATTCAAGGAGGGCTGAATGAAGGCATAGACATCAAGGCAGGCTCATCCAACGGTGCTGTATATGGAAACGATGTTTCTGGTATTAAAAGAATCGGCATTTATGTAGATGCTTGGCAACAAAACTCAAGCAATATTGATGTGTATAACAACATTGTCAGAGACCCTGATATGACAGTATCAACGTCGGGGCAGGATGGCGTTCGGCTTGGCGTTGAGTTCGGCGGAAGCTTATCTAACGTAAATGTGTTTAACAATGTCGTTTACGGCTCGAAGGCGAATGGCATCAATATAGCTTCTTATCACGCAGACGGCACGACAGCGCCAGTGTATGACAATATATCAATATACAATAATACGGTATTTGGCAACTCGGTAAGCGCTGATTGGGCTGGCGGTATTAGTATCGAGGAGGGAATCACCATTACCAACCTTTCAATCAAAAACAATATTGTACGAGCCAATAGCTCTGGCGTGGGCGATTTTGAAATACAAGTAGGGACAGGTTTGAGCGCGACGCTAAGCAACAATCTCACCAGCAGCGACCCGCTATTTGTAGATGCCGCAGCACATAATTTTAATCTGCAAGCGGATTCTTCAGCCATTAATGGCGGAACAATGATTAGCGGGCTAACCACAGACTTTGCTGGAAATCCGCGTACGGGCAACCCAGATATTGGTGCTTATGAATATGTGGCCATGACAACAGCAGTACCTGAACCTTCTGCATTTGCCTTAATGGTTGCTGGCATTGGTCTGTTGGGTTGGCGCGTGCGTCGTCAGCAAAACCATGCAGTTTAGTTTTTACAAGTGCTATTTGTAAGCGGTGTGAAAACTTAAGGCAAGCTGTTCACGGGCTTTCTCGACATGTCGTTGATATAGTCAACCGTGACGCACAAAGCTCTTTGGAAACATACGCGTCAAAGTGGATTTCTTAAAATTAATCGTGGCTAAGGTAAATGCCATTTTCCTTAGTGCTATATTGTGTTGTAACTTCTTGTTTGCTTTTATTCAGAGTTGAATAGGATTTTTTGTGATTCAAGCACTTATTTTTGATGTGGATGGTACCCTTGCTGATACGGAGCGCGATGGGCATCGCGTGGCCTTTAATCAAGCGTTTAAAGAGGCTGGGCTGGATTGGTATTGGGATGTTGCGCTTTACGGTGAATTACTTGCCGTAACTGGTGGTAAGGAACGTATCAGCTATTATGTGGCGCGCTATCACACTGAGCTGAAAGTTGATGTAAACATGGCAGTGACGGTGGCTATATTGCACAGGGAAAAAACGCGCATTTATACAGAGCTACTATCTACTGGCAAAATCCCGTTGCGTACAGGAGTAAAGCGTTTATTGCTTGAAGCTAAAGCGGCAGGTTTAAGGCTGGCAATTGCAACAACGACAACGCCAGAAAATGTCACTGCGCTTTTAAAATATACGCTGGGCGAACATTCGCTTAATTGGTTTGAAGTGATTGCCGCAGGCGATATTGTGCCCGCTAAAAAACCAGCACCTGATATTTACTTGTGGGCATTAGAAAAGTTGCAACTTAAGCCAGAGCTGTGTTTAGCGCTTGAGGATTCAGAAAACGGTTTGAAATCAAGCTTGGGCGCAGGTTTAAAAACGGTAGTGACTGTCAATGACTATACTGAAAAGCACGATTTTACTGGCGCTAGTTTGGTGTTAAGTGACTTTGGCGAACCTGATGCACCTTGCCAAGTAATAAATGGCGCTCTAAGCGGCAATGCTTTTGTTAATTTGGCTGTGTTAGCTAGACTTTAGCACATTAGCTATGGTTGCTAGGGTGCATAAAGCAGGTATTGCATTTCACAGTGTTTACGATGTCATAGTGTTTGCAGGTTCCCATTAAACTTGCGTAATAGTCAGCATATTTTTCTTTAAATGGCGCATTATTTTTGAACAAATACTTGGTTACTCTGAACTGAAAGCACGCGTTTAGTGCGGTGCCAAGGTCGTTAGCATCAGCGCTGTTAGCAAGTTCAATCTCTTTTGATTCGGCAAATAAAGCGCTATCTTTGCAAGAATCCCCCTTGTCTTCAAATACTTTTTCAGATAAGTCTGGGTAACCTATTTCTTTAGAAAACTGCATAAAATTTACGATTTTATGTATGAGTTCTCCATCTAAAAATATGCAAACTAAAAAATGTTTTGTTGGCTCACAAAGACGCAAGGTGAGGTATGGTCTTCTTATATTATTTTTCATAATGCTTATTCTTTCAACGCTCAATTTACAGCTTAACTATAATATTACTAACTACTTATATATCATAGTTGCAGTGTAAATTCTTGTAAATAAGGGTAAGCACTGATGCGCCTTAGCGAGGAGTTGAGAAGGCTATCAAATCAATATTTTGATGCTATAAAAAATTTCACAAGTTATTTAATTATTTTGTTTAAGTTTCCTGCATTAATACCTTTAACTCCTTAATAAGATGCGTCTTTTATTGATTGATTTTGCTTAAATTAGTAAAGCAGAGTCGTAAACATGGTTTTGCTTTCTAATTAGTAAAACATGGTGTTGCTGTAAATTTATAACTACAGTCGAAAAAAGTGAGTATTAATGGGTTAACAATGACACAAGTAGCAAAACCAGCAAAAAACGAACAAATTTATATGGGCAGTCTTTAGGCGAGCTTGCTTTCCATAGTTATGTGTTGAGTTTAATTGAAACAATCACTATTGATTGCAGTAAGCTGTGCTTTGAAGTGACGGAAACCGCAGCAATTACCAGTATTGCTGAAGCCAAAAGCTTTATTGAAACCATGAATAAATAAGGTATTAAATTTTCTCTTGATGATTTTGGTAGTGGCGTTTCTTCTTTTGGCTACCTTAAAAATTTAGCGGTTGATTACCTAAAAATAGATGGGCAGTTCATCAAAGATTTGCTTGAGGACAAAATTGGTCAAGCTACTGTCCGTTGCATTGCAGAGGTTGCTAAAGTAACAGGTAAAAGAACCATCGCCGAATGGGTTGAAAGCCAAGAGGTAGAAAATATGCTCAAATACATGGGCGTAGATTTCACTCAAGATTTTCTTAAACATAAACCTGCGCTGCTAAATTTTTTACTAGATACTAAATGCACCTCTTTAAGTCAGCAGATAATGGTTGAAACAATGGCAGCTTAAAGCCGTAAAGCACATGCTCTGCAAGCCAATATCCATGCGGTTCTCAGGGCATGTCATTTTCAAATGTTTTCATCGTGAGTTTTCAATTAGATTAAATGCCTAAGTGCTAGGTTACTAATGCTTATCAATTTATTTTTAAGCTAAACTCTAACCCTGTTAGAATTTAGCTTATGTTACAAAAAATAAAATCCCTCCTCGCAGAATTTTTCGTATTTGAATTATTTGTTGGCATGCGTTACACGCGGGCCAAACGTAAAAATCATTTCATTTCATTTATCTCACTCACCAGTATGATTGGTATTGCGCTGGGCGTGGCTGCGCTCATTATTGTGCTATCGGTGATGAACGGCTTTCAAAAAGACTTGCGCACAAGAATTTTAGGTGTAGCTTCTCATTTGGAAATTACGGGTAGCAATAACACCTTGGAAGATTGGCCTAGCATTGCTTCGGCTACCTCGAAGCGCGAGCATGTGCTAGCAAGCGCGCCTTATATTACCGCGCAGGCTATGTTAAGTTATGGCCAAGGCGTGCAAGGCGCTATTATTCGCGGAATTCTGCCAGCCGCTGAAGATAAAGTGGCTGATTTAGGCAAAAGCATGAGAGTAGGTTCACTGAATGATTTACGCGCAGGTGAGTTTGGCATTATTTTAGGCGCAGACCTTGCCTATAATCTCGGCGCTCAAATGGGCGATAAAGTAGTGGTGATGGCACCGCAAGGGCAATTTACGCCAGCAGGGGTAGTGCCACGACTCAAGCAATTTACCGTGATTGGTTTGTTCAGCAGTGGCATGCAGGAGTATGACGCAGGACTCGCTTTGATTCACATGGACGATGCTGCAAAGTTGTATCGCATGGAAAACAAGGTGTCTGGCGTGCGCTTGAAGCTAGACGATTTATTTATTGCGCCTAATGTAGCCACCTCAATTTCTAAAGTCTTGAATGGCGCATCCAATTCGACTGGTGCATATTATGTAACCGATTGGACAAAGCAGCATGAGAATTTTTTCAAAGCCGTGCAAATGGAAAAGCGTGTGATGTTCATTATTTTGACGCTTATCGTGGCGGTTGCAGCATTTAATATCGTTTCCACACTGGTAATGGCCGTCACAGATAAACGTGCCGACATTGCCATTATGCGTACCTTTGGCGCTAGTCCAGCCAGTATTATGGTGATTTTTATCGTTCAAGGCGCGTTAATTGGTGTGATAGGTACGTTGATCGGTGCAGTGTTTGGCGTGATTGTTGCGCTGAATATTGATGTCATTATTCCATTTATTGAAGGCTTATTTCACATACAGTTTTTAGCCAAAGATGTGTATCAAATTAGTGAAGTGCCTTCGGATTTGATTTGGTCTGACGTGATTACCATTGTGATTGTGTCGTTTATCTTGAGCTTATTTGCCACCTTATACCCAAGCTGGCGAGCCAGTAAAATCAACCCTGCCGAGGCATTAAGGTATGAGTAGCATGGTGAATAGTATTGTTTCTTGTACCGCATTGCACAAAACCTACGAGGGTTTAGACGTTGCCGTATTAAATGGCATTGACTTGAGCGTAAGCGCAGGGGACCAGATTGCGATTGTTGGTACTTCAGGTTCTGGTAAAAGTACTTTGCTGCATTTACTTGGCGGTTTAGATAAGCCGACGAGTGGCGAGGTGCGTATTTTGAATCAAAACTTAGCTCAAATAAGCGAGCCTAAAAAAGGCGAAATTCGCAACCAATCATTGGGTTTTGTCTATCAGTTTCATCATTTGTTGCCAGAGTTCACAGCTCTCGAAAATGTTGCCATGCCCTTGTTTATACGCCGCATGCCACGTGAGCAAGCACTTACATTAGCGGCCGAAACACTCACTAAAGTTGGCTTAAAGCACCGTATGGAACACATGCCGGGCGAGCTTTCTGGTGGTGAGCGCCAACGCGCCGCTGTGGCACGTGCTTTGGTAACACAGCCACAATGTATTTTAGCTGATGAGCCTACTGGTAATTTGGACCGCCATACCGCACATGCAGTGTTTGATTTGTTGCTTGAGGTCAATCAGATGCAGCAACGAAGTTTAGTGGTAGTGACGCATGATTTGGAGCTTGCCAAAAAAATGCAGCGCCAATACAAGTTGGTAGACGGCAAGCTAGAGCCTTTGTAGGCAATAAGCTGTATGATTTTTTTAGCACTGATGTTTGTTTTTGGTGCTTGGAATGTACAGCAATTAGCACAATTGCCTAGCCCAACTTGGTTGCTGTGCGTAGCATGTGTAGTGATTGTTATTCTTATCACTCAAACTCATCCTCGTTTTTCTGCAAGCTTTCTCACCTCTAAATTTCTTAAAAGCACTTTGCTAAGTGCCGCTGCTTTTTTATTTGGCGTTTTTTGGGCGAGTAGCTTTGCGTATTGGCGTATGAGCGACGAGTTGCCACATGCGTGGGAGCAAAAAACCATTGCCGTCGAAGGTGTGGTGGCAAGTGTGCCAGAGGCCACCGAGCGTGGTGAGCGTTTTAGGTTTGATGTAGAAAAAATATTAACAGCAGGCGCAGTTGTGCCTAATCACATTAGCCTGAATCAATATCGTGCCAATACTTATGGCGATAATAAAAACACTGAAGGAGAGACTGACGATCTCAATCAGTTTAAAGCAGGTGAGCGTTGGCTGCTGTCAGTTCGTTTAAAGCGTCCACATGGCACTGTTAACCCACATGGGTTTGATTTTGAGTCGTGGGCATTGGCAGAGAATATACGCGCCACTGGTAGCATTAAAACTAAAGCAGGCATCAAAAAACTAGATAATTTTGTCTGGCGACCAAGTTATATCGTCGAACATGTTCGTGAGAAAGTGCAGCAGCGTATCGTCAAGGGGCTGGAAAACAAGCCTTACAGTGGCATTATTCAAGCGTTAGTGATGGGCGACGACAGCCAAATTGTTGTCGAAGATTGGCAAGTGTTTTTGCGTACAGGCACGTCACATTTAATGTCGATTTCTGGCTTGCATATCACTATGCTGGCAGGTTTGGCATTTGGGTTCATTAGTTTCTTTTGGAAACGCAGCCCAAAGTTGATGGTGCGCTTACCCGCCCGCAAAGCTGCCACGATTGCTGGTGTGATAGTGGCGTTAATCTATTCTCTAGTCGCAGGTTTTTCAGTGCCTTCGCAGCGCACTTTTTATATGCTTTTAGTGTTCGCCATTGCTTTGTGGTCAGGTCGGCAACTGGTGATTTCTCAAGTATTAGCCATGGCATTAATGATTGTTGTATTGCTTGACCCTTGGGCAGTTAGCGCACCTGGATTTTGGTTATCATTCGGAGCTGTCGCTATGTTGGCTTATGCTTTAGGTGGACGTATTGGCCAAATACATTGGTTTAGCGCGGCGCTAAACACGCAGTATGCAGTCACCATTGGCATGCTGCCTTTGTTGCTAGTGATGTTTGGCCAAGCATCCATTATTTCACCTATTGCCAACGCCTTTGCAATTCCATTGATTAGTTTTGTTGTGACACCATTGGCTTTGCTTGGCAGTTTTTTACCCGCTAATCTGTTGACAGATGTGCCGTTACACCTGTCCTACAAAGCTTTAGAAGTTGGCATGCTGGCACTTAAATGGTTGAATCAACTGCCGATGGCTACTTGGCAACAACACGAACCTGCTTCATGGACTTTGATTCCAGCCTTATTAGGTGTGCTTTGGTTATTGCTTCCACGCGGCTTTCCTATGCGCTGGTTGGGTTTGCTAGGTTTTTTACCAATGTTATTCATTGTGCCAGTAATGCCCGCCATAGGTGATATGAAGGTCACCGTGCTAGACGTGGGGCAGGGCTTAAGTGTGGTGGTGCAAACCGCAAAACACAATTTTGTTTACGATGCGGGGCCTAAATTTAATGAGCAGAGCGATGCAGGGAGTCGCATCGTTGTGCCATATTTGCATGGCGAAGGTATCAAAAAAGTAGATGGCTTTGTAGTGAGTCATAATGATATTGACCATAGTGGTGGCATGGCGTCGATACTGGCGCTCATGCCAGTTACATGGCTTGCTAGCTCTTTACCAGAAGATGCTGATATTGCAGCTAGGCAAAGAAAAATGCACTGCTTTGCTGGTCAACGCTGGGTTTGGGATGGTGTGCAGTTTGAAATGCTGCACCCACTTGCTGAAAGTTATCAGGATGAACGTATCAAAGATAACGACCGAAGCTGCGTGCTAAAGGTAACCAGTCAAGCTGGCAGTATATTGCTGACTGGGGATATTGAAAAGCTTGATGAGCTTGAGTTGATTAACTTAGAAGCAGATAAATTAAAAAGTGACGTATTAGTCGTGCCGCATCATGGCAGTAAAACCTCTTCAACCCCTGACTTTATTGCAGCTGTAGCGCCTAACGTTAGTATTTTTACTAACGGTTATTTGAATCGCTTTGGCCACCCTAAACCTGCAGTGTTTGAGCGTTACCAAGCCACAAAAAGCTTGTTATATCGCTCCGACTACAATGGCGCCATTCAGTTGGATTTTGTAAATCATCAGAAAATTCAAATTTTAAGTTGGCGAAATCAAGCTAAACGCTATTGGCATGACACTTTTGAGCCTGTCAATTAGCTGAAATCGACATGTAAAGTTTGTTAAAGTCATATACTAGAAGCTTGCCCAAATGCGGGCGACACGCTAAAGTATCGCAGGGTTGAGTTATAGCCAGTTTTTACTAATGAACTATATAGAATTTTAGGAGTTGCACTGTGTGGCAAATTATTTTAGCAGCGGGTTGGCCGATTTGGCCACTAATCATAGCCTCAGTAGTTGCCTTAGCCATTATTGGTGAGCGCGCTTTTGCATTGCGTGAAAGCACAGTTGCGCCCGCTGGCTTGTTACCAGAAGTTCAGGCTTGGTTAAGCAAAGGTGGCGTAACAAAAGAAACCATTGGCCGCTTAGAACAACATTCTTTGTTAGGGCAAGTGTTTGCTAGTGCGCTTTCAAATGCAAAAAATTCACGTGAAGTGACTAAAGAAGCTATTGAAGAAACTGGCCGTGCTGTCGCGCATAATTTAGAAAAATATCTTTCAACGTTAGGTACTATTGCAACTGTTGCCCCATTGTTGGGGCTGTTAGGTACCGTGATCGGTATGGTTGAGTTGTTCGGCGCATTTACTAGCACTGGCCATGATATTGCTCAATTTGCACGCGGTATTTCAGTCGCTTTGTATAACACTGCAGCTGGTATTGTAGTGGCTGTGCCAGCGATGATTGCTTATCGTTATTTCCGCTCTAAAGTGGATGATTTGTTGGTTGGTATGGAACAGCAGGCGATTAAGCTAGTTGAAATTATTCACGGTGAGCGCAAATAGTTCGTGTTGAACCATATTGATACTGTCTTGATTTTACTTGCCGCACTTACTGTGCTGACACTTTAAAACCTGCTTGTTTCAATAAAATTTGAAGCGAATTTAGTTAAAGGAATACAACATGAATTTTCAACGTGGAAAACGCCATGAAGAGCTAGAGATGAATCTCGTGCCTTTAATCGACGTATTACTAGTGATTATTATTTTCTTGGTGGTGAGCGCAACGTTCTCTCGCACCAGTGAGCTGCAAATCAATTTGCCAACGGCTGATGCTAATGCGCCACAAGAAAAGCCACTGACCATTGAAGTGGGTGTTGATGCAGCAGGCAAATACGTAGTGAATGGCAAAGGTTTAGCTGACGCCTCTGTGGCAGGTATTAGCGCAGCGCTTCAAGCTGCAGTAAGTGGACGCAAAGAAGAGCCAACAATTATTATCAATGCAGATGCCAAAACGACACATCAATCAGTGATTGATGTGATGGAAGCTTCACGCACGGCGGGTTACACCCACATTACGTTTGCCACGCAATCAAAAGCTGGCTCTTAATTTTCCCGCCAACAACAATTGTTTAAATCTATGGTTTCGAGATATATTAATTTTAAAACCATCGGGTTTATTATCTAAGCCGACGGTAAAATGTCAAAATCTACCGTTAAAGAAGCAATGCAAAAGTTAAATACAACAGCCACGTCTAGTACAAAAACATTATATTCACGCCTATTTAGGTATGCATGGAAATACAAAACAGTTTTTCTGAGTGGTATTTTAGCTTTAGTTATTTTCTCTGCGACAAATGCCGCATTTTTGGCGGCTATCAAACAGATTACTGACGAGGGTTTTGTTAAGCAAACCCCTGATAAAGCAATATTTCTTCCTTTTATGTTATTTGGTTTGTTGGCTTTGCGTGCTTTAGCTAGCTTTGCTTCCAATTTCTCAATGCGCTGGGTTGCGCGTCGTGTTGTTGAAGATTTAAGGCGTCATACGTTCCGCCAACTAATGAAGTTGCCAATTAGCTACTTTGACCAGCAATCTGCAGGTGTTGTAGTCTCTAAACTTACTTACGATGTAGAACAGATGGCAAATGCTGCAACAAAATCTACTCTAACTTTTGTGCGTGACTCACTTACTGCCATTGGCATTCTTGGGTATATGTTGTATTTAGATTTGCGATTAACGCTGATTTTTATTCTCGTTGCGCCTGGTATGGCTTTTGTCTTAAAAAAAATGCGACCAAAGTTACATGAGGCGGCTCATGCAGCCCAAGACTCAGTGGGAGAAATGACTAAGGTTTCAGAAGAGGCTATTTCTGGTCAACGTATTGTTAAAATATTTGGTGCTCAAGATTATGAAAATGAGCGCTTTGCAAAAGCTGCAGCAAAAAATCGTCGTATGCAAATTCGTTTAGCGCGACTTTCTGGGGTTAACAGTCTGACAGTAGAGATGTTGGCAGCAATTTCCCTTGGCCTCGTTGTGTATTATGCGGTAGGTCGATTTACTGCGGGGGAGTTTGCCGCATTTGTAAGCGCTTTGCTCATGCTGATTACTCCGCTTAAAGGCTTAACTTCAATGAATGAGGAAATGCAGGTGGCTCGCGTTGCTGCTCAGAGTATATTTGGCGTCATTGATGTTAAAGCTGAGCTGGATGAGGGTGGTAGGGCGTTATTGCGCAGTAAAGGTGATATTGAGTTTAAACACGTCAACCTAACTTACGATAATGCTAAGGGTCCTGCACTGAAAGACGTCAGTTTTAATATTAAATCAGGCGAGAAGCTAGCTTTAGTGGGTCGCTCAGGTGGCGGAAAAACGACTTTGGTGAATTTGCTACCGCGGTTCTACGAAATACATCAAGGACAAGTCTTGCTTGATGGCGTCGACATGAGGTTGCTACCTTTAGCAACTTTAAGGCAGCAGTTTGCATTGGTTAGCCAAGATATCATTTTATTTAATGATACGGTTTTTAATAATATTGCTTATGGCGTGCTACAAAATTCCACTGAAGCGGATGTGATTAATGCTGCAAAAGCTGCGCATGCCTGGGATTTTATACAGCAATTACCAAATGGTCTTTATAGTGAAATAGGTGATAAAGGCATGCGGTTATCAGGAGGTCAGCGTCAGCGCATTGCTATTGCACGTGCTATTTTAAAAGATGCGCCAATATTGTTGCTAGATGAGGCTACGTCTGCGCTGGATACCGAATCTGAACAGCACGTGCAAGCTGCATTAGATGAACTGATGCAAAACAGAACGACTATTGTGATTGCTCATCGATTGAGTACGGTGGAAAATGCAGACCGAATTATGGTGATGGAGCGAGGCGAAATCGTCGAAAGTGGTTCTCATGAAGAGCTGATTACACAGGCTGGGCACTATGCCAAACTGTATCAAAAACAATTCAGTTAGTCATTCATATTACCTGCTTGGGCTAGATGAATAATTGGTTTCAAAAACAGTGGTCTGCATATAGTTTGTGGCATGTAGTGCTAATTCCACTTTCATGTGTTTTTCTTGTCGTTATTTTATTAAGAAAATACTTATACAGACTCGGCTGGCTAAAAAGTACTCGCTTAAGTGTGCCTGTGATAGTTGTTGGTAATATTACCGTAGGCGGTACAGGTAAAACGCCAATGGTGATATGGTTAGCTGAGCAGTTAAAACTTGCAGGATTTACCCCAGGAATTATTAGTCGAGGCTATGGCGGAAAATCAAAACTAGCGACTGCTGTGTTTGCTAACAGCCTTCCGCAACAAGTAGGAGACGAGCCAGTTTTAATTGTAAAGCGCACAGCTTGCCCAATGTTTGTTGGCGCAAAGCGTGTTGAAGCTGGGCTGGCTTTGTTAAAAGCCAATCCACAGTGCAACATTATTATTAGTGACGATGGCCTTCAGCATTATGCTCTGGCGCGCGATGTTGAGATTGCGTTAGTCAATTCAAGTCAGCAGTTCGGCAATCAACTTTTGCTACCAGCTGGACCACTTCGAGAAAAACTCTCAAGATTGCAAAGTGTAGATGCGATTGTGGATAGCGGTCGAGGCGAGGATTTTAGCTTACGTTTTAAAGATGAGTTGCCACCAATATTTAATATGCAGGTGCTCAGCGAAAAGTTTGAATTTTTAGATGGCACACAAGAGCCAAAGTCAGCCTGCTCATTCATCAATAAAAACTTAATCGCTATTGCGGGTATAGGAAATCCTGAACGATTTTTTAATCAGTTATCTGGTTTGGGGCTACAATTTGAGCGAAAGTCATTTGCCGATCATCATGCGTTTACAAAGCAAGACTTAATGGAGTTTTCAGGCAAAACAATTCTTATGACTGAAAAAGATGCAGTAAAATGTTTATCATTAACTACGACTGATGCATGGTACTTACCTATCACGGCGATAGTAAATGACTCTAGCCAGGTCTCGCTAATTACACTTATTTTGCAAAAATTGAGAAATGAATAATGGATATTAAACTACTACAAATACTTGTGTGCCCCGTGACTAAAGGCCCACTTACTATAAATAAAACGACTAATGAACTTATTTCAAAGTCTGCAGGTTTGGCTTACCCAATTAAAGATGGCATTCCCGTCATGTTGGAAGAAGAGGCGCGCAAGTTAACTGATGAAGAGCTTGCATAGTTTGAGGCCTCAAGCGTTAGAGTTTTATGTCGTCATTCCAGCGCGCTATGCTAGCACTAGGCTACCAGGTAAGCCTCTGTTAGATATTGCTGGCAAACCAATGGTGGTTTGGGTGGCAGAACGCGCCAGAAATAGTGGCGCCAAGCAAGTCATCGTTGCAACCGATGATACACGTATTTTAGATGTAGTCAGACAGTATGGTCATCAAGTGATGATGACCAGAGTTGATCACGTGAGTGGCACGGATCGAATTGCAGAAGTCGCGTTGGCGCAGCAATGGCCTGATGATGCTATTGTCGTTAATGTGCAGGGTGATGAGCCTCTGATAGAAGCTTCTTTGATTGTTGAAGTTGCGAATACCCTAAATAATCATCCTGAATCAGTCATGGCAACTGCATGTCACGCGATACATAATAAAGCTGACTTCTTAAATCCTAATATCGTTAAAGTGGTTTTAGATTCACAAGATAATGCACTCTATTTTAGTAGAGCACCAATTCCATATCCTAGAGATGCCTTTGCTAACAACTTGGAATTACCAGAGAGTATGCCTATCTATAGACATATTGGGATCTATGCTTATCGCGCAAAATTTCTTAATCAATATGCTGGGCTTCAGGCAAGTGTGTTGGAGCAAATAGAGTCCTTAGAGCAGCTTCGTGTATTGCATCACGGTTATAAAATTTCCGTATCAGTCTCTCAAAATGCTCCAGCAGCTGGCATAGATACGCAAGAAGACCTAGATTATGTTCGAAGCTTAATGCGCTAGAATCCCCTATGTCTAGTGTACTTACTTTGATAGCTCAGTATATCTGTTTGTAATTCAGTAAAGAAAACTCCAAATGTTCTTGCGGTAAGTGGCTAGGTTTGCTATAGTCTCACCTCTCGACGACAAGTACGTCGAATCGGACGCGGGATGGAGCAGTCTGGCAGCTCGTCGGGCTCATAACCCGAAGGTCACAGGTTCAAATCCTGTTCCCGCAACCAAAGATTTAAAGTGTAATTTATACCATCAATATTAAATAAAAAGTATTTCAAATTTAGTATTGACGCCGCTGAAAAGCTCTGTATAATGCGCACCTCGTTAACGCAAAGCGTTCACGAGAAGTTGAAAAGAAAACATATTTTCGACACAGCTCTTTAACAA
>JBBQLN010000040.1:0-21655 GCA_038327905.1 Burkholderiales bacterium
CTACGAACCAAGGGGTCGGGCGTTCGAATCGCTCCGGGCGCACCATATAATGTAATAAATTCAATAGGTTAGGTGAGAGATCATCTAGCCTATTTTACTTTCTGCGAAACTTTTGCGAAAGTACACCTCTCTACCCATTTACTACTTTTAATACCGTACAAGTACCATTGCGTTGTAACACTCGATTAGACAGCTCAATCAATCGTCCAATATCCGCAGCTGCATAGTGCTCAGCCATTGAACTGGTAGAGTGCCCCATTAAAACAGAACGATCTTCCTGATTGACACCAGCACCTCTCAACCTAGTGGCATAGGTATGCCTTAGGTCATGAATACGCACCCCTGACAAACCCACTTTTTTACGGGCGGCCTGCCAAGCATTATTGTTCATCGTACCAATGCGGTGATATGGCATCAGTGGTGCAAGATCGAAGTTCTTTTTTCGTTCCTGACGATAAACAAAAACATATTCATCATGAATGCCGCGTTGCTTATTAATAATGGACCAAGATGCATCATTAAGTATTACCACTAGCGAACGTCTAGTTCTTTTACCCGTTTTATGGAAATCTGGTGGAATCACAAAAACGCTACGCCCTACTTCTGGTACTTTTACTTCCCACTCCCAACGCAATCCACACACATTCTCATCACGTAATCCTGAGTTCACGGCAAATAACGCCATGGTTGCAAGATGCGGAGGAAGAAGCTTAAATATCGACTCCTGTTCTTCCCAAGTAATTGGGCATGCTGCTCTTGGTGACTCAGCCTCCATGGTAATCAGCGGTGGTGCTTGCTTAAGCCATGGCTGACCCTTCTCATCTCGGTAAACGCGTGCTGCTTTATTCAAAATGGTTCTAACTACTTCAAGCGCCCGGTTGATGGTGGTGGGTGATACGCCATCATCTCTACGCGATTGCTTGAATGCTTCTAATGTACCATCGTGGATCGTCTGAACTTCGAGATGTCCGATGAATGGTATAAATGCCTGCACATGTGTCGCGATTGTTTCAATAGAAGCCTTACCAACGGACTCCTTCAAGTAGCGCGATGTACACTCTGCAAACAAATAGCGAGCGCTTTCTCGACGTTCACGCTCACGTTCTCTCCTTTCAATTTCGTCGTGCAACCAACTTTCTGCTTCTTCTTGGCTGATTTTACCGAATCTTTGGAAGATTCGTTCACCTTTCCAAGTTTTGCTGATGGTTTTACTGCCGCAGCTTTCTGTATACACGCCGCGGGTTCTGGTTGTTGTTTGTCCCATGTCTTTATTCCTTTTAAAGAATTGGAACGCCCAGTGCGATGCTTATAATCGTCTACCCAAGCGTCCAAGTCAAGCCTGTCAAATCCAATGCCATGACTTCCTATGTTCATTTCTGTCATAAATGGCCTAACTTCTGCGTTAAACCTATTTTTATCCATACCTAAATAATCAGGGGCATCACGCAACCTGATAATGCGCGGCAAGATGACGACTCCTCTGATGCTTAAAGCACCATCAAGAGAGCGTGTAGTCACAGCAGACATCTAAACTATTACTTGTATTTAACAGGCTCGGCTTGCAGGTACATTCATCAACACTGTTGTTATATTCAATTTCATAAGTGACTCCCGTTTCAATTTCTTAGTTAAAAATACATAAAGTTTGATATGACTTGCATTTATATAATCACGAGGTTATCATGTAATCATCAAGTAATCAAATCTGGAGAATTTAACCAATGAAACACAGCAATGAGCATCTAGCATTAGTAAAAGCACTCATCAACTTGAGTGGACGCTCATCTCGCAAGATTGCTATTGAGTGTGGTGTTGTTTACACCAATTTCTCTTCAGCGCTCAGGGGGGTGAGATCATTTCCTGAGGCTAAGTGGCCATTATTCATGTCAATACTCGGCATGGAAGGAAACCAACTTAGTTCGAATAAAGTGCATTTCTGGCAAGTCGGTGCCGACATTGAACCTTTGCAGGTAGCAGTTGCACAATTATTTCCTAATGGCGTGAAAATTGAAGGGGTATGGCGCTCGGGTGGCGGCATATGGGATATAAAACGGGCAATGGATAATGTCCTGTTTGTGCTGACTGATGGGGTGCATCGCGTGCTGGTAAAACGGTCAGGCGTTGGCTTCATGCTACATCACAATCCATTGCCAATTTCACCAGACACAATCCCTCAACTAACATGGCGTACAAATAACCCTAGTGCAGATAGCATGCTGGCGATTTCAAATGATGACTATGCAAATTGGGATCAAGGCATGATTAGCATTGAGGAATTTGATGCTGTGTGGCAACAATCTCAATTTAAAGAAGTTGCAGATTGGAAACAGGTCATTGCTTATGCAGAGTACAACAAGTTATCGCCACAACAGGTGCTGGACATTCTCAAAACAACACAGGGATAGCTATTTCACTTAAGACGATAACGTAACATAACATAACAAGGATAGATAACATGGTACGAAAAACGACAATCACATTAGAGGAAGTATCCACGGCTGCAAAAAATCTACAAACACAAGGCATAAAACCAACCTCACGAGCCGTGCATGCTGAGATTGGTTACGGCAGTATGGGCACCATCTTGAGGTTGCTGCAGCAATGGCAAAATAATCAGGGTAACAATAGTCAGGTAATAGACATCAATTTAGATCCAAATATTGCAAGAGCCATCAACAATACGATAACAGCAAGAGTGCAGGAAACCTCAGCAGAACTCGCAACAAAGTTAGCAGACCTGCAATTTGAAACCGTCAACCTCATTTCAGAAAATGAACGTCAGTCAGACGTTATTGAATCACAACTTATTGAACAGTCTGAACTGCAGGCAAAATATGCAAGTGCTATTGGGCGCATTCAACAGCTAGAGATTGATGTAATTAAAACCAACACAGAACTGTCAGCTGAGCGACAAACTTCTGGAGCCACAAGCATATCACTAGCAAAAGCCGAATTACGTTTAGAAGCCGTGCCTAAATTTGAATTGGAAAATGAAAAACTCCGCGCTGAAATTGACATTTTAAAGATCAAAACTGCGGAATCTCATCAGTCTGAAGCGGTTGCCCTAACAAAAGTGGAAGCGGCGCAAATAAATGCTAAAGAGGCTCGCGAAGCAACTATCAAATCACATGATGCCACTGAAGCATTAAGAGAAAAATACGAAAAATTACTAGCAAATGCCATGGATAAAGAGCGCGCCACTGCAAAACTATTAGAAAGTGAGCGTTTAACCTCTCAATCACTCCAATCCATAAACGAATCTGCCATGCGCGAACTTATCTCTGCGCAACGTGATGTAAAAGAAGCACGTGAAGCCACTAAGAAAGCACTGGAAGAATCTGCAAGATTAAACGGTCAACGGATCAAATTTGCCGCGAATACTGCAAAGGATGACATCTTAAACTTCGATAAAAACGATCCTAGTGAATTTAATGAACTAGAAGCATTAGGCGTACTTTAACAGCAATCACTCGTGATTGGATTCAAATATACACGACGATTTGTAGTTGAAAAGCAGATAAGAATGTCAACAAGATTTAGAAAACCCATTAGATATGAGGCAACGGGAGATGCCTCATATCTAATGGGTTTTTGCAGGATAAGCAGGCGCAATCCTACAGGTATTTTGCCTTGGATTTTAGCCCGTTGTTTGCCGAAAAAACTTTTGATAAAAAGTGTAAAAACGGCAAACAACGGGGGGATTTTGTTGGTTTTTGGCTGACGGAGGTCAGACGAATGCCAATGAAATACCGGCAAGGAACGTAGTGACGCGCAATGAGCGAAGCGAATGGAGTGAGGGCAATGAGTATAGCGAATGAACCGAATACAGCAGCGATAGGCTGGGCAGAAAAACGTGCCGAAACCATATTAGCTGAGAGTACGAAGGCGGCTTATTGGAAGCGCTATAAGCATTTATACAAAGCTGGCGCGTTGGCAGGCCAAGTAGATAATCCGCGGACACGAGCTTACGATAGGGCTGCTAGTCGATTTTGTATGGCGCAGAAAATATTGTCGGCGCACCTAGATGACGATATTGAGCTGGTTGATGCATTATGGGCGGATGTTAAGCAAATAGAATCTGAGGCGCAAAGGAATAAAAAGCGCTATGAAGATGGTGAATGGACTGGAAAAAAACAGCTCAGAAATGGCAAAAAAGCCAGTATCAAAAAATTACCCGATGACTGGCGTTTAAAACTATGTAATCTGATGACTAACCATGAACATTCTGCATCTGTCAGAATTTTGGCATGCACAGGATGCCGCCCTATTGAGATGGCAAGAGGAGTCAGAGTCTATCGTAATGAGGATGGCATCAACTTCCATATTAAAGGGGCTAAATTTAAAGCCGATGATGAGCGTGGCCAAGAATGGAGAATACTTACAATACCGCTTGATCACCCTATTGGTTCAACCATTGATAACGGTGAGTATCAAGCCAGTTCCGCTGAGTCTCTAACCAAAGCGATTGCGCGTAAGGCTGTGAAGTTAGGATATGAAAGTGTATCAGCCTATTCATACCGTCACCAAATGGCGAGCGATATGAAGTTCAGTAAGTATTCCAAAAAGGAAATTGCGAATGCTTTAGGCCATATTTCTACAGCGACACAAGAAGGTTATGGCAATAGCGGCGCGGGGGGCTTAGTGAAGGTAACAGTAGTAAGTAGCGCCACACCACGAAATAAAGTCAAACATTCTAGGAAAAAGTTTAGGTCGAAAATAAGGTAGTGATTTAAGTCAACATTAAAGTTGATGATTCAATGCAAATGCTGATTTTGCATCTAAAGTGCAGTGACGCCTCTCATTTGGCGCACACATGCAGAAAAACAGGCTTTAATTACAGAAAATTAACTAATGGAATTAAACTACTCTTAATTTAACACAGTAGAAATCAGATCAAAAGATTCAAATTATGATACTGCAGTGAAATCGGGGACGAATGATGGCGACTGGGAAGAGTTTTGAGATAACTGAATGCCACGTCAAACCAACAAAATAACCTGAGACCTTTGCACGAATGGATTTTTTTGTAGGAGCGCAATTTATTGCGCGATAAACTTCACAAAAGAACACAAATTTGTTTAATTATTAAGCAGTTTTGTTTGAAATTTGGAAAAATATTTTATCTTTTCAAGATATTCGCGCAATAAATTGCGCTCCTACATCACATTTAAGCATTCGTGCAAAGGTCTCAACCTGCATATAAAGCTAGATTAACAATATGATGTGAATGTCTACAAAGAGGCTAACTCTACAGCATTACGACTCCCAGCCTTTACTTTGTAAAGAGCAACATCTGCTAACTTGAGAAGCCCTTTCCAATCAGGACTGCTTCCAACTGAGCCAGCGACGCCAATGCTGACGGTAATCGGATTATTTAAAGGAATGTCTTTAGGCTGAAGTGTTTGTATGGCACTACGGATGCGCTCTGCTAATAAAAGTGCAGTCGCGCCATCGGTGTTGGTGGCAATTACCAAAAACTCTTCGCCGCCTAGACGACAGGCAATGTCACTGCTTCGACTAGCCGCTTTAATCAGTTTGGCGGTATGAGTCAGCACCGCGTCACCGACATCATGCCCTAATGTGTCATTAACAGATTTAAAATGGTCCAGATCAAGCATTAATAGGCTTAACGGCCGGTTGTAGCGTTGCGCAGCATCCCATTCCTGCTCCAAACGATTTAAAGCATATCTACGGTTAGGAAGGCTCGTAAGAATGTCGGTATTGGCCATAATTCCTAGTTGACGATTAGCGACCGCCAATTCAGAACTAAACCGCTGAATTTCTAGTTTTTCTGCTTCCACATCTTGTTGCAATTTTATGATGCGCTGACCAGCACGGATACGTGCTGATAAAACACGCATACTGAGTGGTTTGGTCACATAGTCGTCAATACCAGCATCAAAAGCTTCAACTAGATCATCTTCTCCTTCAGCGGCAGTGAGCATGATTAGATATAAGTTCTTGCCTAGGGCTGAGCTTCTCAGTGTTTTGCAAAGCGTTAGGCCATCCATTGGCTTCATGCGCCAATCTGTAATCACTAATTGAGGCTTGAATTCGAGTATATGTTTGAGTGCCGATTCTCCATCGCGACAAACTTCTACCCGATGCCCAATAGCGGTCAGCTGTTTGGATAATCTTGCTAACATCATGGGGTCATCGTCTACCAACAACAAATCCAATCCTGGCAACTGTTCTGAGAGGGATTCTTGACTATCTGGAAACACCAATCGTACATCAGTCTTAATGTCGATTAACTTACCCCAGTCATGCCATTGTTGGCTTACACTTTCAATGAAATGCTCAAACCCCTCGCCTTCAATGCTATGCAATATGGCTTCTTGCGTCAGACTTGGCAGCAAAGTAACGCGATATTGATTATCAGCCATGCAATATTGAGCAACTTGTCGCGCAAATGCTAACTGGTTCGCAAAACGGGTCGTTCGTGAAGATTCACTTGCGGGTAATTCAAAACTAAGTTTTAGTGCATCGATAAATATACCAGGCAAACCCCAGTCAAGTAATAGCATCGAGGTGAGTTCTTTGTGGTCAATTGCAAAGCGTTCACGCTCTAACGCTATGAGTTCGTCACCTTGGGCACTACGGAGACAATCACTATAAATATCTGACCAAGCCGTTGCTAAAGCTAATCGGCCAATATCTGATAATAGCCCCAATGTGAATGCTTCTTCAGGAGTTACCGTGCGTTCACGTGCGGTAATGGTAGCAATGGCAACGGCATTAGCCAGCGCTTGCGCCCAATAAGTGCCGTAATCAAAACCGAGGCATTGATTGCCTTCTTTATTACTCACCAGTGACAAGCTCAAGGCAAAATTCCGTACGGTTTGCATGCCCATCATCATGACTGCGTCACTGACAGAGACAATCGGCCGATGGGCGCCAAAAGCAGCAGAATTTGCAAAACTCAAAATACGCGAAGTTAAGGCCGGATCTAATTTCACCAACTCGGACAATTGTTGCACAGAAGCTGTGTCTTTTTGAACTAACTGCATGATGAGCAGCGCCGTCCCAGAGGGCGAAGGCAGGCGCTCGGCAATTTTCAACTCATGGAAATTGAATTCATTACTCATAGCCTTATCCTTTTCTTTCCTGCAAAGCAGTCATTAAACAGACTGCAGCTTCGGTTACTTCTTTAATCATTAGGCTAAAATCAGTTGCGCTTGCCTGCCGTGCGCTATCTTCTAAAGTGCTGGAACAAACTCTTAGTTGACTAGCACAAAAATGTCCCGCCATTCCTTTAATTGCATGAGCGGCATCGGCTAATGCTACAAGATTGCTTTGAACTAAAGCCTTCTCAAGATCGAGAATTCTAGCTGGGGTTTCAATCAGGAATAAGTCAATCATCTCACCCAGTAATTCTTGATCATTATCCAGATTTTTAAGGGCTGCGACTTCATCCCAGCAAGTTGAGGTTGTTTTGCCAGAAACTTCACTTATGATGTCTTGAGTTTGCTCAGACGGACTAGTGTTGCCTAGCCAGTGCGCCAACATTTTAGCCAGGTCTGATCTGACAATGGGCTTACTCAAGAAGTCATCCATACCCGCAGACAGACATTTGTCACGTTCGCCAGCTGAAGCATGCGCGGTTAATGCCACTACTGGGATGCGCGATGAATTATGCATTAACTCCTGCCCCCGTATTGTACGCACTGCTTCGTAGCCATCCATCACTGGCATTTGGCAATCCATCAAGACTAGGTCATAACTTTGTTTGGCAATCAAATCTAAAGCCTCTTGGCCATTTTCGGCCAATGCAGGTTTACACCCAAATTTAGCCAACATGCCTAAGATAACTTTTTGATTCACTTTGTTATCCTCAGCTACCAAAATACGTTTATGACTGTAATCCAGTAGGGCTGAGACGGCTTTGAGTGATGCTGTGTCATCTCCAACCGACACTTGTAAGGCCCGGATGATGGCGTCAAATAACTGCGTTTGTCTGACTGGTTTTAACAGGCTTTGACTAAAGCCCAGCGCCAGTCGTTCAGCCTCTGGGCCCATGCCCCCAGAGGATAGCAGTAAGCGGGGAGTGTTTGCTATAGCTGGATTCTGGGTAATGGCACGGGCTAAGTCAAAACCATCCATATCTGGCATATGCAGGTCTGAAAGTAAAATATCATAGGCTTCACCACGATGAGCGGCAGCTTCAAGTTCGACCAAACCGTCGCTGGCATTTTCTTTCTCGCCGACGACCATACCCCAGTGCTGCAGATAGTGATGCAGAATTTTACGATTGGTAGCGTTGTCATCGACGATCAACACTCGTTTTCCAGTGAGATCCTCAACTGGAGCAAGTGCAGTGCTTATTGTGGGTTGAAGCGGTAAGCTAAACCAAAAACAAGTACCTTGCCCAATCGCACTTTCAACACCAATGTTGCCATGCATGATGTTGACCAGATTTTTACTAATGGATAACCCTAAGCCAGTACCACCAAATCGCCGAGAGGTAGAACTATCAGCTTGAGAGAATGGTTGAAATAAGCGTGCTTGACCCTCTGGGCTCATACCGATCCCCGTATCTTTAACTTCAAAACGTAGCATGGTGTTGTCGTTGAGTGATTCCTGTGCAAACACCTTAATTGAGACCTCACCAAGCTCGGTAAATTTGACAGCATTACTAATCAAATTGGTTAGCACCTGACGGATACGATTAGGATCGCCTTGCCAGTGCTGAGCTAGACTAGGTGTTAAGAAACAATTGAGTTCTAATCCCTTAGCATGCGCGCGGCCAGACATTAGGGCGCAGACCTCCTCGACCAGCATCGGTAAATTAAATTCAATGTGTTCGAGCTCTATTTTGCCAGCTTCAAGCTTAGAAAAGTCTAGAATATCGTTGATAATAGTTAACAAAGATTCAGCTGAATTGGCAGCTGTTTCCACCAAATCCTCTTGTTCATGCGTCATGTTGGTATCTTTCAATATATCCAACATACCCAATACACCGTTCATAGGGGTGCGAATTTCATGACTCATATTGGCCAAAAATTCGGCCTTGGCTTTAGTCGCCTGTTCGGCAGCATCTCGCGCTGTTTCCAATGACAGCTTAGCCTGTTCCTGTAACAATGTCAGCGCCAGCATATCGCCTACTTGAAGTAGCATCGTCAAACGTGAGTCAATTTGAACAGGGTAAGGATCGGTATAAAGAAATAGAATACCTAAAGTGACTCCAGCAGAAACAATAGGCACGATGTAATGCCCATGCGCCTGCATACCTTCAAAAACATGGTCATGGCGTGGGTCGCAGAAGCAGTCATCAGAGACCATGATCTCTTGGGATATGGCTGCACGCCCACATAAACAGGATCCGTAAGGGATGCGCTGCTCCCGACGAATGAATTCCTCACTAAATTTTCCACGCAATACGAACATATCCAGATAATCCTGCTCTGGATCTTTAAGAAATACCCCACCTTTGCGTTGTAGATCAAAGGCCTTCAGATTAAACAAAATATCCAACACCTGCTCTAAGCGTTGGTTTAATGGTAATGTTTGTTGCAAAGCCACAGAGATAGCCAAACGTGCTGCAGTATCTTGATTCTCTAAAAATAGAGCTTGCTCCTCACCGACCTGATTGGTAATGTCGTGCTGGATTTGTACATAGCCAATTAATGCATTTTCATTATTCTTAATAGCCGTGACGTTCACGTCCGCCCAATAGTCTCGTGTGTCAGGTGGTGTAGTTTGCCCCGCAATGTCAAATGGAGAGGCGCCTTTTCGGCGGCTCAATAAACGCCCACTCCAAGCGCGACCTTGTTTTAAACACAGTTGCATCTCAGCCAATGTTTGCGAATCAGCATTTTGGCTGTCGAAAATATCGGGCGATTTGCCCATTAACTGGCTTTCCTGCCAGCCAGTAAAGTCGCATAAGGCTGGGTTAACATACTGAATAGCGCCGTGCTCATTGGTGATGATAACCATCTCATTGCTGGCATCCAGCGCGCGCTTGAGAGCCAACAGACGAGTCTCATTTTCTTTTATTTTGGTAATGTTACGTCGAATGGAGATATATTGTGTTGGCTTTCCATCCAATCCCAACATAGGCATGACACTGCTGTCTACCCAGTAAAGCATGCCTTGTTTATTGCGATTGCATACTTCCCCTTGCCAAGGTTGGCCATGGGAAATTGTACGCCACAGCGTATGAAAAAACGCTGCTTCATGGTGGCCAGAATTCAAAATACGGTGATCTTGACCAATCAGTTCACTTTCACTATAGCCAGATACTTCGCAGAACTGCGGGTTGGCATGTGTAATACGCCCAGTGACATCGGCAATACTGACTAAAGAATGAACATTCATCGCTTTGATTAATTGCTGCATTTCTTGAGACTGCCGTGTGTTGATGGCTTGTTGTTCGTTGATTTTTGTTGCCAATGGCCGCAATGACAACAGCCAAATCAGGGGTGCCGCTATCAAACTAAGTGATCCTGTGTCTATCATTGCCTCTTGCAACGTTGTTAACTTGACTCCCCATTGTGGTAGCAAGCCTAGTAGAAGCATAATCATGCCCTCAGTCAACGCAATGACGGAGCTGATAATGACTAATGAGATAAAAAAGGAGAGTTTTAGTGACTTTGTCATGGCTTAGCTGTTAGGAGTGTATTCATGTTGGTTTAATCCGTAAAAATGATCGTCAAAAGTTAATTTTGACTACTATTAAGTGCCTGCTAAAATAAAGATAGAATCAGGAGCATATTAAAAAAACCTAGCAAAGTTGCCTAAAATAAAAAGTTATTGCTATTCGTTTATCAAACTATGGATAAACAAACTTAATTCATTGTACCTTCCTAATCGATTAGATTAGGTCGCATGTCCACCCCAAATTTGCTGCATAGTAAAAGGAATATCCTTCGGTTCAAGTTGAATTCCCTCCTTGATTGCGTAGCGTTCTGTCGTGGTATTGCGATTGTAAGGGTATGGCATAGGGTCGCCATATTGATCACGGATAGTCTGAACAACGGGTGTCGTTGCAGTAACGCCCTTGAACAGGACAATTGCGATTTCTCCACATGCTAACTTGACGCTACAACCTGGTGGATAGATTCCCAACTCTTTAATAAAAATATTAGTAACTCTAGTATCACTGGCTTTGCCGCTATCAATTAGCATGGTACGCAATGCCTGCGTTGGGTGTATAGCTTTACGAAACTTTCTTGGCGAAATCATCGCTGTGTAGCGGTCGGCCAAAGCAATTATTTTGCCTCCTTCAGGGATGTCATCACCAATTACACCTCTTGGGTATCCGCCACCATCAATGTGTTCATGATGATTAAGCACATTTGAAAGCCAAAGGGCATCTGTGACGCCAGCTTCCATTAATAAAGAAACAGAAAGTTCAGGGTGCTTGCGAATAAGTTTAAGCTCTTCTTCAGTTGGTGGTTCAGCGCGATTTTGCAAATCCTCCTGCAATCGCAACATGCCGATATTCATGGTCAATGCAGCTGCTGCTATGGATTCAATCTCAGTCATGGGAATTTGCATTGACCTAGCTACTATAATACTCAAAATTGCTGCATCCATCAGATGGCGATTTGAATAACCTTCAGGTATCTGTTTGAAGAGAATGCAAGCAAGCGCAATATCTGAATTTAATGTGATGGCTTCATATAATATATTGACTACCTTCATCACTTCCGAAGAAGTGTTAGGCAGTGGAGCTTCTGCAACAATACCCAATGTTATACTTTGAATTAGATTGTGTGCCTCACTCATCATTGTTAGAACACGATGTTGAGGTTTTATCTGAACCTCACTAAGTACTATTTTAATTAGATGTAATTTTCTGTATTCCTCTGCATCGGCAAAAAGGCCACGCTCAATCAGACTTTCCAACTGCTTTTCACTCTGCGGAATAAAACCTTTTCGTGCAAGTAGTCGTTCACTGGCGTCAAAAATATCCCAAGGCACCGGGCTGCCAAGCCGGAGGTCTTCGAGCGATATTTGATGGAAATCTGCTTTGTTCATTTATGGATATAATCTTTAAATTGTTTGGGGTTGCTGTTTAGATTAAGTCTTATGAACTTCAATCCCTGCCCAAGAGTCGTCTGGTTCCCAGTTAGCCACCCATTCAGGCATATCTTTGGCGGGCATCGGTCTTGCAATGCCATAACCTTGGGCTAACTCACAGCCTATCTGTATCAATAATGACCCATGTGCAATGGTTTCCACTCCTTCAGCTATGACTTCACGGTGGAAAGCATAGGCAAGACCAACAACGCCCTTCACAATAGCAAGATCATCGGCATCATTAATCATATCGCGCACAAAGCTTTGGTCAATCTTAAGAATGTGTGCTGGAAGGTGCTTTAGGTAAGTCAGTGATGAATAGCCTGTACCAAAGTCATCTAAAGCAAAGCGGACGCCTAGCACACGACAAGCCAGCATCAGTTTTGAGATCTGTGCGATATCTTCTAGTGCACTGGTTTCCAATATCTCTAACTCCAATTTTCCTGGATTGACTTCAGGATGTGCAGTCAGGTGTTTTGCAAGTTTTGATACAAAATTATCTTGTTGTAATTGAAGTGCGCCGATATTGACACTAATAGGTATATCAAGTCCCATGACTTGCCATGCAGCCATCTGAGACAGTGCAGTGTCAATGACCCAGTCACCAATTTCTATGGCCATTGGATGATTCTCAATCACTGGTAAAAAGACAATCGGTGGCAGTAAGCCGCGCTCTGGGTGTTGCCAACGAATCAACGCTTCTGCGCCGACAACTTCCCCAGTGACCATATTCACTTTGGGTTGGTAGTACAGCACAAACTCGTGGTTATCTAATGCAATGCGAATATGCTCTAGGTCTTCATGTCTGGTTTTAACCGCATCATCATGCGCAATATCAAAAAAGTGGTACCGATTTTTACCAGATTGCTTAGCCACGTACATGGCTTGGTCTGCATGTCGCATAAGTTGGTCTGCATCACCGCCATCTTTTGGGTAGAGCGTTACGCCAATGCTACTGGAGACTTGCAGAACATTATTGTCTATGATAACTTGACCTGAGGTTGCTTGCAGCAATCGAGCAAGTACTGGTTCGCAGTCTTGGGCTTGAGTTAAATCCATCAGTACTGCAACAAATTCATCGCCGCCAATACGCGCCAAAGTATCGCCTTCACGTAACGATTCTTTCATGCGCTGCGTGAGAGTAATTAATAATTCATCTCCCATTTCATGGCCGTACTGATCGTTTATGTCTTTGAAACTGTCTAAGTCTAGATAAGCAACAGCGAGGGTTGTATTGAACCGCTGACTATGCAACATGCTTTGTTTGAGGCGGTCAGCTAGTAGTACACGATTAGGCAAATTGGTCAGCACGTCATAGTGGGCTATGTGTTCTAGTTGCTGCTGGTGTGCTTTTACGTGCGTGATGTTATGGCCTACTCCCAGAACGCCAATAACCTGTTCATTATCATCAAATACTGCGATCTTGGTCGTTTCCAGTATTTCTGTGTGACCATCAAAAAAAGTGACCTGCTCTTCATTCACCAATGCGCCATTGGCTTGCATGGCAGCCTTGTCATGCATTCTGAAGGTGTCTGCCAGCGCCTTATCAACAAAGTCATAGTCGGTTTTACCAATAATATCTTCAAGTTTTGCACCAAAAAAGCTTTCAAAGCGTGGATTGCAATTGAGATAGTTGCCGTCGACATCTTTGAGCCAAATAAGGTCAGGGATAGTTTTAACAAGGGTTGTTAGTTGATTGCGTTCAAATATTAGCTGCTTTTTACTTTCAATAAGCAACTGCTCTGCCTGTGTTCGCTCTGTGATGTCGGATGCAAGTCCAATAATTCCTTTAACGCTGCCATCTTGCATCAATACCTTAACCTTGGTTATGTCAAGAAGATGGTCCTTTCCATCAACAAATGTCATCCATTCTGTCGAAAAATGAGGTCCTTCCAACTGTGTGATACACTCTTTATCTGAACGCAAACAACTTGTCGCATTTGATGGTGATAGCACTTCAGAGTAATGATTTGCCTGTAAAAATGTTTGTTCTGATATCCCAGTTGAATTACAGAACGTTTTATTAACGAACTCAATTTTCCCCATTACGTCCGCCATCCAGATACCAAACGGGGCGTTATCTAAAATTGTCTGCAATAGCTTAGTGCGCTGTTTAACTGTCTCTTCTAGGTCCAAGTTTGCTTTTTGAACAAATTCAAACATGTTCTTGAATTTGATAGAAAGCTGAAGAACTTCACCCGTGCCTACTAATGGTGGATTTGTATCAAATTTCCCGTGCCCGATTTCATCCATAGCGCTCTGTAATTTGGCGATTGGAGACAACACCCAGTAATGTAATGCAGTCCATACTGCCATTAAAGCAGTTAGAATAAATAGCCCTAATAATAAAGTTTCAGCATTGACTCTCTCAAATGCGGAAAGTGATTTAGTGTTCATTATGGTTAAATCAAACCAACCCAATTCTGGAAGATAAGTTACGCCTAGCAGTTGCTTTTCACCTTTAAAATTAACCCATAACAGGGTAATTTTTTCGGTAGAAGTTTCAAGTTTAGCCATAGCTGAACGTAAGTTTTCAATATCACCCTTTTCTTTCAATATAGCATCCAGCTTGTTAGCTGGATTTACAGCTTTGACGATACTGTTATAGTCGATAAGTTTTGCATCAGGATGCAGTTGTATCGCCAAGTCCCTATCAATAAATAAGTTATAAATTCCCGGGTGAACAACGTCGACCGTTTCATTAAGAAATTCGGTAATATCGATTCCTGTGCCTATAACTCCTAATACCTCGTTATCGTTTTTTATTAAAACATTAATCCATACCTTGGTGACATTAACAATAACGTCTTTATCAACATTAACATGATAATTTTTGCCACTTGCCATAGTGGCAAAGTACCATTCGTCAACTGGATTGTCTTTAGTCAGAGTATGGCGTAGTTGCTTTCCATAAAACTGATTCGTTGCATCATTGAAATAATAATGACCAGTCTTGGCAAAAGCGGCAAAATAGCTATGATCACGAAATTGATTGCGGTAGTTCTCTAAAACTTCTATTGCCTGACGCTTTAATTCAGGGTCATTTTCATTTCGCGCCATATTGATGATAGCTGGCTCAGCAGCAAGTTTACGCGCTAAGGAAATCTCTTTAATCAATGGCTGAAGGGTTCTCTGCTTATCAAATTGCACCTGCTGCTCGGCTTGTTGTTTAGCCCACTGCTCATTGATAGAGAATGACAAACGCTGTGAATACAGCCATGCGACTATGGAAAAGCTTACTAGAATGAGTAACATTAGTATCAGAAATCTGGCTTTTAGTGTCATTAAATTAATTCTCAATCTTGACCTCCCAGCCAAATGCCGCAATTAGAGAGGTTTTAGAATCACCCTTAAGCTCTGATCTTATTTTACCAAAATTACGCACAAACTGCTCGGACTTGAGCAATGTCGGTCAGACCTTGTATAACTTTAGTAATGCCATCTTGTTTTAAGGTATTCATCCCGCCAGCCAAAGCTTCATGCGTTATTTCACTAACAAGCGCACGCTTTTGTATCATTCTTCTAATGGAAGGAGTCACAGTCATTAGCTCATAAAGCCCTAACCGTCCTCGATAACCCGTGTGGTTGCAATGTTTACAACCTTTAGCTTTATAAAGTGTAAATTTATCATGAGTGCTATGTTCTGCTCTCCAACGGTCAAGAATTAGGGTAGCATTGCCTTCAGTGTTATCAACATATTCAGCTGCAAGCATTTCTAATTCATGTTCTGTAGGTTCGTACGCCTCCTTACATTTTGAGCAAAGTGTTTTTGCCAAGCGTTGAGCCAGTATGGCTAACAAAGCATCAGCAAAATTAAATGGATCCATGCCAAGATCCAGCATCCGCACTATACTTTCAGGTGCACTGTTAGTGTGGAGTGTAGAGAGTACAAGATGCCCAGTAAGAGAGGCCTCGATGCCAATCTTGGTGGTTTCTTCATCACGCATTTCACCTACCATAATGACATCTGGGTCAGCGCGCAAAAAACTTCGCATCGCCGCAGCGAAGGTCCAACCAATCTTTGCATTTACCTGGACCTGTCTTAAACCGGCTTGAGTGATTTCGATGGGGTCTTCTGCAGTCCAGATTTTGCGTTCTGGGGTATTGATGTGACCCATGAGTGAGTGCAATGTGGTGGTTTTGCCAGACCCTGTAGGCCCGCAGACAAGTATTAAACCATGTGGATGCGCTATCATTTTTTTTACTGTTTCGAGAACTTCATCGGATAATCCCAACTTGCCCATAGGTAATGGCTTAGAAGCTGCCAACAAGCGCATCACGACATCTTCAAGTCCATTTGACGTGGGAATTGTTGCAACCCTTAGTTCAACTTTTGCAGGACCATATTGCTGGAAATCTAATTTGCCATCCTGTGGTTTGCGACGCTCTGATATATCAAGTTGCGCCATAATCTTAATGCGTGAAATCAATGCATTACGAAAGTTAGCTGGGACCTCTAGATAAGGCATAAGCGTTCCATCTTTACGGAAACGCACACGTGTATTTTTTTTATCAGGATAAGTTTCAATGTGGATGTCGGATACACCATCCTTAAATGCATCAAGAATCATCTTATTGACAAGTTGCACTAATGTGTTATCTGACTCTGCAATGGGCTCATTAACAATTTCTTTGACTCTGGACTTATCTTCATCAAACAACTTACTTGCGAGATCATTGATACCAAAGTCTGCACCAGCGTCTTCATTTAGACTATATTCAATCGTTCCATCAACGTTTTCTTTAACGCTATTTTGTTCATCTTCTGACCAACTGAAGCCCCCATAGTTTTCTTCAACAGCCAGTAAAATGTCTTCATGCGATGCCATCGCTGGTAGTATCTTCATCTGAGTAACGAAGCGTAGCTCATCAATTACTTTTGAATTCATTGGATCTTCAAATGCAACTACCAGCATATCCTCGTGGATACATAGCGGCATTAGGTTAAGTCTTTTTGCGATGGACTTGCCCACCAATCTAATCGCGTTTGGATCGAAGTTAAATTTGGATAAATTGACAAAGGGAATGCCCAGTTTTTTCGATAGCGTGCCTTTCAAAGCGCGTTCATCAACAACACCCATATCGACTAGAATTTGGCCAAGCCGCAGTGAGCGATTGTGTTTTTGTTTCTCTAGCGCATCTTCTAATTGTTCATTAGTCAGCAGGTTGAGTTGTATTAGTGCCTCCCCTAGCTTTAGGACAGGCTGTTTTTCTTGATGGGTGATGGCTTGTCTGAGTTGTTCAGCCGTCAGAATCTGATTTTCATATAGATAATCGCCAATTAACTTTGTACGCAACTTTTGTTGATGCTCTAAAGCACTTTCAACCTCGTTGGCAGTCACAAGATTTTCCTCAATCAGCACTTTGCCAATATGCATACCAATTTGATAACTTTTAATTGAGTGCTTAGGAATGAAGTGCCTCTCAATTTTTTCATTTTTTGTTGCAGGATAAATATATAAACCAGCTTCAGTATTCAAGTAACCGAAAGTATCACCAGTTTGAGTCGAATTATTTATGATCTCTATTTTATAAGTTTGTTTGTCAGATACTGGAAGCGTATCCTGCGCACGCGCTTCAAGAAAACCTTGTTCTCTTACTAGCGAAATAGGACGCAATAATTGTAAATCGCTGATTTTATCAAAATGTATGACCTCACTAGTACTTTCATTCACTGGTTGAAATAAAATACGCTTCTCATCTGGTGAAAACCTAATCAGGTAACCAGCTAATTCTTTGCCATCAATTAAATGAACGAAACAGGTCTCGAGTGCTGTCTTACTAACGCTTGATATGAGTCTGAAATAGGGTGGCTCAGGCCACATAAATTCATCACTTACCAATTCATTCTTTAAAATTAATTGTGACATGTGAGGATAGACCCGATAATTTTTTTATGCTTCTTATTAGGGCTTAAATGATTTCATCTCAAGTAAGCAAGGTTTACTAACATAGCTTTTCTCATGTGCTGCTATTTACTGAGCACGAATTTCACCATCTGATTAATATGAATAGATATTGCTACATTCGAATCACTTTTAAATATAAGAGTAGAAGCGGAAAAGTCACTTAAATTAATATAACGCCATACTTAAATCTCCAGAGTGAGCGATAACCTTCAAATTCATCGCCTATCATACCAATAGGATACCAAACTAGTTGGATTGCACAGCTCAAGTTGGTTGAAAGTAGATTCTAGGCTGTAATTCCCTATTAAAACTCAACAGTTATCCTCAATTTACAACACTAATTTACAATTTATAAACAACATTTAAAATTAAAGTCATTTAACTTCAATAGGTTATTTACACTCAAGCTATTGGCATAAACATTGCTTTATTTATATTAAGCATAATCACTTAGAGCAAAGTTAATATGAAAAATGTATTGGAAATAATCTATACAAAAGAACAACTGACGGACTTCATGACCCACACCTATCAGTCTAATAAAATGGTCTTATACAGCATAGAAGAGCCTGATGATGAGCCAATTGAGATTGATGAAGTAGAAATTGAAAAGATTTACCAGTGGTTATAGTCAGTCATTAGCTCAATACGATGGACTTCACTAAATGTTGCTTAAGGTCACAATGCCAGTTGTATCCGTTCCTAACTTTACTGTCAATGCTTCCATGCTTTGGACAAGCATACCTAGTGATGTGAAAAAGCAGCTACTCTCTCATGTATGGTGCGGAAAATGCTGCCATGAAGTCACGATTACTAATTTCTCCGGGGTTGTTAAAGAAGGCAATCTTCTTGTTGTTGGTACCTGTGCCGAGTGCCACAGGGACGTAGCTAGAGTGATTAAAATGAGTTAACGCCCCCGCACTGCTGCTATTTATTAAAATATTTAAATGCCAATATTTGACTGGGCATTAGTTGGTCTTGATGGAGATACACATGGAATGGATTGACGAATACTCTTGCGGAATCGGTGAAATCGATGAGCAGCACAAGCGGTTGCTGAAAGAATTTTCGGTGGTCGAAGAAAAAATAAACAACAATAAGGGTTGGGATGAAATTCATCATGCCGTGATTGATCTTAAGAAAACTACGAGTGACTACTTTAATTTTGAAGAGTCTCTGCTAAGAATGTATGGCATACCGGACACAACAGACCATGTGCTACTACACCGCAACTTCTTGATTGAGATTAAACGCCTAGAGGTTCATGCGCTAAAGAACTCAGTCAAAACAGAGATGATAGAATTCCTGCATGACTGGTTAGTGAAGCATATTTGTAGCATTGATAGAGGCTATGCAAAAAAAATACTTGATGGTGCATCAGTAATTTCACATCTTCATTAATGAGAACAATGACGCACTTATTAAACACATCTAGTCATCAACCTAGACAAGTAATATCAGCTGCGTCATGAAAAAGCTGCGATTAATTTCAAGCTTGGTAGAACAGCTGAAGATGTGTCATTCCTATGCCTTAAGCCCAGTTTCTATTTGCTGGAGCTTTGAAATATCTGTGAGAGTGACACTCAACATTGGTCGATCGCTCTCATTGTCATTTTTTAGACAATTAAAAGTAGCATTAAATGCTGTTCCATCATTATGATGTAAGCTTAATTGGAAGCTAATTTCGTCCCCGCCATCAAGGTGCTTCATACTTTCAAAATGATTCTGCCAATGAATTTTTTGACCATCAATGACAAATTTATCAAGATACTGGTCGTGCAGTAGCTTACGTGATAAACCAAATAAGGACGTTGCCTTCCAGTTCACTTCTGTGATTATTCCTTGATAGTTTATGGAGATGTAGCCAATCGGCGCAAATTCATAAAGATCTCTATAGCGGTCCAGTGATTCATTTAATGCAATTTGCGCTAAAGCTAGTTTGGCTGCAGTTTGTTTTTGTTCAGTAATATCCCGCAGAAAGACTACAAACTGCCCACCTTCGATAAATCGATATTGAGCACTGATCTCAACATTGAAGATAGAGCCATTCTTACGACGGTGTTTTGACTCAAAAATATCTTCACCAAGCTCCTTGATTCTATTAATATGTGCAGCAGTCTCACTCGCCGATTCCGTGGCTTCAATATCTAAAACTCGCATTTCTAATAACTCTTCCAAACTATAGCCGCTCATCTGGCTATAAGTCTCATTGACCTCCACTAACTGCCCCTGCATGTCAACAAGCCAATAACCATCCATAGTTCCAGCTAGGATAGCCTGATGCCAAGATAGCCTGGTGCTCATGGCTTGTTCTCTCTCTATCGCCTGTATATTTAATATAATATTTTCTTTTTGGTTAGCATAATAATGTCTGGAATTGACAATCATGAACCCTAAATAAAGCACAACGGCCAGACTCATGGTCAGGGAATAACTATCTCCTGCAATAAGTAATCGAATTACCAGCGGGGAAATAACAGATACAGAATAACCAATGGCACTGAATATATCGGCTGAATACGAAATTACGCTACCAGCTGAGAGGCCAGCCAAAATAAAGATCAAAAATAATTGGTGTTGCAAATCATTAGCTGGAAACATCAACACTCCTGCCGATCCCCATACTAGCCCTGCAAGTATAACCCCAACGCGAAACCTGAATAATTGAGTAGAGCAAGTGTCATATTCATCAATGGGCGAATTTTTAATTGACCTAATAAACAATGACCTGCCTAGGGCAACTATCATCACTAAAGTAAGCCATGTTATTATGACAGATGAAGTAATCAACTCACGTTGCATAAAAGCGAGGATGAAAGCTAGAGCTGAACTAGTAAGTAATACTGAATTACTTGCAGAGAGCAAAAGTTTTAACTGTGCAGTTTGTATAGCTATTTTATTATTCATTTTTCCGCTTATTTTTTAAGGTAGGTTCAGACATTCAATCCGTAAAAATTTAATAATTGCAAAATTACAATAAAAACGGATCTTAGGTGATTAAAAAGCGTGGGTAGGTAACTAAGGTGAGTTTGTGTTTAATGAATATAGGGAAGTCCATTGCCGTAAAGATAAAATAAACATCAATACTACCGTAACATACGGCTAATTGTAAATTAATGTAAATTTAATAGATTAAATTTAACTAACTCATCCGTGTGGTCTGTGTTGTGCAAAGTAACTATATAAGGATGAAAGAAACCGAGTTAATACCAGTATAAGAAGAAATAAATGGAACACATCTATCCATTTATCACTGAAAAACCAAAGTTACCTGCAAAACATCCTGAAATCGAAAGTTTGGCTCGCTATATTGATAAAATAATGGGGAGTTTTTCAAATATAAGGGACTTCCCCGTTCCGAGGTGACGTTGAAGTCGCACGACAAAGCGTGCCAAGATTGAGGTTCAGTGTTATCAATCTTAACCAGGAGGGGAAAGTCATGGAAAATACTACTACGATCGGTATCGATCTTGCAAAGGATGTGATTGCAGCTTTTATACGATGGGCCGAGAAGTTAGCGCCATGTAATGTTGCAATGGAAGCCTGTGGTTCAGCCCACCACAGGTCGCTGGTTTGCAGCACGCGGCCATCTGGCGCATCTAATTCCGGCAGAATTTGTAAAGCCTTTCAGAAAGAGCGGCAAGAATGATGCTGCAGACGCAGAGGCGATTGCAATTGCTGCACGTCAACCAACAATGCGCTTTGTCCCGATCAAGACCGTT
>JBBQLN010000041.1:0-18586 GCA_038327905.1 Burkholderiales bacterium
GTGTGGTTGATATTCATTTTTGGTATCCAATTTATGCGGTTGATTGAGTGGTATTTTTAATGCCACGCAACGTTTTAAGAATCATCACTGCCATTTATGTTTTATGTGGCATACAATGAATATTACGTTATATCGTATTTATAAGTCAACGATTATCCGTAATTATTTTATGCAATACTTTTAACCATGAATTTAAGCACTAGATTACGTTTAGCATTAGAGCGCAAAGGCCTGAAATCGGTTGATTTGGCCAAGGCGACAGGTATTGGTACAGGCACAGTTGGTGATTGGCTGTCTGGGAAATCTAAAACAATGGTGGTTGAAAACGCCTTTAAAGTGTGCGAGTTTTTAGATGTCACTCAAGAGTGGCTGTTTTTTGGCAAAGGTAGTGTGGACGACATTCAAAACAACACCTACAAAAGAAAACTTGCCAACAAACTTTTAGCTGAAACACCCGAATATGCAATAGACGACGCGGTGAACAGGCTTTCTGATCTCAAGAAACTCATCGAAACCGCGAAAAAAAGTACCTCGACAGGCCAGTAATGTGATTCAAGTGTGTTTTCAGCTTGAATTAGATTTTGGTGAATAATGCATGGGCTTTGAATAAACAGTCTACTTACCTATATTGGCTTTGGCCGCATCATATCGCAACTCTTGCAACGCATATCTAGCATTTTCACAGTTAGGCATACCCCTACGCTCCCCAGTGTTCTCACGACACCACTCACTTACTTTAACCCTTAAAGCTTCGTCTTTCTTTAACTCTGGCATGGTGTAGGTTTTTTCTGTCGGTGTACAAGCCATCACCATAAGAATAAATGTTGAGATTACTGCAATTTTAATCAGCTTATTGTTCATACTTAGCCATCCTAGTTTATTTATACGATATATCGTTGACAATTAAATACGTTATAACGTATATTAACATCTGTGCTGGCTATGTTCAACACCACTTGAAATCGCCGCCAAACTAAATTTAACTCGATTAATTTCTTTATTTTAGGCATATGAGCTTATTTTTAGAACAAACAGATTTAGTGCAGCTGACTGGATATACGCGCTAAGCCAAGCAATGTATTCAATTGCGCCACATGAATATAGCATTCCTTACAAATGCTACGGCTAGCCAGGCCAACTGGAAAGTCTCAGCTTCCGCAGTAGCAAGCGCCTCCAGTTACTGGTTACTCGCCTGCTAGCTTCAAAGGCAGACAGGCTAAATTGGGAAGACGAGAGATATGAGCTTAATGACAATTGATGAGGTTGCAGAGGAACTGAGTGTATCAGTACGCACAATTCAGCGTCTGATCAATTGCGGGAAATTAGGCTATGTTCGCATTGGCAAATCAATCAGATTTAAGCGGGAGGAATTATGCCAGTATATCGAAGGGGCGACACATGGTGGGTACGATTCCAAAACAATGGTAAGCGTCACTCATTTTCTGCAGGAGCAGGTGCCACTTATGAACAAGCCAAAGCACTCGAAGCACAAACTAGACAAGCTATTATCAGCGGCAAGCTCGGTCAACAGACATACACATTAGAAGATGCTGCAGTCAGATGGCTGGAAGGAGAAGCTAAAGGCATCAAGCACTACAAAAAGTTACTGCAAACTATCAAACTCATACGTCCGCATATTCAAAATACACCAATAAATAATGCACAAGACGCGGCACAACGCATTCGCAAAGCGTATCCACACCTAATGTCCGCAACCATCAATCGTAGACTGGCCGTCGTTAGAAGGTTATGCAACCTTGCTTGGAAATGGGGCTGGGTTCAAAGTCAAATAAAAATAGAGTTGCTGTCAGGCGAAAAAGCTCGACATGTTTACTTAAGCATTCCGCAAGTCATCAAACTTGCTAAGGCGGCACCAAAATCTAAATGGCATATTATACTAGCTGCCTTTACTGGATTGCGCGAAGGTGAGCTGCTTAATCTTAAACAAGAAAACATGGTACGTGGCTTGATTATATTAAATGAAACCAAAAATGGAAAACCGCGCGTGATACCCCTAAATAAACCCGCCCAATGTGCGCTTAATCGATTGGACTGGAGTGTTACCTACCCTATGCTAAGAAAAGAATTCGAGAAAGCTAGAGGTGATGCGGATATTAGATTCCATGATCTGAGACACACGGCAGCGTCTTTCATGGTAAAGGGCGGCGCGTCATTAGTTGCTGTGAGAGATATCCTCGGCCATAGTAACTTAGGCGTAACAGGTAGATACTCTCATCTGGCTATTGATGACTTAAAAATTGCTGTGGATAAAATGATGGGCGGTACAAAAGTGGTACAAGCCAATAAGGCAAGAAAACCCACTTGATTGGTAAGTGCTTGTTTTACTTGGTGCCCGGAGCCGGAATCGAACCGGCACGACCGTAAAGTCGAGAGATTTTAAGTCTCTTGTGTCTACCAATTTCACCACCCGGGCAGATGGAAGGTCTACATCAAATAACGGAGCGTATTCTAACACTGTAGTACGAACTTTTATAAGTGAAATTTAATTTTTTTTGCAGTAAATTTAAAAATTATTAATCTATTCACTTAAATTCGCATAAACCAAAAAAAAACGGAAGCCTAAGCTTCCGTTTTAACTGTTGGTTATCTAGTACCTCTATTTTTTCTGCTCACGTACCAACTCTACGCGACGATTAACTAGATTACCTTCTTTAGGATCATTCTCTGCTATTGGCTGGCTATACCCATATCCTTTAGCTGATAAACGTTTAGCATCAATACCTTTTTTAATGATGTAGTCCATCACAGCCTTAGCACGTTTTTCAGATAAACGTTGGTTGTAATCAGCTTTTGAAGTATCCCTTTGATCCGTATGACCTGCAATTTCTACATTTGAATCACCCCACTCTTTCAAGGTACTAATCGCGTTATCTAATACTGGGTAGGAAACTTCTTTAATTTTTGCGCTATTAGTTTCAAACTGCACATCAGGAATGACTTTATTAGCCAGCACTTTTACAGGCTCTACTGGTTTTGCTGCAGCTAAAGTTGAAGTCAACGGTTTTGCATCAGCCAATAGCGCTGCTTTATCTACAACCTCTTGAACTGGTGATACCGCTTGACATACATTTTCATCATCCATGTAACTTTCACGCTTATACTCAGGCAAGTCGCCACGCGCCGCACCGATTTTATTCAACAACTCGCCTTGAGCTGCGTAGGTTCTTGCATAGGCTGCTTGAATATCATATTGCACATTAGCCAGTGCGCGTTTAGCCTGAAAGTATTCGTTTTCAGTATCTAACAAATCCAATAGAGTACGTTGTCCAATATCAAACTGCTTACGATAAGCTTCGCGCGCATTCTCAATAGAGTTCTTATGCTCCGTACGGTACTGTTCTTGCTCTTTTAATTGCAGTATGTCGTTATAAGCAATGACCATCAACTGACGAGTGTCCACGCAGGCTTTGTCACGTAAATCTCTAGAGTTGTTGAGTTTTTCTGCTGTTTGTTTAATAGAGTTTTGATCTGAAAAGCCATTAAACAGATTAAAATTCATGGTCAATTCAAGTAAATCAGCGGCACTTGAACTGAATCTGCCATCATTGCTAACCCCCAAGTTCTTGCGAGCTTGTAAATCCAACTTGGGATAATAGCGCGACTCTTTAGTTTTAATTTCGTCTTTACTCGCTTGAATATCTTCAATAGTTGAAAGTAAATCTGGGTTTTTATGGTAAGCAACTTTTAGAGCCTCAGCTGAAGTTGGCTCCACACCCGCATTAAAAAATGTAGGCGCCTCTAAAGTGCTAGGGGGGATCTCCCCATAGAGGCGTTGCATACGCGCACTAACATCATGCAAGTTAGTTGTTTCAGTCAATAAATTAGCCTCAGCCAAAGCTAAACGGCCATCAGCCTGCTCCAGATCCACCTTACGCGCCACGCCAGCGTCTACCCGCTCTTTAATCCGGTCGAACAACTGCTTATGTACCACATAGTTATCTTTCGCAAACTGGCTTAATTCACGATAGCGCATAGTATCTATATATGAACGCATGAATTCTAGCGTCGTATTTTGCATTGCGCTTTGCAATTCATAATAGCGTACACGGTTTGCATGGCCTAAACGTTTAACTTCACTGCTTGTAGCAAAACCATCAAAAATCATTTGCCTTAACACTAACTCATTATTAAAACGAGGTATATTTGTACCGTCACTCACTGTAAGGAGTTGCTCTTGTTTTCTGTAAGATGAGACAATATCTGCTTTAGGCAAAAAATTGCCTCGAGCCACATCTTGTTCAAAACCTGATTCTAAAAAGCGGTGGTAACGTGATTGCACTTCTGGATTTGCCGTAACTGTTTTCTCTACCATTTCTTTTAAGGTCACTAGCGAACCTGCAGCATAACCCACGTTACTGAGCGTAACACCTAGGCTAGAAGCCAACACTAGTGCAATTAACTTATATTTAAATTTGTTATTCAAAATAACTTCCCTTTAAGAATTTTTGGAGATACAAGCAGATACTGAAACCCACTCAATATAAAAACGCGGCTCCACTTTAAATCTGAAATTTGTTGCTATACGGTATATTATATATTCAAGTGATGAGCACAAAAAACAATTAAAACTCACATAAAATTTTAGATATCGTTAATTGCTTTTAATGCTTTTAATTTGTAAATAGAATTTTACATTCGCAAACTCAACTAAGCAACAACCTTATGTTTTACTTCAATAATTTCATTGAGTTATTAACAATAGTTTACAAACAACAATATGTATTGTACTAGATACTCGCACTAGTATTGCGTCACCCATTTGGGTAAGTCGATTCATTCGTTAAATATGAATAAAAAATAGCAAGACACCACTTCGTTTCAAAGCTTTCGTCAAAAACCTGTTGGTTTAGAACTTAAGTTGATTGATAATAGAGGTTCTAAATAATCACTTTAGCATCTTTAATGTCATCTCCTACTGGCAGTAAAACAAAACTTTCCGCACTCACCTTAGCCGCGCTTGGCGTAGTTTTTGGTGATATTGGTACAAGTCCTTTATACACAATTAAAGAAGTATTCTCTGTTGGCACACATCCTGTACCACTCACAGAAGCGAATATGTTTGGCATATTATCACTAATTGTTTGGGCGCTTATCATGGTGGTGTCCGTTAAATATGTCGCATTCATTATGCGAGCAGACAACCGTGGGGAAGGTGGCATTATGGCTCTGCTCGCCTTAGCTAGCCACAACGCGGGTAGTAATATCAAGATGCAACACACTATTATGTTGTTAGGCATTTTGGGGGCATGTATGTTTTATGCCGACGGCATGATTACGCCAGCAATTTCAGTACTTTCAGCCGTTGAGGGTCTTGAGCTTGCAGCTCCAATGTTACACCCACTCATTTTACCGATTACACTAGTTGTACTTTTTGTTTTATTTTGGGCACAAAGCAAGGGCACAGCATTAGTCGGTGCTTTTTTTGGCCCGATTATGTTGCTTTGGTTTGGCACTTTAGCTGTATTAGGCATACAAAGCATCATGCAAAACCCTTCCATTTTGCATGCACTGAATCCTATTTATGCTGTTCACTTTTTTGCTGTTAGCCCATGGATTGCCTTTGTAGCTCTCGGTGCAGTAGTTTTAGCGGTGACTGGTGCTGAAGCTTTATATGCTGATATGGGACATTTCGGTCGCTTTCCAATTCGCTTAGCTTGGTTTGGCTTTGTTTTACCCGCATTGATTTTGAATTATTTTGGTCAAGGTGCATTGATATTACAGCACCCTGAATCTGTTAAAAACCCATTTTATCTGCTTGCTCCTGAGTGGATGCTTTTCCCACTCATCATATTAGCAACGCTAGCAGCAGTCATTGCATCACAGGCCGTAATTACTGGTGCATTCTCTGTTTCTCGCCAAGCATTGCAACTGGGCTATTTACCGCGTATGCATGTTGAGCACACTTCAGAAAGTCAAGAGGGGCAAATTTACATGCCTCGCGTTAACTGGGGCTTAATGCTAGGCGTCATGATACTAGTATTGAGCTTTAAATCTTCTGGCAACTTAGCCGCCGCTTATGGCATCGCGGTCACGGGCGACATGGTGATTACCACCTTGTTAGCTGGTATTGTTTTCCATAACCTTTGGGGCTGGAGTAAACTTCGAACAGGTTTGTTAGTAACCATGTTCCTGACTGTTGATGTCGCCTTTTTCAGTGCAAACGTTCTAAAAATTCCTGATGGTGGTTGGGTGCCACTTGCCATTGGTATAGTGATTTTTACATTGATGCTCACTTGGAAAACAGGTCGAACAATGGTTTTAACAAGGCTTAAAAATGAAGCAATGGCGCTAGAGCCATTCATTGAGGCGATTGGAGCGCATCCTCCAACACGAGTACCTGGCACTGCGCTGTTTATGACCCCCAACCCTGATGGTGTGCCGCATTCATTGTTACATAATTTAAAACATAACAAGGTGTTACATGAAAAAATTGTAATCCTGACAGTGAAGTTCTTAGATTATCCGCACACTTCTGACGAAGAACGCGTGAAGCTAGAAATTCTGCCACATGAGTTTTATAAAGTGGCTGTGCAGTACGGCTTTAAAGACGAGCCAGATTTGCCAAGGGACTTATTGTTATGCACTGAAAAAGGTCTTGTTTTAGATGAAATGGATACTTCATTTTTTGTTGGTAAAGAAATTCTTATTGCTAGCGGAAAATCAGGCATGTCTATCTGGCGCAAGAAAATATTCATAGGCTTATTTAGAAGCGCTGAAACCATTACCAATCAATTTAAACTTCCACCTAACCGCGTAGTGGAATTAGGCTCGCAATTAAAGATTTAACAATTATTCACGGTTCTGATTTCAAATTTACTTTACACTCATGCGTTAGATGTCAGTTGTAAACTCTATATAAGATTTAGGAACAAATCATGAAAAAACTAACCTTTATTATACTTGCAGCAATTTCTTTACAGCTGAGTGGCTGTGCAACCACTACCAAAGATAGTGTATCTGGTGTAAATCGCTCGCAATTCATGTTACTACCTGCCTCTCAAGTTGCAACCATGTCTAGCCAATCTTACACACAAACCTTACAAGAATCACAAAAGAAAAACACACTTAATACTGATAAAGTACAACTGGAGCGTGTGCGCGCCATTTCAAATAGACTAATCGCGCAAGTTGGCATATTTAGGCCAGATGCGGTCCAATGGAAATGGGAAGTCAACGTTGATAAAAGTGATCAAGTGAATGCTTATTGTATGCCTGGTGGGAAAATAATGGTGCTAACGGGTTTAATTGACCAACTTAAAGCTACTGATGATGAACTTGGTGCAGTGATTGGTCATGAAATTGCACACGCTTTGCGTGAGCATGGCCGTGAGCGTATGTCACAGGCTTATGTTCAGCAGTTTGGCCTACAAGCATTGGGTGCAATGTTAACCAAAGGCACAAGTGCTGCTGTTGGCAATGCTTCTATGCAAGCGGCTGGTGTAGGTTCACAGTTATTTTTCGCATTACCCAATAGTCGTTTGCAAGAAACAGAAGCTGACAAAATTGGCTTAGAGCTATCAGCACGCGCAGGATTTAATCCAGATGCCGCCATTACACTTTGGCAAAAAATGAGCAAACTAGGTGGTAATAAACCATCAGAATTCTTTAGTACTCACCCTTCTGACAGTACTCGTATTACCGAGCTGCAAAAATTGGTACCAAAAGTAAAGCCGCTATACGAAGCAGCTAAAAGAAGGTAATTCAGTGCCAGCAATAAATATTTAGCTAGGAATTATTTGAAGCTCATATCAGATACCAAATATCTGATATGAGCTTTATTTTTGGTGAAAGCACACTTTAGGTTAAAATAACGTTTTTATTAAATTAACTAACTCTGAGAGCATTATGGATCCACGTCAAAGTATTATCGAAGCGGCTTTTGAAGACCGCGCTAACATTAACCCGAGTAACGCCTCCGCTGAAATTAAAGCTACAGTGTCTTCTTTAATTGCAGATTTAGATGCAGGTAAACTGCGTGTTGCCTCTCGTATTGGCGACACGCAAGATTGGGAAACACATCAATGGCTTAAAAAAGCGGTTTTACTCTCTTTCCGCCTTGAAGATAATACCTTGCTTGATGGTGGTTGCACTAAATACTATGACAAAGTACCACCGAAGTTTGCTAACTATACTGAAGAAGACTTCAAAGCAGGCGGTTTCCGCGTTGTGCCAAATGCAATGGTACGTCGTGGTTCATTCATCGGTAAAAACGCAGTGTTATTGCCTTCATACGTCAATATTGGCGCATATGTGGGTGAAGGCACTATGGTTGACACTTGGGCGACGGTTGGTTCATGTGCGCAAATCGGTAAAAACGTGCACTTAAGCGGTGGCGTTGGTATTGGCGGAGTATTAGAGCCAATTCAAGCGGGCCCAACAATTATTGGTGATAACTGCTTTATAGGCGCGCGCTCTGAAGTGGTTGAAGGCGTAATTGTAGAAGACAACTGCGTGATTTCTATGGGTGTTTATATTGGTCAATCTACAAAAATTTACGACCGTGAAACAGGCAGCGTGACTTACGGCCGCATTCCTAAGGGTTCGGTTGTAGTTTCTGGCAACTTACCTTCTAAAGATGGAAGCTATAGCTTGTATTGCGCGGTAATTGTGAAAAAAGTCGACGAGAAAACGCTGGGCAAAGTTGGTATTAATGAGCTTTTACGTGGTATCTAGCTTTACTACATTTAATGCCTAACAAGTAGGCACAATCGTCACAATTTCAACAGTTGCAATTGGTATTAGCGTCTAGCATTTTAAAAAAGTAAGATTGTGTAAATAGGCTGCAAACAAGCTGTTATAAGCTTCTGCAGCCTTTTTTACGTCTATGGCTAGTTAAACTTCATTGTGGCATAGACATTGCAAATACTCATTCAACTAACTTTACAGGGTTTTTCTAGTTCGATTCGAATTTAGATTGCGTAACCATAATGAGTAATTACAATATAAAGCTAATCGCACTTTCTACAGTGCTTGGCTATTTTGCGGTGTTATTGACCTTTAGCCTAGTCAGTAAATTATATAAGTCGCAAATCAATGATAAAAGAAATTTACTGGTATACAGCACTGTCATCGTCGGCACCAGCTTATGGGCAATTCATTTTATTGATGTACTGGCTTTTCCAATCATTGAATCCACAGGCTACACAATCATCTATTTAGCATTGTCTTGGATTGCTGCATTAGTGTTTTCTGCAATCGTCCTTCAAATATCAAGTCAAAAAACACTCCCAGCGAATTCACTCATTTTTGGTGGCATGGTAGCAAGTGTCGCGGCTTACACTATTTTTTACTTCAGTGTTGCTTCAATGGAAATTCAGCCAGCCATCACCTTTACCCCGCTGATTAGCGTCGTTGCGTTCATGATTACTTTGTCTGTCACGATGCTAGCCATATTAATATTCTTTTGGATTAAAAATTATTCTGGTAAACATCCATTTTTAACAAAGTCTATTTTTGCAGTTTTAACATCACTAGCAATCACAGGTATTCATCAAGTGTATAACGCCTCCATTCAAATTCCGTTAAATGCACTTAGTGGAACATCCATTCGGATTGATGACAGCCTATTAGGCGTTACCATTGCATTAGGTCTTGTTTGTTTGTTCTTGGTAGGTTTTATTATTATCATTTTCTACGATAAATTTGGCTACAACACCTTTAAATTTAATACATTAAAAAATGAGAACCCTCAAGATGCTATTCGCTTAGCACTGGTTGATACATTGACCCAGCTACCGAATCGGCGTGCTTTGATGCAACATTTAGAAGCCGCCACCAGAAGATGTGATAGAAACGGCACCAGCTTAGCTGTTGCTTTTGTTGACGTTGATAACTTCAAACAAATCAATGACACTTTAGGCCACCAAACGGGTGACCATGTATTGCAAAAAATAGCACGCAGATTAGTCACCGCCGTGCGAGGCTGCGATGAAGTCGCGCGCATCGGCGGTGATGAATTTATTGCTATTATCGAAGAAGTAGAATCATTTGAAGACTGCATCTCAGTGATTGAGCGCATGGTAAACGCAGTTCAAGAGTCTTGTACGATTAACAACTCTGAAGTGCATCTCTCTGCGTCTATTGGTGTCGCAATGTATCCTAAAGACGGCAACATTCAACAACTTATCAGCGCAGCAGATACAGCCATGTATCGTGCTAAGAAAGATGGTAAAAATCAATATCGTTTCTTTGATACCGAAATCGCATCAGCGGCAGATCAACTACATGAGATGCAATATGATTTAAAAAATGCCTTAGCTAACGATGAGTTAAAACTACATTATCAAATTAAAATCGACAGTATTACCAGAGAGCCTGTTGGCGCAGAAGCGCTATTACGTTGGCATCACCCGGTTAAAGGCTTGTTGTACCCTGCTGAGTTTATGCAAGCAGCTGATAGATTTGGTATTAGCTATGCAATTAGTGACTGGGTGATTGAGGAAAGCTGCAAGACCTTAAAACAACTAAAACACATGAATATCCCATTCAACCTCTCAATCAATGTGTCGCACCAGCAAATGCTAAATACAAATTTAGTAGCCATTATAAACGAGCTGCTGGGTCGATACGACTTACCTGCATCTAGCTTAACCATTGAAATGACAGAATCTACCGCGTTAAAGAATCAAGGAATATTTAATAGTCAGCTCGCTCGCCTGAAAGAATCTGGAATCAATGTTACTTTAGACGATTTTGGTACTTATTCTTCAAGCTTAACTAACCTTCAAAAATGGCAAGTGAGCGAATTAAAACTAGACCCTAGTTTTACTGAAGATATTGAGTCTAACAAAAGAACTCGTGGAGTGATTCAAGCAGTCATTGAGCTTGCGCACGCACTGGATTTAAACGTGGTGGCTGAGGGCGTTGAAACCGAAGGCCAACGCAGAGTACTAGCAGAACTTGGTTGCGACGAAATGCAAGGCTACTTCATCTCACGCCCATTGCCTGACGAACGTTTTATTAATTTACTTAGAAATCTAAATATGAACTTTACTGAAACAGGTCAGTTCTTTTTTAAAGAACTGCATAACTCTTAAAAGGTAAACTCCAGTTTTATGCTAAGTTAGTGAGCATAATTTCGGCACTTTTGCGTATTGCTGTTAAAATGCGTTTTTAATATAAATCGTTTATTTTAAACGCTATTCCCATGCAGCTATTCGGCATTCCTAACTGTAACACCGTTAAAAAAGCCCGTGATTGGCTTACTTTAAATAATTTTGCCTACGAGTTTCATGATTTCAAAAAAAACGGTGTAACTCAATCGCTGCTTGAAACATGGTTAACTCAACAGCCATGGGAAAAGCTAGTTAACCGCGCAGGCATGACATGGCGTAATTTAACTGAGGCTGAAAAAGCTGCAGTGGTCGATGCACCAACAGCCATCAAATTAATGCTAGAAAAATCCTCTGTCATCAAGCGTCCAGTCCTAGTGAATGATGGAAAAATCATTTGCTTAGGCTTTACTGAAGCCACTTACAAAGAACTACTATGACAAATCCAAGCACTCACAGCAAAACGCTTAGCTTAGCAATTGACTTGCTCACCCGTCGTTCAAACACGCCTGAAGATGCGGGCTGCCAAGACTTAATGATTTCGCGTTTGGAACCGCTTGGTTTTAAAATCGAACGTATGCGTTTTGGCAATGTAGACAATTTATATGCTAGACGCGGCACAGCTGGGCCATTGTTAGTATTTGCAGGTCATACCGATGTTGTACCGACAGGTCCCTTAGATAAATGGCACACGCCGCCGTTTGAGCCAACCATCAAAGAGGGCATGCTCTACGCACGTGGTGCGGCTGATATGAAGACCTCACTGGCAGCATTCATCACCAGTATTGAAGAGTTTATCGCGGAGAACCCAAATCACACAGGTTCGATTGGTTTGTTGATTACGTCTGATGAAGAAGGCGTGGCGATAGATGGTACAGTAAAAGTAGTTGAAGCGCTAAAAGCTCGTGGTGAGTTAATTGACTATTGCATCGTTGGCGAACCTACCAGCAATAAAGTAGTGGGCGACATGATTAAGAATGGCCGCCGCGGCTCGCTCTCAGGAAAACTTACTGTTAAGGGCATACAAGGTCACATTGCTTACCCACATTTAGTGAAAAATCCTATCCATATGGTGGCACCTGCGATTAAAGATATGGTAGAAACGTTGTGGGATAATGGCAACGAATACTTCCCCCCCACTTCATGGCAAATTTCCAACATGAACGGCGGCACTGGTGCGACTAATGTAGTGCCTGGTGAAGTAGAAATTCTATTCAACTTCAGATTTTGCCCTGAACTTAATGGTGCTGGCAGCACTGAATCAAACTTAAAATCTCGCATACATACTATTTTAGATGCCCACCAACTCAACTATGATTTGGAGTGGGAGTACTCACCACCCTACATCACGCCACGTGGCAATTTAGTTGAGGCGATTACAGAAGCCATTGAGCAAGCTTACGGCGTAACTCCTGAACTATCGACCACTGGCGGCACTTCAGACGGTCGCTTTATCGCAGACATTTGTAAGCAAGTCATCGAGTTCGGCCCACTCAACGCAACAATACACAAGCTCAATGAATGCGTAGGCGTGGCAGATATGGAGCCGCTCAAAGAAACTTATAAATTAACGCTACAGAAATTACTCAAATAAAGAACGTCATGGCAAATAAACTTACTCAAAATCAAAGTGTCACAAACGAGCTATTCTCCATTCGCGACTGGGTTCGCTACGCCGTCAGTCAGTTTGAGGCATCTGATGTTTTTTATGGTCATGGCACTGATAATGCTTACGATGAAGCGGTATGGCTTGTCATGAGTGCGCTGCACTTACCAATGGATACGCTCAATAACTTTTTAGATGCGCGTATTACTGTTGACGAGCGAATTAAACTGGCTAATTTTATTGATCAACGTATCACTCAACACACGCCAACCGCTTACCTCTTGAAAGAAGCATGGTTGCAAGGGTTGAAATTTTACGTAGACGAACGCGTGCTCATTCCACGCTCATTCATTGCTGAGTTATTGGCGGATGGCTTAAGTTCATGGATTGAGTTTCCTGAAATGGTCGAGAGCGCAGCTGACATATGCACAGGCAGTGGCTGCTTGGGTATATTACTCGCCAGCGTATTCCCAAATGCAGAAGTTGATCTGATTGATATTTCGCAAGATGCGATTGATGTTGCCAATATCAATATTGCCAACTACAGTTTGCAAGAGCAAGTAACTGCGATTCAGTCAGATATGTTCACCGCACTTAATGGCAAAAAGTACGATTTAATCATCAGCAATCCTCCTTATGTAGATGCACCATCCATGGCAGCATTGCCACAGGAGTATCAAAACGAGCCACAATTAGCACTTGGTAGCGGTGATGCGGGTTTAGACCACACACATACTATTCTGCGTGAAGCAGCCAATTACCTGAATGATGACGGCATATTGATTGTCGAAATTGGTCACAATCGCGAGGCGCTAGAAGCTGCATACCCAAACATTATATTTAACTGGCTAGAAGTTTCGTCAGGTAACGAATTTGTATTTTTACTCACTAAGTCACAGCTTATATAGGCATTATTTTGAACACACAAACAACTCAGCCAGTCATTAACAATACCATCAGCTGGCAAGAAGCCAACAAAACCAAAACGGGTACTTGGCATTCTGAAAATGCCGCACCAGTGCCTAAACGCGTTCAAATTGCAGATGACACCACTAAAGCAGACGATGCTTACAAGCTTTGCTGCGAAGGCACCGCCTTACTTTGGCGTGGCGATTTTCAAAATGCCAAAATGTTGTTGCAAGCGCTTTCGCGTCGTATAGACCGTCCAGGTAAAAAGCCAAAAAAACCAGCAGAAACCATGTTGGAGGCGTTTCATTTACATCGCCAAGCGCAGTCGCAAAAAGCGCGTATTTTAGGTATGTTGGTGATTGAATTAAACGTAGGTTACAACATCAGCTTGCGTCGCGCACCCGATGTAAAAGCCGCTTGTGAACATGCTTACGGTAAAAGTACGCATTCAATTGTAGTGTCTTTGCGCGAGATTTTAGGGCTAGTTGGTGCTTACGAATGGAGTAAGAATGGTGTCGACATTCCAGTCATCAACAATAAAATATTCCCGAGTTACGGCGTTTTCTCACCAATTCGTGGGGAATATTTAGACTTAGTGGATGTGTCACTACTACCAATTCCATGCAACTTGGCTTTTGATATTGGTACAGGTACTGGCGTATTAGCGGCTATTCTGGCTAATCGTGGTATTACCAATATTATTGCCACAGATAACTCACATCGCGCTTTGGACTGCGCGCTGAAAAACGTCAATCTGCTAGGCTTGAAAAACAATGTGAAATTGGTCGAAGCCAATTTATACCCAAGTGCAGAATATGGTAAAGCTGACTTGATTGTTTGTAATCCACCATGGTTACCTGCGCACCCAAGCTCTGCCCTAGAGTCTGCAATTTACGATGAAAAAAGTAAAATGCTAAAAGGCTTTTTAAATGGCTTAGGCGAGCACCTAAATAAAAATGGCGAAGGCTGGCTGATTCTTTCTAACTTTGCTGAACTTTTAGGGCTAAGAACGCGCGAGGAATTGCTAGGCTGGATTACTGAAGCAGGCTTAAAAGTCATAGAGAGAACTGATACCAAAGCAAGACACAGCAAAACATTAGACACAAGCGACCCATTACACGCGGCTCGCAAGGCGGAAATAACGTCACTGTGGCGCTTAACCCATCAATAAGCACTTTTAAAGCTAAGCATGTCACGCAAAGTCACACATTTACTGGGTATCGCTGGAGTTGATGCAAGTGAAACTCCTGCCGCCATTAAATGGGCGCGGCGCTTAGAGTGGCCAGTATTGTTAGTCGCCTTGTGGATACCAATACAATGGTATCTGGAAGAAACTGGCGCGGTAACACTCACGACCGCTCGCTGGCTAGATTGGGCTATCTGGTTGGTATTTCTATTTGAAACAACACTTCTTTCAATATTAGTTCGCGACAAAAAGCATTATTTACTCAGCAACTGGATGAACCTAGTCATCATCATGGCAGGAGTTCCTATGGAATGGACTTATACGCCACTAATTGGTGCTCTCCGAAACCTACGCTTACTGTTGATGATGTTTTTGCTTCTACGCCTCTCTCACCGTATTCGCAGTTACCTTGCGCGAGGTCAGTTGGGCATTATGCTGCTCATTACGGGCATTGTTATCGTGCTGGCAGGCATTATCATCAGCCGACTTGACCCTTCAATTGGCTCTATTTGGGATGGTATGTGGTATGCATGGGTGACCATTTCACATACTGGCTATGGTGACATCGTGCCAAAAACCACATCAGGGCGATTCTTTGGTGGGATTTTAATCCTGCTAGGTGTGGTGTTGGTCACGGTATTTACCGCCAACCTTTCCGCGTTTTTGATTGGCAGCAGCTCTGAAGATGACGACCAAGACAGCAAAAAGTTAAATCAACCATCAGAAGTAACGCTACAAGATGTGATGAAACGATTAGATCGTATCGAACGTATGTTACAAGACCAGAAAAAATAGGTGCAAAAGGAGTCATTTAACTTCTTTTGCACGCTAGCTTTTAGCCTCGCCCACGATTCCTATCACTTTTCTTTTGCATCGCTGGTGCTGCTAAGTCACTAGTCTGCCTCACGCGTCGATTAGCAGGCTTTCTAGGTACTGGTTTTTTCGCGGCTACAGCGTCTGGTTTAGCACGATATGGTCTAGTTTCACCATCTGCAGCCACTCTTGGTGGCCTATCTAGTGCACTCACACGCTGTTTACGCACTTTAGGCGTAAATACGGTTGTGGCTTTGAGTTTTTCACGTTGTGTTAGCTGTCTTAATGGTGCACTAGGCACTGGCAAGTCAGCCCACTCAAGCAAACCAACTACCTCCTTTTGTTCAAGCTTCAGCATACTTCCACGCTTAACGCGTGGTGGCAAATTCACTGGCCCAAAACGCACACGCATCAAACGGCTCACCGGCAACTGAAATGCTTCAAACAAACGGCGCACTTCACGATTACGACCTTCGCGCAAAATCACTTGATACCAATGATTCGCGCCCTCACCGCCTTGTGCACTAATGCTATCAAAGTTTGCTGGGCCATCTTCTAGCTCAATACCCTCTTTCAGTTGCGTCATTTGGCCTTCAGTCAATTCACCAAAAATACGCACAGCATATTCACGTTCTACTTCATAGCGCGGGTGCATAAAACGATTCGCTAACTCACCTGAAGTAGTAAATATCAACAAGCCACTGGTATTCATATCCAAACGACCAATGGCAATCCATTTTCCGTTTTTCACTTTTGGCAGCTTATCAAACACGCTTGCACGGCCTTCGGGATCATCTTGGCTAACGATTTCACCTTCAGGTTTATGGTAAATCAACACTTGCGGCAATTCGGCTATAAATGGCAGTTTTAGAGGTCGGCTATCTAAACGCACCGCATCATATTGCGTCACGCCTTGGCCTTGTATCGCTGGCGCACCATTGACTGTGACCCGTCCGCTCGCAATTAGCGCCTCCATATCACGGCGTGAGCCTAAGCCAGCTAGCGCCAATAACTTATGCAAGCGTTGCGTAGGTTCTGGCGGAGCGTTATGGTCTGTGGCTAATTTAGTAAAATTAGTGTTAGGACGACGAGGAGTCGCTTGCGGGTCGCGTTGCGTTTTAAAGGGACGTGCCATATGGATAAACTATTGATTGCAAAAGCGCATTTTACCGCAGTTAGTGGAAATCGCCTCAGATTAAATCGGCTGGATTAGAAATCAGTTTTAAAAAGCTATAAAATTTGGTGTAAAAGCTTTTTATAAATCCAGCTGTGTTTCAGTTCTTACAAAATCTTCCATTGCAGGCAACTCAGCAAGTGACTTCAAATTAAGATCATCTAAAAAGTGCTTAGTCGTTGCATACAATGAGGGGCGGCCAGGCACTTCACGTTGCCCAACAATGTCAACCCAGTCGCGCTCTTGTAGTTGGCGCATCACATTTGGGTTCACGGCCACGCCACGAATCTCTTCAATGTCGCCGCGCGTCACAGGCTGTCTGTAGGCAATAATTGCCAATGTTTCCATCACAGCACGCGAATATTTAAACTGTTTGTCTGGGTTTAGCCGTGCTAAAAATATGTTGTATTCAGCGCGTGCTTGAAAGCGATAACCCGTTGCCACCTGCACCAACTCCATGGTGCGTTGCTCCCAATCATGCTTAAGTTCATCAAGCAGCATACGCAACGTAGCACGCTCTATGCGGTCTGCAAACAGCTTTTGCATATCATCTAAGCTAAGAGGCTGCGTTGAAGTGAGTAAAGCAACTTCTAGCACTTGTTTCTTTTGTGTAATATTTTCAGGTTCGTTCATATTTGAAACAAAGTTATTCGCGAGAATTTAATTGCACATAAATTGGCGAAAAAGGTTCTTGCTGCGTCATACGCAGCAAGCCTTCACGCGCTAATTCTAAAACAGCTAGAAAACAAACTACTAATTTTGGAATGCCATCTTTAGTCACATCAAACAATTGAGAGAACTCTAAAAAATTATCCACTTTTAATCGACGCAAAATAATACTCATGTGTTCGCGCACAGATAACTCGGCTTTACCAACTTTATGATGCTCAAAATGGCTGGCACGCTTTAATACATTGCGCCATGCTTCGGTTAAGTCATCCAAACTCACATCAGGCGGCTTCACATCACTAATGTGCTGATAATAGGCACTGGCCACTGCAATTTCCTCACCCACTTTCGGCATTTCATCAAGACGCTGCGCTACTAGCTTAATGGCCTCGTACTCCATTAAGCGTCGTACTAACTCAGCTCTAGGATCATCTTCAGACTCAATTTCGACAGGTTTCGGTAGCAACATGCGTGATTTAATCTCAATCAACATCGCTGACATCAACAAGTAATCGCCTGCCAATTCTAGTTTAATGGCCTCCATTTTGCCTACATACTCCATATACTGGCGCGTTAAATCAGCCATAGGAATATCTAAAATATCAAGATTATGCTTACGGATTAAATAGAGGAGTAAATCGAGAGGGCCTTCAAAAGCATCCAGATAAACTTCTAGCGCATCTGGCGGAATATAAAGATCATGAGGAACTTGAGTAAAAGCTTCACCGTGAATGCGCGCATCTAAAGTGAGCTGAGTTTGCATATAAGGCTCAATGTCCCACAGACTTTGAGAACACATTAATAATAATGACGCCCACAATAATAAAAGCTAAACCTATCATTGCTGGCGCATCTAAGGTCTGCCGATAGACTAACCATCCCAACACTGAAATCAGCACAATTCCCATGCCAGACCAAATGGCATACATAATGCCAACAGGCAGAATACGCATGCTAATTGACATGAAATAAAATGCTGTGCCATAACTAACCACTACAACTAATGACGGTAACAGCCGAGTAAACTCATTTGAGGCCTTGAGCGCCGTTGTTCCTATCACTTCTGCAACTATCGCTATTGCAAGCGCTAACCAATGGCTCATCTAAGCCCCAATAGATTAATGTGTTTACTAAGAATAATTCAAACCCATCACATC
>JBBQLN010000042.1:0-17913 GCA_038327905.1 Burkholderiales bacterium
ATCATCGGGTTTAGCTGGCGCATTGGTCTCTGCGACTAGCACATCGCCATTTGGCAACACATATAGCCAGCGTGGATGATCTAAATCACTTACAAATGGCTTTACGTTTAAATCAGTTGCTGCAATCGGAGTTTTGTTAGCTGGCCAACCCACGGCAGGTGCAATATTAACCGTTGGAATTAATGCGTGTCTAGGTGCTGGTAATTTAGGATTTGTTCCCACGCCTATCGAGGTTGATACTTCAACTGGTGCGCTGCAAGCCGCTAGTGTGGCAAGCGCTAATCCCATCAACAACTTACTTAAACACTGCTGATTTACTCTTAAGTTACATTTCAAAACCGGCATTAAACTAGGCTCGCTATATTCTGCCTAATAATACTAGCACAATTAAGATAATGACGACTAAACCAAGCCCACCGCTAGGCCCATAACCCCAATTTTTGCTATGAGGCCAGCTTGGAATAGCGCCTATAAGCATTAAGATTAAAATAATCAAAAGTATTGTGCCTAAAGACATGATGTACTCCTAAAATAGTGTATGAATTGAATTAGTTTGTAGTGGTAGGCTCTGCAGCAGGCGGCGCAATAATGACTGTGGTGTTTTCACCAGCTTGGCCTGTATCACCCTGAGTGCCTTGCACACCATTATCTCCAGTGTTGCCTTTAACGCCTGTATCACCTTTGTTTCCATCAGCACCTTGTTCACCTGGTTTTCCAGCTGGTCCAGCAGGCCCTGGTACTAATACTGTTTCAGCGGGAACTTGGACTACTACAGGCGTCTTATCACAAGCGCTTAGGCATAGTGCAAAAGCTAGTGCACTTACTAATATTGAATTTTTCATTTTGAATCCTTTAAAGTTAGATAAATATGGAGAAATATTAATTGTATTAATTAGTAAATTAGATTAACTGTTCCAGTGTGTTAGTTCTGTGCGCTTACGTACATAAGATCTTCAAAATTTTAAATGGGAATCTACATTAAAGTATTGAGATATTAGGAATTTAAAGCTAAAAGGGGCGCAGTCTAAATGTAGTCTGCGCCGCTTAGATTTGAGCGTAAAATTATTTCTTATCTTTTCCTATTTGATTTCCAATAACGCCACCAATCGCAGCGCCGCCTATAGTGCCTAATGTTCCGCCACCTGTAAGCACTGCGCCAGCTACACCACCAACACCAGCACCAATAGCGGTGTTTTTATCTCGAGTAGACATCCCACTGCAACCGCTCGAGCCAAGTAAAACAGCCAATAAAATAGAACTGACTGCAAGTTTATGTATTCTGTTCATGATAAAACCTCTCTCTTTAACTTTTAAAATACCAACGAGTAATTAACCAATACGCTAAAGTTTTCAATCGGCTTACCAGGCTATACCAAGCCCCATTAAAAACCATCTGCGAATGACTAGTTTTATATTTGTAGCCATTGGTATGAGTGTCCATTGTTATTTTATTAAGGTCTGTTCGCTAGAACACGTATATAAATTTTTTTCAAAAATATTATTAAAAAAAATCTATATGTTCACTTTCAAACATATAAATGATAGTTTTAGGTTAGATTTTTAGATTATCTTCGTATTAGACATTAAAGAAGATTAATCTGGTATGGAGCCAACGTATGTCGAAATTAAACAATCCTCATCAGAACCATCTACTGGATGCTTTACTTACTGCAGATTACGAGCGAATGTTCCCTAATTTAGAATTGGTTGAGATGCCTTTAGGCGAGGTACTTTATGAATCGGGTGGAAAATTAAAATATGTTTACTTTCCAACCACATCTATTATTTCTCTGTTGTATGTGATGGAGGATGGTGCGTCTGCAGAGATAGCTGTAGTGGGCAATGAAGGAATACTGGGCATCTCAATTTTTATGGGCGGTGAAAGTACCCCGAGTCGTGCAGTAGTGCAAAGCGCAGGATTCGGTTATCGCATGAAAGCACAGCTACTTAAAAAAGAATTTAATCAAGCAGGACCATTGCAGAGACTGTTATTGCGTTATACACAGGCACTGATTACCCAGATGGCACAGACTGCAGTTTGTAATCGCCATCATTCTGTGGATCAGCAATTATGTCGTTGGTTGCTTTTAAGCATTGATCGCTTATCTGGTAATGAGTTAAGAATGACGCAGGAGTTAATCGCCAATATGTTGGGCGTTCGCAGAGAAGGAGTGACCGAAGCTGCAGGTAATTTACATAAGGCAGGATTGATAGATTACACGCGTGGACGCATTACGGTCATTGATCGTCCAGGTTTAGAAGAACGTGTTTGTGAATGCTATCAAGTTGTTAGGACAGAGTTTGATCGTTTGCTTCCAGCACTTCATGCCATAGCTAAATAGGGTCGCTCTTTCTCTAAGTATTTTTTGAAGTATTACGTTGATGAAGTTTCATGATGTTACGTATCTTAGTAACCTTATTAAATGGTGCTGTGACTATCATTAATACCTCACCTTTATCTATTCTACTTTTATATTTTTTTAAATCTGAATTAAATAAATTAACGCCAAGAAGGGCGGCACCAACTGCTACTACAAAAGCCCCAGCGAATATAGTAATGGCCAAAACGATATACCACCGTGTATTTGTGTACCAAAGTGGCGAATAGGTTAACCAAGGTGGGAATTTAAGCACATATAACCCTGCCAGCAGCCCCAGCCCTGCACCCATTAACAGGCCGTGTTCGCCTTCATGAATAATGTTGGTTCTCTCCAAAGCGGTAGCAGATTGCAATTTACCAAGGTCGATTCCAGACTTGGCTAAAAAGTGAATTCGATTCTCTGGTACTCTTGCAAGTAGCAAACTATCGCATGCTTGGTTTGCAGTCTTTATATCTGGCAGTAAGAATTCTAGTTTTAGCTTCATTTAGTTTTATCCTTTACAGTGAGACCTTTGCACGAATGCTTAAATGTGTTGTAGGAGCGCAATTTATTGCGCGAACGCCTTGAAAATTAAAATATTTTCCCAAATTTCAAACGAAACTGCCTAATAATTAAGCAAAGTGGTGTTCTTTTGCGAAGTTTATCGCGCTATAAATTGCGCTCCTACAAAAAAGTCCATTTGTGCAAAGGTCTCACAGTAAATGGTCGCTACTACATCACTAAACTTGTCATATCAGCTTTTATATTCCCCAAAAGTGATGCTAAATCTTCCGCATGCTCTTCTTCCATGGCCAAAATTTCCTTGAGCAATTTTTGAGTTGTTGGGTCCGTATCTGCTAAATAGGCAATCATTTCTCGATAGCTTTCAATAGCGATGCGCTCTGCGATTAAGTCTTCTATAATCATCGCATTGAGTGTGTCTCCTGCAACGTACTCTGCGTGGCTACGCTCACTCAATCCATCTGGTGAAAAATCTGGTTCTCCACCAAGTTCTGTAATACGTTTGGCTAGACGGTCTGCATGTGCCATCTCCTCATTTGCATGTTGTAAAAACTCGGCTTTTATGGATTCTGAATGAATACCTTTGGCCATAAAATAATGGCGTTTATAGCGTAAAACACAAACCAGCTCAGTCGCAAGCGCTTCATTTAGTAAGGTAATAACAACATTTCTATCTGCTGCATATCCAGAAGTAACCGCGCCAGATTCAATATCTTTGCGTGCTCGTGCACGTAAAGTTTGAATGTCTGAAAGCACCGTAAGTTTTTCGATTGCTTTATCTGACTTTATAATATTTTTTGACTCTTGCATTTTAAGTTCTCCTTATTCGTTTTATATACTTTTATTGGTTATTTTGAATTAGCTTTTCGTCAAACTTACAGCTAGTATTTCTGTGCTGAAAATTAAACCAATTTCGAGAATTAGTGCGCTAATTTTAAGTTTTTTATGCGTATTTCTATTTTTAATTATGATGATTAATTTATTTAACTCTCAAAAGAAGTTATTCCAATATCATTTGTAACTTCGCTTTTTTCTGGGTTAAATGTTTTTCGATAAGCCGCATTGCTATTGATGCTTTGAAAACTTCGCATTATTTGTAATAAGTCTTCTAGCTTTGAAAGTTGTCTTTCCGCCCTAGTTTTAATGGTGACGATAGACGCTAGAGTTTCCTGCTCGTCTTGAATTTGCTTAGATAATGTCATTTCGTAAACCTCATTTTCTGGCACTTGTAATTGCCGTTTAGGTTGGCCTTTTAATTCAGCCCAACATCAATTTCTTTGATTCCAATTCATTTAAAAAACTTTCTATCGCGGCATGCATTCATGGTAAAAAATCACTTTAAATCAAACGTGATTGCTTAGATCTTGGGTTAAGTTTATCTATCACAGGCATTGAATTGGTATTGATTGGTTTCGTATTCAGGTGAGTTTTTGCACTAACTGCATTTGAACCAGATTGACCACTGACAATAATTTTACGCTTAGCTTCAAGCGCCAACTTAGAGCCCTCTCGAATAGACTCTGCCTCTGTTAAGCATTTATCAAATGCTATATCTGAAACTGAATAACAACGAATTTTGGTTGCAGAAAGCTTAGCTTCAATATTTTTTGCTAGAATTTTGTATTCGCTATCTGACATACTTTTTGCTGCAATGTTAAAGCTTAAAGTGATGCCAACAGTGAGCGCTAAAACGACAAGGCTTAAAGTCAAATCTACTTTTGGCAACATTGCATTAAAAGTAGGCTTTTTCATGATTTAATGACTTTCACTTTCTTTGCTACAGCAACTGGTATCTTTTTGCTTTGCTTGCCATTCCGATAATTCTTTTTCAACTTCATCTTTAGCGGTTCCGTAGACCTCTTGAATCTTGCCTGCTAAATGTTCACGTTTACCCGCAATTAAATCCAGCTGGTCATCAGTTAATTTGCCCCACTGTTGTTTTACGTTACCTTTTAATTGCTTCCAATTACCTTCAATTTGATCCCAGTTCATTTGTATTCCTTTATTTAAGTTGTGTGACAATCAAAAAAAATATCACTAAAATAGGCAAAAAATTATCAATAAAATTAAGTTGCTAATCTGTTGTCTCGTTATTTGTAGGTTAAGTGGATATGAATTTAACTTCTGTCTGCTAGCACACATAAAAAAATTAATTGCTGATTAGGGACTTTTGGTAGGGTGGAAATAGTTCATCTTCTTCACATAGCTCTTCAATAGTGCTATCAGAGCCCTCGAAACAGCGATTTGCTTGATCCCAGTCTACAATTGACCACCAAGCCTTTAGATAGTCGGCGCGTCGACTTTCATATTGCAAGTAGTAAGCGTGTTCCCAAACATCATTGACTAATAATGGAAAGCGATTCTGCATCATTGGGTGGTCGTGGCCGTTGGTGTCTATTATTTCTAACTTGCCTCCATTTTGCCGAGTTTTAGTCAGCCAAACCCAACCTGAACCAAATATCTTGACACCAGCTTCTGAGAATTTTGATTTAAAATTGGCTAAACTTCCAAAGTCTCGGTCAATTGCCTCACGAAAAAGTCCACTTGGCTCAGATGAGCCTTTAGGCTTCATCGCGCGCCAGAAAATACTATGATTAACATGTCCACCAGCGTTGTGGTGAATCTCAAGCCTAATTTCCTCTGGTAGTTTTTCAAGATTAAGTAATAACCACAAAGCCGAGCGGTCGTGAAATTGAGGATGCATCTTCAAGGCTTCATTGAGCTTTTTCACGTAGCTTGCGTGGTGATTATCATGGTGAACTATCATTGTCCGCGAATCAATACATGGTGCTAGCGCAGCGTAGTCGTATTTTAAAGGAGGTAGTACATGCTTTCTAAATTTTATTTGTGCTGGTTGTATATCTACATCCGTTAATTTATTCATGTATAGCCTCAACTTTTAAAGTTAATTTAGTCGTTAAAGTAAGTAAAGATTTATAGGTGATGGCTGCTAAGAATAATATTGTGTAGTTGCACAGTCTGTGCGTTTGCGTACATTAAATATGCAGTAACAACGATATCAATTCATTATATTTGTGTGCGCTAACGAACAGACTACGAATTGATCTAAAGGTAAATTAGGTTGTCGCTAGTTTGTAGCCCTCACTAAGCGACCTCTGGCACGAGCACTTACTCCCTTAGGTGCTTGTGCCACCTCTTTTATAGATACAGATAATTGGAGAAGTAAAGTGCGGTTCGATCTACCTGCTTTACCAATGAATCGTTTGCTGGCAGATTTGCCAAAAAGTGACTATTTACACTTAATGCAGAGTTGTGAATCAGTTGAATTAGTACTTAATGAAGTTTTGTGTAGCGCTGGGGATGAAGTTCACCATGTATATTTTCCAACTAAATGTATTATCTCTTTGATGAGGAGTATTGAGAGTGGGCGTGATTTAGAGGTTGGGATGGTGGGAAATGAAGGAATGTTGGGTTGCAGTCTGTTAATGAATGTTAATGCAGCATTGTTCAGCTCAGTAGTTCAGCAATCTGGTTCAGCATTGCGCATCCCTAGCAAAAATTTTATTCAAGAATTACATTACAGCGCAAGTTTTCAGCAAATGCTTCAACGTTATTTATACGTCTCATTTAGTTTATTAGTGCAGAACTCAGCTTGTAATCGTTTTCATTTGGTTGAAGAACGTCTTGCCCGCTTATTATTAATGATCCGTGATAGGGCTCAGTCAGTGAGTTTTTTTGTTACGCAAGAGTCGCTTGCGCGTATGTTAGGTGTACGCAGAGTTGGTGTCACCAAAGCTGCTGGATTGTTGCAAGGTAAAAGGTTAGTTAGTTACAGTAGAGGAAACCTAAAAATTGAAGATAGTATTGGTTTAGAAAGCATATCTTGCAGTTGCTATAAGACTGATAATGATACTTACAAGAAAATTATGCATAACAAAATATAAAATTATGCGGGCTTAAACGACAACCTAATTTTTCATTTTTTTCTCAAATTACTCAAAATCTCCCAAACCAGCCAGCCTCGCCGGTATCATTTTCCGACTTTACTTGGGTTAACTATCGAGAGTAGAGCTGCGCCACCACCAACAATTAATATGGGGTGGTGTTTAATGTAGCGCAATACATTCAAGCCTTTATCTGCCATTGATACAGGTTTGCGCAAAGAATCGGCATTTTGAGCAAAAAACACCCTTTGCGATGCGATTAGTGCAATTAAACGCTGACGTTTTTCTGCTATTTTTTGCAAAGAATGATTCATTTAAATATAGGACTCATTTAATCGATATCAAGGTGCTGACGATCTTTAATTAACTCCTGCAGGCTTGCTAAAAACATCTTAGGTTTCTTTTTAGCCTGACGCATTGCCGCCAGCCAAGTAGCAATGCCGACGATAGTAAACACGCCTGAAACTGAAGCAAGTGCAAGTACGCGATAGCTATCCCAAAACGCCACTATCAGCGTGATGGTGGCCAGTACAACAGCTATTAATATGCTAAAAAGAGCGATGAGAGAGAGTATGACCAGTGACATCAAGCGCTCTCTATCCTCTTCTAAGTCTGTGGACAGCAGCTCTAGGCGTGTATGAACAATTGCCACCAACGTTGAAGTCAGCGCTTTGATTGATTCAAACAAGCCCTGGCTGTTTGTAGTGCTGCTTGTAGATGTTTTATCTGTCATAGGATTTATTGATTAAACATTAAACTAGCGACGGCCAATCAGCAATCCAACCACTACTCCCAAACTGGCAGCAAAGCCAATTGAACGCCATGGGTTCTCATGAACATAGTCATCTGTAGCTTTAGCTGCTGCCTTGGTCTTGGCAACCACCTCGTTTTGAATATCCATGATTCTCTCTTTTGCGATACTAAGAGTTTCTTCGGCCCTAGCGCGTATTTCTGATAACTGACTGTCACCTGTGTTTGCCGTTGCTTTTATTAAAGCCTCTGCATCAGCAACTACTGCTTTAAACTCGCTGATTAATTGGTCTTGACCGAACTGATCTGATGATTTTTGCATACTTTTCTCCGTTAACTTAAAAATTAAATAACTGTTAAAAATCTCTACTACTTTTGCTTCTAACTAAATATTTACTTGCGTGCCACCAGCAAAACTAATCCTGCGATCATCGCTGCTACGCCTGCCCAAATGGGAACGTTGACTCTCTCTGTATCTTTTACAGAGAGTTCAATTGGACCAATTTTTGTTTGGTGGGTTTCTTTGGTATAGCTAAAGCCACCATATGCTAATGCCAGCCCACCAGCAACTATTAGCACCACAGCCAACATTTTGATTGCATTCATTTTAATTTATCCAAATATGAGCACTCATAATCACTTAAATGTTTATAACTCAAGTGGCTGTCGCCCAAGCGACTATCGCCCAATGAAGCGTACTAATATCATTACAATGGCGACGACCAAAAGTATGTGAATGAATCCACCCATTGTGTACGATGACACTAGGCCTAATAGCCAAAGAATGATTAATATAACTGCAATTGTTTCAAGCATTTTTATACTCCCAATTAAATGTGCATATTGACTGCCATTAAATTAACTATTTGGCTTTAAGGCGCATATCATTTTTAACTGATGTAACACCTTTAACGCCACGCGCTACTTCAGCAGCTTTCTTAATATCGGCTTCAGAATTAACAAAGCCACTTAACTGCACTACACCTTTAAATGTTTCTACATTGATTTCTGAAGACTTAAGCGTTGGTTCATTTAATACTGCTGTTTTTACTTTCGTCGTAATCACACTGTCATCAATGTATTCACCCGTACCCTCATGTTTTGCAGTTGAGGCGCAACCTAACATGGCTGTAAATACAACAGCCAAAATAAAGCTTGATAAATATTTAAGTTGTTTCATGTTAACTCTCCATAATTAATTTAAGAATTTGTCATATTCAATTAGTATTGCTTAACAAAACGCTTGTCAGCTCACTAACTACATCATGCTGTCCATTTAAAAAACAATCTGTACGCTAACGCACATAACGCAAAGTGGTTTTTTGTGCCGATGTGAAAGGTGATTAGTATAAAAAAATATCTCCGCATTAGCGGAGATATGGATGGTATTAAAGTGCCAGAAAAATATTACACATAATTAATGTTTATCTCGACCGTGCCCATTGCCTTTATAGTCATTACCATTATTGCCTCGGTGATCATCTCTACGATTATCATGACGCTCATCGTGTCGTTCGTCACGACGTTCATCTCTCTGCTCATGATGTTGTTCTTGGTAGCGTGGCGCATATTCATGGTTGTACCAATTGTCTTGTACAAAGTAGACACGCTCGCCACAGGCGTTATATCGATGGCAGTATTTACGCCAATTTTTTGCATGTCCTGGTGGAACACGCATATAGACAGGTTCGCGCTCTACGTAAACGCGTTCAACCACTCTAGGCTGACGATAAATCACTTGTGGTTGCGGATAACCACCTATGTCTAGTCGCCCATAAAAACCAGGCTGACCAACGCTGACTGATACCCCTACATCAGTCGCAAAAGCTGGCGTAATCATTGTTGCAGCAACTACTGCAGCTGCTAAGATTAAACGTTTCATATTAATTCTCCTTGTTTTATTGAAGTACATTTTGTCCTGATGCTGCATATTATTAACCTAGGTGCTTTTTAAATTTTCTGAACATCATTAATAGTCACGGTCATTTCTTCTTTCTCGATTTTGTCCTTGCCTTGGTTGTCTTTCTAGGTTATTCCCTTGATTATTATTTTGTTGCTGTTGCTGTTGCTGCTGTTGTTGTTGATTAATTCTCTGCTCGCGTTTCTGATTCGGTTCTTCAATTCTGGTCTTCCTTTGCTGCTCAATGTTTGGCGTCGATTTTTGATCTCTAATGACCTCGTTTCTAGTTCTATTTTGATCGTGATTTTGTGAATTATTTTGTTCAGTAGGCATTACCTGCTGAGATTGGTCGTTACTAGGGTTGGAACGCTGTTCAAAACTTTTACGCTGATTGATTTCTTGTCTATCCTGATTAGATTTTCTAGACTGAACATCTTCCCTAGGAATTTTTTTCCCCTGATTTTGTTCACGGATAATTTGTGGGTGTTCGTTTTGTTTACGCACGACTGGATCTCGAGACTGGAAATCATAATTTTGCTGACGAAGTTCTTTTTGGCGCTCTATTTGTTTAGGATACCTATCTCCTGAATAGTTTCGTTGATAGACAGGCAAAGGTGCAGGTGATGGAGCGGCATGATGATCCCATCTATCCCAGCCTCTTCTATGTTGATTCCAGTCGCGACCCCAGTGATCCCCCCAACGTGGTGATGCATCATATTGCCAGCCAATAAAGTAGGCTGGTGGCATGCGGTAATAGCGCACAGGAACCCGAAGTAAGAATAATGGCACTTCGTAAGGGTCTACAAGCCACCAAGGGCCGTCATACCATGAACTTTCGTACCAATTGTCATCTTGATATACCCAGTACAAGCCATCATAAAAGAAAAAGTTTGCTTCCATTTGTGGGGCATAATAGACTGGGTAACCTGGCACTAAGACGAACTCTGGGTAGGTGGATACGTTAACGCCTATATTTACATTTGGCAGCCCAATACCGACACTCATTTGAACGGCAGACGAAGCAGCCGAGCTAAACAGCATTAGCAATACAATAGATATATGGCGAATTTTTAACATTTTTAGCTTCCAATCTATTAGTCCAAAGAGTCTCATTACACTCCGCAGAGTACGTTTAGTTAACTTATGCTACTAACTATATGTATGTACTTCCGTACGTTATCGCACATACCAATAAGGTTAAACGTATTAGACTCGGAAAAAGAATACATAACTTCGTGCACTTCAATGATTTTTGTGTAGGGTAGTGATTTTTGTACTTCAACCATGAAGCCGTCTGGACTATATGATGACTATTAAAGAAAATGCGCGTGCAAGCGTTGTAAACCTAGCCACCATGCTAGGTTTGGTCTTTCTTGTAGGGTGTACCTCAATCCCAACGATGGTGCCAGACATGGCTATGCAGCAAGCGTACCCAGTTAAATTGAATGGGGCTAATGGGGAATTAAGTGCAAAGCAAAGTAAAGCCATTCTCGCTAGACTTAAAAAGAACGGTGACGATACTAATATCTTTGATAAACATCTTGCGCTGGAGGCAGAGATTGTTGGTAATCCGCTAGTGGTAGGCAATAAAGTAGAGCTGCTGATAGATGGCCCGACTACCTATGATTCAATGTTTGCTGCTATAGAGAATGCAAAAGACCATATTAATATGGAAACGTACATTATTGAAAATGATGAAATTGGAAAGCGTTTTTCAGAGCTATTAATTGGCAAGCAGCGAAGTGGAGTTCAGGTAAACCTAATTTATGATAGCGTTGGCTCGAGTAGTACACCAGCTGAATTTTTTAAGCCGCTAAAAGATTGTGGCATCAATGTGTTGGAATATAACCCCATTAATCCACTAAATGCACGCAAGGGCTGGCAAGTTAATCAGCGCGACCATCGCAAACTATTGATTGTTGATGGGAAGATTGCCTTTGTAGGAGGCATCAATATTAGTAGTGTTTATTCTAGTGGATCATTCGGTAGATCAAAAATCACAAAAAATAAAGAGCCATGGCGCGATACACATTTGCGTATGGAAGGCCCAGTAGTCGGTGAGTTTCAGAAGCTGTTTATGACAACTTGGAGTCAACAAAAAGGCGAGACGTTAGCTGCCAAAAACTATTTTCCTGACGCTCTAATTAAAGGTAGTGAAGTGGTGCGTGCCATTGGTAGCTCGCCCGACGAGCCTTATAGCCAGATTTATTCAACTTTGATTTCTGCCATCAATAGTGCCGAAACACAAGTGTTTATTACTAATGCTTATTTTGTACCCGACCCCAAATTACTTGCGGCATTGAAAGAAGCGGTTCAACGTGGTGTAGATGTGCGATTGTTATTACCTGGAAAAACCGATTCGACATTGGTATTTAATGCATCGCGGTCTTATTACGATGAGTTACTCTCAGCTAATGTGAAGATTTATGAAAGACAGCACGCTTTATTGCACGCCAAAACTGCGATGATAGATGGCGTTTGGTCGACCATAGGCTCGACAAATCTTGATTGGCGTAGCTTTACGAATAATCAAGAAATTAATGCAGTCGTATTAGGGCAAGGTTTTGGTACACAGATGCAAAGTATGTTTGAAAAAGACTTGAAGTTGTCTACACTCATCACCCTAGAATCTTGGAGAAGTCGTTCAATCGCGGTACGCATTAAAGAGCTAGCAGCTCGCTTATGGGCACGTTTATTATAATGAAATCATATGCTCAAGCATTTAAAGTGAACATGTGGCACTCTGTTTTAATCCTCGTGATGCTTTTCTTCAGTTTACTTACCAGCGAACAAACTTTTGCTGCGGATGAGGTATATGCGGTCAACGAATCCGCCGCCGCATTAAAAGCAAAACATACTGAATTGATCAAACAACTTGAAAGTAACCAATTTAATCGTGCGCTATTTCTTCACTCAGAAGAGTCTTCGCACGATTTAAAAGGTGAGATTTATGCGGTAGTCGACTATCCATTTTCTACTTTCAATTCAGCGCTAAGTACTCCCACGCATTGGTGCGATGCGATGGTACTCAATCTCAATGTCAAATATTGCTATATGGCTAGTAATCAGAATGGAAACGTTCTGACGCTTAATATTGGTAAAAAATACTTTCAACAATTGGCAGATACCTACCGAATAACGTTTAAATATCAAGATATTATTGCCACACCTAATTATTTTTTAGCTGAATTTGATGCTAAAGAAGGGCCTTTAGGTACTTCTGATTACCGTATTTTAGTAGAGGCCACACCGCTCAAAGATGGGCATACCTTTTTACATTTCACGTATGCCTATACTTTTGGTATGGCTGGCCGACTTGCCATGCAAACATACCTTGCCACTGTAGGTAGAAGTAAAGTTGGGTTTACCATCATTGGCAAGCATAGTGACGGTCAGCCTACTTATATTCAAGGTATTCGGGGGGTGGTAGAGCGCAATACGATGCGCTATTACCTAGCGGTTGATGCATATCTTGCAGCGCTAACCGCACCAGCTGATTCTCAGTTAGAGAAAAGCTTACAGTATTGGTATCGCAACAGTGAACAATATGCAAGCCAATTACATGAGGTAGAGTTAGACGAATATCTTGATATGAAACGTAAAGAGTATAAGCGCCAGCAGACTCAGCAATAGCTTAAAAAGTTATTATTGGTGGTTTCATAGTGCTAATATGTACGCTAACATACAGAGTGATTGTTAAATTTATGGTAATTTAATCTCTAGGGCAATGTTGCTCAAATCAGCTCGATTAAATGATAGAAAATTTAACATGAAAACAAAAAAACTTACTTCTAAATTGTCCTCATTATCGAAGTTTGGTTATATGAAGAAGGTTTTTATCAGTGCCATAGCTATACTTTATACATCATCTGCGAGCTTAGCACTTGCTGATGACACTAGTGTGGTTGATGAATCAAAAAATAATCTCGAACCAAAAAAAGAACTTGTGGTTAAAAGAGAAGCCAATAAAAGCTATTTAATCCCAGCAGTAGAAATTGTTGGGTTTGATTTCCTATTGAATCAGTTTAATCGTCGTTACAGCGGTATTTCAGATTACGACTCAAATTTAACTACCATTCGACATAATCTCTCCAGCAGCTGGAAAGATGACAAAGATCCTTTTAGTATTAACCAACTAGGCCATCCGTATCAGGGCTCTATTTATCATGGTTTTGCTCGATCTGCTGGTCTCAATTATTGGGAATCATTAGGCTACACACTGGCTGGAAGCGCTTTTTGGGAAATAGCAGGTGAAAAAGTACCGCCATCTAAGAATGATATGATTTCAACAGGGTTCGGTGGCTCTTTTCTTGGTGAGGCATTATTTAGAATGTCCAATTTAGTGCTTGAGCGAGGCGGCAGTACGCCTAGTGTCTGGCGTGAGGCAGGCGCAGCGATGATCTCGCCATCTGCTGGGTTCAACCGATTTGCTTTGGGCGATAGATTCGATGCGGTTTTTGCAAGTAATGATCCAGCCTATTACAGTCGTTTGCAAGCTGGCATTAGTAACACTATTAGTGGCAATCCAGGCACTGCAGATGAAATCAAACGTAATGATGTCCAATTGGATTTTGTATTAGGTTATGGCCTACCAGGCAAGCCAGGCTATACCTATACACGACCTTTTGATTATTTCGTTTTTCAAAGTACGGCTTCAAGTGCTAATGTGTTTGAAAACTTAATGACGCGTGGCTTATTGTTTGGTACTGACTACCAAGCAGGCGATAACTATCGGGGCATATGGGGTTTATATGGCAGCTATGATTATATTTCTCCGCAAACCTTCCGTATTTCTAGCACTGCCTTGTCATTAGGTACGACTGGACAGTTATGGTTAAGTGAGTCTGTCGCACTACAAAGCACAATAATGGGTGGCTTAGGCTACGCAGCAGTAGGTACCAATAATGGCAAGACAGAAGAGGATTATCATTACGGATTGGCACCACAAGGTTTAGTGGCTTTACGTGCTATTTTGGGCAAAAAAGCTTCTTTAGATTTTACTGGTCGTGAGTATTTTGTTAGTGATGTAGATAATGAGCACCGTGGCGGACACGATAACATTGTGCGTGCAGATATTGCCTTTACATATCGAATTCAAGATAAGCATGGATTTTCCATCAAGTACCAATGGAATCAGCGCGACGCGACGTTCCCAGACCTAGGGGACAGAAAGCAGTCCACAGGCACATTGGGCGTTTACTACACATTTTTGGGGCATGATGGCTTTGGCGAAACAGACTGGCGCTAGCTTGCAGCAGTCTAGCAAGCGTTAGCATTATGCCTTCTTCCCGACGGGAATACGTTTGATACTAAAAATAATTAAAGAGGCAACAGAGATGCTGCTTATTGTCGCTAGCCTATATTTGACATTCTCATTTTATGTGCATCGTTATCAGCCAACTTGGTTAAAATCATTACAAGAAGTTCGTTTCAAAACGTTATTAGCGTTAATCCTTTCGGTCACTGCAATTAAGATAAGTGAAGACGTCATTGGCGGAGAGTCTGGCCTAATTGACAGCAATATCTTGATTTTTATTCATAGTTATGTCACTCATTCAATGGTTAGGTTATTTGAATTAGTGACATTAACAGGGTCAGCAAACGTTTTGTTTCCGCTTGCTGCAGCCACTGTAATCGTTTTGCTGTATCAAAATCATCGTAGTGAGTCACTATTACTAGCGGCTTCTATGATCAGCTGTGTTTGCGCTATTTATGTGATTAAGATGCTAGTAAATCGGAGTAGACCAGTATTATGGAGTACTGAATGGTATTGGGGTTCTAGCTTTCCTAGTGGACATACCTTGGCTGTTACTGCATACGCAACTGCGCTTGTATTATGTCTCAGCAGAATTAGGTCGGATTTACGTATACTGCCATCGATAATAGCGACAATATGGGTGATACTCGTTGCCGTTTCACGTTTAGTTCTAGGAGTACACTGGCCAACCGATGTGTTGGTGGCCATTTGTATTGGTGCATTTCTGCCTTTAGCAATTAGCAGCTTATTTGTGCTGCTAAAAGATTAGCGCTGTAATACAGTAACGCTAACTAAAGAATATATCATCTATCACTATGCTCATCATCATGATCACTCTTGCCTTCATCGTGTCCTCTTTGATGGTTATTGTCTTCATGATGGCCAGAGTTTCGGCGGTGGCCATCATCGTAACCACGCATATAACAACCACTCAAACCTAGGGCCGTCAAACTTAAAATCAGCAATAATTTTTTCATGATTAATCCTTAATTTTAAAGCTTATTTATTCTCGTTTGCCTCATCTTTAATTGCTTTACCGCCTTTTTCAATGTCTTTTCCAGCACCTTCCATCGTATTGCATCCAGACAATGTTGCTATGGAGCCTATTAGAAATACCGTTGTAAGCATTAACGCAAATGTTTTTTTAAACATGATCAATCTCCTAAATATAGATTTTGTACGCAATAAACTCACATTTAGAAATGTCTATTGCATACCAAATATTGGTCAATATGAACTTACTCTTTTTTAAGCAATAAGCTATTCTTAACTAATTGAACGCCTTCGGTTTCAGAGGCCACTTTTCCAGCTAGTTGAATTTGTTCTTCAGTCTCAACAAAGCCGCTTAACAGTACAACGCCATGGTTAGTTTTCACGCTAACTTTTAAGCTTTTTAGACCTTCATCTTTTAATAAGCTACCTTTTACTTTTGAAGTAATCACACTGTCTTTTACAACACGTTTAACGGCTTTTTGTTCCGATTTTGATTTGTAATTAGTATATTCTTGCTCATCAAGCGTTCCATCATTATCGGTGTCAGCAACTGCAAAGTGTTTATCAAATAGCTTCTCTTTTTTGACTTCAGTTTTAGTTAATGTATTGCTGCCATCAACATCTAAGGCCTTGAATGAGGTTGTATATGCAGATTGACTAGCCTCACTAATATCATCCGCAGCAAACGCCTGCGAACTCAGTGCGACGCTAGCTAGTGCTAAAACAATTAAAGTAGATTTAAAATGGGATTTATTTTTCATGGTGATTTCCTGTAAGTAATATAAAAGAACTACAGTCCATATTAGGCTTGTAAGCTAATGAGATCTGTACGCTAGCCAACATAGGGCGGTACATTATTTTTATAGTTTTAGATATGACCCTGTTAAAAAAAGTAGACAGTCTTTTCAGAGGATAAATGTTGATAAAATACAGCTTTGGGGACTTTTGAGGCGGACACTAATCTCCATGTGACAAATTCTGAATGACCGCTTTTGCCACCCCACCCACCCCCTATGAATTTACTTCAGGCCAGTCCAAGTTCAGTTTCAGTTCGGTCAGGTTCGGCACTATGACATGCCAGCCTCCTTTCTTCTGTTCGATCTGTGCAAATTCAAGATAGAATTTTAGCCATAAAGTTTCGGCAAAAAGGTTCGGTTTTGTAAATTCAGGAAGCAAGCCGTCGGAAAATTCCTTGCAAATCTGGCACTATGGATGAAAGTGAACACTTACTTAGTTGGATTGAAAATCCGCGTGTCACAGGTTCGATTCCCGTCCCGGCCACCATCAAATCAAGCTCCGATATCTTCTGGGCTTTTTTTACGTCTGTAGGTTATGCGGACTTATGCCGAATTAGTTGCATTGGAACTTTGAAGTGTGCTGGAAAAATTCTGAAGACCCTCGAGAATTTAATTTACTTTTCTACTAAATTCGACCTAACACAAAACGCGGAAATCTTAATTGCAGCCAACTTGACCTTTTATGCTGCGACTCTAATTTTTACTTTGCCTCATTAACTATTTGAATCATCTGCTCTTCAACCTCCTTGGCCACCTCATTCAGCCCGGTATCCTTTGAAAGTGCAGAAAGCATTTCAACTGGCTTAATAAGACCAATCTTTAATCTACCCTCATCTGTATATACCGAGATGCGACATGGTAATGCCATGTTTAGACGCATATCAATAGATAACACTTTTGAGGCTTGAGCAGGATTACAGATTTCAAAAACTTTGCATTCACCATCGAATAAAATACCTTTATTTCTGAGCGTACTGCCTAGGTCATGCACATGCATCACCCCGAATGAATGTTTTTTGACTGCCGCTTCAAGATCAATTGTTGCAACTTCAAATGACTTCTCGCTATCAACTATGTAATACATGCAGTCACCTCACCTTTCAATAAAGTTTCAATTTGAGTTTATCAATCTCATTTGAGAGTCAATAAGTTAGTTTGCGCTAGAATGTTAATTCTGTCAGTTCGTCATCAAACATACATATCAAAAATTCCCTTGTGATTATAATACCTCTGTTGAATAAATTGGACACTACCGGCCTACCCAGTGTTGTATGTATCATTACCGGAAACGCAGTAAGTACTTAAAAATAGAACGTGACAGTTTCGACACGTTCTGGCGAGTCTATACAAGTGAGGGCGGTCCTAAAACACTATATAAATAATGATTCTTACAGTTTAAAATCCGCGTGTCACAGGTTCGATTCCCGTC
>JBBQLN010000043.1:0-16111 GCA_038327905.1 Burkholderiales bacterium
AACAACAACGCCAACTTCACCTTCCAAGTAGTGGACAATGGCGGCACGGCGAACGGTGGTCAAAACACCGACCAAAGCCCGAACACCATCACGATTAACGTGACGCCAGTGAACGACGCGCCAGTAAATACGCTCCCTACATCATTTACAACACTTGAAGATGCGCCAGTGAAATTAAGTGGATTATCGATTACAGATGTAGATGCTGGTTCAAGTAACGTGACAGTAACGCTGACGGTTGCAAGCGGCACACTAACTGCCGCAAGTGCAGGTAGTGTTGTTGTGACTGGCTCAGGTACAGGCAGTGTCCAATTAGTCGGCTCGGTTGCTAATATAAATGCTTTCTTAGCTACTGTTGCTAATCAACCTACATTTACCCAAGGTGTAGCTGATTTTAATGGCACTGTTGCAATAACCATGACTACTAATGATGGTGGTAACACGGGTACAGGAGGTGCGTTAACTGATGTAGATACAATAAACATCAATATTACAGCAGTAGCGGATATTGTTGCAGACACTGCAACAACAACTAAAAATAGCCCAATTACCATTAATGTAAATGCGAATGACACTTTTGAAAATGCTACTCACACCATTACTGCAATTAATGGCACTGCAATTACTGATGGCGGTGCTGCAGTTGCTGTAACAAGTGGTTCAGTGCAATTAGTAAGCGGTAACTTGGTATTTACGCCCACGGCTAACTTTACGGGTGTTGTGCCTAACTTTACTTATACCGTCACTAGTGGTGGCGTAGCCATAACAGAAACTGCTAACGTATCAGTAACTGTGATTGGTGTTTCAACCATTACAGCTGCGACGGTGACCGAAGGTGTTGGTGTTACGGCATCTCATACTGTTACTTTAACGGCTGCCGCTACATCAGCGATTTTTATTCCGTTTAACTTGGCGGGCATAACTGCAACATCTGGTTCAGACTTCAACCCCACGGTTACCTTTACTAATGGCGTTACAATAAATGCTGGTGTGCTGAGTATACCTGCAGGTGTGAGTAGTTTTGCAGTCAACGTACCGATCGTTAATGATACAGTAACTGAGCCTACTGAAACTTACAATATTACAGTGGGTGGTGTTACTGCACTCGGCACAATTAATGATGATGATGTTGCACCTAGAATCTCTATCAATGACGTTTCTGTTTCTGAGGCCGCTGGTAGCGCTACTTTTACTGTGACATTATCAAATGCATCCGCATCAACTGTTACTGTTAACTATGCCACCAGCAATGGTACTGCCACAACAGCTAATAATGACTACACTGCACTCAGTGGCACATTAACATTTGCGCCTGGTGAAACGTCAAAAACAATTACCGTGGCTATTATTAATGACACAAATGTTGAGCCAAACGAAACCTTTAATGTGAATTTGTCTGCGGCGACTAATGCGACGATTTTAGATAATCTAGGTGTAGGAACTATCTTAAATGATGACTCTAGTGCGCGCCCTGTGATTGATTTGGATGGTAATAATAGTAGCGGTGCGACAGGCGCTAATTTCAATCGAGGTTATACAGAGAATGCTACGGCAGTTTCTATTGGAGATACTGATGTTACGTTAACCGATACAGATTCGGCCAATATGGTCAGTGCGACTATTACACTAACCAATCCGTATGCAGGCGATGTATTGGCTTTTGGTGCAATGCCAGCAGGGATTGTTGCTAGCATTTCGGGTAACGTAATTACCTTAACGGGTAGCGATACAAAAGCTAATTACATTCTTGCGATTAAAGCGATTACGTTCTCAAGCACTTCTGATAACCCATATACTGGCGCGGCACGTGTAATTAACGTCACTGTAAATGATGGGCTTGGAAATAGTAATACTGCGGTAAGTACAATTACCATCACGGCTGTGAACGATGCACCAGTGCTAGATTTAGACGCGAATAACAGCAGTGGTGCTACAGGCGCAAATTACGCTACAACCTTTAGTACGGTGACAAGTAACCCAATATCAATTTCTGATGCAGACATTAGCATTACCGATGCTGATTCAGTAAATATTACTGGCGCAACTATTACATTAAGCGCCACCAATAGGCAAGGCACGGACTTCTTAGTGGCTGGTACATTACCAGCTGGCATTACTGCCACAGCTTATAATTCTGGCACGGGTGTGATCACTTTAAGTGGTACAGCAACACTTGCCCAATATCAAACGGCCATTCGTGCCATTAGTTTTGATACAAGCTCTGCTAGCACGCTAGTACGTACGGTTTCTGTTGTAGTGACCGATGGGGTAACCGCCAGCAATACGGCAACCACTACGATTACACCAGTAGCGGTAAATGCAGCGCCAGTGATTGATTTAGATACAACAGCATCTGGCACTGGATATGCGAGTTACTTTAGTACTGTGAGTGGTGCGCCAATTTCTATTGCAAGCAGTACGGTAAGCGTTACAGATATTGACTCTACGCAAATTACCAGCGCCACTATCACGCTTACCAACGCTCAAGCTAATGATTTCTTGGCGGCAGGAACCTTACCAGGTGGGATTACTGCAAGTGCATATAACACGACTACGCACGTTATAACCCTAACTGGAGCAGCGACTTTAGCGCAGTATCAAACAGCTATACAAGCGATAAGCTTTGATAATAATGCAGCAAGCCCAAGTGCTGTAACGCGCACTGTTAGCGTAACGGTAAGTGATGGCACAAATAATAGTAATGTGGCAGTCAACAGCATTACATTTAATAATCCGCCAAATGCTATAGATGACGCACCTGTAGTTAAATTATATGAGGATACTGGCACTACTACGTTAACTGGTAACGCTATTACTGGTGGTGCCGGAAATGTGGCAGATACTGATGTAGAAGGTAGTCCATTAAGTGTTACGGGGGTTGTTGCTGGCTCAGGTACGCCAACAGGCACTTCTGCACTTGTTGCGCCAGTCACGGTTAGTGGCATTTACGGCACCTTGCAAATAGCTGCTGATGGTAGCTATACCTACATTTTGGATAATAGCCGCGGTGCAACGCAAAACTTATTGAACGGCCAAACTGCTACTGACGTATTTACCTATATGATTACTGATGGTAACGGTGGATATGACAGTGCAAAAATAACGGTACAAGTTGGCGGCTCGTATGACTTTACTGCGCATACGCCAGACGTGCAGCTGATTTCTACTATAGGTCTAAGTGGTGCATATTATGGATATAACGATACCGTTACTGCTGGTAATCGCGTTCATACTGATGACCTTACTGCAACGACCTTGGGTACAAGTACCAATATTGAATCAGTCGAAGACGTCACAAAAATTATCGATGGCAGAAATATTGCTATGGGTGGTGGTAGCATCGTTGGCACAAATCAAGCTGCCGTGACTAATGCTGCCGATGTAAATTTCTATGTCCATTCATTGAATTACGGAATTTCGCCATTAGTTGCTGGTAGCTTAGGCTCAAATGAAAAGCAAGCCGCTGGAACTGCGTTATTGCCAGAAGATGGCAATACAAACAGTACCATACGTTCGTTAAGTAATTTCCTTGATCAAGACTTAGGTACTGCAGTAGTTGCGCAGGGTGTGGCAACAGGCACTACTGTAGGGATCGATACTGGATTGGGAAAAACTACAGATGCGATGATTAGGATGTCTGGTTTTATATATCTAGAACGTGGTAACTATGACTTTCAAGTCTTCGCAGATGATGGTTTTAGACTGAATGTTGGCGGTCAAACATTAGTTGAGTTCGACGGCAATCAGCCTCCAACGACACGTACCTTCTACAACGTTGAAGTAAGTGAGGCCATTTCAGGTTTAACTTCTATGGAGCTATTGTATTGGGAACAAGGGGGAAACGCGAACCTGAAATTCCAGTTTAAGCTATCCAGCAGCGCGGTATGGCAAGACTTCTCTCTAGATACGGTCGCAATGTTCGCAGATGGCACACAACCTGTTTTAACGGACACTCGTATTCAAGATATTGTTCAGACATCAACGAGTCAACAGTATGCAATTCGAACTGGCTCTGCGCTGGATGGAGATGGTGCAGGCAATACCTTAATTGGTAATGAGGGCCGTGATTATATTCAAGGTTTTGGTGGTAATGACATTCTGTATGGCTATGGCGGCGCTGATTATCTAGATGGTGGTGATGGTAACGATACGATTTATGGTGGCGATGGCAATGATATTCTTGTTGGTGGGGCTGGTACTAATACTTTAGTCGGTGGCCTAGGGGATGATATTTATAGAATCAGTAGTGCAACCGATACTCTTGTCGAGAATGCAGGTGAGGGTACCGATACAGTAGAAATCGACGCTTCATTTAATCCTGGTACTTACACATTAGCGGCTAACTTTGAAAATGCGTTACTAAATGGCGCTCTAAATAGCAACGTAACTGGTAATGCTTTAAATAACCGTATTACGGGTAACGATGGTAATAACACCTTAATTGGTCTACTAGGAGATGATCGTATCATTGGCGGTAAAGGTAATGACACGCTCACAGGTGATACTGGCACTCCAGCTAACGGCACCTTAGGCAAGGATGTATTTGAGTGGCATTTAGGTGATAATGGAGCTGCTGGCGCGCCTGCAATTGATACAGTAACTGACTTTAGATATGGAGGCACTGGCAATACAACGGTAACCGATTTCAACACGGTGAGAGTGGATGCACTAGATTTGCGAGATCTGCTAGTTGGCGAACACTCAACACTTCTCGTCACTGGTGGTACTCCAAATATTGGCAATTTGCTTAATTATATTGATATCAATATTAATGGCGCTAATACTGAGTTACGTATCAGTTCAACTGGTGGTTTCTCAGGCGGTACTTATGCAGCCGGAGTAGAAGATCAACGAATTGTTTTACAGGGAATCAATCTTTATACTGCCACAGGTGCGACAGCAGGTAATGAGACTGATTTGCTTCAGCGCATGCTTGCCAATGGCGCGTTAGTTGTTGATTAAGATTTTTAGCATAGGAGGAAGCTAGGCTATTGCTCAATATTTAAATTACTGTATTGAGCAATAGTTCGATTTTAAAGTGATATTTTAAATAAAGAGATCAGGAATTTTCTTGGTCTTTTTTTAAAAAAAGAACAGGTGTGAGAGTGAAAAGTAATATATTACATATTGATTTTAAATGTATTTATTGAATCAGCTAGCCTTTCGGGTAGGTATAATTTAAGTGCTATTTAGGTATTATCCTTTCATAAATAAACCTTTATCTTTTATGGTGATAAGCAAAATATTATGAGCAAATCTTACAGTTACTACTATGGTTGTGGATTAACTACTGAATTAAGTCAATGTATAACAAGAAGCCTCTAGACGTAAGATTAGAGGCTTTGTTTGTTTGTCCTAGATACCACTTGATGGCAATTGTAGAGTTTCGATTAGTACGATTTTAACCAGTGCGATATAATGCCTCGGTTTTCACATAGTAATATTAGGACGAGTGGCTGAGCTGGTTGAAGGCACCACCCTGGAAAGGTGGCACAGGGGTAACTCTGTCGCGGGTTCGAATCCCGCCTCTTCCGCCAAGCGATTGGCTAAGAATGTTAGTTTGTTAGGCTAATTAATTGTATTAATAGTTGCATCTGCAGAGCCAACACCAAACGTGATGGTAACTTCATCGCCCTGATGCAGTTGCTGGCTTGAGTTAACAATCTCCCCCATCTTATTTTGTACAAAGGCATAACCGCGTGTCAGCACGGCCTCTGGGTTTAGATGAGTTAGGTTTTGACAAAGGCGTACTAAGTTTTGTTTCTTGTTGTTGAGTTGTTGATGCATCACAGTATTTAAACGCAAAGTAATCTGAGCGACTTGAGATTTCTGCTGATCAATTTGTTGGGCTGGTGAGATTAACCTGCGTGACAAGTAATCGAGCGCTTGTGCACGCTGATTGAGTTGGAGTTGCATATTCCTACTTAACTGCTGCTTTAGCAGGTTTAACGCGTTCAAAATACTTTCTCTAGAGAGTGTGGCAAGTTCTGCTGCGGCTGTCGGTGTTGCCGCACGAACGTCAGCAACAAAGTCGCAAATAGTAAAGTCAGTTTCGTGACCTACACCACTAATGGTGGGTATTGAGCATTCGGCAATCGCACGTGCGACGACTTCTTCGTTAAATTGCCATAAGTCTTCAATGCTGCCACCACCCCTGCAAATGATCAGCACATCACATTCGGCACGTTCACTTGCAAGTTGGATAGCATCAGCAATTTGAACCGCCACACCTTTGCCTTGCACTGGCGTTGGATAAATCACAATCGGAATGTTAGGCATACGGCGTTTGAGCGTGCTAAGTACATCACGCAATGCCGCAGCATCAGGTGAAGTTACAATTCCGATTTTTTTGGGGTGTGCTGGAAGTGATTTTTTGTAAGTCGCATCAAATAACCCTTCATATTGAAGCTTGGCTTTTAACTTTTCAAACGCTTCAAATAGTGCACCCAAGCCAGCGCGCTGCAAAAACTCGATGGTGAGTTGGAAGTCCCCGCGCGCTTCGTAAAGTGTTACCGTACAACGCGCCTCAACCTTATCACCTTCTTTAGGTGACCAATCTAAATAACTATTGCGACCTTTAAACATTACACAGCGTACTTGAGCGCTACTATCTTTAAGTGAAAAATACCAATGCCCACTTGCCGCGCGTGTCAGGTTGGAAACTTCACCAGATACCCAGAAAAGTGGAAAGTTTTGGGTTAAAACTTGATTGGCTAAACGATTTAGCTCGCTTACAGTCAAAATTTTAACGGTACGAATTGGCTTCTCACTCAATAAAGTAGGTTCAGTCATCAGGCGTTATCTATTACAATGTTTTATGCTTCAATTATAAGCGACCGCTAACAAAATCGCGCAGCTAAAAAATACTAAAAAATATAGAGAAATAAAGGTGTTTGAAATGAAATGTGAAATGATTAATAAATTACTACGTGGTAAGCGCGGCTACTTACTTGGCTTTGTAGCTTGCTTTGGCTTAGTGGGAATGGCTTTAGCAATACAAACGCATTATCAGTTAAATCCATGTCCGCTATGTATTTCTCAGCGCATTATATTTATGGGCTTGGGCGTACTCTTTTTAATTAAAGCATTCATTAAACCATCCACCTTACTAAGCTGGCTATTTACTTTATTACAAGTGCTAACAGCGCTGGGTGGCGCTGGCGTGGCAATTAGGCATTGGTGGCTAACGGCGCATCGCAGTGAGATGGTTGCCGATTGCGGCGTAGGATTTGACTATATGTTTGATAATTTTCCATTGCAAAAAGCTTTGAAATTGATATTTCGTGGTACAGGGGATTGCGCTGCTATTGATTGGACTTTTCTTGGCTTGAGCATTCCACAAATGGCGTTAATCGCATTTGCTAGTATGGCGGCTTATGCCATCTACTTAGCCAAACTTAATAAATAATAAAGAATTTTGATATGTATAAAACATTAGACGATTTTGTAGGTAACACGCCTTTAGTCAGGTTGCAGCGTATGGCGGGAAATACCAGCAATACCATATTGCTAAAGCTTGAGGGCAACAATCCTGCAGGATCAGTGAAAGACAGGCCTGCCTACAGCATGATTACCCGAGCTGAAGCGCGAGGCGATATTAAACCTGGCGATACCTTGATTGAAGCAACAAGTGGAAACACTGGCATTGCCTTGGCCATGGTGGCAGCGATGCGTGGCTACAAGATGATACTGGTGATGCCAGAAAATCAAAGTGTTGAGCGTCGTCAAAGTATGAAAGCTTACGGCGCAGAGCTAGTGTTAACCCCTAAAGATGGCAGCATGGAGCTTGCACGCGACGTAGCGATGAAGTTGCAAGTGGAGGGCGAGGGCATCGTATTAGATCAGTTTGGTAATAGTGATAATCCTCTCGCGCATTACGAAGGTACAGGCCCTGAGATTTGGCGCGATACTGGCGGGAAAGTGACGCACTTTGTATCGAGCATGGGTACCACCGGAACGATTATGGGCGTTTCACGCTATTTAAAAGAACAAAACCCAAGCATCCAGATTGTTGGTGTGCAACCAGAAGAGGGTAGCCAGATTGCAGGCATTCGTAAATGGCCAGAAGAATATTTGCCTAAAATTTATGAAGCTAAACGTGTCGATGAGCTGCGTTATGTGAGCCAAAAAAATGCCGAAAACACCACCAGAAAATTAGCAACAGAAGAGGGTGTATTTGCAGGAATATCAAGTGGTGGTGGGCTTTTCACCGCATTACAGCTTTCCAAAGAGCTTGAAAATGCGGTGATTGTCACTATTGTATGCGATAGGGGTGATCGCTACCTCTCTACGGGCGTATTTCCTGCGTAAGTACTTGTCTTAAAAGACTTCCAACTTAAATGTTTCGCCATTTAGCTTTCATTTTTCTTTTATGCATCAGCTTGATTTCTCAACAAGCTAATGCGATTAGCTCGATTCAAATTCAAATCGACGAGATTGATGCGCCCGCAGGTAAGCTCAAAAATGCACAATTTCAGGTAGGTTTAAAAGGCGCGGAGCCAACGCTCACTTTAAAGGCGGATGTTAAGCCAACAAGTGAGAAAGAGTTCATTCCGTTCAGTTTGCAATGTGCACAATTTAATACCGAAAAGATTGGTCAAATAGATTGCCAGAATGGCAACATTACTGCCAAACAAGTAAAAGCCCCATTCTCGCTAAGTTTCGTGAGCTACCCTAATGACTTTTCAATGGATATTACTTTTAATGCCGCCAGTTTTAGTGACGAATCTGGCCTGCATGCAGGGGAAAATCTGACTGGTCAAATAAAGCTTGCCGCAAAAAATGTAAACGACATTTGGCTATGGAGTGGTTTGATCAGTTGGGATAAAGGTGAGGTATTTTGGCAGCCATTTTACTTTGGCAAGGCGGGGAATCAATTTGAGGTAAACGGCACTTTCAAGCAACCAATGTTGAATATTGAGAATGCCAGCTTGTTGGTGAACGAGGTCGGTAAAATGACGTCGAGCGTGCAAATTAATACGCAAACGAAGGTGGTTGAAGATATTAAGGTAAGTGCTAAGGATGTTGATTTTGCTGGACTTTATGCTATTTTTTTAAAGCCTATGGCTGAAAAGTCAGTATTTGGTAATTTAGAGGTGTCTGGCAAGGCGGATTGGCAATTTGAGATTAAAAATTTAGAGCCTAGCAGTTTCGAGCTGAATCTCCGAGATGCCAATATTGATGATAAAAATGGCAAGTTCGCTTTTAGCCACATCAACGCGCATCTGCCGTGGGATTACAATAATGCCAAAACAGTTCAAATTGACTATAAAGGCGGGCATTTGCTAAAAATGCCCTTGGGTGACACTAAGCTAAATGCGGTGATTAATCGTTATTCATTCATAAGTCCGCAACTCTCATTGCCAATTTTAGACGGCGCACTTAACTTTACTGACTTATCTGCCGCGATGATTGCTGACAATTGGTATTGGCACGTGGGGTTGAACGTAGCACCAATTTCTATGAGCGCGTTTAGCAAAGCGCTAGGTTGGCCCATTATGCAAGGGAAAATATCAGGCCAAGTTCCGCAGTTGACTTATGCTGGCAAGCAATTAGTCATGGATGGTGCAATGACCTTCAGTGTTTTTGATGGCACCATAGGCATGGATAACTTGAAAATTGACGATCCACTAGGCGTGGTGCCAAGAATGCAAGCAGATTTGCTCATGCGTGGTTTGGATTTAGGTGAGTTAACACGCACATTTAGCTTCGGTGATATTGAAGGTAAGCTAGATGGTGATGTGAAAAATATGTTATTAGAGAATTGGAAGCCCGTTTATTTGGATGCCTCTATTCAAACAAGTGAAGGCAAGCATCTTAAAAAAATATCACAACGCGCAGTTGAAAATATTACCGCTTTGGGCGGCGAAGGCACCGCAGCAGCCTTACAACGTACATTCTTACGCTTCTTTAAAGAATTCAACTACGATAAAATCGGCTTAAGCTGCAAATTACGTCAAGATGTATGTGAAATGGGCGGTGTTGAGTCAACCGCGACAGGGTATGTAATCGTTAAGGGTAAAGGCATACCCGCAGTGAATGTAAATGGTTACACACAAAGAATCAGTTTGTCAGATTTATTAGGTAGAATAAAACGAATTACTGATAGCAATACTAAAGTGCTAGTAAAGTAAATGCCAGTGAAGTAAGTAAGAAGTAGAACTATGTTTACAGTGTTGAAATTGAATTGTGTATCGAATAAGGAATAGCAATGAACAATAATTTAAAAAGAAATCTAAGTTTACTCGCAATCGTTGCTGGCTTATCGGCTTGCGTGACTATTAATATTTACTTTCCAGCCGCAGCCGCAGAAAAAGCAGCAGATAAAATTATCGACGATGTTTGGCAGCTAAAAGACGGTATTCAGGCTCCAGTTGAAAAGCCAGATGGCGCAAGTGCTAAACCAGCAGAAACCCCTGCTAAGTAATTGGCTGTTTAATAAGAAGTCCTGTAATTAGAAGTCCTATAAAAAGGAAGTAATATGCAAAAATTGATGATGAGCTTGTTAGTGATATTCACCACGTTATTCGCAACAAGTTCCGCCTATGCTGTACCCGATTTAGATGTGAATACGCCTGCAATTACCGCCATTAAAAACAGCATGCAAGCGCGCCACAGCCAACTTGCACAGCATTATGCTAGTGGTGCTATTGGCTTAACTAAAGATGGCTTAATCGCGGTGCGTGATACCACGGCGGTGCCGCTTAAAGATAGGCAAGGCATTAATGCCTTAGTGGCGGCAGAAAATGCTGACCGCAATGCTTTATACAAAGAAATTGCCGCAGGTAATGGCCACCCAGAATGGCGTGGTGATATTCAAGGCACGTTCGCTGGTCGTTGGATAGATAAAGCGCAAGGTGGTTGGTATTACCAAAATGATGGTGCTTGGTTAAAAAAATAATACTTATTCTAGAATGCCGTAAACATGACACTTACCAAAAATGACACCAACCTTAGTATTTGATATAGAGACCATTCCTGATACGGATGGTCTTCGTACTCTGTATGAGCTTCCTAAAGAAATTTCTGCTGAAGACGTTGCAAACATTGCTTTACATCAACGCCGTCAGCAAAATGGTACAGACTTCCTACCGCTGCATCAGCACCGTATTTGCGCTATTTCATGCGCCTTGCGTGAAGGTAATCACTTTAAAGTTTGGACGCTGGGAGAGGCTGATTCTTCAGAGGCTGAAATCATTCAACGTTTCTTTGATGGTATTGATAAATTCACCCCACAAATCATCTCTTGGAATGGCAGCGGCTTTGACTTGCCTGTGCTGCATTATCGCGGGCTGATTCATGGCGTTAATGCAAGCCGTTATTGGGATTTAGGCGAGGACGACAAAGACTTCAAATGGAATAACTACATTAGCCGTTACCACATGCGCCATTTAGACTTAATGGACGTGATGGCGATGTACAACGCGCGCGCGAATGCCCCTTTGGATGACTTGGCTAAGTTATGTGGCTTTCCAGGCAAACTAGGCATGGATGGCAGCAAAGTGTGGGATGCTTACAAAGCCGGTAAGATTGAAGAAATTCGAAACTACTGCGAGACCGATGTCGCAAACACGCACTTAGTGTTTTTACGATTTCAACTTATGCGTGGGCATTTAACACAAGCTGCATATGACGCAGAAATTAAGTTGGTACGTGAAACATTGTCTAGCTACAGTGCGACGCATTGGACTGAGTTTTTAGCAGCTTGGCAATAATTAGGGGCGCAATTAATTGCGCGAAAACAAATTATTAATCATTTGGTTTCTTTCGCGATTTAAAAATCGCCCCTACATTATAGATAATCACTATTTTCTATAATGCGTTAAAATCACACCTCATTATAGAAATTCAGGCTTTTCCATGGCACGTCGTTCTCGAAATCGCAATCAACCACCTCCAGTTCAAGAAGTTAAAACTGCTATCATTGAGTCTCTAGACCAAGAGGGACGTGGGGTTACCCATTTTGAAGGTAAAACTATTTTTGTAGATGGTGCTTTGCCTAACGAAAAAGTCACATTTCAATCTATCCGCGTGAAGCCAAGCTACGAAGTGGCTAATGTCGTAGAAATCATCAAGCAGTCTAATCAGCGAGTGACACCTAAGTGCCCGCATTTTGGCCTATGTGGTGGTTGTAAGCTACAACATTTAGATTTTGCAGCGCAAGTGGCTGCGAAGCAAAGATTACTTGAAAATGATTTATGGCATATCGGCAAAGTAAAGCCAGAGAATATGCTACCACCACTGTATGGCCCAACTTGGGGCTACCGCCACAAAGCGCGCTTGAGCGTAAAATATGTCGAAAAGAAACAACGTGTACTAGTCGGTTTTAATGAGAAAGCCACACGATACGTGGCCGACATGAACTCATGCGAAGTGCTAGTACCTGAAGTATCAGCGTTGATTGAGCCATTGCAAATAATGATTTTGCAGTTAAGCATACGCGACAAATTGCCGCAAATAGAGTTGGCCGTTGGCGAGGCCACTGAACTAGGCGGTGCTCCAGTGATTGTGTTGATATTGCGCATTATGGAGGCGCTGAGTGCTGACGATGAAGCTTTACTAAAAGGCTTTGCTGATAGGCATGCAGTACAAATTTGGACGCAAACCAAAGGCCCAGATACGATTAAGCCATTTTACCCTTTACAGGCACCTGCACTTAAATACAGTCTGCCAGAGTTTGATTTAAGCTATCCATTCAAGCCCAATGAGTTTACACAAGTAAACCCACAAATCAATCGCGTGATGATCCGTCGTGCCATGCAGTTATTAGCGCCACAACCGCATGAAAAGATTGCAGATTTTTTCTGTGGAATCGGTAATTTTACATTACCGATTGCCCGAAGTGGGGCGCAAGTGCTAGGTCTTGAGGGCTTAGCTAACTTGGTGGAGAGAGCCAATGAAAGCGCAGCGCTTAATCAAATCGACAATACACAATTTGGTGTTGCTGACTTGTTTAAAATGACACCAGAAGCGTTAACTGCGCTTGGCCATTTTGATAAATGGCTAGTGGACCCGCCGCGTGATGGCGCTTATGAGTTAGTGAAAGCCTTAGATGAAACCAATAGCCCAGAACGTATTGTGTATGTGTCGTGCAACCCTGCAACGTTGGCACGTGATGCTGGTGTATTAGTCAACGAAAAAGGTTACACATTGAGCGCGGCAGGCGTGATTAATATGTTTCCGCACACTGCCCACGTAGAATCTATTGCATTATTTGTACGTGCTACTTATTGATGATAGTCGTTTAAAGTAATTTAAATAGAGATTATCCATTAGCACTTAGCAATTCTTGTAGGAGCGACGTCTCGTCGCGATTTGCAACATGGCTTCGCGACGGGGCGTCGCTCCTACAGTCGTTAAAGTCCTAATGAATAATCTCGGCTTAAATATTGATGTTGTAAAAAAACAACTTACAGCCATTTAAATGGGCCTAATTGATACATATCAAATTGCATAGTCTTATCACCTCGTAGAATTCACCCATCGAATTTATTAATTTCTTATGTGGAGAGTTTAAAAATGAAAAAATCGTTATTAGTATTAGCACTTGCAGCTGCGTTCGCGCCAGCATTAGCACAAGCTGAAGCAGGTGATATTGTTGTACGTTTACGTGCAACTCATGTAGCTCCAGATGAAAGCAGTAGCTTAGGTTCTCAAACAGATGCGACTTATGGTGCTGGTACAGCTGCTGCATTGTATGGTGATGCAGGTGCACAGTTACAAGTTGGTAGCAATACTATTCCAGAAATTGACTTTTCTTACTACATCACTAAAAACATCGCAGCCGAGTTGATTTTGGCTGTAGGTACACGTCATGATGTTAGTATCTCAGGGCCAGCAGCATTAGTAGCTAAAGATTTAGGTAGCGTTAATTTATTACCACCTACATTAACTGCACAATGGCACTTTATGCCAGACACTATGTTTGACCCATATGTAGGTGCTGGTGCAGCTTTTGTACTTGGTATGGATCGTAGTTTGACTGCACGTGTGGGTGCGGCGAACCTACCTATTCGTATTGACAGAAGTAGTTTTGGTGGCGTCTTACAAGCAGGTTTAGACATTAACCTTAAAGATAAATGGTTAGTTAACTTTGATGTTAAGAAGTTGTGGTTTGGAACAGATGTTGAATTAGATACATTAGGTGCTGTTGGTACGGCAGGATTTAAGAAAATTGATAGCTTAGATATCGATCCATGGGTTGTAAGTATCGGTTTTGGTAAAAAATTCTAAAAATAAGAATTTAATATAAAAGATTTTAAGGCTCCACCTTAGCCTCTATCGTTTTTCGGTAGGGGCTTTTTTTATGTAAGTTGGAAAAGATATATTAAGTGGTAAGAGCGATCTTTAGATCGCGAAGTATTGGCTTCGCGATCTAAAGATCGCTCTTACAAAATGACGAACTAGATAATTTTAGAGAAACGTGCGCGGTTACGATCGGTTTGTAAGTATTTATCAAACAACATTGCGATAGCTCGTACAAAGAACCAGCCTGTATCCGTGACCTGTAAACCAGTACTATCCAGCTCAACCATGCCTATCGCTTCTTGCTCTTTTAATAATTCAAGTTCATTTGCAAAGTAGCTTTTGAAATCAATCACATAGGCAAGCTCGATGGATTCATACTGCAAGGCGCCTTGGCACATAATCGCCATAATGACTGCGCGGCGTATTAAGTCATCACGTGATAATGCTAGGCCACGTATCACTGGAAAACGACCTTGGTTGATATAATCAAAATACTCTTCAATGGTTTTAGCATTTTGACTATAAGTAGCGCCAACACGGCCAATCGCGGAAACGCCTAAGCTGATTAAATCACAATCAGGTTGGGTGCTGTACCCTTGAAAATTGCGATGTAATCTACCTTGTCGTTTTGCGATGGCTAAATCATCGTCTGGTAAGGCAAAGTGATCCATGCCAACGTAGACATAACCCGCTTTGATAAATGCAGTGAGCGCGTTTGATAACATGGTAATTTTATCTTGTGCGGCTGGTAACTCGTATTCGCTGATACGACGCTGTGGTTTGAAACGCTCTGGTAAATGCGCGTAGCCATATAGCGCTATTCTATTAGGTCTGAGTTCTACGATTTGGTTTAAAGTACGCGTGAATGACTCTGGCGTTTGCATCGGTAGACCATAGATTAAGTCTACATTTACAGAGTCAAATTTCAGTTGGCGTGCGGCCTCTACTAATGAGAATACTTGCTCTGCAGGCTGAATGCGATGCACGGCTTTTTGAACTTCTGGGTCAAAATCCTGAACGCCAAAGCTTAGACGGTTGAATCCTAATTCTGATAAATGTTTTAATCGTTGCTCATTTACCGTGCGAGGATCCACTTCAATGGAATATTCACCACCCGGGGCAAACACAAAGCTACGCTTTAACATTGACATGAGTTCACTGAGCTCGTCATCCGAAAAAAATGTTGGTGAGCCGCCCCCCAAGTGTAATTGCGAAATGGTTTGACCTGTGCCCAAATGTTCAACATGCAAATCAATTTCGCGGTTTAGGTAGCGCAAATATTCCACGCTACGCTCATGGTGTTTAGTGACAATTTTATTGCATGCGCAGAAAAAACAAAGCGATTCGCAAAATGGAATATGTACATAGATTGATAAAGGTAAAGCAGCACCCGCTACGCGTCTTTGTTCTAATGCTAATTTGTAAGTATCTTCAGTAAAAGCTTCTACGAATCTATCTGCAGTAGGGTAAGAGGTATAGCGTGGGCCAGAAACATCATATTTCTGCAACATATCTGCGGTTACGCCAGGCATTATGTAGCTGGTATTTGCCGCTGCGACAGTGCCAGTTGAGCTCACAGCTGGCTTAATTAAAATATTATTGGCGCTCATGGATATTCTCCTACAATTTGGTTCAGGATTGGACTATGCCAGTTTGACTAGTAAAATACCTTGATACATATCAAAAGATGATGCAGTCGTTCATTGCAAATAATATGTAAATACTAAAATGCTTGAACAATTTCTAGCAACTACGCGGTATAAGCGCTATGCTTACACTGTTATCTCGTCTTCACCAATAATATGAATATAGCAATTACCCCAGAATCCGTAAAAGTCGCCTGCTCAAATTGTAATTTGCGTGA
>JBBQLN010000044.1:0-15082 GCA_038327905.1 Burkholderiales bacterium
CCATTATTAACACCTATGGTGCGGCAGTATTTGCGAAATCAGTTGTTTCTTATGAGCCAATATGGGCTATTGGCACAGGTTTAGCCGCATCTTCTGATCAGGCGCAAAGTATGCATGAGTTTATTCGCGGTAAAGTTGAAATGCTGGATAAAACCGCTGCAGCAAGCATGAAAATCCTCTATGGGGGAAGCGTAAACCCGCAAAATGCGGTACAATTATTTGTTATGCAGGATATAGACGGTGGACTTATCGGCAAGTGCTCGTTAAATGCACAAGAATTTGAAGGAATATGTCGCGCAGCAGGCAGCATGGCATAAAAGTAAAACTAAAAAATATTAGGTGGAAAATGGAAAAATTAGTATTGGTCATTCATGTAATCGCAGCGCTAGGCGTGATTACTTTGGTGCTTTTGCAGCACGGTAAAGGCGCTGACATGGGAGCGTCGTTTGGTAGCGGTGCATCTGGTAGTTTATTCGGTGTGTCGGGTTCAGCCAACTTTATGAGTCGCGCAACTGCAGTTTTTGTGTTGATATTTTTCACTACAAGTTTAACTTTAGCTTATATGTCTAGTCATAAAGAAGGAAGTGGGAGTGTAGTTAAAGCCATGGCAGAGAAAAGTGCTGTGGTTAATACACAGGCTGCACCAGTTGCTAAAACTGAGGCTACAAGCCCTCCAGCGGCAACAAAAGATATACCAAAGTAGTTAAATTTCTGAGCTTGACCTCAGAAAAATGCCGTCGTGGTGGAATTGGTAGACACGCAACCTTGAGGTGGTTGTGACGAATAGTCGTGAGAGTTCGAGTCTCTCCGTCGGCACCAAAAAGCTTAAACTGCTGAATTGATAGGTAATTGCAATTTTATTTGTAATTAATGTGTCAACTGTAGCATGTAAGAATAATGCATTATTGTTAATCAAATTTCTTGATTGGCATTCAAAAGATTTAGTTTGGGGCTGGTAAGTGCTAGAAAATTACTTTCCGATATTGATGTTTATCCTCGTAGGCTTAGCTGTCGGCGTAGGTCCTCTTGTGCTTGGTTTGTTGGTATCGCCACATAAACCAGATGCAGCAAAAAATTCTCCTTATGAGTGTGGCTTTGAAGCATTTGAAGACGCGCGCATGCGCTTCGACGTGCGTTATTACTTAGTCGCAATCTTGTTTATCCTGTTTGATTTAGAAATAGCCTTTTTATTCCCGTGGGCAGTTGTGCTCCAAGAGATTGGCATATTTGGCTTTATTGCGATGATGATATTTTTGGGTGTGTTGGTTATAGGCTTCATTTACGAATGGATGAAGGGCGCCCTAGAATGGGATTAAACCTCAAAGCGGGATTAAGTAAGTCATGAGTATTGAAGGTATCTTAGAAAAAGGTTTTGTGACCACCACGCTGGATACGGTGATTAATTACACCCGAACTGGTTCGATGTGGCCTATGACTTTTGGTTTAGCATGTTGCGCGGTAGAAATGATGCATGCAGGTGCATCACGTTACGACTTAGACCGTTTCGGCATCGTGTTTCGAGGAAGCCCGCGTCAATCAGATGTGATGATTGTGGCAGGTACGCTAGTGAATAAAATGGCACCAGCGTTACGTAAAGTCTACGATCAGATGGCTGAGCCGCGCTGGGTGATTTCAATGGGTTCGTGTGCAAATGGCGGTGGTTATTACCATTACTCTTATGCGGTGGTGCGTGGTTGTGACCGCATCGTGCCAGTCGATGTTTATGTTCCAGGTTGCCCGCCAACTGCTGAAGCGCTGCTTTACGGCATTATTCAGCTACAAAATAAAATCAAACGTACTAATACTATTGCCCGATAGTGCGAGCTAAAAGAAAAATATGTCAGCTAAATTAGACCGATTATTAAGTGATTTACAAGCTTTGCTTGGCGATAAAATCACAAAGCATGTTGTTGCCTTAGGTGAAATTACCATTGAATGTAAAGCCGCAGATTATTTAGTAGTTTGCCAAATATTGCGAGATGATGCGACTTTAAAATTTGAGCAATTAATCGATTTAAGTGGTGTAGATTATCAAGCCTATGGCGATGGTGCTTATGATGGCTTACGTTACGCGGTAGTGTGCCATCTGCTTTCTGTTTCGCTCAATCATCGCTTGCGTTTACGTGTGTTTGCTCAAGATGAAGATTTTCCGATTCTTCCCACTTTAGTTGATACGTGGTCGGTCGCAAATTGGTTTGAACGTGAAGCCTTCGATATGTTCGGCATCATGTTTGAGAATCACCCAGACTTACGTCGCCTTCTCACTGACTATGGCTTTGTTGGCCATCCGTTCCGTAAAGATTTCCCTATGATTGGTAATGTTGAAATGCGTTACGACCCAGAACAGCAGCGTGTGATTTATCAGCCTGTGACCATTGATGAGCGCAATAATGTGCCGCGTGTGATTCGTGATGAGGGAGCGCACCGTGGCTGAGATTCGTAATTACACCATGAACTTTGGCCCGCAGCATCCTGCGGCGCACGGCGTTTTACGCTTAGTGCTGGAGTTGGATGGTGAAGTGATTCAGCGAGCAGATCCGCACATTGGTCTGTTGCATCGCGGTACCGAAAAGTTAGCTGAAAATCGTACATACCTACAATCAGTGCCATATATGGACAGGCTTGATTACGTTTCGATGATGTCGAACGAGCATGCTTATGTAATGGCGATTGAAAAAATGATGGGCATTGATGTGCCTATTCGTGCGCAGTACATTCGTGTAATGTTTGACGAGATTACTCGTGTACTTAATCACCTATTATGGCTTGGTGCGCATGCACTAGACGTGGGGGCGATGACTGTGTTCTTGTACGCTTTTCGTGAGCGTGAAGATTTGTTTGATTGCTACGAAGCGGTTTCAGGCGCACGTATGCACGCTGCTTATTACCGTCCAGGTGGTGTCTACCGCGATTTGCCAACGCAAATGCCACAATATGAAGTGTCACCTTTGCGCAATGCTAAAACCGTTAAAAGTCAAAATGAAAACCGCCAAGGTTCATTACTAGATTTTATTGAAGATTTTACCGATCGTTTCCCGAAATACGTGGATGAATACGAAACCTTGCTTACTGATAACCGTATTTGGAAGCAGCGTACCGTTGATGTTGGCATCGTCACGCCAGAGCGTGCTTTGCAGTTAGGTATGACTGGCCCAATGTTACGTGGCTCAGGTTTCGCTTGGGATTTACGTAAAACACAGCCTTACGAAGTATATGCAAAGATGGATTTTGATATTCCTGTTGGCGTGAATGGCGATTGTTACGACCGTTACTTAGTGCGTATGGAAGAGTTTAGACAATCAAATCGTATCATTAAGCAATGTGTTGATTGGTTGCGTAAAAATCCAGGCCCTGTGATTTCTAGCGATAATAAAGTGGCTCCACCAGACCGTGAAGGTATGAAGACCAACATGGAAGACATGATTCATCATTTCAAGTTGTTCACAGAGGGCTTTCACGTGCCAGCTGGCGAAGCTTATGCTGCCGTTGAGCATCCAAAAGGTGAGTTCGGTATTTATATGGTGTCTGACGGTGCCAATAAGCCTTATCGCCTAAAAATTCGTGCGCCAGGCTTTGCCCATTTAGCCGCTTTAGATGAAATGACACGAGGTCACATGATTGCTGACTTAGTGGCGATTATTGGTACGCAAGATATTGTATTTGGCGAAATAGATAGATAATTAGATCTGATAGATAAAAAATGTTAAGCCCACAAGCTATAGAAAAAATAGATTACGAACTGACCAAATATCCAGCTGACCAGCGACAAGCTGCAGTCATGAGCGCCTTGCGCATTGTGCAAACGGAGCGTGGCTGGTTGTCAAAAGAAAGCATTACTGAAATTGCGCAATATTTGCGCATGCCTGAAATCGCTGCGATGGAAGTGGCAAGTTTTTATAATATGTACGACTTGTCGCCAGTTGGAAAATACAAAATTACTATTTGTACTAATATTTCATGCATGTTGCGCGATAGCGATGTGATTGTTGATCATCTTAAAGCCAAATTAGGCGTGGGTTTTAATGAAGTGACACCTGATGGACAATTCTGTATTAAAGAGGGTGAGTGCATGGGCTGTTGCGGTGGCGCACCTTTAATGCACGTGAATAATACTCAAATGCACGAGTTTTTAACGGTAGAGAAAGTTGATGCGATTCTTGAGGAGCTTAAATAATGGCAACTCGAAAACCAGTAGTCGATAAAAGCTCGCTTCATAAACCAGTCGTGATGACCGATTTAAAAGGTCAAACTTTATTGACATTGCGTACGCTCACAGAACAGAATCCAGCGTCCTTAGAAACCTATATCAAGCTTGGCGGTTATTCTGCGTTAAAACGTATCGTGACTGAGAAAACTAAAGCGACCGATATTATTACCGAAGTTAAGACCTCAGGATTACGTGGTCGCGGTGGTGCAGGCTTTCCAACAGGACTTAAGTGGAGCTTTATGCCACGCTACTTTGATGGCGTGAAATACTTGGTGTGTAACTCAGATGAAGGTGAGCCAGGTACATTTAAAGACCGCGATATTATCCGCTATAACCCACATCAGTTAATTGAAGGCATGGCAATTGCCGCCTACACATTAGGTGCTCGAGTTGGTTATAACTACATTCATGGTGAAATCTGGCAAGATTATGAAATATTTGAAGCCGCTTTGCACGAGGCTAAGGCTGCAGGTTATTTAGGTGAAAATATTCTCGGCAGTCACTTTAATTTTGATTTATATGCAGTACATGGTTACGGCGCATATATTTGCGGTGAAGAAACTGCACTGATTGAATCTATTGAAGGCAAAAAAGGCCAACCACGTTTTAAACCGCCATTCCCAGCAAGCTATGGTGTGTTTGGCAAACCAACCAATGTCAATAACACCGAAAGTTACGCTTCTATTCCTTGGATATTAGAAAATGGTGGACAAGCTTTTGCTGATTTAGGCGTGCCTAACTCAGGCGGTACTAAATTATTCTCAGTATCTGGACACGTTGAAAAGCCAGGTAACTACGAAGTTAAAATGGGTACACCATTTAACGAGTTGTTAGATCTTGCTGGTGGAGTTTGGAAAGGCCGCAAGCTTAAAGCGGTCATTCCAGGTGGGCCATCAACACCAGTGATGCCTGCAGAAGCTATTATTGCGGCGACAATGGATTATGAAGGTTTAAGTAAAGCACGCTCTAGCTTAGGTGCTGGTTCAATGATTGTGATGGATGAAACCACTTGTATGGTAAAAGCCTTGCATCGTTTGTCTTACTTCTTTTATGAAGAAAGTTGCGGTCAATGTACGCCATGCCGCGAAGGCACAGGTTGGGTCTATCGTGTGATAGACCGCATTGTTAATGGTAAAGGCAAAATGGAAGATTTAGATTTGCTAACTGATGTTAGTAATAACATTGCTGGCCGAACTATTTGTGCGTTGGGCGAGGCTGCGGCCACGCCAGTGTTGAGCTTCATTAAACATTTTAGACCAGAGTTTGAATACTATATTCAGCATGGTAAGAGTATGGTAGAAAGTCAATAATGTTAAATATTGAAATAGATGGTAAAGCGTTAGAAGTCGAACACGGCAGTTCAATTATTGATGCTGCAGATAAGGCTGGTATTGCCATACCACGTTTTTGTTATCACCCTAAACTATCTGTAGCGGCTAACTGCCGTATGTGTTTGGTGCAAGTTGAAAAATTCAACAAACCACTCCCAGCCTGTGCAACCCCAGTGGCCGATGGTATGAAGATTTTCACACGCTCCAAATCTGCAATTGAAGCGCAGAAAAGCGTAATGGAATTCTTATTAATCAATCACCCACTTGATTGCCCAATTTGCGACCAAGGTGGCGAATGTGATTTACAAGATATCGCAGTGGCATATGGCACTAGTGGATCTCGTTATACTGAAGAAAAACGCGTAGTTTTCAATAAGAATATTGGTCCTCTAGTCAGCACCGATATGACCCGCTGTATTCAATGCACGCGCTGTGTGCGCTTCCTACAAGAAGTGGGCGGCATCATGGAGCTGGGTATGGTTGGCCGTGGGGAACACGCTGAAATTACCGCCTATGTTGACAAGAGTGTGAACTCTGAGCTATCAGGTAATATTATCGATTTATGCCCAGTAGGCGCATTAACCAGTAAACCTTATCGTTATTCAGCACGTAGTTGGGAATTAACACGCCGCCCGAGTATTGCGCCTCATGATGGTTTAGGCTCACATATCGAAGTACATGTAAAAGACAATAAAGTCATGCGTGTATTGCCGCGTGAAAAAGAGAGTATTAACGAATGCTGGATATCAGACCGTGATCGCTTCTCTTACGAAGGGTTGAATAGTCCTGATCGACTCAAAGTGCCGATGATTAAACATAATGGCAATTGGGTGGAAACGGATTGGAAAACCGCACTGGAATTTGCTGCAGGTCAGATTAAAGATATTACCAATGAACATGGTGCCGAATCGCTAGGTGTGCTTGTTTCACCAAACAGCACAATGGAAGAGGGTTATTTAGCTAAGAAATTAGCTGATGGCTTAGGTTGTGGCAACGTAGATTACCGCTTACGTCAAACCGACTTCAGATTAGATGGCAAACGTCTTGGTACACCGTGGATGGGTTGCAATATTCAAGAGATTGAAGAACTTGATCGAATTCTAGTGATTGGTTCAAACCTACGTAACGAACACCCATTGTTAGCGCAACGCTTCCGTAAAGCTGTTGCCAACGGTGCTGAGTTATCAATTATTAGTCCGCTCGACAATAACCCATTGATGGATATTGCGCATAAAGTAATTGTGCGTCCGAATGATATGGTTAACGTGCTTGGTCAAGTGCTTAAAGCCATGTCTGGCTTGCAAAAGCTATCGCTATGCTTGCCGCCAACACTTACCCAGTTGTTATCAGATATTAAAGTACGCCCTAATACCCAAGCGATTGCTGAGAGCATGGCTGGTCACGGCGCTACTTACGATTTAATATCTCCAAAAGTTGGTATTTTCTTGGGCAATATGGCTTTAAGTGATCCGCGCTTTACTGAAATGTACAGTATGGCTGAGGCGATTGGTGGTATCTCAGGCGCTAAAGGAGGCATTTTGCCTGCTGCAGCCAATAGCACTGGTATGCATATGATAGGTGTAATGCCTAATGCTACGGGTATGCATGCACGTGCTATGTTAGAAGTGCCGCGTAAAGCATACTTGTTGGTTAATATTGAGCCAGAGTTAGATTGTCAACATGCAGCGTTAGCCAAGGCAGCAATGGAAAAAGCGGAGTGCGTAGTCGCACTGACAGCGTTTAAATCACAAGCGCTAGAAAATGCAGATGTTCTGCTGCCAATCGCACCATTTACCGAGACTTCAGGCACATTTATGAGCATGGAAGGTCGCGTACAAAGCTTTGCTGCTGTCACTAGACCATTAGGTGAATGTCGTCCAGCTTGGAAAGTATTACGCGTGTTAGCGAATACTTTAGGCTTGCAAGGTTTTGATTTCGAAACTAGTGAGCAGGTTAAAAATGCAGTTTTTGCTGGCGAAAAACCTTCAGCTGTCGTTTGGCGTAGTTTGAATAACAACTTGAAAGAGTTGGTTGAAATACAAATCAACATTAAACATGAAGGTTTGCAACGCATCGGTGAAGTGCCGCAGTATGAATCTGATCCAATTGTACGCCGTTCAACGCCGCTACAAAAAACTAAGTACAACATTAAACCTATGGCGCGCATGTGCGCAACTCAGCTAACAGAATTAGGCCTGGCTGATGGAGATGTGGTCTTAGCTAAGCAAGATAAAGGTAGCGCTGTGCTTACTGTCAAACTTGATGAGCACGTAGCAAAAGGTTGTGTACGCGTAGCTGCAGCACATGAAGATACCATTGGTTTGGGTGACTTAATGGGTGATATTACCGTTGAGAAATTATTACCTGAACAACTAAAAGTTAATGCGATTGCTGCTGAGGTGCGAGTATGATTGCATCATTTTTAGCCGTATGCTCAAGTTTATTTGGTAGCTACTGGCCAGCGGTGCAGCTAACTGTTTGGACTTTAATCAAAATTGTCGCCATTGTTGCGCCTTTAATGGGCGCGGTTGCCTACCTAACCTTAGCTGAGCGTAAGGTTATTGGTTATATGCAAGTGCGTATTGGCCCAAATCGCGTTGGTTATTTTGGTTTGTTACAACCTATTGCTGACGGCTTAAAGCTATTATTCAAAGAAATTCTTATCCCAACGGCGTCAAATAAAACACTGTTTTTGCTAGGCCCCGTATTAGCGATTGCGCCAGCATTTGCTGCATGGGCGGTTATACCTTTTGATGCTACTTTGGTTTTGGCTAACGTAGACGCTGGTTTGCTTTATATCTTAGCTATGACATCAGTTGCGGTTTATGGCGTAATTATTGCAGGTTGGGCATCTAACTCTAAGTATGCATTTTTAGGCGCTATGCGATCTGTGGCGCAAATCGTCTCATACGAAATCGCTATGGGCTTTGCATTAGTTGGCGTGCTGATGTGCGCAAATACATTAAATCTTGGCAAAATAGTGATGGGTCAAGAGGGCGGTTTTTGGCATTGGTATTTCTTGCCATTATTTCCATTATTCGTTGTTTATTTTATTAGCGCTGTCGCTGAAACTAACCGCGCACCATTCGACGTGGCCGAAGGTGAGTCTGAAATCGTTGCGGGTTTTCATGTGGAGTATTCAGGCATGGCGTTCGCAGTTTTCTTTTTGGCTGAATATGCCAATATGTGGTTAGTATCAACGCTAGCAGCAATCATGTTCTTAGGCGGATGGTTGTCACCAGTGCCGTTTATCCCAGATAGTTTCTTATGGCTTTTGGCTAAAGTTGGTTTCTTACTATTCTTATTTCTATGGTTTAGAGCAACGTTCCCAAGATATAGATACGACCAAATTATGCGTTTGGGATGGAAAGTATTTATTCCGATTACCATTGTTTGGATTGTGTTTGTAGGCGGTATGATGCAAACGCCATATGCTTACTTGTTTCACTAATTTGACTTACTTTGATATTGACTTAAAAATTTATGATCGCAAAAATTAAATCAACGCTTTCTAGTTTAATGCTAGTTGAGCTACTAAAAGGGATGGCGTTAACAGGCCGCTACTTTTTTGCGCCTAAAATCACGGTGCAATATCCTGAAGAAGTGACGCCACAATCTAACCGCTTCCGTGGCTTGCATGCGTTACGCCGCTATCCAAATGGTGAAGAGCGTTGTATCGCTTGTAAACTGTGTGAAGCCGTTTGTCCTGCAATGGCCATTACCATTGAGTCGGAACAGCGTGAAGATAATACGCGCCGCACCACACGTTACGATATTGACCTAACCAAGTGCATTTTTTGCGGTATGTGTGAAGAATCATGTCCAGTGGATTCTATTGTGGAAACGCGGGTGTTTGATTATCACGGTGAACAGCGCGGTGACTTACTTTACACGAAAGAAATGTTGCTAGCGGTTGGTGATAAACATGAGAAGCAGATTGCTGCTGACCGAGCACTAGATAAAAATTTTAGATAGCAAAAGCATTTAGATAGAACTGACTCAATATGACATTTTTTGGCTTACATTTTCAAGATATCGTTTTTTATACGCTAGCAGCTATATTGCTTTATGCGGCTATCAGCGTAATTACTACCCGTAACCCTGTGTATGCTTCTTTGTACTTAGTATTGGCATTCTTTACGGCTGCTGGAATTTGGTTGTTATTAGAAGCCGAGTTTTTAGCAATTGCACTGGTATTGGTTTATGTGGGCGCGGTAATGGTGCTGTTCTTATTCGTGGTGATGATGTTAGATATTAATTTGGATAAATTGCGAGAGGGCTTTTGGAATGCTTTACCAATCGCGCTTCCTGTTGGCGGATTAATGGCAATTGAAATGGTAATGATTGTTGGCGTCAAGAATTTTGGTGTTGATAAAGTTCTTGCCCCGCCAGCACACGCGTCCGATTACAGCAATACCGCAGAGTTAGGTCGCGTGCTTTACACAGATTATTTATTGCCATTTGAATTGGCTTCGGTAGTTTTATTAGTTGCAATTGTTGCTGCTATTGCGCTGACATTGAGAGATAGAAAAGAAAGTAAATCAGTAGACCCATCTCAGCAAGTGCTGGTTAAAAAAGCGGATCGCATTCGCATATTGAAAATGGATGCCGTTGTAGAAAAAGCTGAAGATGCAACCAATACGCAGGAGGCTAAATAATGGTTGGCTTATCTCATTACCTAATTTTAGGCGCGCTATTGTTTGCGATTAGCGTCATAGGCATATTTTTAAATCGTAAAAATGTGATTATTATATTGATGGCAATCGAGTTAATGCTGCTCGCTGTAAATCTTAACTTTATTGCGTTTTCACATTATTTACACGATATTGCAGGTCAAGTTTTTGTGTTCTTTATCCTTACTGTTGCAGCTGCAGAGTCTGCAATTGGCTTAGCGATTTTAGTAGTGTTGTTCAGAAATCTACGCACGATTAACGTAGATGATTTAGATAGTTTAAAAGGGTAGCGTAAAGAATGACAATGCAACAAATTTATCTTGCTATTCCTTTATTGCCCCTATTTGCTGCAATTATAGTCGGCTTGTTTGGCAAGCAACTGCCACGTGCTTCTGCACATATCATCACTATAATAGGTGTGGGCGCCTCATTCGCTCTGTCAGTTTATGTCCTCAACGACACCATGACAAGCGCGCCTTATAATGGGTCAGTCTATTCTTGGTTGAACAGTGGCAATTTCACTTTTGAAATTGGCTTCTTAATCGACAGACTTTCCGCCATGATGATGGTAGTAGTGACCTTTGTTTCGCTCATGGTACACATTTATACTATCGGCTATATGCATGAAGATAAAGGCTATGCCCGTTTCTTTAGCTATATTTCATTATTTACCTTCTCAATGTTGATGCTAGTCATGAGCAACAACTTTATGCAGCTATTCTTCGGTTGGGAAGCTGTGGGTTTGGTTTCATACTTATTGATTGGTTTCTGGTATAGACGCCCAACGGCGATTTACGCAAACTTAAAAGCGTTCTTAGTGAACCGTGTGGGTGACTTTGGGTTTTTATTAGGCATTGGCTTGGTATTGTTCCATTTTGGTAGTTTAGATTACGCCGCAGTGTTTTCAGTTGCACCACAAATGGCAGATGTGCAAATCAACCTCATCGGTAATGCGCAGTGGTCGTTAATGACGGTGACTTGTATATTGTTGTTCATCGGCGCAATGGGCAAATCAGCACAAGTGCCTTTACATGTATGGTTGCCCGATTCAATGGAAGGTCCAACGCCAATTTCAGCATTGATTCACGCGGCCACCATGGTGACCGCTGGTATTTTTATGGTGGCGCGTATGTCACCATTATTTGAGTTATCTTCAACCGCACTATCTTTTGTGATGATTATTGGTAGTATTACCGCATTGTTTATGGGCTTTTTGGGTATTATCCAAAATGATATTAAACGTGTAGTAGCTTACTCAACCTTGTCACAGCTTGGCTATATGACAGTTGCGCTAGGTGCTTCGGCGTATTCTGTGGCGATTTTCCACTTGATGACGCATGCGTTCTTTAAAGCTTTGCTATTCCTAGGTGCAGGTTCTGTGATTATGGGTATGCACCACGAACAAGATATTCGTAATATGGGTAACTTGAAAAAATATATGCCTGTAACTTGGATTACCTCATTAATTGGCTCTTTGGCTTTAATTGGTACACCATTTTTGTCTGGCTTCTATTCAAAAGATAGCATTATTGAAGCGGCAAAAGCATCAACAATTACTGGTAGTGGCTTTGCTTATTTTGCAGTGTTAGTGGGTGTGTTTGTCACGGCCTTCTATAGCTTCCGACTATACTTCTTGGTATTCCACGGTGCAGAGAAGTGGCGCGCTGTGAAACATGACGCTCACCATGATGATGCGCATGACAATCATGCTCACCATCACGGCCTAGCACCAACAGATGACCCGCATGAGCCAGGTTGGGTAATTAAACTACCACTTATTTTATTAGCTATTCCTTCATTGTTTATTGGCTATTTTGCAATCGAACCTATGGAGTTTGGGAGTTTTTTTAAAGGTGTGATTTTTGTAGACTCCTCTACACACCCTGCGATGCAAGAACTGACTCATCACTGGCATACAATATTCCACTCAGCGACAGGCATGGCACTTCATAGCTTGATTACATTACCATTTTTATTAGCAGCTTCTGGCGTTGGCTTAGCGTGGCTCTTCTACATGAAACGCCCAGATATTCCTGCAAGTATTCAAGCCAGATTCTCTACTATCAACAAAATACTTGAGAATAAATATGGCTTTGATAGCTTTAATGAGCGCGTATTTGCGGCAGGTTCAGTTTTTATTGGTAATAAACTTTGGCAAATTGGTGACGTGAAGATTATCGACGGCGCTATGGTGAATGGAACAGCTAGCTTGATAGGTAAACTTTCAAGCATCGTACGCAAGTTGCAAACAGGCCTTATTTATCACTATGCATTTGCCATGATTATTGGTGTATTTTTGATGCTCACATTCTTTAATAAAGTATAAAAATGTTGAATTACTTTAGCTCAGACTATTTTTTTAGCCACATTCTAAGTTTCTCTATTTGGGTGCCAGTTCTCGCTGGTATTGCGGTATTGTTTACCTCAAATGATAACAAGCCAGACACTACTCGTTATGTTGCACTTATAGGTGGCCTCGCAGCCTTTTTGGTTACGATTCCACTTTATACACATTTTAATTTTTCTGATGGTGGCTTTCAGTTTCAAGAAGGTTTTAGATGGATTCCCGCTTTCCATATTAACTACCATTTAGGTGTGGATGGTATTGCCGTCCCACTTATATTACTCACTAGTTTCACTACCGTAATCGTCATTATTTCGGCCTGGCAAGTGATAGAAAAACGCGTTGCGCAATACATGGCTAGCTTCCTCATTATGAGCGGCTTGATGATAGGTGTATTCAGCGCTTTAGACGCTATTTTGTACTATGTATTTTGGGAAGCAATGCTTATCCCAATGTTCTTAGTCATTGGTATTTGGGGCGGACCAAACCGTGTATATGCCACCATTAAGTTTTTCTTATATACATTACTTGGCTCTTTACTAATGTTGGTGGCATTTATCTATTTGTTCATGAATACAGGTAGTTTTGAAATTGTAGATTTCTATAATTATCAAATGCCGCTCAATGTGCAAGTGTTGATCTTCTTGGCATTTTTTGCGGCCTTTGCTGTGAAAATTCCAATGTGGCCAGTGCATACTTGGTTGCCAGATGCGCACGTTGAAGCCCCTACTGGCGGTTCTGTCGTCTTAGCTGCGATTGCACTTAAATTAGGTGGTTATAGCTTCTTACGCTTTGCGATGCCAATTGCACCAGACGCAGCACATCATTTAGCGGGCTATATGATTGCTCTGTCATTAATTGCAATTGTTTATATTGCGCTTGTCGCTTTAGTTCAAAAAGATATGAAGAAACTCATTGCCTACTCATCAATTTCACACATGGGTTTTGTCACTTTAGGCTTCTTTATTTTCAATAACTTAGGACTTGAAGGCGCAATTGTGCAGATGGTTTCACATGGCTTTATTTCAGCAGCCATGTTCTTGTGTGTAGGTGTTTTATATGACCGCGTACACAGCCGTCAAATAGAATCATACGGCGGCGTAGCAAACACTATGCCTGTTTTCGCAGCGTTTGCAGTGTTGTTTGCTATGGCCAATAGTGGGTTGCCAGGGACATCAGGCTTCGTTGGGGAGTTTATGGTGATTTTAGGCGCTATTCAAGAAAACTTCTGGTATGCGTTCTTAGCTTCGTTCACATTAATTTTCGGTGCAGCTTATACCTTATGGATGGTAAAACGCGTGTTCTATGGTGAAATTGCTAATGCCAAAGTCGCCGCGCTTAAAGATCTTTGCCAACGAGAGTTCTTGATATTGGCGATTTTAGCCATATTGGTATTAGCTTTAGGTATCTACCCCAAACCACTCACTGATATGACAAACGCAACAGTGACACAACTTCTTTCACATTTAATGCAAAGCAAGCTACCTGCAGGTTTGCCGTCAGGTCTATAAGTTATGGAAAATATTCGTTACGACCTCATCACCGCCTTACCTGAAATTGTCATCGTATGTATGGCGATGTTTATTTTGTTGGCTGATCTAATTCTTAAACCTGCCAATCGCATCGCTATTTACTTGCTAGCCCAAGTTACATTATTGATTGCGGCTTACATTACATTTACTACACACGTTCCAAGTGTTAGCTATGCATTTACAAACAATTTTGTTGATGATGCAATGTCGGATGTATTGAAATTGATGATCTATTTAGGTACTTCATTAATCTTTGTTTATAGCCGTCAATACATACAGCAACGCGATATGTATCGTGGTGAGTTTTACGCCTTAACGCTATTTTCAGTAGTTGGTATGATGATTATGGTGTCTGGTCAAAGCATGCTCACGCTTTATATAGGCCTAGAGCTATTATCATTAAGTCTATATGCATTAGTAGCGCTTGACCGTGATAACGCAAAGGCAACCGAAGCTGCTATGAAGTATTTTGTTCTAGGTGCATTAGCATCAGGTATGTTGTTATACGGCATGAGCATGATTTATGGCATGACTGGTAGCCTGAATATTGTCGAAATCAGTAGCGCATTATTAGGAGCTGATAAATTACATGCAGTGTTGATTTTAGGTTTGGTATTTATTGTTTCCGGGCTAGCTTTCAAACTGGGCGCAGTACCTTTCCAAATGTGGGTGCCAGATGTTTATGAAGGCTCACCAACAGCGGTAACAATGTTAATTAGCTCTGTGCCTAAACTAGCGGCATTTGCGTTTGTTATCCGTATTTTGGTACAAGCGTTACCATCGTTAGCGGTGGATTGGCATCAGATGCTGATGTTTATGGCGGTGCTATCTATTATCATTGGAAATATTACGGCCATTGCGCAAACCAACCTAAAGCGTATGTTGGCTTACTCAACCATTTCACATGTCGGCTTTATGATGTACGGTCTGATGAGTGCAAGCATCAATGGCTTTGTATATGCCATGTTCTACATTGTTAGTTATGTATTAATGAC
>JBBQLN010000045.1:0-14708 GCA_038327905.1 Burkholderiales bacterium
TCATGATTACAAAGGTTGGACTGCATCCTCAATTGCAGAGGAAAAACAATACAATCCTCGATTAGCTGGAAAAACAGAAGCTGAATATATTGCCATCATGAATTCACTCAATTTACCCAATCCGAAAATGATGGATATTGCGGTTCCTGCTAATCTAGCCTGCGGCAAAAAAATGCCGTCGCAAAGCCCAATTATGTAATTGCTAAATATCGATACGCTCGCTCTTGAAGTTGCTTCAAAAAACTAATAAACCAATCTTATCCTGACAACTGGGTGTGCGTAAGCTTAAAACAGCAGAAAGAGAATGTTAGCGATTTATTAAACGCGGAAAGAGTTGAAGTATAAGTAACGACAGTAAATATAATATAGGTAATACAAATTTTTCCTGTATATCTTAAGTGCTTACTTTTTAATTTCTATCGACTCGACGTTCAAGGTTTTGTCTTTCGTAGTGACCAAAATCAGTTGTTTATTTTTTTTAAACACAAATTTACACTGATCTCTTTCCATAGAAATACAATCCAACACCTCTTCATAGCCTTGATTAAAAATATCTTGAGCGTATAAGCTCGAGTCTTGAATTTTCTTATTTGTTATTGTTTTCCAGCCTTGACTAATCAAACCAGCCCGCACCTCTGAATAAGGCGCGTTAAGATAGTTATCGAAACGCAACTCTTTAGCATGTACTGATAGACTAAAGATACCAATCAACATTGTTATAACAGCTAGTAATTTCATTTGATGATTCTTTTCAAAAATTTCGAATACTAATTAATACGAGTAAATACTTTCGAAAAGGTTGCAAACTTTATAGAAGGCCCATTTTACAATTGAATATACGCGTGCTGCAGGTTCGATTTTCATCCCAGCCACACTATTTTAAAAATAGCGAAAGTTAATCTCTTTCATTTCTGTATCTAATATTTATTAGGCTATATTATAGGCTCTCATTAACAGTCTTAATTCGCACACCAATATGGCAAGTTACAAAACAATCGAAATTTCACAGGCTTTTGCTAATTTTGACGATATTATAGATGTTAGGTCACCCTCCGAATATGCCGATGACCACCTTCCTGGGGCAATAAGCCTTCCTGTACTTAGCAACGAAGAGCGTGCCTTCGTCGGCACTTTGTACAAGCAGGTTTCTAGCTTTGAGGCTAAGAAACATGGCGCAGCAATCATTGCACGCAATATTGCACGCCATCTAGATGAAACGTTGATTGGTAAGCCAAAAAATTGGCAGCCTTTAGTTTATTGTTGGCGAGGTGGAATGCGCAGTGGTGCAATGGCGCACATCCTGGCGCAAGTTGGCTGGAGGACAGCACAACTTAATGGTGGGTATAAAGCCTATAGACGACATGTTATTTCAGCACTTGATATTTTGCCAAGTGGCTTTAAGTTTATCGTCATTTGTGGCGCAACGGGATCGGGTAAAAGTCGCTTATTACGCTCACTTGCTGAACAAGGTGCTCAGGTGCTTGACCTTGAGGAGTTGGCACGACATCGGGGTTCTCTACTGGGGCGCCTTCCTGATCAAATACAACCCTCACAAAAAGCCTTTGAAAGTGACATCTGTGTTGCCTTACAAGGCTTCTCAAGCTCACGGCCAATATATGTAGAAGCAGAAAGTCGCAAGATTGGCGCGATTTCATTGCCTAACATGTTGATAGCTCATATGCGAAGTGCTCAATGTATTCAAATGGAAGCCACAGTCGACTCTCGTATTACGTTGTTATTAGAAGAGTATTCGCATTTTTTACACAATCCAACTATCCTCAACGAGCGTCTAGCTTTATTAACAGAGCTGCATGGACAAAAAGTGATTAAGTGTTGGTCTGACATGGCCAACCAAGGTGAGTGGAAGGACTTAGTGAAAAATTTACTTATTAGGCATTATGATCCAGCATATTTGCGCTCTACAATTGGCAATTTTGATCAGTTACCAATGGCTGAGCGATTAGCGCTAACCTCACTAGATACTGAAAATTTAAAGAACGTCGCTTTAGAACTTATTCACAAAGAAAACATAATAAAATGAAAAAAATTCACCTAACTGAGTATTCACATGGCGGTGGTTGCGGATGCAAAATAGCACCCGCCATGCTGACCCAGATGCTTTCAAAATTACCACCATTGGGCTTCTTTCCAGACTTACTAGTTGGCATTGACTCGAGTGACGATGCGGCTGTTTATCGTTTGAATGATACCCAAGCAATTGTGGCTACCACTGATTTTTTCATGCCAATTGTTGATGACCCTTATGATTTTGGACGTATCGCTGCGACCAATGCGCTTTCTGATATTTATGCGATGGGTGGTAAGCCAATTTTTGCATTAGCGGTTGTTGGCATGCCGATCAATAAGCTGCCAATGGAGGCTATTCAAAATATTATGCTCGGTGGAGCTTCGGTATGTCAGGCGGCTGGTATACCAATTGCTGGCGGACACTCCATTGATTCGCCTGAGCCTATTTATGGGCTTGTTGCCATTGGGCTAATACACCCCGATCAGGTTAAGCGTAATGATCAAGCAAAAGACGGCGATGTATTGATTTTAAGTAAACCGCTAGGTGTTGGCGTTTTAAGTGCCGCTCTTAAGAAAGGCGAACTCAGTGCAGAAGGCTATCAGCAGATGATAGAAGTAACTACGCAGCTGAATCAAACTGGCACATCACTATCAGCCGTGAGTGGCGTTCATGCAGTAACTGATGTCACTGGGTTTGCATTGTTAGGGCATTTACTCGAAATTTGTCGTGGCTCGAAATTAGCAGCCGAGATTGAATTTAGCAAGCTGCCCTGCATTGATATTGCGCTCAAACTGGCTGAAGACGGCTATGCTACTGGCGCAGCAGAACGAAACTGGGGTAGTTATGGCGCAGAAATTACCCTAGGGAAAAATATCACAGAATGGCAACGCAAGTTTCTTTGTGACCCACAGACCAGTGGAGGTTTATTGGTGAGCTGCTCAGCAGATTGTGCAGATGCTGTTTTAAAAGCTTTTCATAATGATAACTTTAAGCAAGCTACCATCATTGGCGAAATGCGCATTGGAGATGCGCTGGTAACTGTACGTTAAGTAGAGATTTGGGTATAAAGTTTAGGGAAATTGCACTTAATCCACCATAAAATCTAGGCTTTTTGTTTTAAAGTCCTCGTGCCACAGTTAGATTCTCTTCTCAACCACCGATAAAAAAGTTCACTATACGCGAGCTTTTTTAAATCAATCTCTTGCACACAATACCTTTCAATACTTATTGCGGATCAGCTCCGACAACACGGTTACGACCAGTTTGTTTGGCTAGATATAACGCTGCATCAGCGCGAGGTAAAACAGCATCTATGCCCTCGCCTGTTGCTCTTTCAGAGACGCCAGCACTAAAGGTAATAAGTACGCGCTCACTATTATGCATAAAGAAGTTTTTGGTCAGGTCTCGTTGCACACCTGCGACAACATTCACCGCATCGGATTGCTTAGAGCCAGGTAATAAAATTACGAACTCTTCACCACCGTATCTTGCCAGCACATCTGTGCTGCGTAAGACACTTTTAACCACTTTAGCCAAATGTGCAAGTGCCACATCGCCAGTGGAGTGCCCCATGGTATCGTTAATTTTCTTAAAATGATCAATATCAATCATGGCCAATGACAGTGGTGTATTGTGCCTATCCGCTCTGGCAAACTCTCTATCTATAGCCTCATTCATGCCACGTCTATTAAGTGCGCCAGTTAAAAAATCTTCATGCGCAACTTCACTAATGTAATCTAGCTTAGTTGTAAGTTCATTAATTTGCTTTTCAGCCTCTTCCACTTTTTTCTGCGTTTCTAAAAATGCAGATTGTGAATGCACCGCATCAGCGTTCATGGTGTGGATATCGCCGACCAAGCTTTGCAATATTACGTTAAGCTGGGCCATATCGTCAGTAGCAGTGATTTGCTCTTGATAATCGGCAATCTTGGTTTGATAGGTATCGGTACTCTCAGTAATGTCAGCCAAGCCAATGATAAAAGTACTCATCATGCCTTTTAAGGTTTCCTTAGCCGCAACAAGCCCTGGTTTGATACTCGCTTGCTTAAATATCAGTTCTTTTAGGCTACTTTCAGCGTTATAGACCACATCCAAATTAAGCGGCTTAGAAATAATGTCTTCAACAATGGCAATCTGCCCGTGTAGCCATTTATCTTCAACCGTTAATTCACCCATGCTAGAAACCAACAGTCGCAGCATTTGCACTAGTGACTCTTGCATGCGATGCTGCGAATCCGTTTGCATCTCAGCTCTCAGCAAGGTGGATTTTAACGCCTCACTTAAGGCGTTCACTTCTTCTAAAGTGTTCGCTTCTTGCGCACGTTTAATGAGCGCTTCTATTCTTTTTGCCGCTGGTGGAATTTCTGCAAACTGGGGAAGCACCACTAGCGTAATCGTTCTAATCAATAAATCACGCCAGCCAATCGCAAGCTTAAGCTGGGTGTCATCCACCGCTAACACTAGATTTTTAGTGGGGATACTTTCCAAGACTTGGGATGTGTCTATTTCAGTAGAAATTACCTCTAAATTATGCTCATCATTCGCATGAGTAATGGCCTGTCCCTCGCCCCATGAGGTCACTAAAGCTTGTATTTTTTGGCCGAGTTGGTTTGGATCACTAGCAAAATTAACAATGACGCGATTGAGCCCTTCTTTTTTACGCGTCAGTGTAATACCACTGTGATTCACATCTAACTGTTTCAATAAATAGCGTAAAAGCGTGGCCCAATTCACGCCATCTGTATCGCTAGAACCTGTTGGAAGCAAACTGCGTATATGATTTTCTAAATTAGCTGAATCTTGCTTTTTAACCAACGCAGAGATTTTTTGTGACGCGACTAAATATTTAGGTTTATCTTTGCCAAGGTCATTTAACACTTTCTCAAATGCTTTACTAAGAACAGAAGAATGATCAGCAGACTCCACGCCAGCCATCTCGTTATACACACGACGATAATTATCCGGAGTCGGCGGACTCTGGCTTTTTGAAAGCTGCATTAATGTTTGGCGAGCCAGTTCTAAGGGCGTCATTTTTAGTTCCATGTTTTTGTCATCACTCAATTTATAGAGGGAATTATTACTTTATGTATCGCCCCATGATGTTAACGTCTTTACCAACAAGTCAATTGATAGATTAGCCACATGTTTCTGCCTTAAATACTTAAATAACCCTACAAAATCAATTAAAAACTACACCCTATCGCTAAACATACCAGCGCTGTGATTTTGTATATGATATTTTTATTGGGCAATCATAGATTAACTACCTGCTGCTACAACCACTTGCTATACATAGTTAGTGCGGTCACCCTTCAAAATTGCTATCATTTGCATTGGTTAATTTAGGTGCACCTCTAGTATGAGCACATTTAGTGAAATTCAAGTAAACGACTTACTCAAGATGATGACGACTCAACCCATATTATTGGTTGATGTGCGTAACGATGATGAAGTTGCGCGTGGCATTATTGAAGGTGCAATACATATTCCACTAGCGTTATTGCCGCTAAAATACGAGCCTCTAACCAAAGTAGAAAATATTGTGTTCTATTGCCATAGCGGTGCGCGCTCTGCCCATGCGGCAGCCTTTGCCGCTAGCAAAGGCTGTAAAAATGTTTACAACCTAGTAGGTGGCGTTTTAGCGTGGGCTAAAGCGGGTCAAACTTTTGTAGCAAAAGATGAAGGGAAGAAGAAATAATGGAATTTAACAAAGAAGTCGATGCAACTGGTTTAAACTGCCCATTACCCATTTTGCGTTGCAAAAAAGGCTTGAGTGAAGTTGAGCCATCGCAAGTGTTAAAAGTCATTTCAACGGATCCTGGCTCAGTGAAAGACTTGAATGCATTTTGTGTGCAAACTGGCCACGAGCTTTTACTGCTTGAGCAAGACGACAGCACGTTCACGTTTTATATCAAAAAACGCAGCACTTAGACTGAATTTGGCCAAAAATGGCTAAAAAACTCGCTTTAATTGCTTCAAAAGGCACGCTTGATTGGGCGTATCCGCCCTTTATTTTAGCCTCTACCGCAGCGGCGCTAGATTATGAAGTACAAATTTTCTTCACTTTTTATGGCCTAACCCTGCTCAAAAAAGACTTAGGCGATTTAAAAGTATCGCCGCTTGGCAACCCCGCCATGCCGATGCCAGTGCCTATGCCAAATTTTGTACAGATGTTACCTGGCATGGAAAGTATGGCGACCATGATGATGAAGCAGAAAATTGCTGATAAAGGTGTGGCATCTATTCAAGACCTACGAACCGCGTGTTTAGAAAGTGGCGTAAAACTAATTGCCTGCCAAATGACCGTTGATTTATTTGACTTTAAAACGACTGATTTTATTGATGAAATTGAATATGGCGGCGCTGCGACATTCTTTCAGTTTGCTGGCGAATCTGACGTCAATCTGTTTATTTAAAATCACCCACCCAATTAAAAAGGCGCTTTTCAGCGCCCTTTTAAATTACATCTGTTAGTTACTTGAAATTCAACCCAACTTAGCTAACTGGCTTAGCAGTTTTTCTAAGTTAGCACCAAACTCAGCTACCCTCGCCTTTTCTTGCTCAACTACGGCGGCTGGCGCACGTGCCACAAAGCTTTCGTTATTGAGCTTGCCATTGGCTTTTGCTATTTCGCCTTCTAATCTGGCAATTTCTTTGCCTAAGCGCTCTTTTTCAACTGCAACGTCAATCTCAACTTTTAACATCAGCTTAAAGTCGTCCACTAACATCACAGGCGCATCAGCTTCTGGCAGGTCAGCCACAATCGCAACCTCTTCTAATTTAGCTAATGCTTTTAAATACGGTGCATACAGCGCTAATTTTTCAGCATCGCCTGCGGCAATCAAAGGCACGCGTGCAGCTGGTGAAATGCTCATTTCGCCACGTAAGCTACGGCATGCATCGACCATTTGTTTAAGTTGTGTGACCCAAGCTTCTGAAGCATCATCTAGCTTATCTGGCTGCGCCTTTGGATATGTTTCTAGCATAATGCTTGCACCGTGCTTTTCTGTCATAGGTGCTATGGTTTGCCAAATCTCTTCCGTGATAAACGGCATGATAGGATGGGCTAAACGTAAAATTGTTTCGAGCACACGTAACAAAGTGCGGCGTGTCGCGACTTTTTCTGCTTCGTCGCCATTTTGAATTTGCACTTTCGCTAACTCTAAATACCAGTCGCAATATTCATCCCACACAAATTCATAAATGGCTTTTGCCGCCAAGTCAAAACGGTAGTCTTCAAAGGCCTTTTCAACTTCAGCTTCTGTGCGTTGCAAAATGCTCACAATCCAACGGTCAGCTTGACTAAACTTACGCCCGCCTGCATGGCAACTGGCTGAATCAAAACCATTGTTTTGACCTTCGGTGTTCATCAACACAAAGCGTGTGGCGTTCCACAATTTATTACAGAAATTGCGATAACCATCACAACGTTGCAAATCAAATTTAATATCGCGACCTGGGCTAGCAAGCGCTGCAAATGTGAAGCGTAGGGCGTCTGTACCATAAGCGGCAATACCTTCTGGAAACTCTTTGCGCGTGCGCTTCTCAATTTTTTCTGCATCTCTCAGGTTCATTAAACCCGTTGTGCGTTTTTTGATTAAGTCGTCCAAGCCAATGCCGTCAATCAAATCAATCGGGTCAAGCACGTTGCCCTTAGATTTAGACATTTTCTGGCCTTCGGCATCACGAATCAAGCCATGCACATACACATGCTTAAACGGTATTTTGCCAGTGATGTGCTTCGTCATCATCACCATGCGCGCCACCCAGAAAAAGATGATGTCGAAACCAGTCACTAGCACACTAGAAGGCAGATACTGTTGCAACGCTTGGTTTTGCGCATCAATCGCTTCGTCACCCGTCCAGTCAAGCGTAGAGAACGGCCAAAGCGCGGAGGAATACCAAGTATCCAACACATCATTATCGCGCACTAAATTACCTGCGTAACCATCTTTAGCGGCAAGTGCTTTTGCTGACGTTTCATCCGTTGCCACATAAATTTTACCCTCTTCAGAGTACCAAGCTGGGATTTGGTGCCCCCACCACAATTGGCGTGAAATACACCAGTCTTGAATGTTATTAAGCCATTGATTGTAAGTGTTCACCCAGTTTTCAGGGTAAAACTTGATTTCGCCACTGGCAACAACATCAAGCGCTTTTTGTGTAATAGATTTACCGTCGGCGGCAGGCTTACTCATCGCGACAAACCATTGGTCGGTGAGCATGGGCTCGATAATCACGCCAGTACGGTCACCCCTAGGCACTTTGAGTTTGTGTTTTTCGGTTTTAACTAGAAAGTTTTGAGCTTCTAAGTCAGCAACAATTAGCTTACGAGCCTCAAATCTATCTTTACCTTGATACGCTTCAGGGATGCCTATATCAGCAGCAAGTGGTTGAGTGCCAATTGGACCAACTTTTACACCTTCTGGTCGTTCAGCAACAAAATCAAAAACTCTCTCTCCTCCTGCAGGTATGTTATTGCTTATAATCCTTCCATCAAGAGTCAGAATGTTAATTGGTTTTAGCCCGTGCCTTTGTCCAACAGCATAGTCATTAAAATCATGTGCTGGCGTCACTTTAACTACGCCTGTACCAAACTCTTTATCTACATAATCATCGGCAATAATCGGGATTTCACGGTCACAAAGTGGTAGTTTTACATGTTTACCAATCAGGTGCGCATAGCGCTCATCTTCTGGATGTACCATTACCGCTACATCGCCCAGCATTGTTTCTGGACGGGTTGTTGCAACGGTTAAGTTGCCTGAACCATCCGCAAGCGGATAGTTGATATGCCACATAAAACCATCTTCTTCTTCCTGCACTACTTCTAAATCTGAAACGGCCGTGCCTAACTTCACATCCCAATTCACCAAGCGCTTGCCGCGATAAATTAGGCCTTCGTTATACAAGCGTACAAAGGTTTCAGTCACGGTTTTATTTAAGCCTTCATCCATGGTGAAGCGCTCGCGCGACCAATCTGGTGAAGTGCCAAGCCTACGCATTTGCTTAGTAATCGTACCGCCTGAGAACTCTTTCCACTCCCACACTTTTTCGAGGAACTTCTCACGGCCTAAATCATGGCGACTCACGCCTTGCGCATCGAGTTGGCGTTCTACTACAATCTGCGTCGCAATCCCTGCATGGTCTGTACCAGGCTGCCACAGCGTGTTATCGCCCTTCATACGGTGATAACGTGTGAGTGCATCCATCAGCGTTTGGTTAAAGCCGTGCCCCATGTGCAAGGTGCCAGTGACGTTTGGTGGGGGCAGTAAGATACAAAAGTTATCTTTAACTTCAGTGTTAGACTCTGTTGGCTTGTTAAAACCAGCAGCGTAATAACCTTTGCTCTCCCAGAATTCATACCATTTGCTTTCTATGGCTTTAGGGTCAAAGGATTTATTGAGTGAATTTTCAGTATTTTGCGTGGTATTTGTCATAGGCGCAATTTTAACACAGCCTATTGCAGCATTTGTTGAACTGGATGCTCGGCAAAACCAAATTACGCGGCTAAATTAAAGTTTGTTGAGTTTCAACCAGAAGAACACTACGATTGCGAGCACTAAAACTGCCAAGTGAAAATAGCTCCACCATTGATAACGTTGTCTGAGTCTTTGTGGCGACATGCTAGAAATTAAAAACAATCGCCTATCTCGTGGCGCACGAATTACATGAACACCTGATTCTGCACGAATTTCACGGTGTTGTTTTTCAACCTCACGAATTGCGGCCTTACGCGCTAACTCCCATTCTTGCAGGTCAATCTCGCCATTGCCATCTAAATCAAAACGCTTTTTAAGCTGAGTTGTATCTTTTTTCCATTCTGAAAGCAAACCACTCACATCTTCTCTCACGCTCAACACTGAATTGGCGCCACCTACGGTTGTGAACTCGCCTAATACGTAAATTGAACCACCCGCAAATAGCATTTCTTCTACGTGCTTATAAACCCCTTGATAACTCACACGTTTATCTGGCGAAATCACCTCAGCATCATCAGGATCAACTTGGCACTTACCCGTGCCATCAGTGATTTCAAAAGTAGTATCACTCACACCGCTGCTAATTTCGTGCCATTCACGGTCGTGGTTATCTTTAGAATACACCTTGTATCTAAACCAAATACAAGCCATGCCACTCAGCGGGCTTTTAATAAGATTTTCTGGGTTCACACTGGCGCGACCATACAGCTCTAAATAACCTTGCGCGGCTGATCCTATGCGTGACGTTGCAATATCGGCAATTGCGCTTGCACGCTTATGAGAAGACACCCAAGCAAACAGGCTCACCGCCACAATTAAAATAAGGGATAGAGCACTTGTATTGTGTTGATAGGTATATACAGCAAAAGCCAGTATGACCAAATAACTAGAAGTAGTAATTGCCTCTACGTAATAGCTACGTAAGTCTTTTAGCATAACTTAAGCCTTTAGCATCTTTAAGCTTAACTATTGAATCTGCTGCTTACATCTACGTCTTTTAATTCTTCAGTAGCAAATCTCAGTAAATCACGTGAGTTAAAGTTAAACATTTTCGCCACCAGTAAATCTGGAAACTGCTCAATACGCACATTGTTAATATTGACGCTATCGTTATAAAACTCGCGCCTATCCGCAATGGCATTTTCTAAACCGCTGATACGTGACTGCAAATGTAAAAACTGCTCATTGGCTTTAAGGTCAGGGTAAGACTCGGCCAAAGCAAACAATTGTCCTAAACCAGCTCTTAAGGCGCTTTCTGCCATTCCTAAAGAAGCCACATTTTGTGATTCGCGCGCATCCGAAACTCTTGAACGCGCTTGTATGACTTTTTCCAGCGTATCTTGCTCATGCTTCATGTATTGTTTACAAGTATCAATCAGCTTTGGCAACTCTTCGTGACGCTGCTTAAGTAATACATCAATGTTTGCCCACGCTTTTGAAACATTGTGCTTAACATTAACCAAGCTATTGTACGTCATGACAAAATACACCGCGACTATGGCTACGATTACCCAAAATATCATCATGCTCCCCTTTATTTAAATTTTTTGTATTTAAGCTTATTTTAGCCCATGTCCATCATCAACAATACCACTCAACACTAGTGGCCCCACTTTTTCCCAATAACGAGAAAAGCGTTTTAGTCTTTTTTCGCTGATTTCAACATTCACTAATTTAGACACTGGCTGCCACTCAGGCACAAATGGTGATAGCAGTTCTTTAATTTTCAAGTTAGGCGTATCTTGTGTGATCAATTGGCCAACCCCTTTTTGCATCAGAATTTCATATGTATCACCTAGCCAAACTTCTACTACCTCCATCTCACTTAGGCAGTCTGCCATAAACTGCAGGCGGTTAAGCGACCAAGTGCCATGCATTTGTGGGTCAAATACAAAAATCTTAGGGAAAGGCTTTTGTAATAACCCATGCGCTGAGGACAACATCTCGTCATGCACAAATATGGCCTTTGTTGGGTAATGAGAGACTTTATTTCTAGGCAAAGCTTGCAGTGTGTATTTTTTTGCGACTGGCTCCAGTGTTTGATTAAACAACCTATCACTCAACACTTCATAACTTGCATCAAACGGACACTTAGCTTGGCAATTACCGCAATATTTTTCACCTGTATAGCGACCAATATTTTCTTTATTAAAGAAATAAGGTTTAGAGCTAAATGTTGATGCGACCCATTGCCATGAAAGATGATTGCTCGCAATATCACCATCCAGCAAATGCGCCTCAAACCAATCTGCGGCAGCCCGCCAATCTACCTTTCTGTGATGCACAATATAGCTAGCAAGCCACATACGCGGATGGTTATGCACATAGCCTGTTGCTAATAAATCATCTTTGATAAAGCTATCCATACAAGGCAAGCCCGTTTTACCTTGGGCAATGTCATCAGTCAAAGGCGCATGACCAATAGCAACTTTGGGTGGCTCCATTTCACTATAAATAGCATTACCTTCACTAACCCATACTTGCCGCCAATAATCGCGCCAAGCAAGTTCATACACGAGTTTATCGGCACTTACATCAAACCGCCTTTTAATAAACTCGTATGCTTCATTCAGCGTTATGCATCCATGCCGTAAATAAGGTGACAGATGCGTCACTGCACCATTAAGAAAGTTGCGGTTTCTCGAGTAAGTAACTGCATCAATGCTATTGAGTTTTTTAAGTGCATTTGAACGACCGCCTACCCAATCAGACCCTAAATCTGATCCTTTCGCATCGGAGAATATTCGCTTCACGTAATGCAAACGCTCGTTACGGTCTTGAGGAATCATCAATTTTTGTGCTGGCTTCATACAATAAATTCCAACTAATTTGTGTTAGTGTACTATTTATTCGCAATATTTATGTGTGATATTTTTACATAAATTTTTTATCTGTATGCAGTAAAATGCTATGTAATAATACTCTAAATTATTTTATGCGATTAATAAGGAAACTATAATGGAACCAATGTGGATGTGGGCTGCAATAGGCATCATACTGCTTGCTGTTGAGATGGCAACTGGCACTTTTTATGTGTTATGGTTTGGTATTGCTGCTTTATGTGTTGCCATTGCAATGTGGATATTTCCAAGCATATCTGAAGCAGTGCAATATGTGGTGTATGCCGCGCTGTCTTTGAGTTCGCTTACGGTCTGGAAACTCTACTACAAGAAAACTTCAACTAATTCGCGTATTGGGCAATCGAAGGGCGAAGAAATCGGACGCGTAGGACTGGTAATAGAAACTGCCAGTTCCAAGAAAAATGGTAAAATCCGCTTTACTCAAGGCCTAATGGGCAGCCGTGAATGGACAGCAATTGCTGATGAAACCATAGAGGCAGGAGGCGAAGCTATTGTCGTGGCCGTTGTAGGCAACGCATTAAAAATTTTAAAAAAGTAAATTTTATCAATATTTAAAACAATTAATCTTTCAACCTCGTGTTAGGAAAACACTATGACCGAATTTAGTTTCATACTGATATTTTTAGTAATTGTCGCCATCATCAAAGGTGTACGCATTGTTCCACAAGGTGAGGAATGGGTTGTCGAGCGTCTTGGTAAATTTGCAGGTGTGCTTAGCCCAGGCTTGCATGTAATTAACCCTATTTTCACCAAAGTAAGCTATAAAGTCACCACCAAAGACATTATTTTAGATGTGCCTGAGCAAGAAGTGATTACACGCGACAATGCTGTGATTCTTGCAAATGCCATTGCATTCATTAAAGTTTCAGATGTTGAACGTGCGGTTTACGGCATTGAAAATTTTAGAGAAGCTATGCGCAACATGGTGCAAACTAGCTTGCGCTCAATCATCGGTGGCATGGACCTAAACCAAGCACTTACTTCACGTGACCGCATTAAAGCAGAGTTAAAAGAAGCGATTGCCGATGAAGCGCAAGATTGGGGTTTAACCGTTAAATCAGTCGAGATTCAAGACATCAAACCTTCACCTAATATGCAAGATGCGATGGAAAGACAAGCCGCCGCAGAGCGTGAACGTGTTGCTGTGGTGACTGAGGCAGAGGGTGCAAAACAATCACTTATCTTAAACGCTGAAGCGCGTTTAGAGGCGGCGCGTAAAGATGCCGAGGCACAGATGGTAGCGGCTAAAGCTTCAGCAGAGTCTATTAAATTTATTACTGAAGCTGTTAAGGAAAATAACGCATCGGCTATGTTTTTACTGGGTGACCGTTACATAACAGCTTTGCAAAAAATGTCGGCTTCTAACAATAGCAAAATTGTCGTCATGCCAGGTGATTTAGTCAGTGCAGTTAAAAACTTAGTAGGTGGTAAGTAAGCTCTACAATTTTCTCTTAAAGTAAGAGAAAATTAAACGCCACAAACAATACAAGCTGGGTCTTTACTCAGCTTGATTGTTCGCCACTCCATGGCAAGCGCATCTAGCAACAGCAAGCGCCCCTGCAAACTCTCACCAATACCCATTAATAACTTCAAGGCCTCAGCTGCTTGCGTGGCACCTATCATGCCCACTAGCGGTGCAAAAACACCATTTGTAGCACAACGCAAATCCGTATCTTCGCCATTATCAGGGAATAAGCAATGGTAACAAGGACTGAAATCTGAGCGCATATCGTAAACTGTGATTTGTCCCTCAAAACCAAGCGCAGCCCCTGAAACAAGCGGCTTCTTCAATTTCACACAAACTCTGTTTAACGTATAGCGTGTGACAAAATTATCACTGCAATCAATCACCACATCCGCTTGCGCCACCAATGCCGCAAAGTCATCTTCAGTGGATTTTTGCTGTATGGTGTTAACCGTTATCTCAGGGTTAATTTCATAAATAGCTTGCTGCGCAGAAACCGCTTTGTTGATGCCTACACTTGGTGTGGTATGAATAATCTGACGCTGCAAATTAGTTAAATCCACCACATCAAAATCGCAGATAGTCAGCGTGCCAACACCACTAGCAGCCAGATACAAAGCTACGGGCGAACCCAAACCACCCGCACCAACAATCAGCGCATGGCTATTAACAAGTTTATCTTGGCCTTCATAATTGATTTGCGTGAGAAGGATGTGACGGCTGTATCGAAGGAGTTGGTTGTCGTTCATTTAAGGTAACTTGCCAGCTGCAACCATACGGTTAAATAAAACATTAGGTGAAATCCAAGTAACCAAATCGTCAAACTCGTTACCTGAGTTTCGCGGGGTAGGTGTGTGGCTGACAAAAATATT
>JBBQLN010000046.1:0-14305 GCA_038327905.1 Burkholderiales bacterium
ATTCTTATGAATAAAAAAACTAACGATTACAACTATATGCTTAAAAAATTAGCCACTCAAGTGAATGATTTTATTTAATTTAAAAAACAATTTTTATTTTGTTGGAAAATTACAACAGATTTTGCTTTAATTTATTTGTAACAAATTTGTATCAAAAAGTATCTTGATATGCTATTTTTTTATTTCTTATTAATTTTACTTATTACGAAAACCATAATTATGAAAAAAACATTGCTCTCTTTTGTGATTTTTTCTGCACCTATTGCAGCACAAGCAGCAGGTTTCGCATTAATTGAACAAAGTGCCAGCGGCATGGGAAATGCCTTTGCGGGTGGTGGTGCTGTGGCGGAGGATGCCAGTACTATATATTTCAACCCAGCTGGTATGACCTATATTGAAGGTACTCAAATTGTTGGGGCTATTCACTTGATTAAGCCTACTGCAGAGTTTAATGGCACTATCTCTGGTACTGGGAAACTAGGTAACGATGGAGGCGATGCTGGTGACTTAGCACTTGTACCGAATTTTTATTATAAAAGAAATTTAAATGACACTTTCAAATTTGGCCTAGGTATAAACGCGCCTTTTGGCCTTAAAACAGAGTACGACCCAGCTTGGAAGGGGCGCTTTCAAGCCATTAAGTCTGAGGTTAAGACCATTAACATTAACCCTGCTATTGCCTTTAAAGCCAATGACCAGCTTTCAGTTGGTATAGGCGTTTCCGCGATGTGGGCTCATGCTGAACTAACTAGTTCAATTAACACTGCTGGAGATCCACAGGTAAAAATTAAAGGTGATGACTGGGGGTTCGGTTATAATTTAGGTGCTATTTATCAAGCAACTACTAACACACGAGTAAGCATCGCATATCGATCCAAAGTAAATCAAACCTTAGAAGGCACCTCAGAATCTGCTTTTAAGGCACTTGATGGAATACCAAGCCGAATGCTCAATACAGATGTAACTGCAAAAGTAACTCTTCCTGAAACCTTGTCACTCAGTACTTTTAGTAAAGTAGATGATCAGTTTGATTTCATGGCTGATGTAACATGGACTCGATGGAGTCAATTTAAAGAACTAAATGTAATACGCATTAATGGCACTACTCTTAGTGGCACCAATGAGAATTGGAGTAATACTATGCGCTACTCTATTGGAGCTAACTATCATTATAGTGACTACTTAAAATTTCGTGCAGGCTTAGCTTATGATGAAGAAGCTATCAGCGACCAGTTCCGTACCGCGCGCATTCCAGGTAATGACAGAAAATGGGTATCTTTAGGAGCTAACTGGAAAGTCACACCAGATTCTAGTTTTGATCTAGGCTATGCTCACCTGTTTATTAACAATGCAAGTATTGATGACAATAGGATCGCAAATGGAAAAGGCGAAGGTCACTTAATTGGAACTTACGATGGTAGTGTTGACATTTTAAGCGCTCAATTTACGCATAATTTTTAATTTCTATTCCTAATAAAAAAGCTCACTTACGTGAGCTTTTTTCGTTTTTTAAACTTCAAAAAGTTAAATCGCATTTACAATTATCTCGTTATACTTAACGCTAAATAATGCTAAGGAGCAATAAGCCATGAAAAAACTATTTTACATAGACTATCCTCAAGAGCATATAGAGGGGCATGCGCACCGTTATCAATGCGTGCACTGCAAAGAAGAAACCACAATCATCAATGGGCGGCTGGAAGGGCATCTTCCATCGTGTGAATATAGAATCAAACTAGAAAATGCAGGATATGATACTGAGTGTTTAGACTCGTCTAAAAAACGAGTGCCACATGATGCTGATGATTTTGATTGAACGGCATTTAACGTCATACGCGCCTTCAACCACTTACAAATTACAGTATAGTTAGTTGTAGCTAATAACTAAGCTGTTGATTTTTTGGTATAAAAACTGTCTGAGTGGGGTAGGCGAACTTAATGACTTCTTTTTCAAATATTTCGTAAATTGCTAGATTGAAATTTGTTGCGCATCCATGTATTTATTATAATCTGCACAAGTTAAATAATAGACAAACTCAAAGTTTAGACTAAAGTCATCATATGATGCAAAATGCCTCTATCAAAAATATTACACAGAATTATTAAAGGTTCACTTCAAGGTCTAAATACATTTAACAGCAGCCCGTTTTGTTTTTAATTTTTGAGTTCCAAATCCTAACAAACTCATCTTTACTCATCGGCATTACATTCAAATCTTTTTGCAATTCACTATCAACTACATTAGCTTGATAATGCTTAAAGTGAGCTAAGTACTTGGCATAAGCCCGATTAACTCCCAATAGGCTCGCAATCTTTATCCATAACCATTTTTTAAATTTAAACATTTAAAATCAACTTATCATTTTTGTATTAATAGTCATTATCAATCAGATTGTTATTGTTTAGTTAGGTTCTTTAAATAATTAAAAAAATTAAGAAAATTATGTTTGCTGCATCAAGCATAGATAAAAGGGGTAGAAGGCAGTAACACCATTTTCACATTCTGGTCACGTTGAAACAAAAAATGGCTTAGATATTTCTACCTAAGCCATTGATTCTAAATGGTGGCCCCCTGTGAGTCGAACACAGCACCAACGGATTATGAGACAGGTTGGGTATATTTAAATTTATATAAATCAATAAGTTGCAACGCTCGCAAATTGCAAAACTAGTTATAAATAGTAAAAAATAGTGATATTTAATTGAAGTTAGTTACGTTTTCGCTACGGTGCTTCTGAAGTCGCATTTGCAGTAACTGAATCCGCGGTTGGAAACACTATTTACCTAAATAATAATTTGAAAAGTTTAGATTTTGAATGCAGGAATTTCTCTATAGCTGCCAATCAAATTTCAAGCGTCTGCTATCAGGCTATGCGTACTAGGGGCGCCAAACAGTCGGCCAAATTAACTCACCAATAAGACGTGCTTATCATAATAACTGGACAAGTCTCTTTAATTCAGGAAGACAAGAGCCGCATGCTGTGCCGCATTTCAGCTTATTTTGCAGAGTAATTAAATCAGCCCCAAGCTCAATTGTTTCTATAATCTCGCTCTCACCAACATCTAAACAACTACAAATAATTTTGCCACGTTTTAAATGTGTTGTTGGCGGTGCAGGAATTGGTGCCAATGCCCAACGACGTAACTCATCAGTAAATTGACCGGATGTCATTACCTCTTTAAGCCATTCAGCTGCAACTGTTTCACCTACAAGGCGCACACCTGTTACCTGTGGTTTGTCACTGTCATTATTGACCAAAATACGTTTGCTGATGCCACGCTTAGCATCATGGTAATTGAGTAAAGGCATTTCATCTGTCATGCCTAATATTTCGTCTATACGTTCAATTAATATACTGTCAGGGGCTTGCGTATGAGCTGCTCGTAAAATCATCATGCCGATATGGCTTTCAGTTTGGCGCCCGAATAGGCCACAAGTGGCATATTCAAAATTTGATAATAAGCTACGAATCTTTTCAAACATTTCTAGGTTTTGTATGGTGCGCATAACAGTTATGCGCCAAGGTAGCTCAAGTTTTTCAATTTTTACAGCCGTGTGTTTCAGCTCAGGTTGTTTTGACGTTTTATCGAAAGCTGCTGGCATTAGGGCATTAACACCCAAACCATTCATAAATTGGCTTCCCCAATGCATAGGGATGAATGTTTGAGAAGGCTGCACCTCATTTGATAGCTGTGCAACTAATACTAAATTTCCTCGTTTATTACTCACTTTTACTATATCGCCACTCTTAATTGAGCGACGCATCATGTCATTTGCGCTCATCTGTATCACTGGCTCTTCATCATGATTAAATAGCTGTGCAACTGCACCTGTTCGGCTCATACCATGCCATTGGTCACGCAATCGCCCTGTAAGTAGATGAAGTGGATGACGCGCATCTGTTTTATCTGCAGTAACTTTATAGATAGTATTAACAAATTGAGCTTTTCCATCAGGCTTTTGAAACACTGAATCAGAATATAAACGGGCTTTGCCAATCGTATCGCCAAGTTTAAAAGGCCATAGCTGCGGCCCTAATTGATTAAGGAGTGCGTAACTTAACCCTGTAATATCTAAATCTTGTCCACGAGTAGTTTCACGATGCTCATTAAAAATTTCTTCTGCCGTAGTATACGGAAATAAGTTTGATTTCTTAGCTAGTCTCTTTTCTAAGCGTTGTGCAAAATCAACCATAATCGCCCAATCATGGCGCGCCTCTTCAGGGGCTGAAATAGCTGCGTTAACTCGCGTAATGCGACGCTCTGAATTAGTCACTGTTCCTTCTTTTTCTCCCCAAGTGCTGGCTGGAAGTAATACATCGGCATATTGATTAGTATCAGTATTTTTGTATGCATCCTGGACTACAACTAATTCAGCCGTTTTTAATGCTGATATCACATGATTTAAATCTGGCATTGAGTGTGCGGGGTTGGTGCAGGCAATCCATATCGCTTTTATGTTGCCATCTTTAACTGCATCAAACATTTCGACTGCAGTTTTACCGGGGGTTGCTGGAATATTTTCTACACCCCAAAGTTTAGCAACTTCTGCTCGATGTTCTGGGTTCGCTAAATCACGATGTGCAGATAATAAGTTCGCCATACCGCCAACTTCACGTCCACCCATAGCATTAGGTTGGCCTGTGAGTGAGAATGGTCCAGCACCTTTTTTTCCAATTTGGCCAGTAGCCAAATGTAAGTTAATTAGTGATGCATTTTTTTCTGTACCATGAATGCTTTGGTTTAACCCCATACAATACATAGAAAGTGATGGTCCCTTGCCAAACCATTTTGCCGCGGTGATGATGTCAGCTTCCTTAATGCCACAAATATCCGCTACCATTTTTGGTGTGTATTCACGCACTGTATCTTTTAGGGCGTCAAAACCATTGGTATGGAGGTTGATGTAAGAGTTATCCAACAAACCCTCCCATAGCATCACATGTAACATCCCGTTATAAAGGGCGACATCTGTCCCTGGCAAAATAGCTAAATGCAAATCTGCAGCTTGGGCAGTATCAGTCCGGCGTGGATCCACAACAATCATTTTAAGATTTGGATTTCTTGCTTTTGCATCTTCTATGCGACGGAAAATCACAGGATGCGCATAAGCCGTATTTGATCCTGTGATGAATAGGCATTCAGTGTAGTCAATATCTTCATAGCAGGCAGGCGGCGCATCAGATCCCAATGTTGCTTTGTAAGCAGAAACCGCAGAACTCATACAAAGACGAGAGTTGGTATCAATGTTATTGGTGCCAATTAAACCTTTGGCAAGTTTATTAAAAACATAATAATCTTCAGTCAATAATTGACCTGAAATGTAAAATGCGACTGAATCAGGGCCATGTTTTTCTATCGTTTGTGCAAATCTTTCTGTTAAATAATCTAATGAGTCATCCCAAGTAACAGCTTTACGTTCTGCCTCACGCGTCAATCGCATTTCAGGATAAAGCAATCGATTATCAAGCTTGGCTGTAAGATGCAGGGTTGAACCCTTAGTGCATAATCGTCCAAAATTAGCAGGGTGTAATGGATCACCTTTAACACCAACAATTTTGTTATTTTCAGACTCAATAATAACACCACAGCCAACGCCGCAGTAGCAACAAGTCGATTTCGTTTCATTAATCACTATTATCTAATTTTTTAAGTTAATCTTTTAATTCTAAATAAACAAAGCCATCTTCAACTTTAGTGTTGAAGCATGCAGTTTGACCTACATCTGGTTCATCTGCCTTGCCATCTACTAAACTTATTTTCCAACTGTGCAATGGACATGCAATTTTGTCTCCATAAACGATACCTTCAGATAATGGTCCGCCTTTATGGGGGCAACTATTATTGATGGCAAAAATTCGGTTATCTTCTAAACGAAATACACCAATATCAATGTGATTACTTCGCACTACCCGCGCACCTAATGCAGGAATTTCATGTAAAGCGGCAACCTTAACCCAATTTTTCATATGGTACTTTCAATTATCTTATTCAAATGCTAAATCGCAATAATTTCAAACTCTTTATATTTTTCGCGATTCTTCACGCGCTCAGCCCAAGGATCAACAGCATCCTGTAAGGCATATAGCAAGCGCTCGTAAGCATCTTTTCGACCCTCAGCATCTTCAAGAATGCGCTGTTTGACATACTCTAAACCAACGCGCTCTATCCAATGCACAGTGCGGTCTAAATAACGTGCCTCTTCTCGATATACCTGAATGAATGCTCCAGAATATTCCAGTACTTCATCATGAGTTTTAACTTTACATAAGAACTGAGCCGCTTCAGTTTTAATTCCGCCGTTACCACCCACATAGATTTCCCAGCCTGAATCTACACCAATAATACCAACGTCTTTAATGCCAGATTCTGCACAATTACGCGGGCAACCTGAAACTGCAAATTTAACTTTATGTGGCGCCCACATATGGTCAAATGCTTTTTCTATATCAATACCCATTTGTGTGGAATTTTGCGTACCGAAACGGCAGAACTCACTACCCACACAGGTTTTAACCGTACGAATGCTTTTGCCGTAGGCATAGCCAGAAGGCATATCTAAGTCTGACCACATGTTAACAAGATCTTCTTTTTTCACACCAAGTAAGTCAATACGTTGACCGCCCGTCACTTTCACCATAGGCACGGCATATTTATCGGCTACATCGGCAATTTTGCGCAGTTGGTCTGGCGTAGTTACGCCGCCGTACATACGTGGAATCACTGAGTAAGTACCATCTTTTTGAATATTGGCGTGGACACGTTCGTTAATAAAGCGTGATTGTGGATCATCTTTCGCTTCATGCGGCCAAGTAGACAGCAGATAGTAATTAAGCGCTGGCCGACAGGTAGCACAGCCGTTAGGCGTACTCCAGCCAATGCCTCTCATGGCATCCGGAATATTTAAATACTTGTGCGTACGAATTTCCGCACGCACTTCTTCATGATTTTTTTCAGTACAACCGCAAACTGCTTTACTAGTTGAGGGTGGCGCATATCCACCACCTAAAGTAGACGCTAAAATTTGCTCAACCAAGCCTACGCACGAACCACAGCTTGAACCTGCTTTAGTTTGTTTTTTTACGTCATCAATCGTGAATAAACCTTGGTCTTGAATCGCTTTAACAATGGTACCTTTACACACGCCATTACAACCACACACTTCCATTTCATTGGTCATTAATGAGGCTTGGCTTTGACCTTGATGACCCGTGTCACCAATCGCCGATGGACCAAACATTAAGTGATCACGAATCTCATGGATAGGCTTGCCATCTCTAAGCATTTGAAAATACCACGAACCGTCCGTGGTATCCCCATAAAGCACGCCACCAACGATTTTGTCGTTTTTGATGATGAGTTTTTTGTATACCCCACCCACTGAATCGTGCAAAACAATCTCTTCTGTTTCTTCATCACCCGTGAAATCGCCAGCACTGAATAAATCAATTCCCGTGACTTTTAATTTGGTAGAGGTAACAGATCCTTTGTACAAACCAATACCATAATTGGCTAAATGATTAGCGCAGACTTTTGCCATTTCAAACAACGGCGCAACCAAACCATACGAAATACCACGGTGCGCCACACATTCACCCACGGCATATACGCGCGGATCGAAAGTTTGCATGGTGTCATTCACCACCACGCCTTTGTCACAATGAATACCCGCAGATTCAGCCAACGCGAAATTCGGGCGAATACCTACCGCTAATACTAATAAATCAGCAGGCAATTCAAAACCCTCTTTGAAATACACACCCTTAACGCGACCACTTTCATCGCCAATAATCTTTTCCGTATTGGTAGACAGATGAAATTTAAGACCTTTAGCCTCTAAGGATTTTTGCAGCATGATGCCTGCAGTTTTATCTAATTGCTTCTCTAATAACCATTCGTTTCTATGGATAACAGTCACATCCATACCTTGAATACTTAAGCCGTTAGCCGCTTCTAAACCTAGCAAACCACCACCCACCACCACCGCATGCCTGTATATTTTTGCAGCAGCGATCATGTCATTAGTATCTTTAATATCGCGATAACCTAAAACGCCTTCAAGATCTTTGCCTGGAATAGAAGGTATAAATGGTTTTGAACCAGTCGCCAGAAGTAATCGGTCATATTCTGCACTAGTGCCATCTTCAGCATAAACCACGCGACTTTTACGATCAATCCTATTGATGCGCGCACTGGTATGTAGCGTAATATGGTGTTCGGCATACCACTCTCGCGTATTTAAAATAATGTCATCTATCGTTTGCTCATTCGCCAATACTGGAGAAAGCATGATGCGATTGTAGTTTGGATATGGCTCATCACCGAATACGGTAATATCATAAAGTTCAGGGGCTATTTTCAACAGCTCCTCAACCGTACGCATTCCGGCCATGCCGTTGCCAACCACTACTAATTTCATTTTCTGCATAATTTGTATCTTATTAATTAAGTAATGATGCTAACTAGAACGAGTACATTGCAGTGAGCCAAAGCTTATCAGTGTCGCGAATGCGACTTGCGGTTGCAATATATTGATCGCTTTCAGTAAATTTGCCGTATTCAAGCTTAGTCATAATGTTGCTATTGACGTTATAAGTCACAGCCGCATTCCACTCTTTACCGTATTTACTGCCTGTACCGCCGCCAACTTTGGCAAAGTCACGGTCAGAGTTGATGAAGTGGTAATCTGCGAAAAACAAGAAGTCATCTAAACGATAGGTCGCCGTGATGAATGTGTCTTTAATACCATCTCTAGGAGTGACTAAAAACTTATCTACCCAACCTTGGAACAAGTGATTAGTACCAAATGGTGTTTGAAATGAATATAACCCATTGTTACTAGAGAGTTTTTCTTGATCAATGCGGATATTAAAAGCATCGAACCCAACACCACCGCCTAATTTGTAGTAATGCGCATCAATACGGCCGTCACCGCCTGAGTAATCCGTTTGTTTTGCGTATTCTGCGGTGTAAATGGTTCTGAAATTTGGGTTAAATGGATGAATACCATCTAAGCGTAAACCAAGCGTTTTGTTGGATTGGTTTTTGGTTGCATTATTTGCGCCAAACCAAGCATTGCCAAAACCTAAGTCATCAAACTTTGAAAAGTAGCCATAACCAGTTAAACCTTCAGTGCCTGAAATACTGTATTTTGCATTCACAATATCTAAAGCGCCTTTAGTTCGATATCTGGTATTGATTTGGTTAACAGATTCAAAATGGGCGGCATATAGATTGGTATCAGGAATAGATTTATTTGTAACTGAAATACCATCAAACACTTGCATGACTTGTCTAAAGCCAATGTCGCCAATAAAGCGTACATTGTCTAAATTGGTTTGTTGACGACCTAAACGAAACTTGGTGTTTTTAATGCCAGTCCAATCGATATAAGCTTGATTGATATTGGTTTGGTCAGGGTCAACCACTTTTGCATAGCCTAATTTATCTGGTTGATTAGAGCCTGCATTAATAGCAGGTGAAAATGCCGTACCATCGTTGTAATCATCATTTAACTTAGTTACGTTAATCATTTGTGCGGCAAAGCTAAAATTATGAAATGGTGAGGTTTGCCAGCCAATTAAACTACGTAAAGTAAAAGCATTAGCGTCTTCTAAAGGTTTATTAGCAAATGGCGTGCCAGCAGGGCCATTGCCGTCTTGCTGCACATTCTCATAACGCAAACGGAAACTAGTCATCGGCTTACCTTCCTTGACTGAATCCAAGAAAGTGTATTCTGGTTCCGCCGCCGCAACCTCTTCAGCATAAGCATTTTGCGCCATACTTGTAAGCGCTAAAGTTGTATAAGCCATGATTAAATTAAGTTTAAATGTAGAATTGATTTTCATATTATTCCCTTTAGTAATATATTGATTTTGTGTATTTATTATGTGGTTATGCTGCTTTTTTAGCATGGCGCTCATATAAAAAGCGCAACACTTCGCTACGTAAATGGTTGTAGTCTTTATCTTCAGCTAAATCTAAACGCGCTCTTGGGCGAGCAAGATTCACCTCTAAAATCTCCCCTATACCAGCTGATGGTCCATTGGTCATCATCACTACACGGTCAGACAACAAAATTGCCTCATCAACATCGTGCGTCACCATTACCGCTGTACAGCCAGACTTAGCCATAATCTTCATCAGTTCATCTTGCAGATTTGCGCGAGTTAACGCGTCTAATGCACCAAATGGCTCATCTAATAACAACACTTTTGGCTCCATCGCTAAGGCACGGGCAATGCCTACACGTTGCTTCATACCACCTGAAATTTCATTCGGGCGTTTGTCGGTTGCGTGAGTTAAACCTACTAACTCTAAGGCTGCATCAGTGCGCGCTTTAAGTTGCGCTTTACTTTCAGGTTTTTCTGCACTTGTGCCAAATACTCGCTCTACCGCTAAATACACATTTTCATTACACGTTAGCCAAGGTAATAATGAGTGGTTTTGAAAAACCACTGCACGCTCAGGGCCTGGGCCTGCAATTTCCCGACCTGCGCAGAAAAGTAAACCTTCTGTTGGCTGTGTTAAGCCTGCAATGAGGTTTAACACCGTTGATTTACCACAACCAGAGTGACCAATAATGGAGATGAACTCACCTTCTTTAATGCTCAGGTTGATATTTCTTAGTGCGTTAAAGTCACCTTTTTTGGTCGAAAATGTCATATCAACATTCTCTAATTGCACGTATCTGTCAGCATTTGCTTTTTCTGTGCTCAGTATTTTTTCCATGATCATTCCTAAAGTAATGTCTAAAATTTAATTAGTGTGCAAACAAATTACTCATAACTGAATTTTTTGGCGATTTGTGTCAGCGCTAGTTCTAAAAGCAAGCCAACAATCCCTACTACAAAAATCGCAATGATGATGTGCTCTACATTCAGGTTATTCCACTCATCCCACACCCAGAAGCCAATACCCACGCCACCTGTTAACATTTCAGCAGCCACAATCACTAACCATGCCACGCCGATAGAAAGACGCACACCTGTCATCATGTAAGGTAAAACGAAAGGGAAAAGGATTTTAGTGACGATTTTCCACTCACTTAAATTAAGCACCTTGGCTACGTTCATATAGTCTTGTGGCACTTTACTTACGCCAACTGAGGTATTGATAATCATTGGCCAAATAGCTGAGATAAAAATCACCCAAATCGCCGCTGGATTAGCGGCTTTAAAAACAAGTAAGCCAATAGGCAGCCAAGCTAGCGGTGAAACAGGACGCAACAAGCTGATAATTGGCGAGGTCATACGTGACATAAACTCAAAGCGACCAATAATAAAGCCAAGCGGAATACCCACTAGCGCAGCTAAACTAAAACCCAAAGCCACCCGCTGCAACGAAGCTAAAATGTTCCAACCCACGCCTTGGTCATTTGGCCCATTGATATAAAACGGGTGACTAAATAACTCAATGGCTGAGTACCAAGTTTTAAGTGGGCCAGGCAGACTAGGCGACTGATGGGAAATCAATGTCCAAACTGCAAGTAGCAGAAAAATACCAAATACTGGCGGCAACGCCACATTCAAAACACTGTATATTTGTGCTTTGCGCTTACTTGGCCTATTGCTAACTAGCGCACTACTCTTTTTCATCACTTCTTTTGCTACTTCAGTTTTTACAACCTCAGCAGCTTCTATCTTATCGGTTTCAGCCATAGCCGCTCCTTTGCTTACAACAGTTTCTTTACTTTGCATGATGGCTTTTAAGTTTTCTTTACTTATACTAGTCGCGCTCATAATTGGCTCCTGAGTGTCTTTTAAACTTAGCGTCTTTAACCTAGGTCACTTTGAACCTAGGTCACTTTTTAAAGGCTTTACGCTTTTATCTTAAATGAAGCAGCATAGGCGGCTGGATTTTTACCATCCCACACTACGCCATCCATTAACTTACTAGAGCGCATCACATCTTTTGGTACGCTGATGCCTAATTGTGTTGCAGCCTCGGTGTAGAGTTGTATTTGATTCACTTTTTTAGCAACAGCTAAATAATCTGGGTCAGATTTCAACATGCCCCAACGTTTATGCTGTGTTAAGAACCACATGCCATCTGATAAGTACGGGAAGTTCACTTTGCCATCTTCAAAGAACTTCATGAAGTTGGGATCTTTCCATTTTTTGCCGATACCATTGTCGTAATCACCCACAAAGCGTCCTGCAATCACTTCTTCAGGGGCATTCACATAGGCTTTACCTGAAATTAATTTAGCGACTTTTGCACGGTTTTCTATTGCTTCGATATAACGGCAAGCTTCTAGGATAGCCATAATCATGGCACGTGACGTATTAGGATTTTTAGCAACAAATTCAGCCGTTGCACCTAATACTTTTTCAGGGTGATCCACCCAGATATCTTGAGATGTGGCGACGGAATAACCCACTTTGTCATAAATTGCACGTGCATTCCAAGGCTCACCCACACAGAAACCATCCATATTGCCGATACGCATATTGGCGACCATTTGCGGTGGTGGAACTACGATATTTTTAACGTCTTTGATTGGGTCAATACCATTAGCTGCAAGCCAATAATTGAGCCACATAGCATGTGTGCCAGTTGGGAAAGTTTGTGCAAATGTGTAATCGCGGTTTTCATTATCAAGCAAGCGCTTTAGGCTGTGACCATCTTTAACGCCTTTGTCTTTTAATTGGTTTGAAAGTGAAATACCTTGTCCGTTGTGGTTCAAAGTCATCAACACCGCCATATCTTTTTGCTGTCCGCCAATACCTAGCTGCACACCATAAACCATGCCGTACAATATATGCGCTGCATGCAATTCACCATTAGTTACCTTGTCACGAACCGCCGCCCAAGACGCTTCTTTTGACGGAGTGATTTTAATACCATATTTTTTATCAAAACCCATCTGAGACGCCACTACGATAGGCGCACAATCAGTCAATGGAATAAAACCGATTTTCACTTCAGTAATTTCTGGTGCATCTGAACCCGCTGCATAAGCGTTAGTGCTGATACCTTTTGGCACAATACCCATCACTGCAGCAGCACCAAAAGCGCCTGCCATTGTTGTGCGAAAGAAGTCGCGACGGCTAGCATCTACCGTTGGCTTAACATCTAGATTAAGTGCTGTATCGTTAGTATTCATCTTTTTAATCTCCTGAATTAATCAAACTGTTAATCAAACTTAAAATTTCATTTATAAAAATTTCGGGCAACAAAAAAGGCGTCTGATAAGCAACCGACTCTCACACAGAGAATCCATCGATTATCAAGACGCCTTTGCCTTGAATTACATTTAATGCGAGCCAGCTTTGGCTCTATTTATTACTTTTGTTTAATGCTCCATATTCGCCGTTGAACATGAACATTAATCTAATCATTACTTTTAACTAAAGCAGCAACTCCGCTGCATCAATTATTTGTTTGGACAAAGCACCGATACGTATATTTTTCTGCATCGCCATGGAGCGCAATAAGTTATACGCTTCATCTTCATCTATCTTACGTTGCTTCATAATCAAGCCTTTTGCACGCTCGACTAACTTTCTTTCACTTAACTTGCTGTTAGCTTCTTTTAAAGCCACACGTAAATTCTTAAACTCATCAAACCGCGCAATTGCCGCGTCTATCACTGGCTGCAAACGTTTATTTGGTATGCTGCCTACTACATAAGCACATACACCAGCTTGCGTTGCCAACTTAATTTGCTCTTTATCACCATCATGCGTGAACATAATAATTGGCCGTGGTTCATTCATGGTCATTACGCATATATTTTCTAACGTATCGCGGCTAGGTGAGTCAGTATCTATAATGACAATATCTGGCTGCAACCTGCTACAAGCATCATCTAAATTTACAGTGTCTTTTAGATGTGCTATTACATCGTACCCAGTGTCTAGCAATGATTGCTTGAGTGGTTTGGTACGATCCAAATCATTATCAACAATCATGACTTTTAACATTGGCTACTTAGTTTTTTCACTAGTTGAACATAAGCAAGTAGCGTGCCATGGCGTTAAATATGAGATAGCCTTATGATTATTATCATTTTATTTAAAATTTCAATCTAATATTATTTATAAAATAGCGCACGAATGTGGTGCGTATGCACCACATTATGATCTGATCATGGTCATGTTATGGTTTCATATCCCCAAAGTAACTTATTAGCTATTCATTAGCTATTGATTAGCAATTCATTAGCGATCAGATACCCATGTCAATACCTCATCGATACCTTGTAGATACTTTTCTGAAAGCCTGTAGATACTTTTTAAATACTTTTGAAGTACCTATATTCTCACACTAGCCTTTATATCATCGTAAGCATAGACTCGCT
>JBBQLN010000047.1:0-14016 GCA_038327905.1 Burkholderiales bacterium
AACACTTGGTACGTAACACTACCAGCAGTTGCGGAAGACATTAAGTTTGTCCAGTTAGCATCAGCTGCGTAGTTTACTGATAAATTAGTGTTACCAGTAAATGCTGAAACTGAACCAGCTGCACCTAAAGCAGCGATAAATGTTTTTGAAGCAGTTGCATCATAAGCTACCAAGAACATTTCGTTGTTTGTCAAAGCGTTTGCAGCGCCAGACATTGTTGTAGCTACAACAGCAGCAGCTACTAAAGCTTTCATTTTAAAGTTCATTGTAAATCTCCCTAAAGATATAAAAAAAATAACCGTTAAAACCTATCACCAAAACTACATTTAAAAAAATATACTAAAAAATCGTTGTCGCTTAATTACGGGCAATGCACACTAATTAAAAACTTGTTCTCTAGCGACCGTTACAATTTACAGAACCGATATGACGCCACTAGAAAAAGCACTAGTCCAGTCGGACTATGTTTAAAATTGGTTCTACAAATTAAACAAATGTGGAGCGACCTTTTTAAAACCAATGTGATTTTGCTGGAGCTATATGAAAGTGGTACTTGATTGACCTAGTCCGTTCGGACTAGACTGAAGCTAAGATATATAAAGCGGGAAAAACTATTGAAAAACTTTAAATAAACCTAGTTTTGCCGCCTTGTTAGCGGCCTGGCTTCGGTTTTGCACTTCAAGTTTACGTAATATATTTTGAACGTGATTTTTTACTGTGAGTGGACTAATGGACAAAATTGAGGCAATTTCCCAATTGGTTTTACCCATATGAACCCACTTTAAAATTTCAGTTTCACGGCCAGTAATTGCTTTTGTAACTTTAGTGGTGGTTGCCATTAAAGTACTCTCGTTGCTTCCCATGACCCGGGTAAGCGCACAATGCAAATGAGGCACTAGCAACTCTAATATATAGGCATAAGCAGGGGTAATTTCTTTTGAGAGACGTGAAAAGCAAAAGAATGTAGATAGGTTACCGTCATTATCACTCATGCCATGTGCCACGATATTAATGAGCTCTGCCTCCCTTAAAGCCGCAGCGTCTTCAGTAAATGGAACTGCATAACCTCCATAATCACCCACCTTTAAATCAGATTCTATAAGCATAGGCTTGGGGTTGTTTTTCCATGCAGCCACTGCTCGAGTTACCATACCATGCTCAGATTGTGTGGCATGTTCAAAACGTTCTGAAGTAAAATATCGTGTGGAACTGTAATTATCGAAATAATAAGTTTGACTATCCGCAGCACGAATAGCACACACCATGATTTCATGCCCGATCAAAGATTGAAAACTTCCCTGTAGCCATGTAAAAAAATGTTTACGCTGATTAATACGCAGAGACTCTGTGATGATTTCAGCAAAAACCTCACTTTGCATTGGTGTTAGCGTATTGAAGTGTGGGCTTTCGGCTTTAATGATATTGCACCTAGCGTTATTTTAATAAGCTAGCATTATTAACAATGTTCATTACATCAGGATTAAGACTTAGTGGCAGTTTGTTTACAGTTTTATTTCAACTATAAATTTCATGGCTTAATGTAGTGACTATGGAATGAATAACTTAGATAAAAATTAAGTTGTCACATTTTCACGGGATACTAGCGACATGACTCAATGTTCGACTAGCCAATTTAATAAAAAACTATGCATCTACTTAACTTTAGCGGCCTATGTTTTACCACTGACCGCAAAAGCAGATGTTTATATTTCCGAGCAAGATGCTGATGAAATTAGAATTACTAATACCCCACAATTAGGCAATGAATATACGAGACTGTCAGAAAATCTCACTGTCAAAACAACTTTACCCACTCAAAACAATCACACTAAAAACTTACCATATCACAACGAAGTAGTTTTGGCGGCAGCAGCAACTTCACTAGATGCTGCACTCATTCATGCCGTAATCGCCGTAGAGTCTCAACATAATTCACGAGCTGTTTCAAGCAAAGGCGCTTTTGGTTTGATGCAGTTAATGCCTGCTACTGCTAAACGTTTCAATGTCAAAAACAAAAATGACCCCCAACAAAATATATTAGCAGGCGCTAGATACCTTCGTGAGCTAGAAATCTTATATCAAGGCAATATCAATTTGATGCTGGCCGCTTACAATGCAGGGCCAGCAGCGGTTGAGAAATATCACAGACAAATTCCACCCTATTTGGAAACTCAGCTTTACGTGCCTAAAGTATTAAAGCTTTATCAACGATACTCTATTTGATTATTAGTTAGTCTAGAGATGAATAAACATAACAGCGATGATTAGGTTGAATCACTGATGACTTTAAATTTTACTAAATGTGACTTCTCTTAAATATCTGCAATAACAAAAAAATAGGGTAGCTTGCGCTACCCCGCCTTAATGTTAAATATTACAATTAAGATTGTTTTGTATTTTTACGGCGACGTGCCACAAGTGACATTAAACCAAGCCCAGCAATCATCATTGCATATGTGTCTGCTTCAGGAACCGCAGCAACATTCACAGCATTAATACTTAAATTGTCATAATTAACGCCACCACTTAACAGAATGCTATAAACGTTAGCTACAGAACCAGTGCTAAGTAGCAAGCCTTTACCAGGATTGATTGCCACGCTTTGGTCGCTTTGAGTGTAATACTGGTTAAGACTTGAAATTTCATGGCCTGACTGATCTAAGAAGGCAATATAGCTACCGTTGGTTTGCTGATTTCCGAAACCACTTAGATCCTGTTGAATAGAAAAGCTATTAATGTTAACCGCAGCTGCAAAAGACAATAAAATTGGCTGAAAAGAGTTCGATAGAACATTGTTTCCTGAAACTGCATTAGCATCACTTTGAACTAATACATCGCCAAAAGTCGCTGTTGCATCTATCCAGTGAAAGTTAATGCCATTTGCATCTAGAACAGTATCAGGATTTAAAAAACTCATAAATGAACTATCAGCACCCAGCAAGCTATTTGCTGTTGTGCCAGAAGCTACGTTATCAAAATTGTAAAATCCGCTAATCGAGTTTGCGGCATTTGCAGATACCGCTGATGCTGATAATACTGCTATTAATGCGCATTTCAGGTAAATATTTTTTACTAACATAATAAACTCCTAACTTTAAATGAAACGAGTGAAGCAGATCTTAATCTTTAAAAGATCTGCCTCAACTCACATAAATTATCTTGCGCCGCCGATAGCTGCTTGACCAAATTTGAAGAACACATCTGTGTTATCAATTACGCCACCAAACAAGGTAGCACCGCGGCCCATGGCAGACAATTGAACGTCAGAAGCTGTATGGGTTGCTTGACCACCCGCATCAGCACCAACTTGGCCAGGAATCAAGAATCCAACTGGTCGTGCTGCAGCTGTCGCTGGATAAGCATTTAAAGGCGCTGCGCCCACAAATGGTTGTTGAGAGTCTTGTGATGGCAATGGATTTGATAGCCATGACTCAATACGGTCAGCATTTGAGCCATATCCAATAAGCAGCTTTCCTGCAACGTCAGTATTATTCGGATAGCCATCTGCTGAGATGTTGTAAGTTGGAAACTTAGCAGCGTCATAGATGGCGACGTTATTTGCTGAAGCCAAACTGCCAGTTAGCGTGCCTTTCGATGCACCAATCAATGCTGCCCCACCACATTCATGGTCGGCAGTAATAATGACTAATGTATCCGGATTAGCCGTTGCAAAGTCTTTTGCTTTTTGAATGGCACGATCAAACTCAACCACATCTAACATCCAGCGATCACTGTCCATTAAGTGCGCCTGTTTGTCGATGGAAGCCGCTTCCACCATTAATACAAAACCATTTGGATTTTGCTTAAGCACATTAATTGCACTGTCAGTCATCTCATCTAACATCGGTTGATCAGGAAAGCCAAAGTCAGATACTACTGATGATGCACTACGACGACCATTAATTTTGTCAAAAGCCACGTTCATGTTGGAGAAGCTAAATAAACCTAACAATTTGCTTGGAGTACCAGCATTAACTAAAGTAGTTTTATCTGGTGCGTATGTAAATCCTGCTGTTTGGAAATCAGAGATTAAATCTCGGTTACTATCAAGGGCACCTGCACTTGCTGACCAAGCAGTTGTAATGTCATTACTTAAAACGTAATCTGTTGAAGTTTTACGTTGTGAACCATTAGAATTTTGTGGGGAAGTAGTATTGCTAGCATTTGGTAAGAACCATTTACGACCACCACCCATTAATACTGTTAAGCCGGTTAAGTTACGGTCATCTAAGAATTGGTCGACAATACCAGTGCCTGCGCCGCGATTTGATGTATGTACTGCATTGGCTGCTGGTGTTGCATCAAATACGTCAGCTGTTGTCACTATACCTGTTGAAGTGCCTTTTAAACGGTGCAAGTATTCTGAGAGGTACTCAATACGCGGGTTATCAAATGCATCAGTTGTATCATCAGGGAATACGCCTTCTTGGTTATTTTGTGCTTTGTTACCATTGACGTAATTTGACATGCCTGGGGCAGAGTCAGTGACAATTGAATTTAGAGAAGCGGTCATCACCATAGCTGTTTGAGGGAATGTGTCCATTGCCAAACGGCCTTGAGCTTTACCTTGAGCATAACCCTTAGCTACAATACGAGCTGCACTGCGATGGGCAACACTCATGCCATCACCTAACATGATGATGATGTTTTTAGCGGGACGACCACTATTTGCCAAAATTGGCATTACTTCAAAATTACCATTAGTAGTCGTTACACCACCCAAATTGTCCGTAGCAGTTGCCGTTAATGTATGTACGCCAACAACACCATTTGAATACGCACGCGCTGAAGCAATCACTGTACCTGTTGCTAAACCAGCTACTAAACCAGTTTTAACTAATCCAGTGGTGCCTAAAAATTGATTGGCCGCAGAACCATCATTAGTAATTGTTGCAACAGTAATTCCATCAACTGCAAAAACTACTGAAGAAATAGTAGTACCAGTTGAAGGTTGAATTGTTGTTTGCAAATCAAATTTTTGATTTGGCAAGAATCTTGCCAATGTATTGGCAGTAGCGCTAATAGGATTGCTTGGCGGTGTTAGGCGTGAAATATTTGGTGATGCAAAACTAGAAACTGCTGTTGCGGCAAAAGTAGCTGCGACCATTAATTTAATACTATTGCGTCTTAAGTTCATGTAATTCCCCATATGATTGATAAAATGATGCACGAGATAAAAAATCCGTTTACTTAAATAAAGCCTCTATACCTTCAAAACGTTTGCTATATACCCGCTTGAATTGACATTAATGCTTGCTTTATATCCTTCTCTATCGCTTGGTCTAGTATTAAGCGAAATGTTGAGACATGCTCATCAGATTCGTTGAAGCTACCAATTTGTAGCGTACCGGTAAGCTTGATTAAGCCTTCAATATTGGGGACCGTCATTTTGGGGTCAGATAAATGGACAAAAATAACATTTGGTGGAAAGTCATCAACCATCTTTTCGTCTTCATCACCCATTTCTTCTTGCACTGGAGATAACACAAACATACCGGGTATTGGCGGCTCTGCTTTAATCATATATCCCACCAAGCGAACTTTTTTTCCAGCTAAGCTTTGAGCTTTGCTCGTTAGCTCAAACCCTTTTGGGCCTACTGGCATTTTAAAAAGCTCGCTAAACTTTAGATCCGTAACTCCCACAATTGAAGTTAATGGTTGACCATCCAATTGAATTGATTTTGGCACTTCATTGTGTTGATTCAATGCTTGCTTTGCCACTTCACCATTAACTAAGGTGCTTGTAAGGGAGGATACCCCTAGGCATAAAGTAAGCATGGTTATCCTTAAAACATTTTTGTTAATATGCATTTAGTTGATCCAGAAATTTTAAATATGCGATTTTAAAGTTGAGAGTTAACATTTATTTAAATAACAATTTAACTTTATCTTGTGACGCGAAGAAGTCTAAAACTAGTCTTTTTAGACTAGTTTTTTGATTTTTTAAAAGTAAATTTGGTTGTCTAATTCCAGCTTAAGTTTTGGCTGGGCACGGCAAAGATTTATTGAATAGGTCTAGTTGTTAATTACACTAGGTCTTGTTGGAAAGTTATCGGCAGTTAAGGCGATGATGATGCTATAGTCAGCTCTGGTTATTAATTAGAAAATTAATTAACTAACTAACACTACAAGTAGCTAATAACTAATCTACGATGAAGAGATGCTCTGTATAAAACATTAAAAGTTAGGGCAACAGCTAATGAATTTTGATTTAGTCGTCGAAGTAACTGAAGTGAGTTTTGAGAAATCTGAGCGCACGAAAAACTTCATTAAACACTTAGGGTTTTGCGAACTTAAGCAAAAGAAGATTAATTTTGGGTAAGTTCACTTTTCATCTATTTCTGGGAATAACAGCTTCCTGCAAAATAATGTTTTCACAAAATTATTTACACCCACAAATCGTTTCTTGCAAAGGTATCTAAAGGCCTATGAAATAAGGTTTGTCGAACTTCCTAGCCACCTTGATTGAAAGTAAAATGCCAATCAAGATAGCTAGTGGCGTTGGCAAACTCTTCTTGACCAACATCAAAACCATGTTTTTTTATTGGCTTTTCCTTTGACAAACTATGAATGCCTATAATGCCACCTTGGTAGATATCAACCCCCCAAACAGGTTGTCCTGTCATCGGGTCTAAGTATAATTTACGCAAATGATGCTTAATTATCGGTAGTCTTTTATCTAGAATGAGTTCATCAATAGTCTTGGGTAATTGCCCAACGCCTCCTGGCGTAGCAGCGTAATAGCTGGCAAGGGCATTTTTAAACTCCTTGCCAATAAACAGCAGTTCTTTTTCATGCTCACGTTGCATTTCATTTTTCCACAAAATGCCTACTGCCGCCAGCCCAATGCCAGCGATTGCAATGACGATAAGGAGACCGATGAAAGTAAAGCCTCTTAAATTACAGATACTTTTAAAACAAATACTCTTTGAATGATTTATAAAACTACCAGTCAGCATACCTTGTTCCATCTTTGGCGACATTGGCTGCACCACTATGTATATTTTCAATCCCATCAAGTGGCAGTTCAGCTTGTATAATCACCCATGTGTTATTTTTATCTGTGATAGGATCTACAGGTATTTTATTAATATACTTACGGTCAAGTAGTTGCTCTAAACTTTCTGGGTATCGTCCATTATCCCCATAAAATTTATCAATGCCCTCACGCATAATAGTCAAATCCTGTCTTAACGTACTCTCCTTGGCACGTTCCAAACTAGCAAAATAACGTGGTGTAGCAATTGTAAGGAGTAATGCAATAATGGCTAACACTACTAAGAGTTCAACTAGAGTAAATCCCTGTGATAAAGCATATGGAATATCGTGTCTTAAAGCTTTTTTTATCTCAGCTGTCATGCTTCTACCATTTTGCATAAGGGATTCCGTTTATGCCAACTTGCTGACTTAACGAATAGACATCATAAACGTCTTCACCAGGGGCTGGATTATCAGCCTCACTGAAATAACCACGTAACCCCCACGTGCTTTCTTGATTCTCGGCACCATTCAGTGTGTTTTGTTGCATAGGGTCACGAGGAATACTCCTTAAAAATCTTATCTTACGTTTATTCACGTCTTTTTCGTCTGGTACGCCCTTTACTAATATTTCTAAATTAAGTGGGTAACCAGTTTGCTCAATATTTTTCTTAATGTGACCTTCATCAACGGCTTTTTTGTAAGCATCAATCGCTTCACGGATTTGCCTCAAATTTGATCGTAATTCATTTTCCTTTGCACGCTGCACATTAAGCTTGATTACTGGGAAAGCAGCGGAACCTAGAATAGCAACAATCACCAAAGTAATCATTAACTCAATTAAGGTAAAGCCAAACGTTCGTCTTCGTTGTATTAAACAAATCGTTTGTGCAGAAACAATCATTGATTAGTTAGCACTATTGATTGGCAACGCTGGCTGTTCTTGACTTGCAGGTACTTGCGTTGTCTCAGAGATAGGTTCAGGCGTTATCGGGTCAGACGTAGGTTGCTGAACTGCGTTTTGTCGCTCTCTAATTCGCTCTCTCAAGCTATCCTGAGAAGTGCCTGATGCATTACTTGGCGTCATATTGGTTTGTGGTTTATCAGTAATCACTGTATCTGTACCAGACCAATATTCAGTCACCTCAGACGAAGGTCGTACGATGTTACCTAGTATTCTTGGCGTAATTGCCAACACAATCTCAGTTTTATTTTTGTTGTCCTGCTGATTTGCGAACAATCTACCTAAAATTGGAATATCTCCCAAACCTGGCAATCTGCTTGCATTCTTTCGCTCATCATCTGAAATTAAACCTGCTAATATTTGCGTTTCATTATTTTTAAGCCTTAATAATGTACTCGCGTTACGTGTGCCTATTGTGTAAGCCACAGTACCGTTAGTCGATGTTGTTTTAGCCCCTAAACTACTTACTTCTAACGCCACTTTAATATTGACGTGGTTATCCATGGTGATCCGTGGTTCTACATCAAGCTTTAAACCAACATCTATATATTGAACACTTTCTGAAACGCCAGCATTGGCTACTGCTGTACTGGTGATAATAGGCACTTTATCACCGACTAATATTTTTGCTTTTTCATTATTACGAACACGAATACGTGGATTAGATAACAAAGTTACATCACCCACGGTTTTTTTAAAATTCACAGCTGGGTTAGGGGATACGCCAATCGAACTAGAGGTTATCTCATCGCGTAATGCCTTTAGCGTTAAAGCGGCTGGCGTAGTAACAGCAAGTCTATTGGGATACTCTATGCCTAGCTCTTGCAATCTTGTACGACTGATCTCCAATATCTCAACTTCTAGCATTACCTCTGGATCTTCTAAATCATTTGCCGCGACTAATTTTTCAGCAATTCTAACCACTTCTGGTGTATCTCTAATAACCACCATATTAAGTCGTTCATCCACAAAAATATCTTTGGTTTTCAACATAGTCTTAAGTAACGCAGCTACCTGTTTAGCAGAGGTATTGCTAAGATAAAAACTACGAATAATTAAATCTTGATAATCTTTAAGTTTTTGCTGCGTGCTAGGAAATATCAATGCGCTATTTTCAGAAAGTGCTTTTTTCTGCAATCCATTTGTAGAAAGTACCAAATCTAAGGCATCCTCAATTTTTGCTTTTTTAACAAAAATCGTCGCTTTAGTGTCAGGTTTAATGTCTTTATCTAAAATAAAATTAATGCCTGTCGCTCGTGACAATGCCTCAAAAACCACTTTAATATTGGCATCTCGCAATTCCAACGTTACTGGTTTATCAATGGGTGGTTTTAAGCGAGGAGGTTCGCTACTGACTGGTTCAACTTTTTCAAATATTTCTTTTTTTAAGTCTAATGCACTTTCATGAGATGGGTTTTGTAACAACACACTGTGTATTATAGTTTTAGCGGCATCCACATTATTATTGTCAAATAACTCACGTGCACCTTCTATTCGCTTATTACTATCTAGTTCACGAGATACAGCCAACTTACCATTAATAGCACGCTCGTCATCTGGCAACATAGTCAAAATACGGCCATATAAGTCATTGGCTACTTCATATTGGCCTGTTTCTTTCGCTTTATCGGCATCCAACATCAATTTAGTGACTGCTAACTCTTGAGTCACTAACAAGTTTTTACGTGGCACCATCCCTTCAGGCTTCTGTTCCGATTCAGTTTTAGCCATCGCTACTTGCGTCTCAACGGGCTTACCTGCATATTTTGGCGTATCCCATGGAGCAGTTGCACAACTTGTTAACTCTATAGTGCTAATAAAGGCCAACAACCACGAATTCAATTTTCTTCGGGGATTTTTAAACTTTAACTGATTACTTTCAAACAAGGTCATACCCTATTCTTCCCTTACTAGATTATTTTGTATCGAAGATGCCTCTGCGCTAAGGTTATCTACTTCAGCGCTTGCTGCTAAATTAGCAGCTCGATTTTCTGCTGATTTAATTAATACTTTTGGTAAGTTCAAAGGTATAAAGGTGAACCGTAACATAGTTTCATTCTCTAGATCCAGTCGCCACTGTGGTGTTACGTTTTCGCCCTTGACCACAGAGTACAATTGATTATTACCTAGTAAAAACACCAAATTTCCCTTTGCTGAACCATCCATTTTCCCAACATAAGTAAATGGCAGTGGTGGAGCAACTGGAGCAGGCGCTGCAACAGGCGGCATTTTTATGACTGGCGGAGGCACAAACCAACTGTGCACTTTAAATAACTCTTTTATTGGTTTTTGTATTGGCACACGTATTAATTGTTTCGATACTTCAGAATTTAGATTTCCACCAAGTGGAACACTTACTGGACTTAATGATACCAATTGACTAGGCAAATATTCTTTCGTAACAACCACTCCAGCCCGAATAGGAACACCCTCATCCTTACCATTAAATGCAGTCCATGCAGTTAGTCCTAGCACTACAGCCAATATTAAATATAACAGCACACTAGTTTTTTTATTTGAGGATGCGATTATTGCCATGTTTCCCCCTTAACCAGTAATACAAACGTTAGTCGCGCATCAACTGCTGAGGACAAACTATTCTCACGCTTAATTTGCATGTCGCTTAACAACAATGTTGGTAATTGCAGTAAAACCTCATCAACAAAACTGCGTATTTGTATATATTGGCCAGTCATGGGTAACTGTATTTCATAGCGGGCCAAAGTATTGTTGTTGGATACGGCCGTTAAAGTCTTTGGACTTAAAGTAAATTTATAGTCCCCACGATTTAGCATTAATTTATTTTTAATCGCAGAGTTCTGGATGCACTTAAGCGATTCGGCTAATTGAGAGCTTTGGGGAAAAATTGCATAAAATTTTGCAATATCAGCCTTAGGATTTACTGAAGTAACTTCTTTAGCATGAGGCTTGCGATATTCATTTTGCTGCGCTTGAAATTGATTTTTTTGCTGCAAAATAAGCTGCTTTGTAGGTACTAGCTTTAATCCAGTAAATGCAATACATGCAAGAATTAATCCAACACCAAGTAATCCTGCCCAGCCCAATTTTTTGGCAAGGCGAGTGGCAGACCAATGAACATAGGGAATTAACCATTGATTGAAATTATTAGATTTCATTTTACTTGGTAATTTCTTGGAAGCTGCCAATAGGCAAATATACTAAATCTCACCGGTTTATTTGCATCTGTTTCATTGACTGCATGTTTTTGTAAATACACTTGCGTTAATATTGGCTGACTAGCTAGTCGATCAATGTAAGCCAGAAGACTAGGGTAGTTTTTTGCTTCCCCAGAAATAATCACTTGTTGCTTTTTACTCTCTGGCTGCAAACCTAATAGCGCAATATCTTCCATACTTGCTTGCTCAAATGCGTAAAATAGGTCATTCCAAGGCATTTCCAGCTCTCGGGTTGTCAACTCCATAGCATGCAATTGCTCAGGGTTAACTTGTTTAGATAAATCTGTTATTTTTGATTTAATCGGATTCTGTTGAGATTCTTTTTGCGTTAACAATTGACTCTCTGCTATTGATTGAGCATCAAGCACCACTAGATATGAATGCCATGTGAACATTGCAACCGCCAACCCAGCCAATAAAACCAAACAACCTAGCCAAGTTAGACTCAACAGACTAAATTGAGAATGTTTGATTAAATCCAACTCTAATTTATGGGTCATATCGAAGTCTCCAACATCGCAAAATGTTGATTTTGCTCTAGTCCAATATTTTGGCTAGGTATCTTCTGAGTTTGAATGCCAATGCGTTGCAAATTCCAGCCATTAAACTGAGGTAAGCTGGCCGATTTGTCATTAGGTGCATAGACCATGAGAAAGCGGTTAATTTTAGATTCAGAAGTCATACTTTCACGTTTAGCAATTTGACTCAGTTGCACCACCCAATCCGCTTCTAAAGAAAAACTACGAATAGACTGCCAATGACCATTATTTAAACTCGCAAAAAGTAATCGGCTTGACTCTATTACCGCCAAATAAACCAGCCCTTTCGTAAACTTATTTTTAAATGTATTGAAAACTGGCATTAAAAATGGCTGCAAACTACTCAGGTGCAGCCCATGTTGCACTACAATTTTAGATAATTCATCAACCAAATTTTGATCAATAGCCACAGCTATTGAAGAGTGATTTGGCGCAACATCATCACACTGAATTAACCAAGTATCCGCGACATTGCCATATATTTCACGATAGGCAGCGCGCGCATAATCAACCTTATCGGAATAACTCATCACACTATGATGTGCTGGTAATGCTAGGTATCGAACAAACTCACTTGCCAAAATAACTCTCAGCACTTCTGATTTTTGTATTGAATTATTAGATAACATAAGCCGAAGTTTATCTAAAGCAAAGGTCCATCCAGACTCATGTGTGCCATTAAGCATTTCATGTTGATGTTGGATAACGTGCTTGCCTAATCCGGCTATCTGAAGCAATGATAGTTGCTGCTGGCTAATTCCAACCAGCAACTTATTAGCCAAAGGATTAGACCACAAAGGTAACACGATTTATCTCCTGTAAAGTGGTGATGCCATTGCCTGCAGCCTCAACGGCAGCTTCACGTAATGTGCGCATTCCACAATGTTTGGCCGCCTCTTTTAGCCTTCGTATAGGTTCTCTTGCCACAATCATTTCGCGTAGTTCATCGTTTAAGATTAACAACTCTGCGACAGCTTTACGGCCTCGATAGCCAGTACCCCTACAATGCCCGCAACCACGGCCTTGCTTAAAATGCATACTTTTGGCTTCTTCACGCGAGATGCAAGACTCTTCTAATAGTTGATCATCTGGATAAAAATCTTCAGAACAGTGGGTACAAATAGCCCGAATCAACCTCTGTGCCATAATCCCATTGACAGCCGCGACAAAATTGTAGGGATCAACCCCCATATGCATAAATCGTCCAATAACATCCAATACACTATTGGCGTGCACAGTCGTAAAGACTAAGTGTCCTGTTAGTGCTGCTTGCACTGCAATTTGTGCAGTTTCAGAATCACGAATTTCACCGACCATGATTTTATCTGGGTCATGCCGCAGAATTGAGCGCAAACCACGTGCAAATGTCAGGCCTTTCTTCTCATTGACTGGGATTTGCAGCACGCCTGGCAACTGATATTCAACAGGATCTTCAATCGTAATAATCTTGTCATGTCCTGTATTGACCTGAGAAATAGCCGCATATAACGAAGTGGTCTTTCCGCTGCCTGTTGGCCCTGTTACCAATACCATGCCATATGGTTCTTTAGCTAGGCGACTAAACTGAACAATGGTTTTCTCATCAAATCCAAGAACACGTAAACTCAAGCCTCGCGCTTCATCAGATAATGCTTTACGATCGAGCACACGTAATACGGCATCTTCACCAAACACACTGGGCATAATGGAAACGCGAAAATCCACTTCGCGCCCTTGTGTGATCACCTTAAAGCGGCCATCTTGCGGTACTCGACGTTCAGAGATGTCTAACTGCGACATGACTTTGACTCTGGATATTGCCTGCTCAGCACTATCCAATCCTTGCATACCGCCTATTGCCGCCATCACACCATCTATGCGGTATTTAATTGCCAATCCAGTAGATGAGCACTCTAAGTGAATATCACTCGCCCCAATTTTCAAAGCATCATATAAAGTTGAATTAATAAGCTTAACAATAGGATTAGTATCTTCATTAATCGACTTCAACGACAAATGCTCTACCATTTCGTCATCTTCTATTCCAATGACACCAGTTTCAGATGCAATGCCGTCCATCGCTCGCATGGTTTCTTCATGCTTTGCTAAATAAGCGGATATGTCACTGCGATGCGCTAAGCGCCAGCTAAATTTTGACGGCACATGGTCAGCAGCCCACTCGTGTAGACTTGGATTAAACACGTCAGCAAAAACCAATATCAAAGCATTATCTAAATCAAAAAAAGCTAGACACTCTTTTTTTTGCGCTAAAGAAAATGGGATAACATCAAATGCAGGCAATAAGGAATGCATCTCTTTCATACTGATTGGCACATACTGCATTGCATCAGCCAATGCA
>JBBQLN010000048.1:0-13954 GCA_038327905.1 Burkholderiales bacterium
CGCGTTTTACAATAGGTGCGCTATTATCACGATTGATAGCAATCACATGGCGGCAGTCTTTTATACCCTGTAAATGTTGTACTGCGCCCGAAATACCAATCGCCAAATAAGCGCTCGCACTGACTGTTTTGCCACTTGCCCCAATTTGCTTGTCGCGCGAAAACTTGCCGTCATCCACGGCCACACGGCTTGCACCTATAGCAGCATCTAGCGAGTGCGCTAAGGTTTCTAACGTCGCTACATTACTCACTCCATTGCCCGCAGAAACAATAAAGTCGGCCTCCTCTAAGGCAATTGTTGCTGAAACTACAGGTAACATGCCGAGGTCTTTATAATCGTTATTGCTATCTTTAAATTTGTGGGTGTTGGATTTTAATTGTTCATCAGAGATCGCTGATGCAGTAAAAGGTAAGTTGGTTTCAGAAGTATTAGCGGCTAATAATATAATCTCTGGTAAATCAGAAAACGCTAAAAGACTGCCACCAGCTTGATAGCTAGCCACATGTTTGGCATCAACTTCAATGACATGTGTGGCTGCGGATTTTGATGGTTGAGCAGCAATTAACCTTCTGCCTAGCTCACCATCACCTATCATGTTATCAGGCATGAAAATTCGTGAAGGCTTTACTGAGTCAATCACTTTTAATAAGCAGGCTAGCTCAGTATCTGGTTGAAATATTTGATAATCAAGCTCGGGCATGATTATCACTTTATCCGCACCTATGCTGGCAATGTCTTCATTCAATTCACCAAATACTAACGCTAAAACAGAAGTGTCTTCACTCGCCAAAATTGCTGCGGTAGCGATCACTTGGTGGGCATGGTCATCTAGCATGCTTCTATCTGCATGTGTCACTGTTAAGAAGATGTTTTTTGGCTTAGTTGGTGTGCGAAGCGGTTTAACTTCTTGAATGCTTTCAGCGATTTCAGGTGCTGACAAAATAATACGTTTAATACCACTTTGAGTGATGTTAATTACACGGTTTGGAGTAACGCGTAATGTGTGGTTTGAATGGGGGTGTTTTGTCTTGCTATGAGCACTCATGACTCTAGCTCCAAGGTAGACGCAAGCAGTTGTGCAATATCCAATACTTCTGGACGATTACCAACCACACCTTCTAGCATAGCCGTACATTGTGGGCATCCTACAGCAATCACTTCTGCACCTATGATTCTGGCGTCAGCGATGCGAATATCAGGAATACGTTGCTTGCCAGGAATATCTGTTAATGGTGCGCCACCACCTCCGCCGCAACAACGGCCACGCATACCTGAACGCTCCATTTCATTTACCTGAATACCAATACTTTTTAGCAATGCACGTGGCGACTCTGTTTCGCCGTTGTAGCGACCTAAGTAACATGGGTCGTGATAGGTCAGCTTCCGTGTTTCGGCTGATTTCCCCAACTTTAATTGGCCACTAGCCGTCAATTGAGCTAACAACGTTGAGTGGTGAAGTACTTCGTAATTTCCGCCAAATGCGGCATATTCATTCTTTAGGCTGTGAAGAACATGCGGGTCAGCAGTGACAATGCGTTTAAATGAGAGCGCGTTCAATGTCTCAATATTGAGTTTTGCAAGTTTCTGAAATGTTGCTTCATCGCCAAGCCGCCTTGCGGTATCACCTGTGTCACGCTCATAGTCACCCATTAAGGCAAAGTCCACTTTAGCGGCTTTGAGTAGTTTTACCAAAGCCCGTAAAGTGCGCTGATAGCGCATGTCAAAAGCGCCTTCACCAGCAACCAGTAATATATCTACAGGCACGTTGAGAGCTATTGTTTTTACATTTAAATCGACCGCCCAATAATAACGGGCTTTGCGGTCGAATCCGCCGACGGTTGCTGTTTGCCGTAAGTTTTCTAGTATTTGTGGTGCGCTACCTGGGAGTTCACCCTTTGTAAGCGTGAGATTGCGCCTTAAACCTACTATAGCATCTACGTGTTCGATGAGCATTGGGCATTCTTGCACACAGGCGCGACAAGTCGTGCATGACCAGAGGGTTTCCGCTTCAATGAGTGAAGGCACAATGGGGGCGTGTATGCTGCCAGAGTGTTCACCAACCGGTATGCCTGGGTAAGGACTACCCGCAAACTTAGCATCTGTACCTCCAGATTTTTCATCATGAGAAAAACCAACGACCAAGTCTTGAATCAGTTTTTTAGGATTAAGTGGTTGACCTGAAGCAAAGGCGGGGCAAGCGGCCTCACATTTTCCGCATTGTACGCAGGCATCAAACCCTAATAATTGATTCCATTTGAAATCCGAAGGTTTGCTGATACCCAACTCTTTATTTTCCAAATTGACTGGTTTTAGCGCCGTTGATAGCTCACCATTAAAGCGCTGTTGACGAGGGTGAAAAGCCAAATGCACTAGCCCAGCAATAGCGTGCTTCATAGGGCCACCTAAGCCTATGCCTAGCGCCAGTTCTGCAGAACCTGCCATCAATAATATCAGTGCAAATACAGCAATACTGCCAGCAAGAGCTGAGACTGGTAAACTTAAAATGACTAGCCCTATTGCAAAGGCGGCAAGGGAGTAGGGGAGCCTACTCCATGCACCACGAGAGAGTCGATTAGGCATGTTGCGGCGACGTAGCCATACGAAAAATACACCTATAAGCATGATGGAGGTAGCGATTAATATTGCCCAGTTTAGCGCATTCCAATACAACATTAAGCCGTAGTTGATGCCTACTAGAGTTAACGCTGCTACAGCGCCACCAGCTGTGGCGACATGAGTACGCGCAATATAAGGCTCACGTGAAACGACGTGATGCAAATCGACAAAATAGCGTTTAGGGATTGCAAGTAAATTGAGCCAAGAAAAGTCCGCAGACTGGCCCTGACGCCATAACTGCGAACGACGCCATAGCCCAACTAGCAGTGTTGCTGTAGCAATCCAAAAAAGTAAGCTAATGAGGTGTTGAATAGACACTATTGAAAGTCTTTACTAGAATTTATTACTAAAAATCTTTACAAAGGCGCAAAGCGTCATAAATAGCGCCATGAATATTGTGCATTGAAACGCAATCACCAATGCGGAAAAGCAGAAACTCTCCGTCATTCAACTTTTCCCCAAGTGCGGGTTGGGGTTCGGCGGCAAATAAAGTTTTAATCTCCGTTTGACCGTGATTTTTAGAAAACTCTTTTAATGCCCAATAGAGTTCAGTGTTTGGTGTGGAGCCATTCTCAATGACAACTTGATCAACCTCACGCTCTTCCAGCGTTTCTGTGTACTCATTTCTTAGCACGGCAATTTTTTTACTGCCTTCAGCATAAACGCTATCTAACCAAAAGTTTGGGGTAGGGATAATGCCTTGCGCATATAAACGACGGTAGAAAATAGGAAAGGTTGTGCCGCCTACATCGTCGGCCACTTTTGTGTCTGGTGTGACAATTTCAACATGGCTACCACGACTTGCCATAAAATCAGCCGTACCAAATCCTGCGTGTGTGCCTATGCCATCGTAAATGAGTACATTTTTGCCAGGCGCGATCCGTTCGGACAAAATATCCCATGAGCTCACAGCTAAACCTTCTGCCACGCCCCAAGCTGGCACTTGTCCACTATGACTGCTGCCACCCGTAGCCAGTACAACGATACTGGGGTTTTCTGCAAGTATCATCGCGGCATCTGCGGCAACGCCTAGCCTGCGGTCGACGCCTAAACGTTTTGTTTCCATATCAAACCAGCGAATAATGCCCGCCATTTGTTCGCGCTGTGGGGCTTTTGCAGCTAGATTGACTTGTCCGCCAACAGTTGCATTGCGCTCAAATAAAATGACTTCATGACCACGCTCAGCTGAAACGCGCGCAGCTTCTAACCCAGCGGGGCCTGCACCAACCACGATGACGCGACGCTTTTCACCTTTGCTTTTGCTCACCACTTGCGGCATTGTTGACTCACGTGAAGTGGCTGCGTTCTGTACACATAACACATCCTGCCCTAAGTATTGTCTATCAATACAATAGTTAGCGCCTACGCATTGCCTGATTTGATCTTCACGGCCATCGCGTATTTTTGCAATCAGATGAGGGTCCGCAATATGCGCACGTGTCATACCCACCATATCGACTAAACCATTGGCGATAATACGCTCAGCTTGCGTCACGTCGCGTATACCTTGCGCATGTAAAATAGGCACTTTTGATACAGATTTAATGCCAGCCGCCAAATGAACAAAAGGCTCGGGTGGCAGCGCCATAGAGGGCATGCAATTCGCTACTTTGTTGTGCGTATCTGCGCCTGAACCAATGACGCTAATAAAATCAATCAAACCACTTTCAGACATGATTTGCGCGATATTTTTAAGGGTTTCTGGATCTAGGCCATCATCATGAAACTCGTCGGCGCACATGCGTAACCCTACGCAAAAATCAGCACCTACCGCATCACGCACCGCATTCAATACTTGCATGCCAAAGCGCATGCGATTTTCTAAGCTACCGCCATATTCGTCAGTGCGCTGATTGGTGCGCGGACTCCAGAACTGGTCGATGAGATGTTGATGTGCAGCCGATATTTCTATGCCATCCATGCCCGCGGCTTGTACGCGTTTTGCTGCTGCTGCAAAGTCACCAATAATGCGGTGAATGTCTTCAATTTCGATGGCTTTGGCGTTACCGCGATGCACAGGTTCACGAACTCCACTTGGCGAAACTAAGTGTGGCCAAGGGTCGCCAGCATAGGCCGAACGTCTGCCCATATGTGTGGCTTGAATCATAATTTTACTACCGTGACGATGCATCGCTTCAGCCAGACGTGAGAGTGGCTCAATCACACGGTCGGTCGTCAGGTTTACGGGTTTCCATGAGCCTTGCGGCACATCGATAGAGACAGGGCTTGAACCACCACAGATGGCTAAACCTAGGCCACCTTTGGCTTTTTCTTCGTAATAGCGAATGTAGCGTTCACCTGGCATGCCACCAGTTTCAGCATAAACTTCGGCATGTGCGGTACTGTAAATGCGGTTAGGCAAGACTAATTTATTGAGGGTAATCGGTGTAAAAAGATGCGGATAACGCATAATATTCCAATCAGGTTTGTGGATTTATAACTGATGGTTTGATAGTGAAGATGCAAAAACTTTCTGAAGTATCTCCACATTTTGATTTTGAGCAATATTGGACAGCACAATCAATTCCATCACAATTGGTATGTGCGTAGTGCCCTTTACGCTTGGTGCACCAATCCATCGCGCCGGCAAACCAACCCGAAAACATATTGCACAGCTTTCCGGGCTTCTCAGGTTGTGACAGCACAAAAGAAGAGTACTCAAGTTTTATTTCAGCATTACCAGTATCGACATTCACAAAGTCAAAACTGAAAACTCCCCAGCCGCGTTGTGATAAGCGATTTAAATAATGCTCAAAAACTGCAATGCCAGATAAGTGGTTTAATTCAGCTTCTTTTTCACACCAGTGATAGGCAGATTTGTAACCTGCGTCATAGAGTATTTCTGCATATTTATCAAAACCAATGGCATCCTCAATCGCTAATTGAGTATTCGTAAAAAAATCTCGTGGGACATACATCATGGGAATAGCGTCAGCATCACTACTTTGAGTGCTGTTCTCATTGTTGTTAGGAGTTTGGTTTTTCATTTATTCTCCATTTAATCAATTGGTTATGGATAATTTTGTACCTAGTTAATAAATTGGAAACTGTTCGCACAGCGCTAATATTTGACTGCGCACGCGTTTTTCTATCGCTTCGTCACCATCGGGGTTGTTTTTCAGGCCGTTGAATACTTGTAAAATTAGCTCTCCAACCTGACGGAACTCAGCTTCTCCAAAGCCTCGCGTAGTGCCAGCTGGAGTGCCTAAACGAACACCAGAGGTGACTGTTGGTTTTTCATCATCGAACGGGATACCATTTTTGTTACAAGTAATACCAGCACGCTCTAATGCATGTTCAACTTGATTACCTTTTAACCCTTTAGGTCGTAAATCTACTAGGACTAAGTGGTTGTCTGTGCCGCCTGTGACCAAATCAACGCCGCCTGCAACTAATACTTCACCTAGTGCCTTTGCATTAGCCAATACTTGGTCAATATAGGTTTTGAATTCAGGTTGAAGTGCTTCACCAAAGGCCACGGCTTTGCCTGCAATTACGTGCATGAGTGGGCCGCCTTGCAAACCTGGGAAAACGGCAGAATTTACTTTTTTAATCAAATCTTCATCGTTAGTCAGTATCACACCACCGCGAGGTCCGCGTAGGGTTTTATGTGTGGTTGATGTCACAATATGCGCATGTTCCACAGGATTTTGGTGGCGACCCGCCGCGACGATTCCAGCAAAGTGTGCCATATCCACCATCAACGTTGCGCCTACGCTATCAGCAATTTCGCGGAAACGTGCAAAATCCACAGCACGTGGGTAAGCTGAATAGCCAGCGATAATCACTTTTGGTTTATGTTCGTTAGCAAGCGCTTCAACTTGATCATAATCTAAACGATAGTCTTCACGGCGCACACCATATTGCACGGCATTAAACCATTTACCTGAAAGTGCAGGTTTGGCGCCATGGGTTAAGTGTCCACCAGCATCTAGTGACATACCTAAAATGGTATCACCAGGTTTTGCGATAGCTAACATGACCGCACCATTGGCCTGTGCGCCAGAATGAGGCTGCACATTTGCAAATTTTGCGCCGAATAATTGTTTCAAACGGTCGATAGCTAAGGTTTCAACTTTATCTACAAACTCACAACCGCCGTAATAACGTTTACCAGGATACCCTTCAGCATATTTGTTGGTTAACACTGTACCTTGCGCTTCTAGCACCGCACGAGAGACAATATTTTCAGAAGCAATCAGCTCAATTTGTGATTGTTGTCGAACTAATTCTTCATTGACTGCCGATTGAATTGCAGGATCAGCATCGGCAAGGGATGCTGAGAAGAAGGGGGCTTTAGTCTGGCTCATTGGTACTCTTTCCAATACATTAAGATAGTATTTTGGCAGGACATTGACTTAATTAATGACTAGCAAGCGACGACATTGATCGCTAATCCGCCAAGCGCTGTTTCTTTGTATTTTGATTGCATATCAACACCCGTTTGGCGCATGGTTTCAATCACGGCATCCAATGACACAATGTGACCGCCTTCATGCATCATGGCTAAGCGTGCCGCGTTAATGGCTTTAACTGCGCCCATACTATTACGTTCAATACAGGGGATTTGCACCAAGCCGCCAATCGGGTCGCAGCTCATGCCTAAATTGTGTTCCATGGCGATTTCTGCGGCATTTTCAATTTGCTCATTATTGGCACCAAGCACCGCTGCTAAACCGGCTGCTGCCATTGAGCAGGAAACACCAATTTCACCTTGGCAACCCATTTCAGCAGCTGATATAGAGGCGTTCTTTTTATAAAGCATGCCTATGCCAGCAGCCGTGAGTAAAAATTTAATGATATTGTCTTCGATTTCAGTTTTGGTTCTTTGCTGTTGGCAAAAACGCGTGAAGTAACTTAATACAGCGGGTATCACGCCAGCAGAACCGTTAGTTGGTGCAGTGACTACACGCCCACCGCAAGCGTTCTCTTCATTCACAGCAATGGCAAAGGCGCTGACCATGTCCATTGATTGAAAGTCTGACGATAATTTACCGCCTACTGTGCTGGCTTGTTTATAGAGCAAATGCGCTCTGCGTTTTACTTTCAATCCACCTGGTAACATGCCTTCTGTTACAAGACCGCGCTCAATGCTAGTATTCATCACATCCCAAACGCGAAGCAACTTGCTACGTGTTTCTTCCGCATTTTGGTATCTTAATTCGTTACCCCAAACAATCTCGGCAATTGAAAGATTTTTCTCATTGCCCATTTTTAGCAAGTCGGCAGCGTTATCAAACCAAAATGGTGTGGAAGCTGGCGTTTCTTTAACAATGGCACTAGTTTTTGTGGTGCGGAGAATTTCTTGCTCATCCAACACTGCACCACCGCCAATTGAGAAGTAGGAGTTACGGTGTAGTGAATCTCCATCATCATAAAATGCTTGTAATATCATGCCATTAGGATGTTGAGGTAATGACTGATTATTATGAAAAACTAAATGCGTATTGAAATCAAATGGAATTTCAACGATATTCATTAACATTAAGCGGCCAGCTTTTTTAATGGATTCAACTAGTGGAATGATGCTTGTTGGATCAACCTGATCGGGCAGCGCGCCAACCAAACCAGCGATGACGGCATAGTCTGTTCCATGACCTTTACCCGTGAGCGCCAGTGATCCAAATAGGTGAATTTTCACTTCAGCAACCTGTTGGATTAAGCCACGTTTTTCAATCTCTAAAAGAAAGCGGTTTACCGCAATCATCGGCCCAACCGTGTGTGAGCTTGAGGGGCCAATGCCAATGCGAAAAACTTCAAATACGCTATAGTTCATGCTGTTACAGCCCGTCGTTAAGTTGAGCAATGCCAAAGCCATAGGGCAGGGCGCTGCGCTCGAGATAACGCCAGATATAATCTGCAAAACTACGACGAAATACTAAGCTATAACCATCTTCATGTTGGTATAGGTATAAGCTCAATTTGCCGAATGTTGTACCTACTACCTTGCCTGCCTTCAGCATGTTCAAGTCATACACTGTGCAGTGGTGCAACACTTCACTAGCATTTTTACCTTTAAGTAAAACAGTGGTGAATCCACCAGAGTTATCAACGATTTGGCTGTGAATATCTGCCAATGCAATTTGCAGTGATTGTTGCAAAGTCGCACGTTGATCGCGCTTGCACACAATCATCCATTCATCAGGAGAAAGCCAAAGAATTGAGCCCCATGCTGTATATATCATGCTGCAAGCTTGCGTTGGCAGCGCGACATTGAGTGCTGAGTTGACTGCATTTACAAATGCCGCATTTTGAGAACCTCCACGTAGGCTGATGTAGCCTAATAGTGGAATTTCATTGGCCCATGCACCTTTGCTATCATTTACTTTTTCTTGTTTTGCAACTAGACCAAATGGATACAATGGCGATTGCATAATAGGGCTGAATTCCATGCTGTTAATATTGGTTGAATTAAGCATTATGTCGCGCTCCTTCTGCATCAACAAACACGTATGAAACGATTTTCACTTTAACTGCTTTACCTTCTGCCCATGCGTAAACAATATTATTGCCTTCCTCGTCGCGGCGTTTAATGCCATCAATTACAAAACCCATGGCGATAGAGCGACCAAGAAATGCGCTGTGATAACTAGATGTAACATGACCTAGCATGGCCACAGGTGGCGTAATATCCGACGAATTAATCAGTTGCGCGCCTTCTTTCAACACAACATTTGGATCCTCTGGGAGCAAGCCTACTAATTGTTTACGGTCAGAACGAATAGTGTCAGATCTTGCAAGTGAACGTTTTCCTAAGAAACTATACGGTTTTTTCATACCAACCGCCCATGCCATGTCTAAGTCAAACGGCGTGACAGAGCCATCAGTATCTTGCCCCACGATAATGAATCCTTTTTCCGCACGCAATACATGCATGGTTTCAGTGCCATAGGGCGTAATGTCGAACTCCTTACCCGCCTTCATGAGTTCATTCCACATGTAATCACCATAACTGGCGTCTACGTTGACTTCATAAGCTAACTCGCCTGAGAAGCTAATGCGGAATACGCGTGCAGGCACGCCAGCGACTGTTCCATCGCGCCAATCCATAAACTTGAATGCCTCTTTTGATAACTCAATATCAGTACAAAGCTTAGCTAATACTTCACGGCTTTTTGGGCCAACTAAAGCAGCAGTCGTCCAATGGTCGGTTACAGACGTCATATATACTTCTAACTCAGGCCATTCAGTTTGGTGCCATTTTTCTAACCAAGTCATTACACGAGATGCGCCGCCGGATGTGGTAGTCATTAAAAAGTGAGTGTCTGAGATGCATGCTGTGACGCCATCATCCATGACCATGCCGGCTTCATCTAACATTAAGCCGTAACGGCATTTACCTACCGCTAGTTGTGACCAAGCATTGGCATAAATACGGTTTAGAAACTCACGTACATCTTTACCGCGAATGTCAATTTTTCCTAAGGTTGAAGCATCCAACATACCTACGCTATTGCGTGTGGCTAAGCATTCACGATTGACTGCTGTATGAATATCTTCACCTGATTTAGGAAAGTACCAAGGGCGCATCCATTGGCCGACAGGTTCAAACTCCGCACCATAGAGTTCATACGTTGTTTGCATTGCGGTATAACGGCGAGGTTCAAAAGTATCACCGACATGTGCACCCGCTAAAGCCCCAAATGATACTGGCGTGTATGCTGGGCGATAAGTGGTCGTGCCAACTTCTGGAATTGTTTTACCCAAAGCCTCAGCGGCAATAGCAAAGCCATTAACGTTGGATAACTTACCTTGATCCGTACCAAAACCCAGTGCGGTGTAGCGTTTGATATGCTCAATTGAACGATAATTTTCACGTACAGCTAGTTGAATATCTGTGACGGCAACATCGTTTTGAAAATCTACAAACGCTTTTGCACCATGCCCATCTTGACCATCAGGCACGTTAAATATACGGCGTGCTGGTGTTACAGCAATTTCATCGGTTTCTAATAACAAACCTGAGGCATTGATTGCTTTACCAAGGCCAATTAAAAGTTCTGCAATGGTGTCATGCGTTTTGGCTAAACCTTCTTGTAAGGCAAACACACCTGTAATTGCACCTACGCAGAAAATGCCATCTTTAGCACGGCCGTTAGCAGAAACTACAAATGCTAACCTTGAGTCATCCCATTGTGGGCGACCGCCATCATGGCAGAACAAATGCACAGTAGGAGATAATCCGCCAGAGCTTGCTAAAACGTCGCATGGCACATAAGGGCCTTTGGCTGTGACAACGTTTTTCAAGGCGCCTAATTTAACTAGCTGAACACCTTGCACAGCGCTAGAACCAACGGCTTCACTAATGCCATAACCAGCGTACACTTTAATGCCTAATTGATTCGTTTTAGCAGCCCATTCAGGGTTAATTTGTTCCCTAGTATCAACTATGGTTACCGTAACACCAGCCTCAGCTAAGTCAACCGCGCCTTGATAAGCTAAGTCATTGCTCGTCATAATCACTGCATTTTTGCCACAAGCGACGCCATAGCGGTTTAGATAAGTGGTTAAAGCAGAAGCCGTCATAATGCCTGGCAGGTCGTTATTACCGAACACTAAGGGGCGCTCAAATGCACCCGTCGCCAACACTACTTTAGACGCACGAATGCGATGCAAGCGTTCGCGGCGTTGTGAGATCTTTCTTGCTGCATGAGGCAAATGATCTTGTAGCAACTCTACCGCTTGAATCATATTCATGTCATGCAAGGCAAAAGCCGTGGTGCGGGAAAGAATTGATACGTTTGGCAAGCTTTGCAACTCATTGATAATGTTAGCTGACCACGTATTTGCGTTAACATCGCCAATTAATACATTGGGCATAGAGAGCAAATAGCCGCCAAGTTCAGATTGGTCATCAACCAATAAAACCTTTAATCCGCTACGACCAGCCAACAGCGCGGCTAACAAGCCAGTCGCGCCACCACCAACCACCAGCAAATCCACATGATGATGCTGATGGTCGTAAGTTTCCGTATCTGCTTCAACGGGTGATTTACCATAACCCGCCGCGCGGCGAATAATGTCTTCGTAGAACGGCCAAAGCTTAGTTGGCCATTTAAAGGTTTTATAGTAAAAACCTGCAGGCATAAAGCGTGAAAATTTGCCACCCACACTTTTAAGATCGAATGCTAACGATGGCCAACCGCTCGTGCGGCCAGCCACTAAGCCATCGTATAGTTCAACTTGAGTGGCTTTTAAGTCTGGCGTTGTACGTGCGCCAACGTCGATTTGTACCAGTGCGTTAGGTTCTTCAGCTCCCGAACCAATAATGCCGCGAGGACGCCCATATTTAAAGCTGCGTGCAACCACTTTCACACCATTGGCAAGTAGGGCTGAAGCGAGGGTATCACCTGCAAAGCCTTGATATGTTTGACCGTCAAAAGTAAACGTTAGCGGGCGGTTTAAATCAACGCGGCTGTTTTTATGATTGATTCTGTAACTCATGCTGTTGCCTCTTCTGCATCATAAATTTTACGCACCTCTGCAAGCGTCCAAGCACCCGCTATGGTGTGGTTTGCGGTGTTGCGTTTTAATACAAAAAACTTATGGCAACCTGTACTATGCCCCCACATTTCCCAGTGCCAACCTTTCGGATTGCGTTTCATAAACAAATAATCCCCCCAGTTTTCTTCACTGACGGTTTCTGGTGATTCAGGGCGCGCAACAAAGGCTTCACCACCATAGCTAAACTCTTCCTCTTCTCGCGCTTCAAAACAATGTGGGCATTTAATAACAAACATGATTTTTCCTTTTTAGCTTAAGCTCTAATGTGCAACACCAGCTGCACCGTGCTCATCAATTAAATGACCTGTATGGAAGCGATCAAGTGTGAATGCGGCATTTAATGGGTGTGGTTCATCATGTGCAATAGTGTGTGCAAATACGTTACCAGAACCAGGTGTTGCCTTAAAGCCACCTGTGCCCCAGCCACAGTTAAAGTACAAGCCTTTGACTTTAGTTTTGCTGATAATAGGGCAGGCGTCAGGTGTGGTATCTACAATGCCGCCCCATTGGCGGTTCATACGTACGCGTGAAAACATGGGGAATAGCTCGATAATCGCAGCAGCGGTGTGCTCAATCACATGTGGGCTACCGCGTTGAGCATAGCTAGTGTAGTGGTCAATGCCAGCACCAATCACAAGCTCACCTTTATCTGATTGGCTGACATAACCATGTACTGCATTAGACATCACCACCGTATCTAATATAGGTTTGAGTGACTCCGAAACAAACGCTTGTAGCGGATGACTTTCAAGCGGCATACGTATACCTGCGGCTTTTGCCATGACTGATGAATGGCCCGCTGTCACACAGCCAACTTTTGAGGTTGAAATGTAACCTTTACTTGTTTGTAAACCTCTAATGCTTGAGTTAACAATATCCATTTCAGTCACTTCACAGTTTTCTATGATATCAACACCATAATTACTCGCTGCGCGCGCAAAACCCCAAGCAACGGCATCATGCCTAGCCACTCCAGCGCGAGGCTGAAAGCTTGCACCCATAATAGGAAAGCGAGTGTCCTTAGAAATGTTAATCATCGGAATACGGTCTTTAACTTCTTGTGCATTTAACGCTAAAGCATCAATCCCATTTAGGTTGTTGGCATTAACCCGACGCTCAATATCACGCATATCTTGCAACGTATGGCCTAGGTTGAATACACCGCGCTGACTAAACATCACGTTGTAGTTAATGTCCTCAGTCAAACCTTCCCACAACTTTAGAGAGTGCTCGTAAAGCATGGCTGCTTCATCCCAAAGATAATTAGAACGCACAATAGTGGTGTTGCGTGCAGTATTGCCGCCACCTAAATAGCCTTTTTCTAACACAGCAATATTTTTAATGCCATGCTCTTTAGCTAGGTAGTAAGCCGTGGCTAAACCATGACCACCTGCACCAATAATCACTACGTCATATGAAGATTTAACTTCAGGACTGCGCCAAGCAGGCGTCCATCCTTCGTGATGTTTTAACCCTTGTGAGAGTAGTTTCCAAATGGAATAATCTTTTTTCAAGCGGCCTCCGGCAATTGTTTAAAACGCTAGTTCATAGATAACATTTTGCTGTTTCAGTGCATTGTTTAATGTGCTACATCAGACTGTTTTTTGACTTTTTACGACATGTGGCGTTTTAAGCCAATATTATTCATTGAGGATTGAAGAATAATGGCGATGGTATGGGTGATTGCTTACAAAAACGACGATAAAAAAAACAAAAAAGCCATAACTGCGCTTAGCGGTTATGGCTTTTTAAAGTCTAGTTTTGTGACTCTAGTTTAAACGCCTAAGTATTTTTTCACAGCTTCTAAACCTGGTTTTCCGTCTAGAGTTTTCAC
>JBBQLN010000049.1:0-10079 GCA_038327905.1 Burkholderiales bacterium
TGGAAATTCATCTTTAAATATGGATGACCTTGCTAACATGTCAGATGCCCAACTTGAAGAGTTGGCGCGTAAAGCAGCAAAGACGCAAAAATGAACCTGGGAGCACTGGCTCAGGTCTTGCATTCATACATTCAGCCTAACCCTGCATTCGAGAGGGGCTGCGCAAAAACGCGCAGCCCCTCAATTTGAATCGTTAGACATCGCAAATGCGCTCTGCTGCCCTCTCCACCATTGCCGCGATCCTTGGATGGTTCGTCATCATCGCCATTCCTGGCACCTTTTTCGCCTTTGGTTGGAAGGACATCGAACTGCGTTGCCATCGGCCCGTTGCGGGCAGCCTTTCAGCCTGCACCATCACTGAGTCGTTTGCCATGGGGCTCTATACACGTAGCGTCAGGGCGGACAACATCACGCAAATCGGCTACAGCACGGGTACGGTGAAACAGCCGAGCGCAAAAGTGGGCTTCGTTACCGTTCATCCGAGTACCATGATTTTCGAGACCACGGCGGGCGAAGTCAAAATCGGCCATGTCACCAGCGCCATCGACACCTCTGCCGAACGTGAACTGATCCTCAGGACGCGGGAGTTTCTGAATGCGCCAGATATTCAGGGTTTCAACCACAAGGCCAGCATGCATGGCCTGTTTGGCTACGTTGGCCTGATAGGTGTCGCTGGCCTATTGTTCATTCTTGCGGCAGTGCTGTGGCATCACCTGCGCAAAAGATTTCAGCAATAGCTTATGTGTTCCTGCGCAGGTCTAACATCACGCTCAACGGCGCTCCCTGCGGTCGCTGGGCGCTGCGCGATGAAGCCGCGCAGCGCCCGTTAGCTCATTCGTTAGGCATTTAAACCAAGTTACGCTAAAATTTGATAATGGATTTTGAAATTGTTGGCAATATTAGGTACGCGGAAATATTTGCTCGTGGCTCTGGCATAAGAGAGTTACCGAGGCTTCGTAAAATTTATGGCATTGGCAATTGGCGCAAATGAAAAGGTGCAGCATCAATTCGCCTAGCTGACGGTTCACTGCGCGAAGCTGAGCTTCATTGGTACGAAGCTACGGGTATTGGCAAGTTTGAATTTAAAATTAAACGTTACTTGGATATATAAATCATGACTAAACACGAATTTGCTGTATGCATAGATAATCACGGATATGAAGCCTCATTAGAGTTGCGTAAGCTTTACGAAGTTATTGAGGATGTAGACGCTAGTAAACACGGGCAACTGCGAGTGATTGACGAATCAGGCGAAGATTACCTATACTCAGCTGCATTTTTTAATCGCGTTTCATTACCTGCTAGTGTTATTGAACGTGTTTATCACGCACACGCCTAACCCCTCCATCAAGCGGGACTTGCTACCGCAAGCCCCTGTCAAACGTTAGGCAGCAATGAATTGTGCACAAAAATTAATTTTGATGACACTGCTTTTTTGGCTCTCTGTTGAGGTCTACGGAGCAGGTGCAACAGGTACCTATAACCTAAATTGGGGCAGTTCTGACGAAGTTCTTGAATACCACTCATGCGGCTGCAGCGACTCATGCTGGGTTGCTGAAGTGCTAGATAAAAAAACAAGGCAAATCAAAGCAAGGCTTCGGTGTGATTGTGAAAAGTCTTACTTTTCTATTGGCGCAAACAAAATTGGCAGCAAATCGGAACATATCTATGAAAAAAGTTGCTCTCGTTTTGAAAACCTTGATCTCAACGAAAAACCAAAAGTAATCCGAAAAACAATGGAATCCATCCTAATCCATTCAAGCGGGACGCCTAACGGCACCCCTTAATTCAAACGTTAGGCTCCTCTATGACGCGTCGCCTCGCCAGTATGCTTGTTGTCCTTTGCACAGCACCAGTCTGGGCACAAGCAGCATCGTGCCTGCACTACGAAGGTGCTCCGCTCACACTGGCTGGAAAGATCACCTTGCAAACTTTCTACGGTCCTCCCAATTACGGCGAGAATCCCGACACCGACTCTCGCGAAACCCAAGCAATTCTTCTCTTGTCAAAACCCATCTGCGTCCAGGCCAATCCGAGCAGCTCCGATGTCGCAGAAAAGAATCAGGTCAGGGTCACACTTGTACCCCCAGAGGGCGTTGATTTCGGCCTCTACAAGGGAAAGAAGGTTACTTTGCGTGGCACACTATTCCACGCTAATACTGGCCATCACCGCACTCCGGTTCTAATGCAGGTCAAGAACATTGAGAGTACTCATGACTGAGTGGCCCAACCCATCTATCAAGCGGAACTTGCTTCCGCAAGCCCCTTAATTCAAACGTTAGGCGACAACTCGAAAGGAATTAATGATGCAATGGGCATTTACAATCAGATTGTTGCCGATATTTATCATGCCGGCTATAGCATTTGCAGAAAATTGCGAAAATGCCAAGACACAAACCGATATGAATGCATGTGTATATCAAGAATATCAGGCATTAGACCAAAAATTAAATAAAGCCTATTCCGAATATCGATCATTGCTCATGCCATCACAGAAACGTCAGCTAAAGGAAGTTCAACTCGCCTGGATTAAATTTCGCGACCTTTCCTGTACATTTGAAAGCTCTGGAGTTGAAGGCGGCAGCATACAGCCGTTCATCAAAGGCTCTTGCCTGACAGAAAAAACTCGTGACAGGTTAAATGAAATTACCCGCTTATCCAATTGCAAAGAGGGTGATTTATGCCCTTCATCCAAATAATGCATAACCCATCCATCAAGCGGGACGCGCTAAAGTATGCCCCTTAATTCAAACGTTTATCGTCACAGGCCGCCACATGCTGTTTAGTAGAATGATCGAGTTCGCAACCTCTCAATCTCGGGTGACAGCCGCCGCCCGACTGTCGGCCGTTGTTTTGCCGGTTGTATCAGCCCCGTCGCTCAAGCCAGTTCGCGTCAGTGATTTTATCGCCCAGTATCGGGGCAAGCGCTTTTCTGGCAACTTTGATGGTTTTCGCTTCAAGCTAGTTCTCATAACGTCGCGGGACAAGAGATTTCAAGTGCGAGGTAACGTGGTGGTCATCGTTGGTGGCTTAGATGAGCACGCCATTAAAGCTTGTCTGCGACTCCCTTTCTTCACCCTCGGCTTCCTCGCTATATACGCGTCGTGTGTTCTTGCTGGCCTTATTTTGTCATTTTTCGGGTCCTCTAACTTGCTTATAGTTCAAGTGCCAATGGCATTGGCAATAGCCATACCCGCGGTCTTGGTTTTCTGGCTGTTCCGTCGGAAGGCCGCAGAGGCAGAACAAGCACTCCGCGAAACTGTGCTGGGTCAATGAGTTCACGCCAACCTCATGTAAGGCAAATAGTGACGCCCAACCCCTCCATCTAGCGGGATGCCTAACGGCGCCCCTTAATCCAAACGTTAGCCACAGAAAAGAGGGCTCAAATGGGAAAGCAATTTACTGAATTATCCGAAAAGCATATCCAGTTCATCACTGAACAAAAGATTTTCTTTGTCGGAACAGCTACCGCAGATAGTCATGTGAGCGTCTCGCCAAAGGGTATGGACTCATTTAGGGTGCTAGGAAAATCTCGTATTGCTTGGTTGAATGTTACCGGCAGTGGTAATGAAACGTCTGCTCATGTACAGCTAGACCCTCGAATGACCATCATGTTCTGTGCCTTTGATGGGCCACCGCTAGTTTTGCGACTATATGGCTCAGCGAAGGCTATTCACAAGGGTGATACCGAGTGGGACAGTCTTTTTCCCTTGTTCAAGCCACTCCCTGGCGCTCGTCAAATTTTCGACCTGACCGTTGACTTTGTGCAAACTTCTTGCGGAATGGGTGTACCCTATTTTTCGCATATTGAAGATCGGGAGCTACTCTCTGATTGGGCTACAAATAAAGGTGAGGAAGGTTTGAAGCAATACTGGGAGGAAAAAAACCAGATGAGTATTGATGGTATTGCTACTCACATCGTAGCCAAAAATGGCTAAGCTAGCATACCCGTTAGGCTGGCTAACCAGTCTCTTAATTAAACGTTATGCAGTGCTGAAAAAATACAGATGCCTACAGAGGAATTTATGATTGCCGCTTCGCTTCGGACCAATATTTTAAAGTGGGTGTTAGTTGCTTTACTTGCTGCGATGCTAGTGGGTGCCATTGCAATGGCATATTGGCTACCAGTCATTGGTTACAGCGTCACTTGCGATAAGTCGGAGTTGATCTCTTGCGAAATTTGACGCGATACATTCGCTGATCAACAGTCTTGGCAAGCAGCACTTGGCACACAAGCTGTCGCCACGGTCAACATTCAACCCAGACGCCGCGGATCAGCTCGAATCCTCCTGTATCTGAGCTCAAATTCACAAACTTTTTTTGCTGCCGAATTCGAGGGTGGTGAAGCTGTAGCCCAAGCAGAAGAAGCGGCCGCGAAACTTAATCGCGTTTTTTCCTCCACGGTTCCTGCCTCTGTTAGCGTTTCAGCACAACCTCCCGCATATTTTAGGTGGCTAATTTGGGGCGGTATTGGTTTACTCGGGACGTTTGTGCTGGTCATTTATCGTCAGCTGTTCAACGAGAAACGTTGATCTCACAATTCATCTAGCTGACGCTTGAACTTACCCTAAAAAAGTAGACACCTCACTCTAGCTTTTGAGTAGATGTGAACATATCCGCAAGATACACAAGGTCAGTCATGAAACTTTTGGTAGTCAACGCATCTATGCAGTCCTTCAGCATTAAGGGATTGCGGAAGACTATTAGACTGTTAAGGCTTTCATTGACATCACAATTCAGCGACTTTTAAATCTGACTTTACTCATGTCTAAAGGCCTCAATCGGGTCCATTTGTGCGGCGCGTCTTGCTGGAAAGTAGCCAAATAGCACGCCGATGCCTGCAGAAAATATAAATGACATCATGTTAGTGGTGACATCAAAAATAAATGGCACATTCATCACCATAGAAAGTCCGTAAGAAGTTATTACGGCGGTGGATCAGATTAAAACGGGGTGCTCTACATTCAAGCCAATTCTTTCAAATAATGCCGCCATCCGCTTAGGTGCGAAATATCAATCGAGTTCAGTGTTGCATAATGCTCACATAAAAATCCATTCACAGTGCGACCATCTGCCAGTGTTAACGTGCCAAAACCTAGTGGCGCAGGCACACCTGATACAAAAGTACCGTAATTTTCAATTGGCAATTGCCATACCTCTAGCGTTATCGCAGCGCCTCCATCGACAACACGTAACAGACCTGGACGCGCTGGTGTAAATCCGTTTAATTTATATAGCTTGTACTCTGGCGCAGTGGTTGTTTCTTCGAGAAAAGTGCCACCCAAGCTAGTGAGTTGCGTATTTAGTGGCAAGCCTGTCATATGTGCGCCACAGACGGCTACTTGGATAAATTTTTGATTGTTGGTCATATTAATTAGTTTCCATACTTTATGGTTAATTTTATTTACTTAATGAACGGCAAGCCCGTTGCACCTAATGTTTTTGCATACATTTTTTGCATTTTGGCGGCTAAAGTAAGCAGTGACATATCTTTAAATGCTGGTGCAGAAATTGTTACACCAAAAGGCATGCCGTCTTGTTGAAATCCAGTTGGTACGGCCGTTGCAGACAAATCTAATAGGTTCATAAAGTTGGTGTAGTAACCCAAATTAGAATTACACTTGACTGGATCTGCATTCACCTCATCAATGGTGTATATTGTGCCTGCAGTTGGCGTCACCAATAGATCAATCGACAACCAAACGGCTTCTGCTTTGCGTTGCAGCGCTTTAAGTTTGTATTGCGAAACATAAGTATCCGCAGCGCTAAACTTAGCAGCGCCTCCAATAATTTGTTTAGTCACAGGAAAAATAGCTTGGGGTTTGGCATCAAAAAATTCACGAATCGCGGCGTATCTTTCTGCCACCCATGGACCCTCATAAAGCAAGCGCGCTGTTTCTAAAAATGGCTCAAAATCAATCTCTACGGCTTTACCACCTAAAGATTCTAGTTGTTGGATAGCTTGTTTAAAAAGCACAGGCGTTTCGTTGTTGTTAAAAAAAGACAACTGCTCTGGCTTTGGCACACCAAATGAAAATGACTTTCCTGACAATGCGCTAAGTCTAATAATCGCTTTACGTGAGTATGCATCTTCTTCATCAAATCCTTGAGCGGACTCTAATACTTGAGCAGCATCTTCAGCAGTTAAGGCAAATATTGAGACGCAATCTAGTGTTCGACAGGCAGGCACAACACCGCTAGTGCTCAATAAGCCGCATGTAGGTTTATGCCCAACCAAGTTATTAAATGAAGCTGGCACTCGGCCAGAACCTGCAGTATCTGTGCCCAAACTAAAACTGGCCAACCCTAACGCTACTGAAACCGCAGAACCAGCACTTGAACCACCTGAAATATAGTCAGGATTAAAACTATTTTGACAAGCTCCGTAAGGTGAGCGTGTGCCGACCAAACCAGTCGCAAATTGATCTAAGTTGGTTTTACCTACAGGAATGGCACCTGCATCAATCAACTTTTGAACGACCGTAGCGCTTTTAGTGGGCGTGTAAGCATATTCTGGGCAAGCCGCAGTTGTGGGAATGCCAGCTAAATCAATATTATCTTTAATTGCAAATGGAACACCGTACAAAGGTAAATCGGCGATAATTTTACCTTCTAAGTTTTTAGCAAAGTCATGCATCTCATCAAGCGTTAAACGCCTAATCCAAATATTGCGACTGTCTTCACAGCCTATTTCGGCATCTAATTGTTTCACCAAATCTATTGGTTTCAGCGCGCCTGAAAGGTACAAGTTTCGTAAATGTGAGATTTGTAAGTTCATTTTTTATTCCTCTTCAATCACGATTAAATTTTGACCTGCAGAAACTGACATGCCTTCACTACATAATATTTGAGTCACTTTGCCTGCAACTGAAGCGGTGACAGCTATTTCCATTTTCATAGACTCAACAATCGCGACTTCATCGCCCTCTTGCACTAAGTCGCCCTCTTTCAGTTTAATTTGCCATAAGTTACCTGCCACATGAGATGCAATTGCACGGCTGCCAGCTGGAATTTCCAACGCATCTACTGCACTAGTCGCCTCAGTTTCACTGCTGTAATTAGCTTGTCCACTCGCAATCCAGCGCTCACGTTCTGCATCAAAAGCATTTTGCTGTTTGGTTTTAAAGGCGTTAATTGTTGCCGCTTCATTCGTTAAAAATTGCTTGTAATCTTTTAGGCGAAAGGTTTGCTCTTCTATGTTAAGTTTGAATTTTCCATGCAAAAAATCCTCGCGCATTTGTAAAAGCTCAGCGGCTTCTACTGGATAAAAACGAATTTGATCGAAGAAGCGTAGTAACCAAGGTTTACCATCTTTAAAGTCTTTGGTTTGATTCCATCTATTCCACATTTGTATTGTGCGCCCCACAAACTGGTAGCCACCCGGCCCCTCCATACCATAAACGCACATATACGCACCACCAATACCCACTGCATTTTCTGGCGTCCAAGTACGTGCTGGGTTGTATTTAGTCGTGACTAAGCGGTGGCGCGGGTCAACAGGGGTTGCCACTGGTGCACCTAAGTAAACATCACCTAAGCCCAGCGTTAAGTAGCTGGCATTAAAGACAATATCTTTCACTTGTTGAATCGAATCTAAGCCATTAATGCGGCGGATAAATTCAATATTACTCGCATGTCCGTCAACCATTTCACACCAAGGCGCATCTTTGCGCACAGACTGCATATACTTTTCAATCGCTAACTGCGTGGCAACATCATCCCAAGAAAGTGGCAAATACACGATGCGAGTCGGCACTTCCATCTCATCGATACTAGGTAATTCAGATTCACCTTTTTGTAGCATTTCAATAAGCTGCTTGACTGGCAATACCAAACTTTCAAAATGCACTTGTAGCGAACGAATACCTGGTGTTAGGTCAATAATGCCTTTAATTTTTTTTGCTTCCAACCACTGCATTAGCGCATGTACACGAAACCTTAAATTCAAGTCCAGCACTAATTCGCCATATTCAATTAACAGATATTTATCACCCGATTGTCGGTAAACCACTTTAATTTGATCTGCTGTTTCGGCGATTTCAGCCAAAATTGGGCTGTGTTGGATAGTTCTATTGACCACTAATGTTGCAGGCTCTCCAATAAGGCTCGCGATTAAACAGTTTTGAGCTAACTCATAGTTCGCAGCATCTTCTTGAGTCACACGAATAAAACGCACTTTATCGCCTGCTTTAAGTTGCCCCATTTTCCACAACTCAGCCTGAATAATGGTTGCAGGGCAAACAAAGCCCCCTAAACTTGGGCCGTCTGGCCCTAAAATTACTGGCATATCACCCGTAAAATCCACTGCGCCAATGGCATAAGCATTGTCGTGGATATTTGATGGATGCAAACCAGCCTCTCCACCATCTTTACGTGCCCATGTTGGTTTAGGCCCAATCAGACGTATGCCTGTGGTGTTGGAGTTGTAATGCACTTCCCAATCTGTATAAAAAAACATTTCGATGTCATCGTCAGTGAAAAAATCTGGCGCGCCATGTGGGCCATACAGCACACCAATTTCCCAACGATTGCTGTAATTAGGCTGCAATGTTTTCGGTAAAACTTTTGGAATGTATTTAGCTACTAAAGGTGAAATATGTAAAACATCGCCAACGCGCAAAGTTCTGCCGCCATGCCCACCAAACTGACCTAAGGTAAAGGTAGATTTACTACCTAAATAATCAGGCACATCAAAGCCACCTTGCACAGCCAAATAAGTGCGACAACCTGCATCAAGTACTTTGCCTAGTTTTAAAGTGCTCCCTGCGTTAATATGATTTGATTGCCACATTACAATGGATTCGCCATCTAAAGTTGCATCAATCGGCGCGCCTGTAATCGCAATCACAGCATCCGTATTGAATTTAAGTTTTGGCCCTATTAAAGTCACCTCTAATGCTGCAACCCCTTCAGCATTACTCACTAATTTATTCGCTAATCTAAAAGCCAAATGATCCATCGGCCCTGAAGGCGGCACGCCCACAGCCCAATAGCCAGTGCGGCCTGGATAATCTTGAATGGTCGTCATCACGCCACCATCTTGCACGTCTATGGTGTGGGGTTTATAGGTAAAACTATTTAAATAACGTGTGATTTGTTTGCCAGCGGGGAATACGCTATCCATCAATACTTGGCGCAGATATTCCAAGTTAGTTTCGATGCCATATATCGAGGTTTCAGCTAAGGCCGTACGCATTTTAGCCACAGCTTGTTCTCGGTCTGGCGCATGTACTAATACTTTGGCAATGAGTGGGTCGTAGAATGGCGAAACATCACTCCCCGTTTCTACCCACGTATCATTGCGTGCTGCGGATGAAAATTTCACCTCAGTCAACACACCACTGGATGGCTGAAAGTTTTTGTTGGGATCTTCAGCATATAAGCGCACTTGTATGGCGTGGCCTAAAGGATTGTGTGAATAAGTATCGAGAGCATTAGTTTCACCTGCGGCAATACGTATCATCCACTCAACTAAATCGACCCCAGTCACCAATTCCGTCACGCCATGCTCTACTTGCAAGCGCGTGTTCACTTCTAAAAAGTAGAACTGACCTGAATCGTTATCGTAAACAAACTCTACCGTACCTGCAGAGCGATAATTTAACGCACTGCCCAGTTTAATAGCTGTATCTGATAATGATTTTCTAACTGCTTTTGGAATATTCGGCGCAGGGGTTTCTTCAATCACTTTTTGATTACGGCGTTGCACCGAGCAATCGCGCTCACCCAAGGCAATCACTTTACCTAAACCGTTACCAAAAATTTGCACTTCAATATGGCGCGCCGCTTGTACGTATTTTTCTAGATAAATACCTGTCTCTTTAAAGTTCGCACGAGATAATCTTTGAACAGATTCAAACGCAGCATTGAGCTCGTCTTTAGACCAAATCAACTGCATACCAATGCCGCCGCCGCCAGCCGTACTTTTTAGCATCACTGGGTAGCCAATTTCTTCTGCTTTAATGTAAGCCTCGTCTATATCGGCAAGTAATCCTGTGCCAAGCAACAAAGGTACACCATTCTTTTCTGCGATTTCACGTGCAGTATGTTTTAAGCCAAAATCTCGCATTTGCTGAGGC
>JBBQLN010000050.1:0-9793 GCA_038327905.1 Burkholderiales bacterium
TGAGACTTGGCAAGCGTACAGCGCAGACAAGGTTCAAAGAGGCTGAAAGCCTACCAAGCAAAGCAGTCGTCCAGACTGATAGCGTGAGGTGAATGCTTGTGCCGCCTAGCGTCCAGCAAGGTAGCGCAAGTAGAGGATGGCTTCCTAAAAGCTTATGCAGCCTAACTGCATAAGCTTTCGCTTTTAAATATAGGGCGGTTAAGATGGTGGGCATGCTTGGATAAGTTGCATCGGAAAGTTTTATATCCTATGGTGCTTATCCAAGTGTGCTGACCATCAGCCTGATTTAGGCGGCCAGTTATCTAGTGCGTACACTGGAAATCTGGCTCTATGCTTTTCTGTGATTGGTACGCGTTCTCCTGCAACGGGTACGGCTTTAATGAGTTCAAACATACGAATAAGCCTAGGTGCAAAACTTGCATTAGGGCACACATAATGTACTTGGAAATATTCATCTCGTTTCATCTGTTGCAAGTAAATTGAAAAAATTGCCTCGTATCGTTTCAAGGTTTTTATCGTGCGTTCTAGTTCAATCGCAATCGTCTGGCCTTCTAAGTTTACTGCAATCGCATCTGGCCGTTTTTTAATGTCTTTAGGTAGTCGATTGCCAGGAATCCAGTTTGTCCAGCCAGCAGCCTTAGCAATAAGCCTTGTGCGTTGAATATCCAAGTAGTGTGGAATGGTCATCACTGATAGCTTGCCAGGCTCAAAATAAGGTCTAATTTGCATGGCTTCATCTTCAGTCCATGCAAACGCTAAGCCTTGCGGGGTAATACCCCATAAGCTTATCCGCAACGAAGCAACTTTGTGGCGCAGTAAAAATCCGTGACGTTCCATCTGGCAAATTGTTTTGAATGTAGCGGGGTCTGACAAACCTAGCACGCCTGCCAGGTTCGTCAGATTACTCCATGTTTCATCTCTTAAAAAACGCAATACCATTTCACGTTTGGTTTGCGCACGCACACAGCGCTCTTGAAATGAGTTAATCAACATCGAGCATACTCTGTGCGGTTGTGAGTGTCGCTTTAGCTGTACTTTTCTCTAATTTAAACTCGGCATTTGGTATTGATACAGGCTTAATTGCTTCACTGTTTTTAGTGACTTGTATTGGAGAAGTGAAAAAGAATTGCGCTAAGCCAGCCCCATATAAAACTGCGCAGCGCTCAGGCAGCGCATGCAGCATATTAGTATCAACAAGTTGGCGTTCTGCTTGGCGCAAGGTACGTTCACCATCACGCGTTTCTGTGAGGCCAGCATTGGTTTTTACTTGACGTATTTCATCATCTACTAATATCGTACCGCTCATGCGTGCAAGCCATAAAGCGGTATCTGGGTCTTTGACTTGATAAGCCATTTTGATGGCGCAATTTTCATTGACAGATGCAACCACGGATTCTGGATCAAGATCAGCAGGGCAGTCACGCAAATCCCCTAGTGATTGATGTGCAATCATTACATGTGCACCTTTATCACGAATTGCACCAAGCGCTTCCAATGTTGGACGGCTAATTAGATATTTAAACTCATCTAAGAATAAACACACATGCCGTGCTTTTTGCCCATTACCTAATTCACGAGGACGTACTTCAATATGCTGCATCATAGATAACACAAAAATGCGCTGCAACTTCAGTATGCGTGGGTTACGCATTGAGCCGCGTACATAAATGACGGCTCCTTGTTTTATAAGCGAACCAAGATCAACTCCTGTTTTCGTATTCACAGCTGCAACTAAGCCAATTTCCTCTAGGTCACTGGTGAACTTTTTACCATCTTCTGCAATATCTGGTTGATGTTGTATGAGTAGTTGTAGGGTTTCAATGAGTGAGTAGTCTTTTCGATTGGCGTAGTTGGCAAAGATGCGTGCTGCGCGTCTGTCATCGAGGCGATAGAAGTCAGCATCTGTGCCTTTTTCACCTAAAGAGAACCCTGCAGAAAGTAGCTCTTCAATTTCATTGGCATTTTTATGTTGTAGTGGATTCCATTGAGGTTGCTCAGACTGCAAATCAATATAGACATAAGGTACATTGGCATTTGCTGCGGCTTCACGCATCACATGGGGTAGCCATTCATCATTTTTAGGGTCAACCACGACTACACATTCCCCTGATGCAACGGCTTGACACATTAAAACGCCTGCTGCAACACCCTTGCCTGAACCAGTGGTGCCAATGACATCAACATGGCTTTTGCGCCATTGTTGCCACGATAAGTAAACAGGTTTCTTTTGTTCATTCAGACCAAAAAATATGCCTTTTTTATCGTTGTAATATCTTGTTGGGTCGTAGTTGCTTTGTGCGTTTGGTAAATGCACACCAATTTGGCGTATATCGGTTTTGCGGTTACGTTCAACACTGCTTGTTTTAGTGAGACGGTGTTTGATCATTTCAATGTAAGGTGAACCATATCGTATGATGAGCCAAACCATGAAAACACCTAATATAGCTTCACCAATAAAGCTCCACAGATAGAAGTTGGGCAAATGAAATTCCGCGCTTGTAAAATAAAGTGATACTGAGGGAATGGCAAAATAAAAACCTATCTGAAAAATTAAAAAAAGCATGGCTAAGCCAGTAAAGATGCCGTAGCATTTATTTTCACGATTGAGCCAAGCCAGTGAAATACAAAACCCAAATATCACGCCAACGATAGGCCAAAGTTTATCTAGGTAGTGTATCCATAGATTTAGAAAGTCGATAACGATAGTATTTAGTTTGTTAGTAATATTTTGCATAAAATTAATTCTCTTGATTTGAGTTTGATGTTGATTTTCGGCCAAGCACATGGTGCATGGCCGCAAGGTGTTTGGGGATTTCGTTTGGATTACTGAGCTTAATGACTTCAGCCGTTTTTTTGATTTCTGCTAACTTAGCTTGCTCACGCGCAGAGGCAATTCGAATGCCTGCTTCTGGCATGAACTGTCCTGCATTTGCACGAGTGATAAGAGAGCGTAAATAGCTGAGTGGCGCACCAGTAACTTTGTTTGCATTAAGGCGAGCTGCCAGCTCATCTAGCACTGCTTGCGCTAGTATTGGATCAATTGAATCCAGTTGTGGTTTGGCAAACTTGCGCTCTTCTTCTTTGAGCTGCTTTGGGAAAATATAATCTGCACAACCACTAGAAGTTTTTGCTACATTGTTACCCTGTAGTAGTGGTCTTATAGTTAAAGAACCTTCTAATTGCAAACCCTTAGTAGGTGATTCACCGATGCTTGGTATTTCCGAAGCTTGGTTTTGCCGACAGGTGGAAAACCTATCTTTCGGTGGACTTTGTTGATCAGAGTTATTTGCACTTGATAAAGAAGTTTCGATAGCCCAGTAGTCAGGATTGTTTAATACCCACTGCTTTCCTGTAATTTGGCCTGCTCTATACGTTTTTTGGCTGACTTTGTTAAGAGAAGCGGCTTCTTCATTACTAAGTTGTTTTGGCAGTATCTTTATAGCGCCTATGCTTCGCAATTCTTTAAGATAACTCTTTAATTGAGTCATGCCACAAGGTGACATGCCCACAATATGAGAAGAGTAAAACACCCAATCGGATGGAAAGTCCCAAAGCATTGCAAATAAGCCTCTTGCGCCATAGCTTAAGCGTGCATCACGTAAAAGCGCTCGCTTCATAGGTTTTGTAAAAGGAGTGTCTTCGCCATTGCGAAGTATTTGGATTCTACTCATGATGACCAGCTATCTTGAGCTAGTTAACGCTTGGCGGACTTTACCAACGTTATACGCTGCAATTCTTGTCGAAGAATTCTCGTCTTTTGGATTTGCTTCAGGAAGTATGCCAGCTTTTATGCGTCGTCTAATTGATGATTCTGACATGGCAAAAAGCACCAGCAAGTCAGCCATTCTTACATTTGCTGAATCTGGTAGTGAGTCAAAATTTTGTATTGATACTGATAGTGTCATGATAATTCTCCGTGTGTTTTGTAAGGTCACAACGAATCATAAAAACCATGACGGCCTAAATCACTTCAATAGCAGTAAAGAAAACTGCTATTGGTATTTATTCTGACTCTAAGCTACGATTGGCTGCTGCAAATTTTTTATCAAGATTGGTTTTTGATATTCCATACTTTCCAATAAACCCATTTTCTGGATCTATGATTGTTTCGACAATAGCAGATTGATTTCCGAATAAACTTTTTTGATGTTCAGATAATGATTTTTTTTGCATTATTACCAGTAAAGTACCTATGATATTAAGGTACGCAGTTTCTGAGCGATCATCTAATGGCTTTTCTTCAGTGGTCTTGATTTCAGAGTCTATTTGCAATGTAATCTGTTTAATTAGCTTATTTTTTTCTTTTTCATCTTTACTTAATTTCCATGCTTTTAGTAGCTGAATCATATCTGGCGAGTAGTTTCGCATAGTTTTCTTTAAGTAATTGTTGAGGGCATCGCTTTCAAGTTCGTTGTTGTCTGCCGCTTTATTTTCCAAGGAGTTGCGAAAGGCAATAATGTTTTTATAGCAAATTATACCTAAGGCGCCGCCTTCAAAAAGTAAAAGGATAACCATACCAGCTAGACCTATGGGTTTTTTTGTACCCCAAAAAAACTGGTACCAATCGTAATACAATAAAAATAATGAGCATAAAGTAACAAAAACAACGACCACAAAAGATATTGAATACTTAAGCATTCGTATGTCTATTTGATTACTAGCTTGATTTTGTAATTTGTGTGTGTCGCTAACATTTAAGTTGTCCTTTAGTCTGTTCAGCATATATTTCCTTATTTTTGGTTTTTTAATTGATCTAAGTAATCAGCCCATTGTTGCATCATAGCTTTGCGTTGCTCAATAAACCTTGTGCGGTTATATGCCCCGCCAAGATTGTCAGGCACAGTATGTGCCAGTTGATGTTCGATAATATGCGGGTCAATATTGAGGCGTTCATGCAATATTGTTCTGGCCATTGCTCTAAAGCCATGGCCAGTGATTTGAGTTTGTGTGTCATATCCCATGCGTTTGAGAGCAGCGTTTACAGCAGCTTCACTCATTGGCCTTAATGGAGAATGGCCTCCTGGAAATACATATTCTCTATGGCCAGACAAAGGGAGCATTACTTGTAAAATTTCAATGGCTTGTTTGGATAGGGGTACTAAGTGATCCGTCTTTGTTTTACTAACTACATAGCGCCATTCACCAGCATCTAAATCTATGTCACGCCACTTGGCTTGCCTAAGCTCACTAGGTCTAGTAAAAACTAAAGGTGAAAGTTTGAGTGCGCATTGGACGGTTACTGTGCCATTAAATCCATCTATCGCGCGCAAAAGTTCTGCTATGTCTTTAGGGTCAGTAAAAGCTGCCATGTGTTTTGTTGTGGTTGCTGGAAGTGCGCCTTTAAGGTCGTAAGTAATATCGCGGATGGCGCGACCTGTCTGTACAGCATAGCGAAATACTTGACCAGCAGTTTGCAGTGCGCGATGAGCTGTTTCAAGTTTATTGAGACTTTCAATACGCTTAACTGCTTGAAGTAATTGAGGTGCTGTTATGTCTGCAATGGGCGTATTGCCAATCCATGGGAATAAGTAAAGCTCGAATCGCCTAATGACTTTATCTTTATGAGTCTCAGCTTTGTTTTTCATGTGAGTGCTCCACCATTCACGCGCTACTAATTCAAAGCTGTTTGCAGAACTAAGTTTTTTTTCGGCTTTAATTTTTTGACGATTGTCGCTGGGATCAATTTGATCATTCGCTATTAGTTTTCTAGCATCATCACGTTTGTCACGTGCTTGCTTTAGAGATACATCTGGGTATGTACCAAGCGAAAGTAGTTTTTCCTTACCCTCAAACCGATACTTAAAACGCCACCACTTACCCCCAGCAGGGGTAACTTGCATGAATAAACCGTCTGTATCGTAAATTTTATAAGGCTTTTCAGACGGCTTGGAGTTCTGAATTGCAGTGTTTGTAAGTGCCATTTTGGGGTAACTTTCGCGGTGAAAAGCTCTAAAATTAGAGTTACCCCATAAAGTTACCCCAATTAGTTGGGGTATGTCAAGAAATGCTATGACAGTGCATGAAGCAATAAAAAAGCCCCGAAGCTATTAACTACGGGGCTTTTGGCGGTTCACGGTGCCTTGTGAACCCTTGTGTTGGTGGTGAAAGAGGGACTTGAACCCTCGACCCCAGGATTATGAATCCTGTGCTCTAACCAGCTGAGCTACATCACCTTGTAAATCTGTTGCCAAAACTTTAGCAAGGGCGCAATTTTAGTGGTTTAGGCGAAAATTGTCAAAGCTAGTTTGTGATTTTAGGTATAACTTCATGCGTTAAAGTACGCTAAGTTAAATTTTAAATGACACGCAACTAAACGTTGAACCTAAAGTGCATGACATCGCCATCTTGCACAATATATTCTTTGCCTTCTAAGCGCATTTTGCCTGCTTCTTTACTGCCTTGTTCGCCTTTATTTTTTACGTATTCATCGTATTGAATGACTTCTGCGCGAATGAAGCCACGCTCAAAATCTGTGTGAATAACGCCTGCGGCTTGTGGGGCGGTTGCGCCTTTTTTTACCGTCCAAGCGCGCACTTCTTGCACGCCAGCGGTGAAGTAGGTTTGTAGGCCTAGTAAATCGTAAGCGGCGCGAATTACACGGTTTAGTCCTGGTTCATCTTGGCCTAATTCTGATAAAAATAAAAGTTTATCTTCTTCGTCTAGCTCAGAAATTTCACCTTCAATTTTTGCGCAAATACATACGACTGGTGCATTTTCTGCTTTACCTAGCGCAACCACTTTATCTAGTAGCGGGTTATCTACAAAGCCAGATTCATCTACGTTAGCCAAGTACATGACGGGTTTAACCGTAATTAGGCAAAGTGGTTTAAGTAGTTGTAGCTCGTCTGCGTCTAAGTTTAGTGTGCGTACAGCTTTGGCTTGATCTAAACATGGCACTACTTTTTCTAACACTTTTAAAAGCGCAATGGCATCTTTATCGCCACTTTTTGCTTTTTTACTTTCGCGTTGCATGGTTCTTTCGACAGTTTCCATGTCGGCAAGTGCGAGTTCTGTGTTAATCACTTCAATGTCTGACAGTGGATCAATTTTGTTTGAAACGTGAATGACGTTGGCATCTTCAAAGCAGCGCACCACGTGCGCAATAGCGTCTGTTTCGCGGATGTTAGCTAAGAACTTGTTACCTAAGCCTTCACCTTTTGATGCGCCCGCGACCAAGCCTGCAATATCTACAAATTCAACAATGGCTGGTTGTACTTTTTGCGGTTTAACAATGTCGATAAGTGCTTTCATACGCGTATCTGGCACTTCTACAATGCCTACGTTTGGCTCAATGGTGCAGAACGGGTAGTTTTCTGCCGCAATACCAGCATTGGTAATGGCGTTAAATAGTGTGGATTTACCTACGTTTGGAAGGCCTACAATTCCGCATTTCATATATGTCCAATCATCTTTCACGCAATCTCTGCGCTGTTTCGTTTTTCGGCGACTACGCCGTTCTGTTTGTTCTATCTTGCCATCTTAAAACTCAACACCTTAACCTTGCGCAAAATCTAAATGGATACTCAGTGCTTAATTACATTATTTTTTAGTGTGCAATTTCAACATTGCGTTTTCAAATTCGCCAGCAAGCATTAAATCTATCAGCTTAGTGCTTTCGTACACTTTTTCATCAATGGCTGTTTGTTCGTCTTTTGTTGGCGCTTTTAACACAAAGTTAATGACTTCGTTGCGGTCACCTGGATGCCCAATGCCTAATCGCAAGCGCCAAAAGTCTTTTGTACCTAATGCAGCTTCTATATCTTTTAAACCGTTGTGACCACCGTGACCGCCACCAATTTTTAGCTTTAAGCCGCCTGCAGGTAAATCGAGTTCATCGTGAATCACCAATATTTCGGCTGGCAATATTTTGTAATAATTAGCTAATGCCGCGACAGCTTTACCACTGGCGTTCATAAACGTAGTGGGTTTTAGTAGCCAAGTATCCGCTTTGGTATTTAGTTTGCCAACCACGCCAAAGAACTTTGCATCTAAAGCTAATTTACTATTGGTCTGTGCGGCGATTTCATCTACCCACCAAAAGCCTGCATTGTGGCGTGTGGCCGTATATTTTTCACCAGGATTGCCTAAGCCAACAAAAAGTTTTATACCAGTCATAGTGCAATGGTACCAATAAAAAACGCGCACTTCATATTAAAGTGCGCGTTAGTTTGCATACTTGTAAACTTAAGCTGCTGGTGTTTCTTCAGCGGCTGCATCTGCAACGCCGCCGCGTGTTTTAGCAATGGCTGCAACAGCTGCATCGTTACCGTGAGCTAGTTGTACAAATTCAACACCTTTTGGCAATTTAACTTGTGACAAGTGTACTGAGCTACCCATTTCTAGGCCAGCCAAGTCAACTTCTAGGAACTCTGGTAAATCTTTTGCTAAGCAACTTACGTCAGCTTCAGTCAAGATGTGCGCAACAATGCCGCCACCGACTTTTACGCCTGGAGCGATTTCAGCATTAATAAAGTGGAATGGCACTTTAACGTGGATTTTTTCAGTAGCGCTTACACGCTGGAAGTCAATGTGCTGAATGGTGTTGCGAACTGGGTGCATTTGGAAATCGCGTAACAATACGTTTTCTTTTTTGCCATCTAAGTTCAAGCTTAGTACTGAAGCATGAAATGCCTCATGACGGAACTCTAAAAATAATTCTTTAGCGTTAATTTCAAGCGTTACAGCCTCTTTACCAGCACCATAAACAACACCTGGAACTGTACCTGCGCGACGAAGACGGCGGCTCGCACCCGTACCTTTTGCATCACGCTTTACTGCATTAATTTCGATAGACATTTTACTACTCCTAATTTGATACTACTTTTTACTACTAGGCTGTTGAGGCCTTACTACACAAAAACTGCATACCGCGACCAGTCTGCAGGGTTAAAAACTTATAAATTATTTAGTCCATGAATAGTGAAGATACAGAATCTTCACTACTAATTCTACGTATGGTTTCTGCTAATAATTCCGCTGTGCTTAGTTGACGAATTTTTTTGCAATTCGCCGACTCAGCTCCAAGCGCAATAGTGTTGGTAACTACTAGCTCATCAAGCTCAGAGTTCATAATACGGTCTGCTGCACCACCAGATAACACTGGGTGAGTGGCGTATGCAATTACTTTTGTAGCGCCAAACTTCTTAAGTGCTGCGGCAGCTTCACAAAGTGTATTTGCAGTATCTACCATGTCATCCATAATCACGCAGGTACGACCACTAACATCACCAATAATATTCATCACTTTAGCGACGTTGGGTTTAGGGCGACGTTTGTCGATAATGGCTAAATCAGAATTTAATTGTTTAGCTGCAGCACGTGCACGAACTACACCGCCCACATCAGGTGAAACCACCATTAAATTTTCATGATTTTGCTTTAATAAATCCGCTAGCAATATTGGCGTAGCGTAAATATTATCAACAGGAATATCAAAGAAACCTTGAATTTGATCTGAGTGCAAATCCATCGTTAACAAACGATTTACGCCAACGCCAGTGAGCATATTCGCCACTACTTTTGCCGTAATCGCCACACGTGCTGAACGTGGACGGCGATCTTGTCTAGAATAACCAAAGTAGGGGATTGCAGCAGTGATACGGCCAGCAGATGAGCGACGAAGCGCATCAACCATCACCATGACTTCCATTAGACTATCATTGGTTGGGTGGCTGGTAGACTGCAACACAAATACATCTTTGCCACGCACGTTTTCAAGTAGTTCAACGGTGGTTTCACCGTCGCTAAATGTGCCAACGTGCGCTTGGCCAAGCTCAATGCCTAAGTGCTTAGC
>JBBQLN010000051.1:0-9142 GCA_038327905.1 Burkholderiales bacterium
CCTTGGCAAGTTGCCCTGTAGTGGTGATGGCGCGCCCGTCATTGCGCTCCGTAATAATCGCCCTTGCAATCTGCTTAGCAAACCGTTCTTCACCATAATTTTTTATAACCTCCCCTAAATGCTGCTCTGTTGTATTGGCTAGATAATCTGCCGCTGTTTGCCCACTACTTTGATCCATACGCATATCCAGTGGCGCATCGTACCTAAAACTAAATCCTCGGCTTGCATCATCGATTTGCGGCGATGAAATACCTAAATCCAGTAAAATACCGTCTACTTTCGCAACGCTCATTTCACTCAACTCAGCCTGCATACCAGCAAAATGGCTATGCACCATGCTAAAACGTGGATCTGTAATTTCTTTGCTTGATTCAATCGCCTTTAAATCACGATCAAATGCGATCAAACGGCCATTTGCACCAAGTTGCGCTAATATTTTTCTGGAATGTCCACCGCGACCAAACGTACCATCCACGTAAACGCCATCCGCCTTAATGGCCAGAGCCTGCACAGCTTCTTCAAGCAGCACCGTGATATGGGCGTTGGGATTAGTCGTTGAAATTTGGTTTAATTCGGACACTTCTGTTTGCGGCTTTTCTAAATTTAAAGCGCCTTTAGTAGACGTTTTTTTTGGTGACGTTTCTTTTAAAGTCGGTGAGGCTTTGTTGGGCGCGTGATTCACGCCCTTAATCACAGCGAGAAACCCTCGAGTTCTGATGGCATAGTAAAGTTTTCATCTTGCATCACTTGCGCAAGTTGCGCGCGCCAAGCCTCCATGTTCCACAATTCGAAGTGACTGCCTTGACCAACTAACATCACTTCTTTATCCAATCCTGCAAAATCTCGCAATACTGGTGACACCAACATACGGCCAGCACTATCCAACGACACATCTTCCGCAAAACCAACTAACAAACGCTGCAAAGCGCTTGATTGCTTATCGAATGATGACAACGCCATCATCTTGGCTTGAATCGGCTCCCAAGCGGGTTGAGGATACAACAACAAGCAACGATGCGGATGTGCGGTCAACACCAAATCACCAGCGCATTGAAGCTGCAAAGCTTCTCTGTGCTTAGTTGGCACCGCCAATCTGCCTTTGGCATCCAAACTTAATGATGTCGCGCCGCGAAACATGTTTAAATAATTAACCTAAAATGGTCGCCATCAATATGGCAAAAAATATAATGAAAAAAGTGAGGAATATCTAGCTGCCCTTAGCCTCAGTTAGAAATAGACTTAAGCAGAAATCTCCACAAAAACCCACTTTCCCCCACTAAGTTGAACTATAGATAAAAAAATAGGGCAATGCAAGCCCTTTTTACTATTTTTTCTTTATTTCTCAATGACTTAGCACATTTTTATGATAAAAATAATATCGTTATAAATTAAGTACATACGAAATTAAGTGAATGTAGATTGTTAGAACAATGATGAAAGCAATTGAATTGTAATTGGCAGGCAAATTACAATTGAAATTTACCGAGGGAATATCGAAAATGAAAGGATTGAAGCTGGCCGATAAGCCGGGTTCTGTAGGCCTTATTGCTAAGGCTGACAGTCATTCATCTAGGCGCACAATTACTTGTACGCTCAAGCAACCTACCCGCTAGCAGCGCGAACCACGCCTTATTACCCTAAAGTAAAGTGCTAGCCTATTTGGTCTTGCTGCGAATGGAGGTTACCGCGTTTCACCGTAACTAAATACGCTCGTCTCTGTGGCCCTATTCCGCGCCTTATACTCGGTTGCCCAAGCTTTCAACGTACGGCCGTTAGCCGTCATCCCGCTCTATGCAGCCCGGACTTTCCTCCCCTCACCTACGTGAGCGGCGACTGTCTAGCCAGCTTCACTTGCATTTTAACATGCCTCAGCATGCAATCCTTAAACAATCTAGATGCAGCTATAACGCATTCAACCCACACGCTGTAATTCTGGCGCACCAGTGCTCAGCAATTTTGGCTAGAGAAATTCATTCTGAAGGTAGCTCATAAGACTGAAGCCGTGAATGATGACATCCCCACCAACTATTGAAATAACGGGTGATAAACTTTGATCACGAAATACCACTAGAGCACGATGTGCATAAATTGGAACAAATCCAATGACGGCACTTGAATCAAAAGCATCATCATTTAGCGCATGATTTACTTCGTTACGAAACGCTAATATTTCCTTAATCAGCCATTCGGATTTATCTAAATCATCTGGATACTGATAGAACGGCTTTGCATAAGAATATGGTCTACCATCATTTCCATGGACATCAATACAGTCACGATCAAACCCGTTTATGACCTGAAGCATTGCTTTATAATCTGAGGGAAGTTTGAATCCAAGCGCATTCTCCAAGGAAGCGACGTTTTGCGATGTTAACTCCTTATTCCATTTTGTTGTTTGCTGTATCTGATATCCTAATTTATATGTATTTATTTTGGAATTGAACCAACGATATTCTGTTTGTGCTTTGAAGGTTTTCCATATGTCTTTAGATAAATCCAACTTGCTTTTATTGATCTCTATATCCATTATTATTTAGATCAACTTCCAATTAAGGTCTTGCCCTGCCCTTAACGGCACCAAAGTATCCAACCCATCAAACGGCAAACTCTCAGGTACTTTCCAACTTTCTTTCATCAAAGTAACCTGCGCTTCATTTCGCGGCAAACCATAAAAATCTGCCCCATAAAAGCTCGCAAAACCTTCAAGCTTATTTAGCACGCCAGCCGCTTCAAACGCTTCAGCATACAACTCTATCGCCGTATGCGCAGTGTACATACCTGCACATCCGCAAGCCGCTTCTTTCGTGTGCTTGGCGTGTGGCGCACTATCTGTGCCTAAGAAGAATTTAGGATTTCCCGAGGTTGCGGCTTTTACCAATGCTACTCGGTGCTCTTCGCGCTTTAATATTGGTAAGCAGTAGTGGTGTGGCTGTATGCCGCCTTTAAACATGTCGTTGCGGTTCATCAATAAATGGTGAGCAGTAATAGTCGCAGCGACATTGCTTGGCGCACTCATTACAAAATCTGCCGCATCTTTAGTCGTAATATGTTCAAACACAATTTTTAAGGCTGGATATTTTTTGAGTAGCGGAATCATATGGCGCTCAATGAATACACGCTCTCTATCAAACACATCCACATCAGAATCGGTGACTTCCGCATGCGCTAACAATGGTAACCCAAGCTTTTCCATCGCCTCCAAAGCAACTGCACATTTGTCTAAACTAGTCACACCTGAGTCGCTATTAGTGGTTGCCCCTGCAGGGTAAAGCTTCACGCCGTGAATAATGCCGCTTGATTTGGCTTTTACAATTTCTTCCGCCGTAGTGTTGTCAGTCAAATACAAAGTCATTAGTGGCTCAAATTGCATGCCTGTTGGTAGCGCATCGACTATCCGCTGACGATAAGCAATGGCTAACTCAGTCGTCGTCACGGGCGGACGCAGATTAGGCATGACAATGGCGCGAGCAAACTGGCGAGCCGTGTCTGGCAACACCGCTTTTAAAGCTACGCCGTCGCGTAAATGTAAGTGCCAATCATCTGGGCGGGTCATGGTGAGTGTATTTGTCATCTTGTTTTATTCCGAAAATTTATTGCGAAAATCTATAAAGCTTAATCTAAACATTCATTGTGTGTGCAATTGCCCTGCGAGACTTATTCCACGAGCCTCGCAGGCCGCTTGATTTAGCAATGAAGCGCACACGTATGTGAGAGATATTATCCAAAAGCATGACACCAGCTAGTTTTTAATTTGTAAAGCGAGTTCGTATAGCGCATTCTTCTTTTCATGGGTGATTTCAGTCGCCAAAGCTACTGCTTGTTTTAATGGCAAATCTGCTAGCAAACATTTTAAAACGCGCTGCGCTTCTTCACTCACCTCTTGCGCCTCTTGCACTGGCGCAGATTCTACTAGCAATACAAATTCGCCACGCTGCTGATTGGTATCTGCCTGCAACCAAGCACCAGCGTCACCTGCGGCGCAGGTATAAAACGTTTCGAAAGTCTTGGTGAGCTCACGGGCGAAGGTTAATCGACGCTCACTACCAAGCACATTCGCTAAATCTTCCACACATTCCACAATGCGATGTGGCGCTTCGTAAAACACTAAAGTCACGGTCTGTGATTTTAAACTTTCCAAGACTTTACGGCGCGCCGCACCACTCGCCGGCAAAAAACCGTGAAAGTGAAAGCCATTTTGCGTAATTCCAGAAGCTGATAAAGCCGCAATGACAGCACTCGCCCCCGGAATTGGCACAACTTTTACGCCCGCTTTACGCACTAACCCTACCACCACCGCACCAGGGTCGCTAATGCCGGGCGTGCCAGCATCTGTGACTAAAGCGATATTTTCACCTGCTTGAAGTTGCGCTAATAACTTTTCTGCGGATTGATGTTCATTATGCTCATGCACGGCGATCAGTTTTTTGCTAATGCCAAAATGTGACAACAAGCCCGAGGTATGGCGCGTATCCTCAGCGGCAATCGCATCTACCGTTTTAAGCGTTTCTAAGCCGCGAATGGTCATGTCGCCCAAGTTACCAATAGGCGTTGCGACCACATATAATGTGCCAATTAATTTATCTGCACTCATGCAGACCAGCCATTTAATTTAAAATCGTTCATACTAGAAGTTTACAGCTTTAGCGAATATCTCGCCTATGAAATTAAGTAAAAACAACGCAGGACTTGAAGCAGAAAAGCTAGCTGCAACTTTTCTGGCGAATCACGGCCTTAAATTGGTGACACAAAACTACCATTGCAAATACGGCGAAATTGATTTAATTATGAAAGACGCCAAAACCCTTGTATTTATTGAGGTTAGACTAAGATCAAACAGTCAGTTTGGAAGCGCTGGCGCCAGCATTACTGCTCAAAAACAACAAAAGCTCATTTTAACTGCTCAACACTATCTGCAACAACACGGTGATTGCCAATGTCGATTTGACGCCATCTTAATGAATAAAGCCGACACTAACCATATAGAATGGGTTCGTAATGCATTTGACGCATAATAAGCGTATCATTCGCAAAAATGCCGTTTTAAAGCGGTGTAATAAAAATATCAAAGCTTAATGATATAAGTTAAAAATTAACCTAGGGGTTATCTAAAGCAACATCAAGGAGCAATCTATGAAGGTAAACACCAGTAAACAAATCGTATTAAAACTAATCTTATCTGCAGCACTCGTTTCACAAATCACCGCTTGCGTGCCTATTGTTGTGGGCGGCGCTGCCGCTGGTGGCGCGATGGCAGCTGACAGACGCACTTCTGGCATTTATGTGGAAGATGAAAACATAGAGCTAAAAGCCGTAAAGAAAATGGAAACAAATTTAGGTGAAGATGCACACGTCAATGTCACTAGCTACAACCGCAATGTTCTACTTACAGGCGAAGTACCTGTCGCTGAATCCAAATCAAAAGCTGAGAGCTTAGTAAAAGAAATTACGAATACACGCTCAATCACTAACGAAATTACTGTTGGGCCAAAATCATCACTAGGCTCACGTAGTAGCGACAGCTTCATCACGTCAAAAGTTAAAACAAAATTTGTGACTGAAAATAAATTTCCAGCTAACTACGTAAAAGTTGTCACAGAAAATGGCGTGGTTTATTTATTAGGTATCGTCACCAATGCCGAAGCTGACGCAGCGGTAGAAATCGCCCGCAACACCGACGGCGTGACTAAAGTTGTTAAAGTATTTGAATACATGCCGTAAAAGTAAACTTCTGCGCGCCTTGAGCATCTCACGAGCTTGAGGCCGCGCATTTAAGACGAAAATGCTATAATGCGCCGCACAAATAATACAGAACAGCTCTGGAATGCTGGCAACTAATTGGTAAAATATATATGACAACTCAACCCACAATGACACAAGTAAGCGGCGAAATTATCATCGAAGGTAACACGCGTGCAGGCAAAGCTTTTCGCCCTAGCGATTGGGTAGACCGCATGTGTAGCACTTATGCTACTTTTGGCGAAGACCGCAAACTAAAATACTCACCTTATTTAAAACCTAAAGTGGTGAATGGTGTTCGTTGCCTTGCGGTAGATTTGAAATTAAAAACCGTTAACCCTGAAGGTTATGCGCAATTAATGCATTTTGCAGATGAAAATGAGTTGAATATCTTAGACGCAGAGGGCAACAGCATCGCGGTTCCTCACTAACAAAATTCGCAGAGTTTTATTTAGTAACCCCTATAATTTTTTCGATATATTGCTTAGTAATTAAGCCACGTTTAATTTTTACTAACTCACCTTGTGGGTTATATATAAACGTGGTGGGCAATACCTCAGCGGTTCCAATTTGTGAAGCAACCTCGTCGTCACCAAGTACAACAGGGTATGACATCAGCATATCGTCCACGTAATCTGCTACTTCTTTAGTATTTTTATAATCGAAAACCACACCAATAACCATCAGATCTTTTTTTCTGCGATGGTCATATAGATTTACTAAGTCTGGCACTTCCTCTAAACATGGTGGACACCAAGTCGCCCAGTAATTCACCAACACCCACTTGCCTTTGTAATTTGATAATTGGTGATTAGTGCCTGCAGTATCCTTTAACTCAAAGCTTGCAGTCGGCTTCTCTCCAGCAACTGCCAACATACTCGTTGCCGAGAGAAGCAAGCCGAATATAAGACAAATTAAAAGTTGGCGCATTGAGTGTCTTCCTGTAAATAAAATTTTAAGTTAAGCAAGTAAGCAATGTAGCTTAATAAATATGCGCTTGATTTTGCTAGTGTTAATTTAAACATTATCATACAATCATAAAACCACTTTAGGCCTCTAAAAAGTATAAAAATGGCGTTAAATCTTAACATACCCGCACTTAAAGATAATCCGATTATCATCTCAGAAACGCGGCCACAGAAAATTAGCCAGTCATTGCTGGATCATGTTGCTAAAAATCCACTGGACATTGCTTCACACTTGCACAGTGAATTGGAAATATTAAACCGCCAAAAAATCTCTCCCAGCAATAGAGCGCAAGCTTTAGACGCATATAGACCACTATTAATTAGTACCGTTCAAGCGCTTGCTGAGGATTATAGCAATGCTGCGCTACCTTTACATGATAAAGCTAAATTAGCTGCCTCAGCAGTTGAATCATTATGGCTAGAGCTAGGTTTTGGTTATAAACTTGTGTTAGTCGATTTACAAAATCAACTCATTAAACTAGGTACTGATAAAAGCTCTGCAAACGCCATACAGCGGGGCATGCATGCGGTAGCGGAACATGCGTTAACGTATTATCAAACGTACTCCACACCCCCAGAACACATCTGGAGCGATTTACACCAGCTTTATTATTGTGCGATTAAACTTGGCATACAAAATGTTAAAGTGGATGAAGAAAAGACTGTGGTTGGCTCAACTGCTGCCATCGCTAACACAATAGAAAACACTTACAAACATGCTTTATTGATGTCACTTGCTGACCCCCAGCACTTAACTCAAAAAAATATGCGCTTAGCTGCGGAATATTTAGCATTTCATGTTGAAAATGCAAAAATATCTATTGTCGCTCCTTTGGAAATAACAACCAGTTGCTTCATTGTTAACTTATCATCAAACAAGCCGCCTGTTTCATACAGCAAGAAGAAAGCGGTGCCAAATCCTGATAGCGACATTCTTTTACAAACGCTAGATTTAGTTATCGCCATCCATCAAAATTTAAGCTCGCTGCAAAATAATCAACTGCCAAAAGATGGTGGAATTCCTGCAAATGCAAATCGTGAAGAATATATCGATTTATTGACCTACCTCATTAAACATTGGGGTATCACACAAAAACGTATTTTCAATCGCACCAACTCAGAGGGTGAAATTGAAATTGTATCGGGCATTAATGCAATACATCACTTCTCTAGCGGAAATGTAGATGTTAAGGATGGCGCTCTAATTGATAAAGTCCAGCAGCGTAGCGAAAATATAGCTGATCCATCACGCTGGCATATCATTAATATTAGTGCAATCGGCATGTCAGTTCGCCGCCACCCAACCGCAGAAAAAAATATACGTATTGGTGGCTTATTAGGCTTCAAAACAAAGGGTGAGCAACACTGGTCAATAGGCTTAGTTCGGTGGGCAGCCTGTGGAAGTAGAGACAGGTTAGACATAGGCGTACAACTGATTGCCCCTCGTGCTCAGAGCGCTACAGCACGCATTGATGTCACTGGACGTGAAGAAATGGTATTATTACTGCCTGAAATTGTTGCCGTAAAACAACTTGCGACTATTATTGCGAGAGTTGGCACCTACCAACCTGCACGTCAATTGTCCATTTCATACAATAACAATACGCACATAGTGATGCTTACTAAAATTGTCGAACGCTCACATCATTTTGAACGCATGCAATACAGCGTAATTAGTTAGTAAAACTATTTTTATCTGAATGTGTCCTACAACACAACATAAACTGAGAAATTTGATTTAATTATATCTTTGTCATTTGGCACTTCACTAAAACAGTTTTTTTCGTTACGATACGTAATTCATTTTTTTAAAAGCATTATCCAATTAGAGGTTTCCCATGAGCGAGCACATCACACATCTTAACGACGCAAGTTTTGAGCAAGACGTTTTACAGTCACAACTTCCAGTTTTAGTAGACTACTGGGCAGAATGGTGTGGCCCTTGCAAGATGATTGCGCCAATTTTAGATGAAATTTCTAAAGAGTATGCAGGTCGACTAAAAGTTGGCAAACTCAACATTGATGACAACCAGCTAACGCCGCCGAAATATGGTATTCGTGGCATTCCAACATTAATGTTATTTAAAAATGGTAATGTAGAAGCGACAAAAGTTGGTGCATTATCAAAATCTCAATTAACTGCATTTATTGACAGCAACATCTAAACCCTTTACGCTGTACGTGTAATCATAAATGCTTGATTTTTAAATCTTTATAAATCAAGCATTTCATTGAAATTATCATTTAATTTAAATCCGTATCACTCAATCTTGCCCCACACAACTCTTGTTTTAGCGAGCCTCCATGCACTTATCCGACCTTAAGCATTTACCCGTTACTGAGCTAGTAGAAATGGCTATTGCCGATGAAATTGATAATGCTAGCCGAATGCGCAAGCAGGATTTGATTTTTGCCATTTTGAAACATAAAGCTAAAAA
>JBBQLN010000052.1:0-8602 GCA_038327905.1 Burkholderiales bacterium
GTCAATCCTTGGTCAACGACCATTTTTGCAACTTCTAATTTATAACTTGTTTCGTAAATAGGCCTAGCATTTTTCATTTAGCACTCCTTCAAGATGAGTTTAGCATCCGATTAGAGTGTCCAGCTTTATTCAACCACTACAAACAGGTACACGCTTTCCCATCTCTTGCTTGAGCCGAATGCCCTAAATGCACTAATTTTTTCAAAAATGTTATAAATATTGAAGTGTTTTAAACAATGAAAGATGTGTTATTGGGTATAGCTATTTTAATTTATTGATTTAATTAAATAAATGAATGCGGTTCGCGCCTCCAACTCACCCTTATAATTTATGTTATTGATTTCATAAATTATCACTTGTAACGCAACTTCCAAATTAGCCTATAAAAACAGTTTAAACTAAAGATTCAATATTTAGTTTCTACGTTATATTAACCTATAGATCTACCATTATTAAATGGTCGTTATAGGCTGTGAATGGCTTTGAGTATGTAAAGCTATGTAAAATTGTGCCCGTAAGATAGGCATTGCTATACATTTCTATACAGATTAAGTTGGTTTGGCATTAAACTTGCTGCTGGCTTGAAGTCACGTGATTAATATGTAATTTTTACTATTAGCTTTTCGTTGCAATTACTAACAGGAAAAAACATGAGTGCAGAGGATTTAGCTCAAATTACAAATGCTAAGGTTGGAAATATAGGTGTCGTGGATACCTTATTGGATAGCCTCGTTCTTATTTGTCGAATTCAAAATGTCTCAACCTCCAGAGATGCCTTAATTTCTGGGTTACCGCTTCGCGCTGGTAAAATGACCCCTGCGTTGGTTAAGCGTTCTGCTGAGCGTGTTAATTTGGCAGTGACTATATTAAACAAACCTCTTGATAAAATTCGATCTGAATTCTTGCCTGCAATTTTATTGCTGAAAGACGAAGAGGCTTGCGTTATCACCAAGCTAGATTTCACTGAAAATAAAGCGCATGTAGTTTTTCCAGAGCTTGGTGATGCGGAAATATTAATTGCTATCAATGAATTAGAAGAGCGATTCTCTGGCTATTATATTGTAGCAAAACCAAAATTTATGTTTGATCAACGCACACCAATCGTTGGTAAAGTGCGAGTTCGTCACTGGTTCTGGGGTACGTTGGCTGAAAATAGTCGCATTTACCGCGATATTATGGTGGCCGCTTTTGTGGTAAATATATTTGCTTTGGCGATGCCACTCTTTACCATGAACGTTTATGATCGCGTGGTGCCGAATCGAGCAGTCGAGACATTGTGGGTCTTGGCAATCGGTATCTCACTGATGATTCTTGGAGACTTAGTGCTCAGAACATTACGCGCCTATTTTCTCGATTGGGCAAGCGCACGTATAGATGTAAAACTCACAGCGCGTATCATGGAACAAGTCTTGGGTATTCGTCTTGAGCAGCGACCTAACTCAGTAGGCTCTTTTGCGTCAAATTTACGCTCGTTTGAAACTGTACGTGATTTCATCACCTCTGCCACAATTACAACGCTTATTGATATTCCATTTGGTTTGATATTCATTGTGGTGATGGCATGGATTTCTCCGTATATGGTTATTCCCGTGATTGTTGGTGCAATTTTAATTCTAGTGTATTCATTTAGTGTGCAAACTAAAATGCACGAACTTTCCGAAACTATGTATCGTGCAAGTGCTGTAAGAAATGCTACTTTGATTGAAAGTTTGGTCAGCCTTGAAACGGTGAAAGCGCTGGGGATTGAAGGTCAAATGCAACGCAAGTGGGAGCAAAGCGCACATTTTCTCACTGAAGTATCGAGTAAGTTAAAACTGTTATCTTCATCCATTAATAATGGCGCAAGTACGATTCAACAGCTGATTAACATTTCACTGGTTGTGTTGGGTGTTTATTTAGTGGTGAATGGTGATTTAACCATGGGTGGATTGATTGCTTGCACGATGCTGGCTTCTCGCGCGCTAGTGCCGATTGCGCAAACGGCTGGTTTGCTGACGCAATATCACAATGCTGCTACTGCGCTTACTTCATTAGATGAAATTATGAAGCGTCCTGTAGAGCGTCCAGTCGATGCTAAATTTCTATCGCGCCCAGCATTTACTGGCAATATTGAATTTAGAGAAGTGAGTTTTAGTTATCCTGGCACTGAACAAGACGCGCTAACTAAGGTGTCATTCAAAATTAAAGCAGGTGAGCATGTGGCTTTATTAGGGCGCATGGGGTCAGGTAAATCCACACTACATAAATTAATGCTGGGCTTATATCAACCTACCGCAGGTGCGATTTTGGTCGATGGCATCGATACGCGTCAAATTGATCCCGCTGAATTAAGACGCTGCGTGGGCTATGTACAGCAGGATACACATTTATTTTATGGCACGATGCGCGATAACTTAACTATTTCAGCACAGCATGTTGATGCTGCTGCGATACTTGCTGCCGCTCAAGTGGGTGGTATTGATGAGTTCATTAATGCGCACCCTAAAGGTTTTGATATGCTCATTGGTGAGCGTGGTGAAACCCTTTCTGGAGGGCAACGACAAGGTGTTGGCATCGCTAGAGCACTGATTGATAATCCTGCGATTTTGTTACTAGATGAACCGACAAGCTCCATGGACCACTCAGGAGAAGATGCAATTAAACGCCGTCTTTTAGAAGCTACAAAAGGTAAAACATTAGTATTAATTTCTCACCGCTCTGCTTTGTATGACTTGGTTGATAGAATCATTGTGATTGATTCTGGCAGAGTTGTGGCTGATGGCCCTAAAGAGCAGGTAACAGATGCATTACGCAGTGGCAAGGTAGGTAAAGCGCTATGAGTGAAAATCTATTTAAAAAAATTGGCCAGTTAAACGAAGCTTTCAAGAAGCAAGGCTGGCTTACTAAGCCAATTTATCATCTCATAGATAAAATGGCACCTAAGGAAACTAGGGAGGATTTAAATTGGAACGATGAATCAGACTTAGCTATTTTAGAGCAAACGCCGCTAAGAGCCAAAGTGCTGTTATATAGCATTGCCGCTGCTCTTGCTGTATTAATTCTTTGGGCATTTTTTGCCAAGGTAGATGAAGTGACACGTGGTGAAGGCAAGGTGATTCCTTCTAAACAAGTGCAAGTGATTCAGTCTTTAGATGGCGGTATAGTTTCTGAAATTCTGGTGGCTGAAGGGCAAACAGTTAAAGTAGGTGCGCCGCTTATTCGTATTGATCAAACGCGTGCTGTGTCATCTTTAAGAGAGAATCAAACCCAGTATTTGGCATTGTTAGCAAAGAAATTTAGATTAAAAGCTTTAGCCAATGACACGCCATTTACGCCACCAGATGAGGTGTTAAAAGACGCTCCGCAAACCTATGATCAGGAGTATAAGTTATACACTATTAGTAAGGACGAGCTACAGTCGGGTGTCAATATTGCGCGAGATCAAATGGATCAAAGGCAGAAAGAATTAGTTGAAGTGCAGTATCGTAAAGAAGTTGCTAATAAAAACTTTGAATCCGCAACTAAAGAGCTAGCTGCTAATAAGCCCTTATTAGCCAGTGGTGCTGTTTCGGATATTGATATTCTGAAGTTAGAGCGAGAAGTAACAAAAGCAAAAGGTGATATTGACCAAGCGCGTGCGCAGATTAGTCGCATTGAATCATCAGTTGCTGAAGCTAGGCGTAAAGTCACAGAAGTTGAGCAAACTTTTAAAAGCAAGGTACGTACAGAGCTAAATGACGTGACTGCGCGCTTAAATAGTATTTCCGAAACTAGTGTAGGCCTTACCGATAAAGTGAAGCAGGCTACATTAACGTCACCTGTTAACGGTAAGGTGAGCCGCTTATATTCCAACACTGTTGGAGGCGTGATACAGCCTGGTAAAGAGGTGCTAGAAATAGTGCCTACGGATGAAGCTTTAATTTTAGAAACTAAAATTCAAATTAAAGACATTGCTTTTATTCGCCTAGAGCAGCCTGCTATCGTTAAACTCACTGCTTATGATTACAGCATTTACGGTGCTTTAGATGGCAAAGTGGAGGGCATTTCAGCCAACTCAGTTGTTGATGAAAAAGGTAATGCCTACTATGTGGTTCGAGTAAAAACCTTAAAATCTAGTTTGGGTAAAGGCCTGCCTATTATTCCGGGCATGGTGGCTCAGGTGGATATTATGACTGGTAAGAAAACCGTGCTCTCATACTTGCTTAAGCCAGTATTAAAGGCGAAGTCTTACGCGTTTAGTGAGCGCTAGTATGCAGGATATTTTTATTAGCAGATTGCCTGCGCATATAGACAGTTGGGTGAAAGCATTTTCTAAGTCAACATTAGTTGCGACAGTGCCAGAAGTTGTTAAGACTACAAAGTCTAAAAGCAAAAAAAGTGAAGCTATTATTTTCTGGCTACATATGAACGAAGATAGGCAGCAGTGGATGGAAAATGCCGTTGCCACTATCATTAAGAACTATGAAGGTGCAAAGATTGTGGTGTTAGCGAACGCGCCTAATCATGCCGAGTCAATTCACGCATTAAAACTAGGTGCAATGGGTTATTGTCACGCGCATATTGCACCATTAGTGCTTAAAGAAATTAAAGCAGTGATTAGTCATGGCGGCTTATGGGTAGGGCAGGACATTTTGCAAGGCCTGATAGAGGCTTCAACTAAACTAGTCACAAATCGTCCTGAACAAGTCGAGGGTTTATTAGAAAAACTCACAAAACGCGAAAAAGAAGTGGCCATAGAAGCATCAAAAGGCTTGAGCAACAAAGAAATTGCTAGAGTTTTAAATATTACCGAGCGCACCGTGAAAGCGCACTTGGCTTCTATTTTTGAGCGACTTGGCGCTAAAGATAGGCTGCAGTTAGCTTTAATGCTTAACAACAACTATAAACACTAAATTTCTGCAGGTAAATTCAAAGTATTTGTTAGAGGTTGCTAAGCAGCTCTGAGTGGCGAGTGTTGTCACTACTTTCGTTCATTCGCTTAGTGCGCTTTAATACCTGGCCCAGTCATTCCATCAACGCCAATTTGTTTTAGGCAATCTCGTTCATTATCAGTTTGAACGCCCTCAGCAATGGCCATAACGCCGATTGAGTGAGCGATCATGCATAGGCCTCGCAATAATGTTTTGTTGGCTTCATTGCTATCAATATCTTTAATGATTGAAACGTCGACTTTGATATAATCCAAACCTAAATCATGCAACTCACCTAAGCTAGAGATTCGCGCACCAACGTGTTCAATACCAATTTTGCAGCCGAGTGATTTAATTTTTCTGCAAAATTCGCGGAATTCAACTAAATGTTCAAAGGCGCTTTTTTCAGGGACTTCAAAATATAATCGATTGGCGATGCTTATATTTAATTTAATCAGTTTGCATGCCTTTTCAATAAAATCAGGATTGCAAATGGCGCTCGCTGAAAGGTTGATACCGATAGATTCAGCACTAGTCGCTAACTTACCCAGTGCAGTTTCTAATACCAACTCATCCACGCGACTCATTAAATTCAGTTGCGTTGCCCAGCCGATAAACTCACCAGCACAATACCATTTACCATTAGGCTCTAATTGAAGTCTAACAGGGCTTTCATTATGAATGAGCTGACCATTTTGATGAATCACTGGATAAGGCTCAAGTTTGATTCTTCTGTTATCCAGCGCGGATGTCAGCAGTTTTAGCCATTTTTCTTGATCATCATTTCTATATTGTGCGAGGTCGCTATGATTAATCACATGCAGCGTATTTCTGTGCTTAACATTCATTTTGTCCACCACGCTATCGACAAATGAGATGAATTTTTCAGCAGCTTCTAAAATAGAAACCAGGTTCTCTGCGGCATCTGATTTTGTGACATTAATCGCCACAGTTAAGAAATTAGCGCTTATAAGTTCTTGCTTAGTTTGGCTGACATTGATTAACAACTCTTTTATTTGCAAACCCAGCGTATCGGTATCTAATGGTTGATTGCAGAATATCCCAAAATCTGTACCCGTTAGACGGGCAGCGTAAAGGTATGGGTGATTTTTGCATTCATTATCTAAAGCATCACCAACTTTTTTTAATAGTGCATTGGTCTCCTGGTGGCCAATTGTTTGGTCAATTTGCGCAAGGTTAGAAAGTCGAGTGACGATTAAAATGCCCGAACTAAAAGTTTCTTCATGGCTAATACTTGCGTTGACTCTGCGGATAAAGTATTCAAAATTCATCAGGCCAGTGATAGGCTCAAAGTTGGCTTGAAAGCGTAATTCTTCTAGTCTAGATGACTCTTCGGTGACGGTATTTTTAATGCGGTTTGATAAGCCGTTCATTGCATTAACTAGGGCTTTAAACTCGGTAGTTTTTGGTTCGGTGATAATGATGAAACGATTCTCACCAATCGCTTTGGCTTGACCCACAACATCATCAAGCGGCTTCAGGATTTTCTCTAGTATTTTTCCACCACCATAACAAGCAAGCAAGCCAATGAGCGATGCCCAAAGTGCGATTTGTAAGGTGGAGTCCCAAAGTTTATCGTATGCAAAATTAGAGTCGCTTTCTAAAGTTAGAGAGCCGTATTGCTTCCAACCATCTTGCACATCCGCTACGCCAGACTGGGCTTTAATTGGGATTAGCTTGGTAAACCAAATGGGTGCTTTGGTTTTACTGTTGGCATTCACGCGTTCGCTGATCATTTTTCCGTTTGGGTCAAATAGACCGATATAACGATAGTGGCCAGAATCAAACTGTGCGGAAATGAGTAAGTCTATTGTTGTCGGGTCTTTTTGCATCTGCGACATGGATAGTGCAAGCGACGTGACATTGTCTATATTCTTTATCTGCAATTGCTCTTGTAAATAATTCTTACTCGAGAGCGTACTTAATACGAAGCTACCGCCAGTCGCGAGTATGAGTATAAATATGATTGCTAACCAAAGTTGTTTTATGAGTGACATTTTAATATCCTTACTTTCGTTTATTCTATTCCATCCGCTTGCATGCGTGTTAATACATCGCGCCATTTAGAAAGGTGAGAGGCGGCTTCGCCTTTTGGTTTGCTGCTTGACCCTACCCAAATGCCTTTGTCGTTAAAGCTGAAAATTGGCGTTAAATCAGTTCTGCTAGATGCAGGTAAAATTTCTGGTTTTAAGCTGTCTAAAATGAGGGGAGTAGATTGTGGCGTGGGGTAATAGCTAAGCACCATGTGCGCTCTTACTGCCCGTATGCCATCAAAGTTGAGTTCTGCACGCACATAAGTGAGCCGAAGTTTATCGTTAGGCACGTTTAATACTTTTAAAAACACGTATTTAGCAATGCTGTAATCTTCACAATCACCCGCTTGGCGGCCTATTGCTTCTAATGGTGTTGCCCAATAATCAGATTGTCCCCACAAATCTATATCTTCAGCATATTCAATTTTTTGGTTAAAAAAATCGTTTATTTTTTTTAGTTTTTCAGCTTCAGGGGCTGTTTTTAGTTGATTGATTAATTGCTCAAGCTCTAATATGTCTTTATAGGCGTTGTCGCCGTATCTTTGTTTGGCAAAGCCGCTTAGTTTGCTGAAGTCGCAGTTGGCTGCATAAATGCCAGAAATGCAGAAAAAAACCAATACAATCAAAGCAATGAAGTTAATTGGTGTTTTGAGTTGGTCTAATTTTTTTATAAAACCCGAAATCTGGCACTCCATTACTTTAACGATGCAAGCTTATGAATAGGTAAATATTTGATAATTAATATCAAGTTTTTCTCAACTATACCGTTAAGGTGAATAGCAACATCTTTAGATGTAGATGGCTTTTGTGTTGCATTTCTATTTTGTAGGCTTAAATATAAGTGGTTTTATCTTCACTCTATTGGCCATTAGTACAATATATTTATGACGAAATAGGGTATTAAATGCGACTGTAGAAAAAGTATGTAAGCAACACGAAACAATTTAAAACTGAATATTTAGCATTTCACATTAATTAAGATTTAATTAGGACAAAATCATGGCAATCATCGGCAGAATCGTAGCAATGACAGGTTCAGCAGTAGCACTTTCAGATAATGGTGCTAAGCGAGATCTACATTTAGGTGACACCATTCAGTCGGGTGATAGTATACAAACCGCGAAGGGCGTGTTTGTTGATTTAGAGCTTGCCAATGGTCGAGTGATACATATTGCTGCTGAGCAATTGGTCGCCTTTACGCCTGAGCTCACTAATCTGATTGCACCGGATACTTTAGATAGCGCTGTGAATGTTGCGACTATTGATACCGTCATTAAAGCGATTGAAGGTGGTAAAGATATTAATGAGGTGCTAGAAGAAACGGCTGCGGGTGGTAACGGCATGTTTACCGTTCATGGTTTTGGCTTCGTTGACTTGCTAAGAATTACTGATGATCTAAATAGATTCAAATTTGCTTATGATTACAATACTGATGGAAGATTACAGCCTGAAGTGTATGTCGCTAAAGATGATGATAGATATGGCCTAAATAATCCTGGTATATCGAATAACCCACCCGTAGCAGTTGTAACCCCAGCTACGGGTAATGAAGATCCAACCAGTCCAATTCCATTAAACCTATCAGGCACTGACATTGACGGCACCATTACTGCCGTAACAGTAACGACTTTACCACCAGCGAGCCAAGGTGTGCTTTAC
>JBBQLN010000053.1:0-8369 GCA_038327905.1 Burkholderiales bacterium
GCCTGTGAAAGCATTTTACCGCCTTCTACTTCTGCACTAATAGCACCTAACACTTTCTGAAAATACGGGTTATTACTACTTTCACGTAAGTCAGTTAAACACTCTAATAACGGCACGCCAGCACTACTTAACTGCTCAATCTGAAAGCAAAACATCACCAAGTCTTGATTGCTCACCTTACTACCACTTAGCAAGCTAGCAGACTTAGCAACGGCACGAAACGTGATTAAATCTAAGCCCATTCGTTCTAGGCGGATTTCTAAATCCACCTCGTTGAGCGCATCCATCTGCCCCATTGCTGGACGACCAGCTTGATCAATCGCTTTGTAATTAAATGACGGCATTCAAAACTACGAATTTAAACGACTAGTTAAATCAATCACGCGCATCACTTCTGCCAAGCTGGTATAGCCTTCCATAATACGGCGCACGCCATCTTCTGCCAAGGTAACAAAACCCTTGTCCATGGCCATTTTTTGGAGCTCGTCTAAATGGGCGCGACGTGAAATTAGCGAATCCATTTCGCTATCGATACGTAATAATTCAATGATCGCCATACGCCCGCGATAACCCGTTTGGTTGCATTGCTTACAGCCTTTTGGTTTAAATATTTTGGGTTTATCACTAGTTTTAAGTCGTAAAATTTTACGCTGTACATCGTCTAACTCATGCGGTTCTTTACAGTGCGGGCAAAGCACGCGCACTAATCGTTGCGCAACCACACCGATGATATTGCCAGCCATGATGTCTGGCAAAATGCCGATATCCGATAAGCGTGGAAAAACGCCCAACGCCGAGTTAGTGTGCAACGTTGTAAACACTTGATGACCAGTCATTGCGGCGCGGAATGCCATGGTTGCAGTATCCTCATCACGCACCTCACCAACCAAGATAATGTCTGGGTCTTGACGCATAATCGAGCGAATACCGTTGGCAAAATCAACTTTATTAACTTCAGCCACCGAGGTTTGGCGCATCATTGAAACGGGATATTCCACGGGATCTTCCAAAGTCATGATATTTACAGCTTCGGTGTTTCGATAAGATAATAATGAATAGAGCGTGGTAGTTTTACCACTACCCGTTGGCCCAGTAACAATCACAATACCCTCCGGGCGGGTCATCATAATGCGCAACTCCTCTAGCGTACTTGGGCGTAAACCCATCCGCTCCATCGGAATAATGGACTTTTCTCTGTCCAACACACGCAATACGATGTTTTCGCCATTTATTGTCGGGTGGCTCGATACCCGAAAATCAATCGGACGGCCGCATAAATTCATGCTCAAACGACCATCTTGCGGTGCGCGTGTTTCTGCAATATCCATACCGCTCAGCACCTTTAGACGCACCACAACACCGCCCCAATAACTTTTATGCAAGCTACGCACTTGGTGAAGTACACCATCAATTCTGTAGCGTATGCGTAAAAATGCGTATTCAGGCTCAAAGTGAATATCAGATGCACCGCGCTTAACCGCATCCATCAATAATGCACCCACTAAACGCACTACGGGTTGCGTGTATTCATCGCCATCTGCACTTAGGCTGTTGTAATCAATTTCACCTGTTTCAATTTCACGCAGAATGCCATCAACCGATAACTCGTAACCATAAAAATGGTCAATATATTCTTCAAGCTGCGCTTCGGCCGCTAGTAAAGGGCGAATTTGAATACGCCCACCAAGCATGGCGCGCAGCTGATCCAACGCAACCACGTTGAACATATCAGCCATCGCAACTACCAAAGTCTTAGTTGGCTCTTCATAAGCGACGGGAAGCAAATGATAACGGCGAGAAAAATCTTGTGGCACTAATTTTAGCGCATCAACATCGGCCACGATGGTCGATAAATCGATACTCTCAAAGCCGATCGTGTCCGCAACAACATCACGCACCATGATTTCTGTTACAAAGCCCAATAGCACCAACTGACGGCCTAACGGTAGGTCACTATGCTCTTGCTCAGTAAGTGCAATACGTAGCTGATCAGGGCTAATCAGCCCTTGCTGAACCATTAACTCACCTAAGCGAGGTTTACGCTTTTGCTCAGCCATTCAATTTACCTACTACTAATTTTTTTAAAAATGTCATTTTGATGGTTTTTTCATTATTGCAGCTCGCGAATTCTCGCCTCTAACTGCGCTCTATCTGGACTGTTTGCGCCAGATTTATTAAGCAAATCTAAAGCACGCTGATACTGCTTCAGAGCCAAGCTCTGTTTACCCATTTGGTCTAAACTAATCGCCAAATTAAATGCATAATCTGCATTATTTGGCGCTAAACGACTCGCGTTAAAATAAGCATCTTGCGCAGAAGGCCATTGGTTTTGTTCAGCATATAAATTACCCAAAGCAGCATTTAAATTAGCACTTTCAGGTTGCTGCGCTAGCATGTTTTTAATACGGCTTTCTGTGCCTACCGCATCCGGATTGGCTTGTGGGCTAACTATTGCTGTTTGTGCGATGCTATTTCTAGGTTCTATTTCCAATACTTTCTGATACCAGCCTTGCGCATCAGCATCGCGCCCCTGTCGCTGCGCAATTGCTGCCATGCCAAGTAAGGCATCTACATTACGCACATCACGCTGTAATACTTGTCTATATTGCTGCTGCGCATCTGCATTTTCACCGCGTGTAAACGCTTGATAGGCCGCAAGCAATGTTGGATCTACGCCCTGCGATTGTACTTTGCTGACCAACTCAACTGTTTTTTGTTTTTTGTTGCTTCTCGGCACTGCGTAGTAAGCATCTTCAGCGTTAGCAGTGCTATCGTTATTCGTATTAGATCTCTTACTGCTGGCTTCTCTAGTTGATGTTTTTCTCGGCTCAGCTTCGATAACATCTTCATTAACGGTAGATTTTTCCAACTCTTTATCTTTAAATACTCTAGCTCCTGTTTTAGTATCAGGGTTATCAAGCGCACTCAACTCGTTTGCTGATTGAATCTCTTGTATTGGGGCTGCAACTTCGGCTGGAGGCGGCGTGCTGACTGGAGGCACTTCAACAGGGGTTACCACTGCCACTTGTGGCTGTATAGGCGCACTAGGTGCTAGCACCACTGCATTTGGCGTAGCCAATGCTTTAATATAATCATAGCCTTGCAAACCAAGCAAAACCAGCAATGCACCCACAACGCCCAAGCTAATTAACGCAAGTTTTGAGCTAGGTGCCTTCACTTCTTTGTTAGCAACAAACACTTTAGCTGCTGCTTTTTGATTCAACTCATCATTCACCATTTGAAAAGCTGACGCTTGAGGTGAAGCTGTCGCATTATTTTTAGTGCTAGTAGGTTGAGGAGCTTCTAGTGTGAGATTTTTTAATGGCTTTGTTTCTGATACTGATTTATTTGAGACTTTAGCAGCAGATTTAGGTTTGGCGTATTTACTGGCAATAAAGGGATCACCTGTTAAACCTGCCTCCTCCTCGAGCGATATCTCTCTGGGCGCAATAAGCTGAATACTTTCTGACTCAATATTCACCGATGAGGTTACAACTGTAGGCGTATCTTCAATAGTCAGCAGAGCTTCAGGTTCTTTTGGTTCAACTGGCATTAATTCAAGCATCAGCGCCTCATCAGCCACGTATTCACCCGTTTGCTTTTTGTCTTTTTCCGCCTGCTTATTTTTTTCTAAGTGATCTAATGCTTTAATGAGTAAACTCATATAAAAGTTTACCTTTCATTTTCAGCTTCTGCTTCTGCTTCTGCTTCTGAAGCTCTTTCAAGCGCTTGAGTTGGCAAATATTGTTTGTAGCTAGCTAGCTCGTCACTTTCCAGACTTGCGTTGTTAATCACTGTTGGTCGCAAGAAAATCACTAGCTCTGTTTTACGAGTAGCATTATTCCTACCAGTAAATGCATTTCCAACAACTGGTACTTTTGACAACCCAGGCACCCTATCCGTTGCAACGGTTGCTTCATCTTGCATCAACCCACCCAATATTGCTGTATTACCACTGGCTATTTGAAGCATTGACTCCATTTCACGCACTTGGATAATTGGTACTAGATTTCCAATATTCACAGGATCTACTGCATCGCCCACTTTACGAGAAACAGTAGGTCTCACATTGATATTCACATTGCCAGTGTTGTTTATTTGCGGCGTGACCGTCATGACTACACCCACCGGTATAGAGTTAACTTTCGAAGTTGAAGTAGGGGGAATGTTACCACTAGTGCCAAGAACCGCAGGAGTAGTTGTTACGGTAAAATACACTAAATTATCTACCACTTTAAGTACCGCTGTTTGATTGTTTAGTACCATTATTTTTGGGCTAGAAAGTACAGAAGTTTTACCAAACTGCTCTAACAATTGAACTGAGCCTAATATTCCTCGGTTACCATTGGCGTATCCAGCAACAATACCAGGAGGTTGACTGTTAGAAACATTTAAGGCCTTATTTAAGGAAGTAACAATTTGTGGACCTAATATTTGTGGTCCTAATACCTGAGAAAACACAAAACCAGAACTGCCAATACTACCAAGACGGCTCCAATCTATTCCAGCTTGATAACCATCATTTAACCTTACTTCTACGATTGTAGCTTCTATCAATACTTGGCGCTTAGCACTTCCCATTACTTTATCTAAAAATTCCCGTACTTTTTCATGCTGCTTATTAGTTGCACGTACATTTATAAAGCCAGCTTCTCGGTTTACGATTACAGTGCCCGCAAACAATGTTTTATATTCATTTTTTGCATCTTCTTTCTCTTTCTCGAGGGTAGTAGCATTCGTCACATCTGCATCCTGCTTCTTGGCTGACTGTGTATTGTTTGCACTTTTTTGATTGGTAGCAGATAAACTATTTGTTCTAGCAACAATCACTTCTTTATCGGTTTCTGCCAATATATCTTTAATGTTCTTCTCTAAAGTCTCCCAGAAATGGCTTTTTGATTCGCTGACTATAGATGTTTTCGAGCTATTACCACTAGAACTACTCGCACTATCCAATGCTCCTTGACCTGTATTAGATATCTCCGCTGCCGCGCCAATAAACCCTGTTGAATCTCGCGACATATTCACATAATCCACTGCATAAGTTCGCAATACCGGCTGATCTGGCGTAATAATTAAAACATTTTCTTGAATTTTATAAGTCAAATCAACCTGTTTAGATAAACGCTCCAAAATAGCTGGCAAGGTCTGATCTACAGCGTTCAACGTGACTCGACCTTGAATTGAAGGATGAATATCAATATTAAGTTTGCTATCACGCGCGATGGCGAATAGCACTTCTTTAACGGGCGTATCGTATACAACAATGCTGTAAAACTGTGCTTTAGCCTTTGGTTTTGGTGGGGGTAGATAGGTGTTGTTAGTAACCGGTTTAGGAATATTAGCGTTGGCAGGCTTACCATCAGTTGAGCTGCTTGCGGTTGCTTGCACTGAAGATTGTTGCGTACTTGTATTTTGACCATCTATATGGCCATTTGAAGGCTTAATTTTAGATTGATGTGCGCACGCCGACATGCCTAAAACAAGCATCATGCATAAATGCCCTAATATTTGTTTGTTGTTTAACACAGTCCCACCCCCAGCTTATTGCTCAAATTACATTCTTTTGTACATTTTGCATAATAACTCAAAAAATGCAAGAAATATTGAAAGAATATCAAATGTTTACAATAAGTTACACGCCATATTTATTGCGTTTGCTCAATATCTTTATTTATCCCAGCAAAAGTGCGTAAGTAAGGTTTGTTGTTTTTGATAGGCACAGGTAAATTTTTAAGGGAAGTCAACGCTTCGCTTCGCTCAGTAAATGCTCCGTATAAAATCACTGTGTAGATTTGACCATTTTGATTTTTTCTATAGAGATAGATGTTGTCTATTTCTAGTTGCTGGCTAATTCTATTCAATTCCGCTTTTAATTGATCATCTTTCTTTTGCTCACCCAGCAACTTCGAATCTGTTGGTAACGACTTAATCTGTAATGTAATTGTGCTGGGTTGACGGCTTAACAACAAACCTCTAGTCACCTCTAAACGCTTATCTACCAAGGTTTTAATCTCGGCTGTATTTAAGGGGGGCGTTTGACTAGGAACAGACGTAGCAGGTGCTTCAGCTATAGGTGCCTGTATTGCTACTGACTGAGCTGGCACATTTGTTGTTGGAACAGTAGTAGCTGATTGGACTCCATTTACAGGAATGGTTTGGCTTATTAGTGCTGTCGTAGCTGGCAAAACGGCAACACCAGCATTTGGAGCAGGTATTGTAGTATTGCTTACGGCTGGTGAAGTTGCGGTAGTAACTGGTATTTCTGTTTTCACTTTTTTTGGCTGAGTTGCAATAGCCACTTTATTCGCTACTGGCGTTTTGCTCACTATATTTTTGGCTTCAACATCCACAGTTTTTGGCTGGTGTTGATATTGCCACCATGCATAGCCCATCGCTGCAGCCAACAGGCCTATCAATAAACTTGCGCCTATAAAGTATTGTTTGTAATTGGTGGTTTTACGGCCAAACTCGCTATCTTGTATTGCCGCTTTTACGTGTTTGGGCGTAACCTGATATACATTATCCGCATAAGCCGCTAATAGTGATTTATCCGCCAAAATATTCACACGTCGCGCCAGGCCTTCTGCTGAAGCTGACAGTTTTTTAATTGCTGCTTCTGAAAACAAATGTGGGCCATGATAGCCAGCTGCACGCAAACGCAGAATCAAGTATTCGCCAATATCTTTAGTGCCTAATGGCTCTAAATGAAAGCTGTGTGTGATGCGTTCACGCAACTGGCGAATATGCGTTTCGCTCAAATTAGTATCAAGTTCTGGTTGCCCAAATAAGACAATTTGCAATAACTTATCTTGTTTAGTTTCTAGGTTAGATAACAGTCGAATTTCTTCTAGCGTCCCTAGCGGCATGCCCTGCGCTTCTTCGACAAAAATCACTACTTGGCGACCTTCTGCGTGGCGATTGAGCAAATGCGCTTGCAGTAACTGCATGACTTTTAAGCGATCAGCATTTTTAGGCACTTTAAGTTGCAACTCAAAGGCAATGGCATGCAATACGTCTTCTGGAGCTACACTTGGGTTTGCTAGGTAGATGCTTTCGATTTTTTCAGGCAGTATCGTTTGCAGCATACGGCAAAGCATGGTTTTGCCACTGCCTACTTCGCCGACTACTTTGATGATGCCTTCACCGTTAGTGATGGCATACACTAGCGCATCTAACACTGCGCCACGATTGCCGCCCGAAAAGAAAAAATCCGTATTCGGGGTGATTTTGAATGGCGGCTCTTTTAAGCCAAAGTGTGGATAATACAAATTATTTCCGTTGCTGTGCTCTAGTTTTCGTCAGTAGTGCTCATTCGGCTGTACAGCGTTGTACGATTCACATTGAGCAACTTTGCCGCTTGACTCAGATTGCCATGCGTCATTTGCATGGCCGCCTCAATATACGCACGCTCCCAGCTCTTCAATACGGCATCTAAACTCACATTGGCTTGACGCTGCAAATGACGTTGCGCTTGCGCTGTCATACCTGCCGCATCGTTAATATTTAATGGCTCACCGCTAGCGCCTGTTGATTCTGGCTCTGACAAATCGAACTCAGCAACCAACTGAGTTGCGTTAAGGGTTTTACCTGAATATTTAGCGATTAAGCGAATCACTACATTTCTGAGTTCGCGTACATTGCCAGGGAATTTATACTCTAGCCAACGCGCTTTTGCGGACTCATCAAGAATAAATGGCGCTTGACCTATCTGCTTAGCATAAAGCTGGGTGAAATGTTCACGCAGTAAATGTTTATCAATGCCCAAATCTCTAACTGGTGGTACATGTATAGCGAATACACTTAAACGATGATATAAATCAGATCTAAACTTACCTGCACGCACTTCCGCGCGCAAGTCACGATTGGTAGCGGCAACAATGCGCGCCTGACTTTTACGCGTTTGCGTTTCGCCAATACGTTGATATTCGCCATTTTCAAGCACGCGCAGCAATTTAGCCTGTAACTCTAAAGGCAGCTCACCAATCTCATCCAAGAAAAGGGTACCTTCACTAGCGTCTTCAAAATAACCAGCATGCGCAGCAATAGCGCCTGTAAAAGCGCCTTTGGTGTGGCCAAACAAAATAGATTCGGCTAATAATGGTGAAATTGCAGCACAATTGACGGACAAATAAGGTTGCAACACGCGCTGACTTGTATGATGAAAACTGCCCGCAACTAATTCTTTACCACTACCAGATTCGCCTTCAATCAACACAGGGAAAGGCGAATCAGCAAATTGTGTGATTTGCATGCGCAAAGCTTGCATAGGTAAGCTATCACCCAACAAACCATCAAACTCTTGCTCTGCCTTAATTTCATTCAGCTCAACATCTTGCACTTTGAGCGAATTAAGCAACATGTCTTTA
>JBBQLN010000054.1:0-7538 GCA_038327905.1 Burkholderiales bacterium
TGGAAGTTTATTTGACGAGCTAGATACAGATAAAGATGGCTCAGTTGATATGAAAGAGTGGGTAGGCGTAAAAGGTAAAACAAAATTAAGTTTAGCAACAGGTGGCTATAGCCGTGAATTACGTTCTATGAAGATGATGGGTATGATGGATAAAGATGGTGACCATAAAGTTACTAAGGATGAATTCATTAACTATCATAAAACTATTTTCACAGCGATGGACAAATCTGGAGCTGGTGAAATCAACCCTCAACAATGGCTCGGCAAACACGCAGGTAATTAATTATCTGGCATACAAATGCTAAGTAAATGATCAGTAAAAAAGCCAGTAATTCTGGCTTTTTTATTGCAAAAATGACTATCTATCTGAATTGGTGTTAATCCAGAACTTTTAATAGCCACTCAAATCCTATCCTTATTCAAAAGCAGCCATTGACGACAAAACTGTCGCACCGCAGCAACGACAAATCACACTTAAATCTGGTTGGAAATCAAAAAATATGGGAGTAGCTGCTTTTGTGCAAAACAGCAAAAGTGGTGAGGTGTTACAAGCAGTGTCAACCGTAAATACACTCAATTTGCGTGTATAGGAGCGTTGAGCGGTTACAGCAGTCATTCATTGTGAACATCGTCCGACTGGTTTGGCCCAAAACTGCCTCCCTGTATTAACAAAAAACCTTGCTGTCGTACGCTTTACAATAGGCTTCCCAGTCGCTTTGAACCTGTTGGGACAGTTGATGTGAAAGCGCTAGTATTTTGCTACGCCACCTCTTACGCTGAGCAAAGTCGATGAGTGCGTCAGTGTTAGCTGAACCCTGTCTGCCAGTACTCCGAAGTTGCCCCCATGCGACACACTGCGCCATTACATTAATTGCCCCATCTAGGCTTTCAATATCATTGTGATAATTGATTAATGGAACTCTGTTTTCTGATGGTTGTAATGCCTTCAATACGTAAGATTGTTTTTCAAAAGATACTGCATGCAAAAAAGCCATTGAAACAGCTTGCATACGAGATTGAAGGTTGACTATACGGTCAGCGTGGCTGATCCATTCTGGTTGGATGGAAGGTAAATGACAGGCGATGGATGAGGGGGATGCTTTTTTTAAATCTAATAAGTAGTTTTGATCAGGCGAGCTTTTACCTTCTACAAGGATGGCGTAACGATCAATTCCAAGGCTACCTGTGCCTGCTACTCTTTTTGCTACATCAAGTACTTTAAAAAAATCTGGATGGGGCTGCGTTTTTGCAAAACCATCCATAAACCTTATAACATTTTTGCGCTGCTCTTCAGTAACGGAAAGTGCCTTTTGGCCATCAACTTTAATTTTACGAAGTTTGCCTTTTTTTAGTGTTCTTGCGTTCAGAAATTCAATACGTTTACGTCCTTGCAGGCCATCCAATAAGTCTTTCACAATGCCAGTCGCAGTTTCTCTTTCCACCCATCTAGCTTTCCCATTAAGAATTTCTGCTATATAGCCATCAATAAACTTTACAAGTATTGATTCGGCGTGCTGATTCGAGATTCCGTAGCATTTTGCTCCAACAAGTATGCTTGTCATAATGCGACTAAGCTCCCAAGTGCATGGCGCTAATGCAGCTTCATCAAAATCATTAATATCAAAATAAACTAGTCTATTGTCACCTTTATAGCTACCAAAGTTTTCTAAATGCAAATCACCGCAGCACCAAGTTAGAGGGGCAGATTTGAAAATTCCATCTTTAGGTAATCGATCATAAAATAGATGGCAAGTACCTCTTAGAAAGACAAATGAATTTGATCTCATCGAATCGTATTTCATTTTTAAACGTTCAGGGTCACGACCTTGATTAGCAACTAATATGCGTTTTATGACATTCATGTTTCAGCCTTTTTTTGAGGAAAACATCAAAACTTGAACCTGATAATACTTCAAAATAGTAAGGTATGGAGATTAACTATTTATCCGCCAAATTTAACAGTTTATGAATGTCCTTTATGGGCCGAGGCTGTGTAAAAACGCAAATAAATACTAAAGATTGCACACTTAAGAGCGGACTTAGCGTGAAGCGAACTAAACTAAATTATCCATCAAAATAATTTAAGAGAGTAAGGCTCTTTAGCTCGCCATAGCCTTAATTAACGCTTCATTTCCCATAATATTCATCACTCGCTTCATATTGTAGGCTAATACATGTAAGCTCATTTCCGTGCTGATGTGCCGTTTAGTCTTCATCAAGAAATGCGATGCCCCCATCCAGGATTTTAGGGTGCCAAAGACGTGCTCAATGGTGCAACGTCTAATTTTCATCGCATTAGGCATTTGTTCTAAACGTTTTTGCATCGCATCCAATACCGCTTCATTTTCCCAGCGCTTAATCCTTCTTTGCACACTGTTAGTGCAACGGGATTTAAGATGACACTTTTTACAATTGGAACTCCAGTAAGTGGTCAGATACTTACCTTTCTCTAATGAACGAAAACGCTCTGTCAGTTTATCCCCAGCAGGACATTGATACGTATTGTCTTCAGCCTCATAAATAAAGTGACGCTTATCGAATAAGCCATTGGCTTTATTACCCGAGGTTAAACACTTTGGCATAATTGGAATGACACCAATGTGTGTGCAAGCCTCAACTTCCTCACCTTTAAAATAGCCTTTGTCAGCAATCGCTACTAGGCGATCTACTTGCAGTGCAGCCTTAGCCTGCTGACCCATGTTGGATAGTTGCGTACGATCATGCCCCTCGTTCGTTACCTCGTGGGCTAAAATTAAATGGTATTTAGTGTCTACTGCGGCTTGTACGTTATAGCCCACCATGCCAAAGCCTCTATGTTGCATAGAGCGTGCGTCAGGGTCGGTTCTTGAGAGTTGCAAGTCAGGGCTGTTTTGTAATTCCGCCTCCACGCTTTCCAACACTTTCATTTGTGCTTGGAACATGGCAATGCGTGCGGTTAAACGTGTTTGATGTACCGTCGATAGTCTGGGCGTGCGAATATCGGCGGCCTCTAGATCACTAAGGTAGTGTTGGATATTTTGCTCCACTTCAAGCATGCGCTTTTTAATTTTTCCTTGAGTGAAGTTCTTATCACAATTATTAGTGGCTTTGAATTTGCTGCCATCAATTGCAATCATGGCTTCTTCAAATAAATGCATTTGGCGACATAATTCTACAAAATGGCTACACACCTTTTTGATGGCAGACCCATTCTCTCTTCTGAAGTTGGCAATGGTCTTAAAGTCTGGACTAAGTCTAGAGATCAGCCACATGAGTTCAACATTTCGGCAAGTCTCGGTTTCCAACCGTCGGCTCGATTGAATGCGATTCAAGTAACCATATATGTATAATTTAAGCATGACTGAAGGGTGATAAGAGGGCCGGCCTGTGTGTGATGGACTAGCACCTTCAAAGCCTAGCTCATGTAAATTTAATTGTTCGACAAAGACATCAATGACACGTACGGCATTTTCTTCTGAAATATAGTCATCCAACAACTCTGGGAGCAGTGTTGCTTGCGTTCTATCTTGACCATGGATATATCGCTTCATCGTATTAATCCCATTATAATCAAGAGGATATATTATACGCCGTTGCTATTCTAGCGCTTAGTTTAAGGTTTATTTATTTGCGTTTTTACACAGCCTCGGCCCGAAGAACGCATAGTTCAATATTAGACGCTCAAAATTTGAAAGACTGCATACTGACCTAGCAGAATCACCCCAAAAACATGCATTTAAGTTTAGTTATGAGGCTATATCTCTTGAATAAATTTCAGCTGTTGATTTGATAAGCGCAATAATTGCGGGATGCGTGAGGCGGCGTTCAGTAGTTATTGCATAAAGTTGCTCCAATACACCTTCAACTTGTCCGACCATTTCCACTTCATATTGTTTACAGATATATTCCGCGATGGCGTTAGGCGCAGCAAAGAATCCCGCGCCGCCTTGTCCAAATGATTTAAGCAACGCACTATCATCAAATTCAGCCACGATATGCGGGTAAACTTTTTTTGATTCAAACCATTGAATAAGTTTTTTCTGGATAGTAAAGTCTTCGCCAGGTATTAAAAAATTAGCTTTATTCAAAATTTCAGGAAATGTAGTACCAGCGTGTTCTTGTATTAAATCTCTTGTGCCAAATATGGCTAATTTACTTTCCCCAAGAAAGTGGTTGTAGGCACGTACGTTTAAGTTGGTAGGCATGGGACGGTCAGCAATGACCAAGTCAAGTCGATTAATGGACATTTCGGATAATAAATTCGTTAATTTCCCTTCCTTGCATATTAGGCGTATCGAGTTGTCGGTTTTCAGGATAGGTTCGATCACACGATAAGCGATAGACTTTGCAACTGAATCGGCAATCCCAATATGAAATGGTTGGCTTTTTACAGCATCTTCGTTTTGAGTAAGCTTTAATAATTCATTACCAAGCGTGAAAATTTCATCCGCATAGCTGAAAATTTTCCGACCCATATCGCTGAGCTCTAGACCACGTCCAACTTTACGGAAAAGTTTAACCTCAAGGCTGTCTTCTAGCTCTGCAAGTTGGCCACTAATGGATTGTGGCGTAAGGAATAATTGTTCGCTGGCACGCGCAATACTGCCAGTTTTTCCTACCATCCAAAAGTAACGTAAATGTTTAAAATTTAACTGAGTCATTTTAGATTCCTTAGGTAACTGCATCAAACAATACATCTATATTTTAGATGTATTGTTCCATATAATTCAGTTTGTTGGAATGGTTTTGTTGGCGTAAAGTTCCATTTATGCAATGTGCATATTTTAGAAAAGGACTTTTATATGAAAGCATTTACTGGTTTACTCGCAATATTATTTTTGGCAACATCCATTGGCGTATATGCTGAAACGCCAGATGCCAAAATGATAGACCATAATCAAAAAGCCGCTGCTGAAGAGCTTAATGCCAAAGAAAAAGCTACGCCTTCCAAAGAGTTGCGCCCTGCGGCCACTGTTAAAAGCAAAGCAAAGGCGCCAGCTGAAACGTCGAAAGAGTCTATGATTAAGCACCAAAAAAAGCAAACTGCTAAATCGATAGCTGATGATAAAGCGTCATTACCAGATGTAGAAGCGAGGCCTGCCGCAACAACTAATCAGAAATAGCTTTGTAACGAATTTAAAGAGCGATGATTATCATCGCTCTTTTTTTATTGACTTTGCACTATGGGAAATAACAACTAGTTTTCAACCAACTCTCGCCTTATCTGATCTGATTCACCGTCTGGCCGAGCATTTCTGGCGTGATTAACGTGATTCCTTGCTCTGTGACATGAAACCGCTGTTGGTCGATTGCAGGATTTATTCCCGCTGTGAAGTTGTCTGGAATTTTACAGTGCATATCGACCACTACACTTTTTAATTTGACGTTTTCACCAATCTCAACATACGGTAGGATGACGGAGTCTTGTATTAGACTATGCTTGCCAACACGTACTTTGAGCGAGAGTAGTGATCGCTCAATGGTTGCGCCACTGATGATACAGCCGCCAGAGATCATAGAATCCATGGCGTGTCCACGCAGATTGTCGTCGTTGAAATTGAATTTTGCTGGCGGTAGCTGCTGTTGATGTGTGCGAATTGGCCAATCATCATCATACAGGTCAAGATCTGGTGTGACATGTACCAGATCCATATTCGCTTCCCAATAAGCATCTACCGTACCCACATCCCGCCAATAGGGCACATTGCCCACCATGTTGACGCAGCTTTCTACAAAGCGGTGTGCAAACACACGATGACTTTTGACAAGTTTTGGAATAATGTCTTTGCCAAAGTCATGACTGGAGTTTGAGTCTTCATTGTCAAGCTTAAGTAGTTCAAAAAGAAAGCGTGCATTAAACACATAAATACCCATGCTCACTAATGCACATTCAGCATTGCCAGGAATGGGTTTAGGGTTTTCTGGCTTTTCATTAAAATCCGATATTTGCCATGTTTCGTTCACACTCATCACACCAAATGCACTCGCACTTGCAAGTGGTACTTCAATGCAGGCAACCGTCACATTTGAGCCTTTCATCACGTGTTCGGCAAGCATTTGGCTATAATCCATTTTATAAATATGGTCACCACCCAGAATCAACACATATTCGGGCTGACTTTGGCCTATATGCTTTAAGTTTTGAAACACGGCATTGGCCGTGCCAGAATAAACCCCGCCCAGGGCATGTTGTTGCGCTGGCAACACATCCACAAACTCATCAAACTGATCATCTAGAAAGTTCCAACTGCGCTGTATATGGTGAATAAGGCTGTGCGCCATATATTGTGTGGCAACGCCGATACGGCGCACGCCTGAATTCACACAATTGCTAAGCGTAAAATCAATAATGCGTAATTTTCCGCCGAATGGAATAGCGGGTTTTGCGCGCCAGTCTGTCAATTGCTTGAGTCGGTTACCACGTCCGCCAGCAAGTACGATGGCATAAGTCTTTCTAGCAAGCGTTCCGCTATGGTGAGTCGCTTGGTTAACAAGAAGTGCGTTCTGCTCAACGCCTGCTGATGTTTCATTATGCTGATTCATTGCTTACCTCCTTCTTTACACAAGGATATTGTTGGATGCGCTTCTAGCAACCCATGCCTCGCAGCCCCCACAAAGCCTAAGTTGAGCTGCGCCAACAACCAACGACTAGCAAATAAAATTTGTTCTAAAGTTCGCTCTAAATATTCCAATTTCCTCTCACTTTTATATATTTATTAAAACCTCGGTCTTAAAAGTCTTAGTCATCACTATTCATAAAGCCCAATAGATGCAGCAGGCTACTAAATAAATTAAAGATGGATACAAATAAAGTTACCGTTGCCATAATGTAGTTGGTCTCACCGCCATGAATGATATTGCTGGTTTCATATAAAATAAGGCCAGTCATCAGCAACACAAACATAGATGATACAACTAACGATAATGCTGGCAGCGCAAAGAAAACTGCGCCTAACCCAGCCACAAAACTAACAAGGATGCCGACAGTGAGAAAGCTACCCATAAAACTAAAATCCTTGCGACTTGCTAAAGCGTAAGCTGATAACCCTAAAAATATTGCAGCGGTGAACCCCATGGCGGATGCGACCATCTGGCCCCCGTTAGGCAAGCTAAGATATTGACTAACAATCGGCCCCAATGTGTAGCCCATAAAGCCAGTCAAGGCAAACACAAACAATAAGCCTGTTGCGCTATGGCGAAATTTTGTGGTTAGAAAAAGTAGGCCAAAATATCCAATGAGTGTGACAATTAAACCTGGATAAGGTAGTTGCATTACCACCGAGGCGCTGGCTGTGATTGCACTAAAAAGCAGCGTCAGAGAAAGCAATAGGTAGGTGTTGCGAAGAACTTTGTTTTCAGCCAAAGCTGAAGAGATGAATTGCCTTTCAATTGTTTTTGACAAAGACTGATTTTGCAACATATTGGGAATTTTATTCATCATATATCTCCTTAATCATTAATTTATAAGGTTGAGTTCATCTGCCATATCGCTGACGAACTTTTGTGGTTTGAGTTTCCATTTCGATACGAGTGTTTGCGCTCAAGTTGCCGCGCAACTG
>JBBQLN010000055.1:0-6711 GCA_038327905.1 Burkholderiales bacterium
CGCTGAGCTGCGTTACCAGCGTGGTAACTAATCGCTTCAGATAAATCTTCTAGCTCTGTGACTCTAGTACCAAATGAACGGGACGACATCACTTGTTTAGCGTCACTAGGCACCTCATCAAAGTCTAGCCATACTTCGCCATTCAATTCTTTAATGGTGCGCTCTAGCAGTACGCCAAACTCGTCTCGAATGCGTTTTGTATCTGCTCTTTTGAGTCGTAGTACATTATCTATGCCTAGCCTGTTGAGCTTGGCTTCTAGTTTGTTACCTATGCCCCAGACTTTTGAGACGGGTAGCTTTTCTAATATGTTGTTGAGCTCATTATCAGCTATGCTGGTTAGATCACATACGCCTTGAAAGTGTGCTTGTTTTTTAGCACAGTGATTGGCTAACTTGGCTAAGGTTTTACTATGACCAAACCCCACACAAATGGGTAAGCCTGTCCACTGTTTGACCGTGTGCTTAATCACTTGGCCATAGTCACTGAGGTTACGTGTCATGCCTGTCATATCAAGAAATGATTCATCAATCGAATAGACTTCTACCCTTGGTGAGAATTGCTGTAAGGTTTGCATAAAGCGATTACTCATATTCGCATACAACTCATAGTTGGAGGAGAACACTACGACGCCCATCTTAGTCGCCACCTTCTCTAACTCAAACCATGGTTGCGCCATATGCATACCGAGCATATCTTTGGCTAACTGGTTTTGAGCAATGACACAGCCATCATTATTCGATAAGACCACGATTGGCCTATCTCTTAAGTCTGGCCTGAAGACTTGCTCACATGAAGCATACATGGAGTTAACATCAGCTAAAGCAAAGGTTCGTTGATTAGAGCGTATTGACATTAAACGTGACTACGCCAGAAACGATTAACTCTTGGCCTTCATTAAACACAATCGCTGGATAGTTTTTATCTTTATTCTCGGAACGTAACTCAACAATGCCACGCCATTTATACAGCCGTTTTACCATGGATTCACCATCGACTTCTGCAATGACGATATGAGAAGATTTAGGCGTAATAGAACGATCCACGATTAATAAGCAATTGGGTTGAATGCCTGCATCAATCATGGAATCTTGTGTGCTACCGACACGATATAGAAACGTGGCAGGTGGATTGGTGATGAGGTGTTTGTTAAGGTCTAGCTCTTCTTGTTCGTAGTCTTGTGCTGGTGATGGAAAACGAGATTGACCAGCCGATACTTTACCGCTGTAAATGGGTAAGGCTAGCTCGACTGGATTGTTTGCCAAATTAATATAATCCACTTCCAGTCTATTAGCTGGAGCGTTTTTTTTGACGTTGGTTTTAAACGCTTCTAAGTAGACTAAAACATCAGACTTAATACTGGCAGGTACTTTAATAACTGAGGTTTTTTCACCAAAAGGGCTGACTGGATTTTTAGGGCCTGAGCCTATTCTTTTTCCACCATGTGATGACATCATTTAGATACACTTGAAATTTGTAACAGAAATCAAATGTTACACTAACTTGGTCAATTAATATTTAAATATTATGGGTGATTTAATTTTACAGCTGTTTATAATTGCTTTATGTGTAGCAATTTTGAACCCATTACAAGAAATCAAGCCGCTTGGGTGAAGACCCATTTCGGTTGTGAGCTTCCAGTTGCAGATTGGCGTCCAGAAGCTTATCCAACGTATCCAGCCCCATTTATATATTTAGATGAACATAAGCCACGTTGTGAGTTAGCGCAATTTGGACTCGTACCACACTGGGCTGAAGATAAAAAGAAGTTTGGCTTGCATACCTATAATGCACGAAGTGAAACGGTCGCTGAGAAACCCAGTTATCGCTCTGCTTGGAAAGAACGTCGTTTTGGCCTAGCGATTATGCAAAGCTTCTATGAGCCCAATTGGGAAACAGGCAAAGCAATTCGTTGGCGGATTAAACGTGCCGATGATGAACCAGTGGCAGTGGCTTCCATCTGGGAGCGATTCATTGATAAAGAAACCGGTGAAATCATCTTCTCATTTTCGATGCTAACCATTAATGCTGATGGCCATTCAGTGATGAAGCATTTTCATAAACCTGTAGATGAGAAGCGCTCAATCGTAGTTTTAAACGAAGCTGACTATTTGCCTTGGTTACATGCCTAAACTCATTTATTTTATTCTGTAATAATTTGATGGTTCTTCATTGTTGAGTGAGGCTACTTAATAATTAACCGCAATAAAGCAAAACGGGAGCCGTAGCCCCCGTCAGGTTTATTGCACTTCTTTGAACTTAAATTTAGACTTGTCCAGCTTTGCGGCGGCGTGACATAAATGCCAATATACCTAAACCAGTAAGAAACATCGCATAGCTTTCTGCTTCAGGAACGGCGGCAACTGCATCAACTTGTAAAGCAAAACTCATTGGGTAGTTTCTGTAAGCACTAGTACTTGCGAAAGCTGTTAGTGCCAATGGGTTCGGAGCGTTTGGCGCGATATAAGTAGCCCCAGAACTATCACCTTCAAAAGCTACCCAATATTTACCAGCTAAAACCTGCTCATTAATATTGGTAACACCATTCCATCCTGCACTTGAATAATTTGCTGTAAAAGAGTTGATCAAGCTACCAACGGTATTAGTTGCTGTATTGCTATAAAGGGCAACTGTAAAACTGTTTAGTGCAAAATCGCTTGGTACATCGAGAGTTAGATAGGTTTGAATCGAGTTGATTGTTGAATTCTGGCTAAATGCAACTTGACCAGCAAAGTAATCATTTCCAGTGAGGATTGATCCCAGATTCGATTGAGTTGGAGTGCCTGTATCAACTACGAGTGCCGCATTGGCTTGTCCAGTAATAAAAATCAGTAATGCTAGACTTATAGAGTTAATTAATTTAAACATAATTTAAGACCCTTTTTATAGTTACTGAGTTAACGTAATTGAGTTGATTAAAGAAGTTGGACCAAAGCTATCACTAAAACCATAAGCCTTGATGTCAACTAAACCACTTTGGTGCACTTGCACAGTCGCCCAAGCATAAGTGCGGTCTGTCGCAGGATTCGCTGTCAGACCTCCAGTAACATCAGCAGAAGCTGCATCAAATGGGGAGCCGCCTGAACCAACGAGTACTTGATATGAGTTACCGCCGACAGTAACAGCAGGGGTAGTTGAAGTAGCAGGTGTAACAAATGTTGGTTTTGACACATTGAATATATGCTCATGACCACAGAAATAAGTTGCTTTATATTGTTCTACTAAGCCCCAGAATTTTGCAGCTGAAGCTGCGTTTAAGCCACTAGGTGCGACGCCAGTTTTGTAAATATAAGGTGCGGCCGGTTTGTGACCAAAAATAAAATAATGTTTTTGACCACGTGAAGCTGCACTAGCAAGATCATTGCTAAGCCATACATTTGGTGCCAAGCCGTCTGCACCTACTGGATCAGTGTTCATCACAGTAAAATGTGAGTCGGCCACATCAAAGCTATACGACAATTGTTTTTGAGAAGTTGATAAAAGATCTGGTGTCGTTGGATCTGCAAAATTAGGATCAAGAGAATCACCAGAATAGTTCAAATTGGTCGTTGGGAAAGGGAAGCGTGTTTTATCAATAATCAAGTCGCCCATATTAGCGCGCCAAGCATTCTCATTAGCTACTTGAGATACTTTTCCTAATGGTTTTGATTGAACTTCATGGTTGCCTGGTACAGGTAAAACGTAAGTTCCAGTTTCTTGTAAGCCAGTAATCATACCGCGCCAGAATGAGTATTGTTGACCATATTTATAAAAGTCTGAGGTTGCCACATTGGCAGCAGTTACAAGTGCAGGGTCAGCATTACCATAGCCCATGATCATGTCACCATTAAAAAACAGCATGCTTGGTTTTTGAGTTTGAATAGTACGCATCATACGTGACCATGCTTTAGTGTTTTGCAACCAAATTGTATCTTGCGCTGTCTTGCCAACAGTTGTTGGATCTTCACGAGAATCACCAACAGTTGAGAAAGTTAAAACAACTGGATCTGCCGCGTAAGCTTGTGATACTCCCATAAGTAAGCTCAAGGTCGCCAAATATAACAGGCCCTTGGATAGATTTTTTTTATACATATAATGCCCCTTTAAGTAGTCAGAATAGAACCAATTTAACAATTAAAAAACTTATCAGCGGTTAGACTAATATTTCTCTGGTTCTAAATATAATTTGTAACCATGACAGGGTTATGAAGGGCTTCAGCAGAAAACTAGTCCGCTAACTAGTCCTAATAACTGCATCAAAGCAAAACGGAAGCCGAAGCTCCCGTCAGGTTTATTGCACTACTTGGAAATTAAGTTCAGGCTTCTCTGGCTTTACGACGACGTGTAGTAAAACCAATTAAGCCAAGCCCCGCTAGCATCAATGCGTAGGTTTCTGGTTCTGGCACTGGGGGCAATAGTTGAAATAGAAAAATTATCAATATAGCCCTTGAAGCTGTTATCCCAATTTTGGCTATATAAAGAAGATACTGATACGTGACCAATAACTAGACCATCAAGATTAACATTAGTATTTGGAACTAATGGAACTGCACCTTGAAGCGTATTATCAACATAAAGAGATGCAAGGCCTTGATTCTTATCTATGCTTAACCGATGCCATTGATTGTCATTAAAATTCTGACCAACAATACTACCTCCATCAGGTCCAAGACCTTGATTTGGCCAAAGATATACGGATCCTCCATATTGTGAAGGACCATTGCCTATTACTGGCCCCCCTGATTGTTCACTAAAAAGAATGTAAGACCAAGGATTTTGAGAACCACTTGTCATAAAGTCAAAACTAATCTTAAAATCACTAGCGCCTAAATTTAATGCAGAGCCATGCAGCACAGCTTGAGAGAATCCATCAAAATAAAGTGAGCTGCCGCCGGAGTTGCTTTGTGCTGAAGAAACCTGAGCATTACCGCTCATGCTAACTCCTGCGGCAAATGCACTTGTTCCATTGCTTAGATTAACAATATTGTCAGCGTTTGCTGTTATCGTCATCCCAAAAAGTGAAATAGCTAAGGTTATTTCCAACACACGATTTTTCATTATTTTTCTCTATTTTTATAGTCACTTACATTTAATGTTTACACCTATTAAATTTCTGTAAGTGTGAAAATTTTAATAACATTTTAACTATAACAACTTACCGAATGCAATAGCCCGTTATGGTTATTTTTAGTGACTTAACATAATATTTCTGTCATAAAATTGTCATTCGAATTTGAGGTCTGTTGGGGTTCGTGTATTGGCAAGTTTGGCAGGTCACAAAAGCATTCCAGTGACGCAGCATTATATTGATAATAATGATGAGATTAAGAGAAATACCGTGGAATTAATTTGATACAAGCGTCTTGTAACGGGACGCTTGATAAAGATAAATATCTATATGGATAAGTATCAAGTTCAAGCAATGATTAATGGCACATGGGTAAAAACCATTATCTACGCAGATAATAATCTGCATGCAAGCTTAATCAATCAGTATTAATATGGTATCAATAATTCGACATTTGCACTCACTAAAATTGGATAAAAAAATATGCGCATTTATGAGTTAGTTAGTACTGTTAAACCTCAAAAACTCTTAACGCCAGATCAAGCAAGAGTTAAGGGAATGAAAGATCAAGTTAAACGAACACAGCAGGCGATTAAGGCTGAAAAGGCTAGACAGAAGATTAAAGCTGGGCAAATATATCTTGTAAAATCTTTGTAATTTTTAGGGATATCTACTAGCGTTAAATTTTTCATAGATAAATTCTACACAAAAATCTACGTTTTAAACGTGGCTAGTTACTGGTAGGTGTGTGTTGTCTGTTGTTGCAATCAAGAACTCTCATGCTGCGTATTCTCCGCCCAAATGAGCCACGCATAAACTTTTAAAATACCTGCTAAGTTCACGCAAAGCGGTCACTTAAATTTATTACTATTGGAATGCTCGAGTGAGTAAAAAGTCCCCTTAAAGGACATTCATTTTAGCTTGTTCAAGTCAGAATTGGGGAGCCGACCTAATATGCAAAAAAACTTTTACCTACACAACTTTGATAAATAAATTGCTTGATTAGTATTCGTTTTAGCAAGTCCGTTAGGCTTGAATAGTATATGTAATGATAGCTTCACTAGATAAATGAGCGAATGTTTAATTGTCTATGGTGGGATGTTTTAATTGTCACAGGAATTATTGAACATAAAACTAGGCTACACCATCAGTTATCCAACTCCCAACAAAGCGGCTGCCAAGTGAGCCAAGTACAACTAAGCTGAATATAGATGCTGCTGTTTCTGATGGATTCAGACCAATGCCACTAATCGCAATCGCATTCGCAGAAGCGATTGTTAGAAGGACCAGCCCTGTTAGACCCCATCCAAGACGTGAGTGAATGAAAATTCGAGTAATTAATATAAGTAATAAACCAGCAACATTAGCAGCCCAACAATACTGCTGTACCGCACCCAGAACCATCTGCATTGATTGATTCATGTATTTGACCTAACCAGTAATATTAATTGCGTGCTTTAGTAAATCTGGTTTATTTAATAGCTCGATCATTCTCCCACTTACCTGGAGATATACCAGTAACTTCCTTAAACTTTCTAATAAAGCCAGACGAATTACTAAATCCCACCTCTGAGGCAACTACTTTAACTGATTTGTTCGCTTGCAATAGTTTTTGCGCAATTCGAATTCTGTGAGAAGTAAGATAATTCAAAAAAGTTTGCTCTAA
>JBBQLN010000056.1:0-5824 GCA_038327905.1 Burkholderiales bacterium
TACGGATATCACGTGCCATACGGCGTAGGGCGGTATCGGCACGGTCTGTTAGATTGGCGCGATTTTCACTGTCAATGAATGATTGTGTTGGATTGCGAATAAACAAAGCGGCGCCTGCTGCAAGAATGCCTACAATGGTGATGACTACCACCATTTCGACTAGTGTAAAGCCTTTAGATTTAAATATTTGGCGCATATCTAAATCTGTAGCCAGTTAATGTTACGTCAGTATTCGCTGGCCCTGTCACACGAACCGCAATTTGCAAGACTGCACTTAGTGGAAAGCTAGCAAATGGCGCTGTAGCGCCAACACGCGTCACTGTCACGGTGGTAGTGTATGCACCCAAACCAGCTAATGGCGTATTGTCGCCAGGGCTGCAAATGCCAGCACAGTTAGCATCTGGCATAGTAAAACCGCCGTAGTCGGCTACGTTGTCGAAAGGGGCTGTAGCACTGTAACGGCTTTCCGTGCTTGGTGTAGCAGAGGTCAGTGCTGCGCCACCTTTGTCTTGCGAAGAAGCTGCGCCACCAGTGCAGTCAGCTGTTGATACGGCGGTTGCTGCGTTAGCGTCATCAGGGTCACATAAAGTAAAAGGCTGTTGTTCTATTTCTAACAGTAACGACTCTGCAATCGAGAGGGCTTGCTTGCGCACAAGCGGATCAACGCTACCACGATTGGTAATATCGAGCACTTTAAGAACACCCACTAAGGCGACACTGACAATAACCATAAAAACAACCAACTCAACTAAGGTGACGCCAAGTTGATGCTTAATCAGAGCTTTATAGAATTTTGATTGATTAACGTACATAGCCAGTATCTGCTTCTACGGTAATCACGCGTGTAGATTCACTCGGCACAACAGCATTATTAATCGTAAATGTAGCTGTGGCATTGGGTACAGGTCTGCCTAAACCATCAAAACCAAGCGGCGTAGTACTAGCCACAATGCTTACGTTGCTTGATAAGGTTTTTGAATATGCAGCTTGCGTGGCTGGGTCAATCACTGCGGAACTACAGTTGCTGGTATAACCTAAGCAGACAACGCGGGTTGTGGTATTAATGCTCATATAGACATTCCTACGTTGTGCGATTGCTGTTTTTTGTGCATAACGCAAGGCAGAAACTAATGTGCCATAACTGCCACGCGCATTAAAGGCATCCACACCAATAAAGCGCGGCGCTGCGATAGCGGCAATAATACCCGTAATTACTATCACAGCGACAAGTTCGACTATCGTGAATCCAGATTCATTTCGCATTTTTAATGTTTGTTTTTACCCGCAGCAATTGATAAAAAAACTAACAACCAGCGGTTATAGTGACAACATCCCCTGTCTCGCTGTTATACCATGCGGCACATTTCTCGTTGCCACCTTTGGTAGGGTAAAATATAGTCTGGGTACTTGAGTTGTATACAATAGTTAAACCCTCAGTTGAACTCATAGCATTTGCAATTCCCTCAGGCTTCCCTATTGGATTACCTGTATTGGTATCAACTTCTACTTTAGTTCCGTTGAACATTGTTACAGGCGTAACTTTATCATTATTTGTAATAAATCGTGCCTGCACAACTACAACAGCAGAGCGAAGTCCACCAGCCACACCTTCAACTGTAGCAATAACAGCATCATTGGTTAAATTGATAAACCTTGGTAAAGCTGTGGCTGCCAAAATACCTAATATTACTATTACAACTACTAACTCAACCAGCGTAAAACCAGACTGTTGTTTCATTTGTATAACTCCTTTTTAATTATTACCCATTTTGAATGGGCTAATTATCTGGCCGTTCTTGTAAAATTTCAGCGCTAAATTATTTTCTATTTTTAGCTTGTTACATTAGTATCGACTAAATAAATATTCAGCATGGGGTAATTGCCCTGCTGGTTGGCAGATATACTATTAACAGCCGCCAGTAGTAACAACTACAGCACCTGTACTGCCGTTATAGCTAGCTTGGCATGTTGCACTTCCACCTGTAGTTGGACGAAAGGTGACTGCAGTGGCTGTAGTGTAGTCAGCGGTGAAGCCATCAATAGATTGTAAGGCGTTACCAATCCCTGCAGCGGTTCCAGTTGGTATGCCTGTAGTTGTGCTCACAGCAACAGTAGTGCTATCAACCATTGTTACAGGCGTACTATTAGTGCCTGTCGCAAAGAAACGTGCCTGAACAACACCCACACCAGAACGTAATCCTCCAGCCATGCCGTTTACTGCTGCTATACGAGCATCATTGGTTAAGTTAATAAACCTTGGCAAAGCCGTAGCCGCCAAAATACCCAAAATTACAATCACTACCACTAACTCTACTAATGTAAAACCAGATTGGCTGGCTGAAGGTAAACGTTTCATTTTAATTACTCCTTAAAAAATATAAAAATTGAACTACATTTTCTTGCTAAATTTAAATCAACTAAAAATCTATAAACTAACAACCACTTGTCACAGCTGGTGTAATGATGGGTGACGTATTCGCAGCAGCTGGCTCTGTGTAAGTAAATTGGCAATTCACTGGCGTTGGGGAGCCCTGAATTTGGAAGGTTGCTACGGTACCAGTTGATGTATAGTTATAACCATCACCGTTTAACTCAGCCAAAGTGGGGTTAAATGATGTGGTTAAACCAGCGGCTGATAACAAACCAGCAGTGCCGATGGTCGTAACGTCTGGGTATGAGAAAACAACACCAATTAAGCCCGCTTCGGTACAAACGTTACTAGTATTATTGGCTGTGCCTCCACCGCCTGGGCAAGCTACGGTATCTGCTAAATTATTTCTAGCAAGTATGGTGGCATGTACTAAAGCCGAAGTGGCGGCCACACTACCGCGCGCTGCATTGAGCTTTGCGATGCGAGCATCTTTTTGTAAATTGGTGAATCTTGGCAATGCGATGGCTGCCAAAATAGCTAGTATTAGAATCACCACAATCAATTCAATTAAGGTGAAACCTTTCGCGTGATTAATCTTAGCTATGTTAAATTTAGCAAGATTAGATGCGCTAAAGCGTTTGGTATTGTTCATTATGGTTTGTCCTTTAAAAATTAAAATCTAACTATCAATTTACTTCTGTGTCGTCTTTTACTAAATCTAAGCCACCCATGCTTAATAACGATGCTTTTGCTTGACCAACAACGCTACTAAGCCTATATCTGGCTTGGTGGCCATCATTAAGTACATATATCAGTTGTTTCTTTTTGGTATCGAAATACCATACTTCTTTTCTATTACTTGGTGCCTCTGAAAACTCACCTATATAGTTTTCTGGCTTTTCAGCAATCAGCAGCATTGGGTTGCTATTTTTCAAAGCTTCACTATCAATCGACTGATTTTTTAGGTTTTTATCAACCCAATGTTCAGCCAAACTCAAACGCAAATTGTTTAACTCAGTTTCAACTATTACTTTCTCAATTTCGTTTTGCGCTTTGTTTAAATAACCAAGTAACAAAGTCGCCAGTATTGCTATTACCGTCAGTGTTACAGTAAAGTCGAAGCGATGTGCGCTTGGTGCATGCCTTGTTAACAGCGCAGCCATCTTTAAACCACTTCGCTCTGAGCTTTAGCCTTTGTGCAGTGCCACATTGCCCAAATCCCAAATAGGCAAGAAAATACCTAACGCTAACATCAGCACCATCACGCCTAAGAACACAATCAAAATAGGTTCAATCTGCGCGCCTAGTGTTTTAATTTCGTATTCCACATCACGCTGATACATATCTGCCACTTCTTGCATTAAGTCGTCTAGCGCACCAGATTCTTCACCTACCGCTATCATCTGCAACACAATCGGGTTGAATACTCCGCTGTTGGTGGCGGTGCGTAAAATGCTTTCGCCACGCTCAACACCTTCTCGCATTTGCTCAATTTTGCTCGCGATATAATCGTTATCGGCAGTTTGTGCCACTAACTTTAATCCGCTGGTAATAGGCACGCCACTTTTGCTGGCTAAGGCAAAGCTTCTTGCAAATCTAGACATGGTGGCTTTGTGAATAATCTTGCCAGCAAGTGGTGTGCCGAGTTTAAATTTATCCCAATTGAATTTGCCGATACTGGTTTTGATGTAGGAACGGAATAACAATACAGCGCCCACAATGCCTACAAGTAGATAGGGCCAAGCTGCGACCATAAAGTGAGAAAAGCCTAGTAGCATTCGCGTCATTAAGGGGAGTTCAGCGCCAAAGCTTTGAAAGACTTTGGCAAACGCTGGAATCACGAATAGATTAACCACAACAATTGCCACAGCCATGGCCACAACGACAAAGGTAGGGTAGCGAAGGGCAGACTTAATTTGATCGTGCATAAAACGCTCAAATTCGAGATGGTCGAATAAGCGCAAAAATACCGTATCTAACATACCCGTTGTTTCACCAACGCGTACCATATTGATGTAAAAGCTAGAAAACACTTTTGGATGCTGCGATAGCGCGGATGAAAGTTCTCGACCACTCCCTAGGCTCTCGCGAATATCCCCAACTACACTAGAAAATGCTTTATTGTTAGTAGAGGCTTGCAAGCCATTTAACGCATTCATAATCGGAATACCCGCTTTTAACAACGTGTACATTTGACGGCTAAACAGCATGACATCTATTGTTTCAATTTTTTCTTCAAATAGATGAATCGAAATATTCTTGGAGCCTGATGCAGCTTCTTTTGCTAGAATTTCTATCGGTGTAATATTTAGGCCAAACAATTGGCTCGCAAGCGCGCTGCTATCAACGCTCTCCAAAACGCCTTGCACTAAAGCGCCTTGTTTATCGCGACCTTTGTAAGTGAAAAATGGCATCTAATTTCCCTTAGCCTATTCTTCAAACTGATTGCTGATGCGCATGGCTTCGGCAATGGTGGTGCGTTTGCCGATGACTAAATCAACAGCGCTTTTACGTAAAGTTTTACCTGCCATATGCTGCCTACCAAGTTTGATAAAATGGTTAGGGTCATGGTGACTCGCAGCATCAATGAGTTCATTATTCATTTCAAGTAGCTCATAAACGCCAATGCGGCCTTGATAGCCCGTGCCATTACAAATGCTGCAGCCTTTGCCATGCACATAGCGATGCTGCACTACTTGGTCGCCAAGCTCATGTTGTAGCCAAGCCTGTTCAAAAGGTTCTGGTGTGTAGGTTTCAGCACAGCCATCGCAGACTAGTCTAAGCAAGCGTTGCGCGACAACCGCTAATACCGACATTGCCACCATATAGCGTGGTGCGCCCATATCAATCATTCGGATAGGTGTGCTAATGGCATCGTTAGTATGTAAGGTAGAAAGTACCAAGTGACCTGTCATGGCCGCTCTTAGGCCGATTTGGGCGGTTTCTTGGTCACGCATTTCACCGACTAGAATAATGTCGGGGTCTTGACGTAAAGTTGAGCGTAATACGCGTGAAAAACTTAAATCAATTTTTTCATTCACTTGCACTTGGTTGATGCCAGATAAGCGATATTCAACAGGGTCTTCAACGGTAATAATTTTGTTTGATGTTGAATTAAGCTCACTTAAGGCCGCATACAGCGTAGTGGTTTTACCGCTACCTGTTGGGCCTGTGACAAGCACCATGCCGCTTGGGCGGTGAATAAGTTTGCGGAAGCGCTCCAGCATCTCTGGCGGCATGCCAAGTTTTTCTAATGAGAAGCCAGCAGTATTTTGAATAAGCAAACGCATCACGACCGATTCGCCATACTGTGTTGGCATAGTAGAAATACGTATATCAACTGCTTGATGCTTCACTTTAATGGCAAATCGGCCATCTTGCGGCAAGCGTTTTTCTGAAATATCTAAGCCAGACATAAGCTTTAGACGTAATGCTAATGCTGAGGCAATTTTT
>JBBQLN010000057.1:0-5694 GCA_038327905.1 Burkholderiales bacterium
GCAATATCCATCATTTTCGGATTGGGTAAATTGAGTGAATTCATGATGGCAATATATTCAGCTTCTGTTTTTCCAGCTAATCGAGGATTGTATTGTTTTTCCTCTGCAATTGAGGATGCAGTCCAACCTTTGTAATCATGAGTAGCGTAGATTAACGTATCTTCAGGAAGTTTAAACAACTTATTGACAATTGAATCCCATGATTGATGCGGGTCACCGCCCTGAAAATCTGTACGACCAGTTCCACGATAGAGCAACACATCCCCAGTAAAGACCCGATCATCCATGACAAAACTGAATGATTCATTGGTGTGACCAGGCGTATACATTGCAGTAAGTTTTAAGCCATCTGCATTAATAACTTGATTTTCGATAATCTTTAAATCAACGCATTCTGCACGGCTATGGATGCCCATCACGGTAGTGCAGCTTGTGGTTTCTCTTAATGAACCTAACGCAGTGATATGGTCTGCATGGGTATGCGTATCCATCGCATATACCAGCTTTAGATTGAGCTGTTCGATAATAGCCAGATACATCGTTGCGTGTGCATCCACTGGATCAATAATTACTGCCTCACCACCTTTGCGGCTGGCTAGTAAATAAGTGTAAGTGGATGACTCAATATCAAATAACTGTCTAAAAATCATATGCAAGCACTCTTATCAGAAAGTGGTTTTCAGTAAAATAGTAATTGCAGTAAGGACGACTGCGGTAGCAAACACTTTCTGCAACAATGGACCAGCAATTTTTGCTGCCCAGTGGCGCCCTATAGACATGCCGATTACGCCACCAGCTGCGAACAGCAACATCACAGACCAAACAATTCTATTGTTTAGTATTGCATATACGCTGCCAGCGAGCCCCGTTAATGCAATGACCACCAATGATGTTGCTACCGCACTATGAATGCCCATGCGGATGATCAACATGAGTGCTGGAACAATAATGAAGCCACCGCCAACACCGAAAAAGCCGGCAAGTAGACCTGTAGTGAGTCCAGCAAGTGCTAAGGCCACTGAACACGGCGCAGTAAAAGTTAATTTTCCATCTTGTGCCACACTGCATACTGGACCTGTTGCATTGATGTCTTTCTCAGGCAAGGCTCTTACTACGTTAGACTCTTGCGGCTTGCGCCAAGCACGCCACCACATGCTACTGCCAACCAGCAAGGCCAGTACAGCAAAGCCTTTCAGTAAGAGTTGCTCATCTAGTCCGTGAGCGAGTTTCAGCCCTATTGGCGAACCTACCATGCCGCCGACTGCAAAAATCAATGTTGGCTTCCAAGTGATTAAATTTTTTCTGATGGCGTGACTTGCGCCAATTGCAGCAATAATAGCTACGGAGGCCAGAGAGGCTGACATCGCTTGGGAGGGCGCCATGCCTACTGCATAAATCAATAAAGGCACGGCAAAGTTCGACCCGCCACCGCCAGTCAATCCCAATGATAGCCCAACAAATACACCGCTTATAAGCGTAATCACAAGTTCAATCATGAAGTAATTATAAACTTAATAAGGTATTACTCTGCATAAACTCAAAATGTAAAAAAGCCCAGAGGATAACTGAGCTTAATTTGATGGTATATGGGAAGGGAATCGAACCTGTGACACGCGGATTTTCAAATTGTAAAAGACATCATTTATATTATGTCGTAGGCTCACTCTCAATCGCTTAAATCCGCTAGAACTTGTCAAAATTGTCACGTAACATCCTAAAGTTCTCGATCTTAAGCTGCCAATTGCTAATCCTGTAAAATGGTATTTAAGTCAATCGAATGTAACATTAGATTTAAACTGAATATCTAACAGTTAACACTGGCACAGGGCTGGTTCGGATAACGGCTTCAGCATCACTACCCATTAGCAAGTGATTTAAGCCTCTGCGACCGTGTGTACCCATTACAATTAAATCAGCATGCCACTCCTTCACCTGAGAAATAACAATATCAGAAACCCTGTTAGAAATCGTATCTAGCATTATGCTGTCTGCATTAACACCACCAGCAAGCGCATCGGTTTTAGCTTGTTCAAGCAAGCTAATCCCACTTTCATGCCAAGCTTTAATAACCTCATTGTAATTAGCCATCTCAATGCCATCAAGAGTAGGGTAAAAGGTATCAATAACATGTAGGAAACGAATTGTTCCACATGATTCTTTAGCTAGCTTAATAGCTTCAGATGAGCTGCGTTTTGATGAGTCACTTCCGTCAACAGGGCAAAGAATTCGCTTATACATATAGGGTATCTCCTAGAGGTTATGCTGCCAATTTTGATGTAATATTTCGTGTCTAGTAATAGACTTTAGTCAACAGAATTATGCTGTAGTTTTATTTTGATTGTAAGTAATAAAATGAAATAGGTCTGATTTTGTAAATGAGAAAGTCAGATTCTCTAAGGTCGTCAGCATATTTCCAGCTCGCTTGACTAGTTAAATATGCACCATTGATTTAGCGCTTACTTTCAATCAAGTCTCGATAGACGTGCCAACTTGCGTGCCCTGCCACTGGCATAGTGACAATCAATCCAAGAAAGTTCGTCGCGAAGCCAACACCCACAAGTACAACAATACAAAAAGCCCAGAGTAGCATTACAACAGGGTTGCGACCGCATGCGCGCAAACTGGTCATGGCTGCAGAAGCAGCACTGACTTTTCTATCAAGCATTAGTGGCATCGCAATAACGCTGGTGGCAAAGATGAGTGTTGCAAAGAAACCACCGACAGAAAAGTAGATAAGTGCAAACTCAGGTTGTTTGAGCGTAATCACGTTCATTACAACATGGATAAAAGTAGGCAACTCGGCATTAAAATAGTGCGTGAAAATAGCTAGCGATAGGAGCGTCCAAATAAATAGTACTACTAGCAAAAGTGCTGCGAACAAAAAGACGTTCATAAAGTTTGGGCGCCAAGCAGTCAGGCTTGGTATAAGTGAAGGTGATTCGCCGATCTCTATGCGCCGACTTAGGTCATAAAGCCCTATCGCGATAAAAGGACCTAACAGAAAAAACCCAGTAGTTAGCCCTGCCAAAAGCCAATAGTTATCAGAAAAAAGCGTATGGATTAATATGCCAATAACAGCAAAAATAACACCATAAAAAATGCTGGCCCATCCACCGCGATGCGTATCTGCTACGCCAGCGTGAAGCCAGTCGATAACTATGCTGGGGTTGATTTGACCTCTTACCTTAAAGCTTTCAAAAACGTCTTTAGACGCTGCTATTTTGTTTTTGCTCATGGGCTTGCCTTTTATTCAGTATCAATGGTTGGCTGTTACCACCTATTTGTGAACTTGAACACATTTAGTTTGAACAGAGTGGACTACTTTATGCAAAACTCTGCATGAAAATGTATCACATTTATCTAATCTTACAAAAGTGTTATTAGTTAACAATGCATGAAGTAATCAACCCATCTGACAGAAAAAGTTAAGGCTTTGCTGTGTAGCTTTGCATTTTCTTTTTTCCAGTTGTTTGATGTTTATCCATGATAGATGCATAAACTGCTGCGTTTCTGCAGTATGAAATAAAGACATAGTCTTTAGACGTAAAAAAGCCCACATAAAATGAGCTTGATTTGATGATGGCTGGGATGGGAATCGAACCTGTGACACGCGGATTTTCAACTTAAAGAGTCATTATTTATATAGTGTTTTAGGCTCGTTTAATTCCCAACTTTGTTTGACAGTCATGTTGAGTGTGGTGTTCAAGATGGCATTACTGACCTTGTTAAAATCTCGCATTGCCTTGCTACGACGCTTTCTAATCAAATGGTTCTCCTCGTATAAATTGGGTTAGATTCAGTTAACTCTTACGATGTGTTACATAGAAATAACGCTAAAAGTCGCTAATAAAAATTAAATAAATTCAGAAAAAGTAATATTAAAAAATGCACTTTCTGCTGCAAATAACTCAAATTAATCCTAAGATATTGCCAAATATTTCAAAAAATAATGAATAAAAATCCCTCCTCACCAACTAGGATGAAGAGGGACGTGTGACCTCAATACCAAACTTACACTACTGATTCTGAGCAAGGTTAGTTGCTGCAATATGCTCGCTAACACGTGCAGTACTCCAAAGGTGTTTTGGAACGTAATAGACTGGGCCACCACCATTATTCCAGCACAATAGAAAGAGCACCCATTGCGGTTCGCCGTCTGACTCATCTAAATAGCAGCAACTATCCCAAGGCATGGGTAACTCGGTGACATTAGGCCAAACTCCACCATGTATTTCTGCCCATTCAAAGTCACAGCCATGAATTTGCAGCAAGTCATCTTCTGACTCGCAGATATAGACATAGCCTCCTAATAAATCTGAATAGTCTAAAGCAGTCTCTGGTTGCTGAAGTAGCCTGTTGATATGGCTATCGGTAATGTCTAGAGAATTGACGACGTTTGGGGGTGAATTACTGCATAGCCCTAACATAACTGCGGCTTGATCTTGTAGTAGGCGATATGGGATAAGGCCATGTTGGTGTTGCTGATAGGCTTCATTGAAATTGTGAGTGGTGATCATAAATCTCCTTTGTCTAGACGTAAAAAGCCCACAAGCGATTAGGCTTGCGGGCACATTGAGTTACAGTGAAGTTATGGTGATGGGTGTATTACTAGATATAGCAGACGAGAGAGGCCCAATCGAAATGCTTGCCAGACCAAAATTTCTTACCCACATCAGTCAGTGAATTATTTATCTTGCATTAGCGTTACGTTGGGGTATCATTTATTAACGGTACTTTTATGTAAAGGAATAGTGATGAAAAAAATTCTCGCGACAGTAATTACACTTGCATTGAGTACGGGGTTTTCGGTCAACGCTTTATCAGCACCAGTTACTGTGTTCTCTACGGATTTTAATGGTTCATTACCGGCTGAAATTACACCTGGCTCAGCGCTTCTCACTGGTGTGCAGGGATACGCTGGATATGGGCCTTCAGGAAATCAATTTGGTGGAAATTTCCTGCGCAGCGAAACAGGCAATGTTGTGTCATTGACATTGAATAGCCTACCCACGCATGACACGATTAGCCTTTCGTTCTTATTCGCTGCAATCGACTCGCTTGATGGTACGGGTACATTCCCGGCGGGGGACTTTTTCAAGATTGTATTTGATGGCAATACACTATTCAGTGAATCGTTTGCTAATGCAACACCAACTCAGATACAGAGCTATGTTCCTCCTGCAAGTGTTGAACTGGCACGCCACGTTGATCTTGGATTCAGCGGTCCAGGCTCTTACTATACCGATAGCGCATACAACTTTGGTGCGGATCCTCGTTTTTCCAACTTTGCTCATACAGGATCTTCGGCGAAGATTGATTTCTTTATTTATGGCCCAGGCAACCAAAGTCTAGCTGATGAATCATGGGCAATGGATAACTTGAACGTGAGCGTTACTACGCTAGCAGCAGTACCTGAACCTGAAACTTATGCTATGTTTCTTGCTGGTCTAGGCTTGATGGGTTTTGTGGCACGTCGCAGAAAAGAAAATCAAGCTTAATCAAGAATATCCTCTTGTTAATATTGAGGGAGCTTTGGCTCCCCTTTTTATTATTGGGGTAATGTATTAATGACTTCAATGGGCCCAACTTACCTATTAGGCTTTCACGATCAATTCAATTCTGAATGTCCGAATTTGAATAAATTGCTTAAAAATTGATAGTCATGCTACAAACCACTAAGTAAGCTCTTTCCAT
>JBBQLN010000058.1:0-5655 GCA_038327905.1 Burkholderiales bacterium
AAGGTGATGGTAAAGGTGATGGTAAAGGTGATGGTAAAGGTGATGGTAAAGGTGATGGCAAGGGCTTTGAAGAGTTGCAAGAGATTTTCAAGAATAAAATTATTCCCTTGCTACAGGAGTATTTCTTTGATGATTGGGAAAAAATTAGATTGATTCTAGGTGACAATCAAAAAGATGAAAAATTTCAATTTATTAAAGAACATAAAGTTGTGTGGAACGAACTCTTTGGTAACGGATATACTTCAGATTACAACGATGGCAACGATGGCAATAAGACAAAACGATACAAAATCAACGATGATAATGTTTTTGATGATCCTCAAGCCTATATCCAGATTTACCCTCCACTAACGTCACAATAAGCCGATAGTGCTGAATAATGAAATATCCCATATTTGAATACGACACAGTATTCGCGGATGACGGTTTCATCCAAGAGGAAAAGCATCGACATATAGGCGTTCCCCAGCATGTCTATGAATGGCTGAAAAAGAAATGCCTTAACATGGATGACGATGCTACTCGCTGGCTCAAGCTAAAACGGGTAGGTAGCGTCGAAGCTATCCAGTTTACTGGTTACGTTGGTGTTTTACGCTCACCTAGAGGCTTTCAGATAGAGGTGCTACCAAAGACAGGTAAGCATTCTAATGGGGATGTAGTGGGCACACGTCAGTTACTCGTCAGAATGTTAATGTGTATGCGAAATTTTAAGCATTACAAAACATCAGTCGCTGCACTTGAAAAAGTGAAGATGCCTTTGCTTGAAGTATATATTAGATTGTTTTTATTAGCTGTAGAAGCTGTGGTAAGGCGAGGGTTACGTAGTGACTATGTTGCTAACCAAGATAATTTATTTGCATTGCGAGGTAAGTTGTTATGGTCACAGCATCTCAAGCAAAACATAGTCAGGCGTGACCGATTCTTTACAGAGCATGACGAGTTTTCACCCAATCGCCCTGAAAATAGATTGCTCCATTCAGCATTAAAACGCGTACTTAAAATTAGTCGATCAGCTGAAAATCAAAAGCTGGCAAGAGAACTCGGTTTTGTATTCAATGAGATTGTCGAGTCGACTGATATTGCAAAGGATTTTCAAAAAGTTCGCCTTGACAGAGGCATGGAGTATTACGAGCCTTCATTAGATTGGGCAAAGTTATTATTAAACAATCAGTCGCCACTTACAGGTACGGGGAAATCAGAGGCTATTTCATTGATGTTCCCGATGGCGGCTCTTTTTGAAGCTTATGTTGCTAAACACCTTAGAGCGAAATTAAATGATGGATTTCATCTTAAGGAGCAAGTGAGAAGTAAAAATATGGTCAAGCATAAGGTGAATGGCGTTGATCAAGAATGGTTTCTGCTTAAGCCAGATTTACTGATACATAATGGAGATCCAGCAAAGCCAGCTTTAATTATGGATACGAAGTGGAAGTTATTAGATTCGAATAAAAGTGATGGTACAAACAAATATGATCTAAGCCAAGCTGACTTTTATCAGCTTTTTGCCTATGGTCAGTACTATCTTGGCGGCGTGGGCGATTTAGTGCTGATATATCCAAAAACCGATAGTTTTTCAGAGCCATTACCAGTATTTTCTTTTGATGATAAAAAACCATCTCAACTTCGTTTATGGGTGGTGCCATTTTGCCTAATCGAAAATAATGATAAAAATGAAAAAATAGGTTTGGTTATAAATCCTAAAGATATGCCACAACTTAATAATTCGTTTAGTAAAGTTTCTTAAATTCACATTGGCATGTGCTAAACGTGATAATCAATTATTGAATGGATAGTTTTGAACGCTTTAAATCAAAGTAAACAAGAAATAGAAGCTCTCTTAGCCCAACTCACTAGCATCGACTATCGCTTCACCAGACCATTTACTTCGCGTGAAAATTACTCAAACGAGCAACCTACAGAAAAGCTACTTAAGGCCATCATTCTTGATACCGAGACCACCGGTGTTGATCATGCTAAAGATCGCATCATAGAACTGGGGATGGTGCTATTTGAGTATTCGCCAACCACAGGTCAGGTTTATCGTGTTCTTGAAACTTTTAATGAATTAGAAGATCCTGGCATGCCCATTCCACCAGAGTCTACCAAGGTGCATGGTATTACTGATGACATGGTGCAAGGTAAGCGTATTAATGAGGATAAAGTTAAAGCACTGATTGCAGAGGCTTCGCTGATCATTGCCCATAACGCTAAGTTCGATAGAATATTTGTCGAGGAACGTTTTCCTTACTTTGCAGATAAGGCTTGGTCATGCTCATTTGCGCAGATGCCATGGACCGAGGAGGGGCTTGGGACATCTAAACTTGAATTTCTGGCATACCGCTATGGCTTTCATTATGACGCTCATCGCGCCTCTAATGACTGCCATGCATTGCTGGAAGTATTGCAACAAGATTTACCTGAATCAGGTGTTAAAGCGTTGTTAAGACTTCTAGAAAATGCGAGGACTAAAGACTATAAAGTCAGTGCGCTTAACTCACCTTTTGAATCAAAGGATGTTTTGAAGGCACGTGGTTATCGCTGGGATGCTGAGCGTAAATTATGGTCCACCTATATTGCTATGCAATTGTTGGATCAAGAAGTTGAATGGATACGGGGCGCTGTCTATAACCAACGTTCATTCAAGCTAGAGCTAGAAAAAATAGATGCATTCAATCGATTTTCAGTGCGCCAAGGACCAATTCAAGTTTCAGAGTACTAGTATTAGTCTTAAAAGCCGTAATGCTTCAAAGGCTGCGACTTTAAATGTCGCATGTTTCATTTATGCTTAACTCTTATTTAGAGAGAGGCTTATAGATGATGTTCGTCACGGAGTTTGTACTTTTTATTGGGTCATTTGCCATTGTATTTGCACTTAGCTTTCAGCAACAAAATCTCCATTACCGACGTTATGCTTTAGCATTCTTGAATTCTATATTTATCGGAATTCTCAATTTATTATTGCTAAAGTTAGGCCCCCAAGCCACTGTGCCAGAAATGCTTGCATTAATAATGGGCGGGCCATTAGGAACTATGTTTGCAATGTGGATGCATGATAGGTATTTTTTTGCTGATTCAGATAGTGCTAAAAGCATGGCTAAAGCAAAACATCTGCCATCTATCTGATATTTGTTATCAACAGCAGTAAAAATCATTCTTCACTATCACTCATCATAGAAAATCAGGTGCTAAATGAATCACTTTAGACAAAATGGTCAACTAATGTTAATTGCCTTACTATTGGTTGTTACACCTGCCTTGGCAGATGAATAAACAAGGTGTTGTCGGCAAAAAGACCACCAATAATCACGCTAAATTCAGCGTTGGTTTACTCCAACTGCTACTTCAGAGATCTAACATGACTAACTATTACGACAACTGGCGCAATGAGCTATACGAATGCAAACATTGCGGATGGAAAGGGCTTGGTGAGAAACTTATCCAAGGTGAACTATTTCGTGAACTGTTTGAAGTCGACTGCCCTAGCTGTCGAGAAGTCGTTTCTACCGTTATGCATCCAACTTTTGCGGAGTCTCGCGAAAACTGGGACAAAGTCACGTCAGCAGATAAGGCGATGATCGAATTTGCTGAAAATAGACAATCAGACTTTGCGCAGAGAGCATTGCGTGCACCTGGTCAGTTACCGGACTTGACTGGGAACGACCTAGTAATTGTCTGGGATATTGAAAATTACGATGGTGGCGACACGATTATCAGATGTGGCGATGAAGTGCTTTGGTGCGAACCCGCTTTTTACGAGGGATATGAACGCTTTGTAGAGGTGGCTGACATTCTCTCTCAGAGGTACGGCAAGAGTATTAAAGACTTCATACCTTCGTCGCTGAGTGAAATGTGCCTCTATGGTGACCGTATAGGGGCGCCAGGAGTAATTGAATCCTGCCGACGGAAACTTACCAGAAACAGGTTGGCTAAGATTTAGCCGAAAGTAATTGATTGTCATGCTCTAATTTTCATCTACATCAATTATAGTAACCGCACCCTTGTCAGCATTGATAGGCAGCTATGGGGACTTAGTGTGCATTCACAACTGTCCGCTATTGGGCAGCCTAATCAATAGTAGTTAAGGTCGGCTCTGTGCCGACCACAGACGGTGCCGCTCCCTTCTGTAATCTCCGTTGCCAACAGTATTGCAGTCATCGAAACTGAATTGCCTAGCCGTCGTAACAGCCTTATCCTTTCAACCAGATATTGCACGAAACAGAGCACTTGCTCATAGACGGTCATCATTCTAATCCAACCTCAGATTGCAAATAGCCGTTATTTCTTACTGGTTGGCCTTGTCACTCTTTGCGTTCTAGCAAGCTTTGCTTCAGCGTCTCTGCAATATTGGTACTTTCTTGGCATCATCCGAGCAGGTGGCTACCGTCTTTAAGACTAGATCAATAGTTAATCACCACATTGATGCTTTTTATAATACGCATCGACTACACTCAACTTTGGGTTGTCTGTCAGCCAATCAGTTTGAATCTAAATTGAGGTGTCCTGATTTGTTAGGTCACTACACGCTGCTGCGGTTTCTTTTTAGAATGTCAGACTTGCTTGAATGGCTATTAATTCTTTTGTTGAATCATTAAAATCTTCAAATCTTTTACCAGAAGTTTCGGCATACCAATACTTGCTGTTCCACTCGTCACCTTCAATTTTATGCAACACGGCGTGCAACCAATTGGCGGTGGGGTCTTTGTAGTTTTGCGCAATGTTGTGTGAAGTGTCCCAATCGCCGTCTAGCGCAGCTTGCACGGCTACCTTTAGCTCAGCAACATTCAACTCAGTGTTACTCATTAAAATATTGCAGCTTTTTACTTCTTGGGAGATTCTTCAATTGCGCCTCTGCCACGCTAGCACTTGACCTATCAGAGTAAGGTTTTGAAGCGATGATTTTGATTGGTGGATTGGCGCGAGTATAACGGGCTCCTTTGCCTGATACGTGAGCGGCAAAACGTGCTTCTACATCATTAGTAATACCTGCGTAATAAGCACCGTTATTGCATTCCAGCAGATATAAAAACCAAGAGGTAGTCATGGGGTTTAAACAGCTAAATTAATAAGTGCCAGCTTGAATAAACTCAACTTTGTAGCCATCTGGGTCTTCAACAAACGCGATGACTGTTGTGCCGTGCATCATCGGGCCAGCTTCACGCACAACTTTTCCACCCGCATTTCTAACTGCATCACAAGCTTTATAAGCGTCGTCTACTTCTAAAGCGATATGCCCATAAGCTTTGCCCATATCGTAACTTTCAACGCCGTAGTTATAAGTCAGCTCAAGCACGGTATGGTCGCTTTCTGCGCCATAACCTACAAAGGCCAAAGTAAACTTGCCATCGGGAAAATCGTTCTGGCGTAATACTTTCATGCCTAAAACTTCAGTATAAAACTTGATTGAACGCTCCAAATTACCAACACGGAGCATGGTGTGTAGCATGCGCATATAAATTCCTTTTTCGCTATTTTGCTTTGGTTAATCGATGATATTTTTGCATTAACTGCTCTTTAGTCTCAACGACATCTGGGTTAAATGGAATACAGTCTATTGGGCACACAATTTGGCATTGTGGTTTATCGTAATGCCCAACACACTCAGTGCATTTATTGGGGTCGATTTCATAAATTGCCTCACCCTGATAAATGGCACCA
>JBBQLN010000059.1:0-5320 GCA_038327905.1 Burkholderiales bacterium
CTTCTTTGTGAACCATCAGAATTGGTTCGATTAAACACAAAATCTAAAAACGGTTTTCGCGAAGCAATGGTTGCTTGTAACTCTTTACGTTTAGCCTCGTCCCAGCCTGTTAAGTGGTTACTGCTTGACTCTTCAACTTTATCCTTGTTTACGGAATTCTCAATCTGAATTCCAAGCATCTCACGCACTGGGCCTGAAACTTTGGTGAAGTTCATATTTTCGTCCTGCTCCCAATACCAGTCAGATGCTAGCTCAGTCAGGCTGCGATAGCGAGCTTCACTTTCACGTAATTCAGCGGTACGTTCTAACACTGTTTGCTCTAGTAATTTGTTGTAATTCTCAAGCTTTTTGTATAACAGGCGTACTTCAAGCATGTTATGAATTCGCGTTTTTACTTCAACCAAATCAAACGGCTTGCTGATAAAATCTTTTGCCCCTGCTTGCAAAGCACGCAATTTATGGTTAGGTTGTGCAGTAAGTACAAGCACCGGTAGATAAGCATCATCATGATTTACTTTGAGCGCTTTCATGACTTCAAATCCATCCATGACCGGCATTTGTAGGTCAAGCAAAATCAAGTCATAACGGTGTATGCGATGCATCTCGCATACTTCTTCAGGGTTTGAAGTAGAGGTTACCGAAGTGTATCCACTATCTAGCAACAACTGCTCAAGCAGGCTAATATTAGCTTCTTGATCATCCACAATCAGAATGTCGGCATCAAGAATTTCTTGTTCAATAATAATCATGCATGTTCCTTTTTACTGTAGCTATCTTCGTTACGACTACTGCTTTATTTTTGCAAATCTTAGTGCTAAATCTATCGTATCCATAAACTCTTTAACCTTAATCGGCTTGGTCAAATAGCGAAAAAAACCAGCGTCCAGTCCTTTTTCAATATCGCGAGGCATGGCATTTGCACTAAGCGCAACCACTGGAATGTGCGCAGTATGAGGGTCGTCAATTAGCATGTTAAAAGCGTCATAGCCACTGAGTCCTGGAAGATTAATATCCATTAAAATAACGTCTGGCAAAGCTACGCGAGCAAGCTTAATGCCTTGCCTGGCATTTTTTGCACTCAATAAACGTATATCTGGTCGGCGCGCAATAATATCTTCAACTAGCATAAGGTTCGCTGGATTGTCTTCTATGTACAATAGTGTGTTTATCGACACATCGGTTTGCAATTGTTGCTGATCTTGTAGTTCTGGCTGAGGCTGATCACCTATCTGCAATTGGTGGGTTTGGTCTAGCTCAATCCAAAACGTGCTACCTTCACCTATAATACTTTCTACGCCTATAGTACCTTTCATTAAACCTACCAAGCGCTTGCAAACAACCAATCCGATGCCTGTACCCTCTTCTTTAACATTTTGACCAAGTCGATTGAATGGCTGAAAAAGCTGTGACAGTTGTCCATCCGTGAGGCCAGCACCAGTATCACGCACACTGATACGTACTCTATCAAAAGGCACTAGACTATATTCCACAGTCACCGTTCCATTGAGCTTGTTATATTTAATAGCATTAGAAAGTAAGTTAATGATGATTTGTTTAACTCTTGTGCGGTCGCCTTTCACGCAATAAGGAAATTCTGGTCGCGTAAATATGACCTTGATGTCTCGCTTATTCGCCTGTGGCTCTATCATGGCTTCACATTCGTTCATTACATCAGCCAGCAATATGGGTTCTAACGACAGTGTCAACTTATCAGATTCTATTAACGCTAAATCTAGCACCTCGTTAATTAATTCCAGCAAATACCAACCAGCCTTCAAAATCTGATCGATGCTTTTCTTCTGTGAAGTGGTTGGTGCTGGCGTGCCGGATTCCATTAACTGTGCAAAGCCGAGTATTGCCCCAAGTGGCGTACGCAATTCATGACTCATGCTTGATAGAAAGTCAGACTTGGCTAAATTGGCTTTTTCTGCCACCAATGTAGCGCGTCCAAGCTCAACATTTTTAAGTTCTAATGCTTCATTAAGGATTGTTCTCTCAGCTTCAATCTGTTTGCGTGCAGTGTTATCAGTGCCAATTAACAGGTAGCCGATGATAGCGTCCTGTGCATCGCGTAACGCTGTAACAGACACCACAGCGGGGAAGCGACTGCCATCCTTACGGATGTAGGTCAGTTCATAAATATCTTCAATACCACGCGAAGCCTTGTAGACCAGTGCCTCAAAGCCTGCTGCAATGGGTGTGTCGAGTTCAATACTGAGTGCTTCAGCGCGTGCAATCACTTCTTCTGAATCAGAAATTTCAGCTGGTGTGATTTTATTCATGACTTCATCAGCGGAATAACCCAGCATGCGCTCGGCACCGACGTTAAAAATCTGAATGACCCCTTTGGCATCGGTGGCTATACTGGAGAAATTGGCGCTGTTAAAAATAGCACTCTGTAAAGCACCAGCCTTCAGCAAAGCATCCTCTGCTATCCTACGCGCGCTAATGTCTCGCAAGATACAAGTAAAGTAGCGCTCACCACCAAGCCACATCTCACTGACAGCAATTTCTAATGGAAATGGTTTGTTATCTTTGCGCCAGCCGATGACTTCGCGACCTAAACCAACAGCACGTGCTGCATCGCTAGCACCGTAATGTTTAAGTGAGCCATTACGCTGCTCTTGATCAAGCTCTGGAATCAGCACACTGAAATTCAAACCTGCGAGTTCTGCCACACTAAAACCAAACATTCTTTGGGCTGTCGGGTTAGCTGTTTCAATGGTGCCATTACTCGCATGAAGCGTAATAATGCCATCGGCAACGGTATTCAGAATAGTTTGTATAAGTGCCGTGTTGTCGCGCAAAGCTTGCTGCACCGCATAATCTTCACTCACATTACGGAATACCAAAACTGCACCAACAACCTGACCTTCACGGTCACGAATTGGCGAACAGCTATCAGCAATATCACACTCACTACCATCACGCGCAATCAACACGGTGTGGTTAGCCAGCCCTTGCATCGTGCCATGGGCTAAGGTTTCCATGACTGGAATAATCACTTGCAAACGCGTTTCTCTATTAATAATTGGGAATATTTCAGCTATTGGGCGACCTACAGCTTCTACTAACTTCCAACCTGTAAGCTTTTCAGCAAGCAGATTCAATAAGGTGACGCGTCCATCAGCATCGGTAGTGATGACTGCATCGCCAATCGAGTTGAGTGTAACCGTGAGCTTTTCTTCGCTATCTTGTAGCGTGGCATTCAATTGACGAAGTTGTTTATTCGTATCTTCCTGAACTTCAAGAAAATGCTGAGTTTCCTCATGCACTAATTTATCAAGCTTTTGTTGTGATTGTCGATACACTAAGTAAATGAAAGCGAATGTAAACAACGACCAAAATATTCCAGCGCTAATAATGATATTGAGCATATGGCGCATGTTCGATTGAAGTACCACATCATTCTGCATCCGCGCATCACTCTCTATGCCAATGAAAGTAGCCATCTCTGCACGAATCGAATCCATCAAGCCTTTACCTCGACCCTCGCGCATAGTTGATAAAATTAACGCTAATTTATTGTCGCGGCGCAACTCAATGAGATACTTTAACTCAGTCATTTTGGCTGCAATTAAAGGCTCCATAACAAATAGATGTTTATCTGCGTCGCCTGTTTCAGTTAGTTTATGCAATTCAGTTAGACTGCTAGTGATGTTATTTTGCACAGCTGAATATGGCTCTAGAAAAGCCTCGTCACCCGTCAACAAATAGCCGCGCTGACCAGTTTCAGCGTCTTTTAACATTGATAGTAAGTTGTTAGCTTTTTCTATTACACGAGTGTTAAGTCTACGTGTGTCAAAAGTTTTTTGAACCTGATTGAATGACCAAATGGAAATAACCACCCCAGCCATTAGCACCAGGGTAGCCAAAACTAAATAGATAGAAAATTTATGTATGATCTTCATGAAAAGCTAATCTCCAAACAATTTCCCAAGCAGAGTAAAACAAGCTGAAAGCGTGCTTTTGATGCTTTGTTAGTTGTTAGCATGTGGTGGCTAAAGATAAAGGTAAGTTACTTTTATACATAGCCTATCTACTTTTTGAAATATTGAAGTGAGGAGATTAAATAGCCAAACTAATTAAGGACTAGCTGAAACTCTTAACTGTTATACACCTTTAATGGTCATCAACATGATATTTAAATTTTAATAACCCAAAGCTACCTTAATCGACAGACTTTAGATTACTCTACTGCAGCATCAGCCATAGTATTCTTCCAATTAAGATGTACATTTACGCCTTTGTGGTTAGCGACTTTAACGACCTTGGTGAACACCACGCCATTGTGTTGGCTGATAATTTTGTAAGTACCATTCTCCATATTCACAAATAGCATAGGTCCAGCATCTGCAACGTCTAATTTAACGTTGCCTTTTTTATCTGTAATCGTCACTGTCACATCAGAAATCGATTGTCCCTGTTTAGCTTCTGAAAAATACATGCGTAGGTTGTATTGTCCTGCATTTGCGCGCATGTCATCAGCCTCTTCTTGGCCTATGCCGCCATTAATATACGCAGGCTGTTCTGCATTAACTTCATCGGCATATACTGTATTTGCAATTGCAAACATTGCAATCACGCCCATTAAACCAGTAAGTAAAGATTTAAGTATTTTCATCACATTTATACTCCTAAAGTAACTATCGAATCATCGGCAAACTAAAACTAAAACCAAAATTGCCGTCTAATTGAATATACCTAAACACAGTCAGACGCTCCGTGCGATAACGTACATAAGCTAAAATAAGAATAGGCGTTAGCGCGTGCAGATCGGTTGCAACAGCTCTTTTATTGCTGTGGTGCATCTGACTTTGATTGGGCAATAGCTGTAGAGGATAGTTTAGAGGAGATTCAGGCCGCAGTTGCTGCAGGTATGAAAGTATTTAATTATGTGCTAAATGGCGAAGTTTCATAATGCCAAGTAGGTGGATGTGCACAGTTTGACAACATGTTGCAACTTCCTCAATTACTCACTAACTTTGCTAGCAAGCAATGCATAATTCATTATTCAGCCGGAACTTACCAAAGTAAAATAGATCTTTGAATGACTCATTTGGGCCGTTTTAAGTATTCCGCATTTACTCTCAATTTAAGATTGAGCGTCTGCTTACAGCAGTGTTAGATTTGGAAGCATTGCATAACTCACTAACTTTACGAGTGATCAAGCCCATTACAACCTAACATCAAACTTTCAGGCGCGGGTGGGGTAGCCAACACCCCGCCGCAATCGCTTGTCTATGGATCACCGTGAATCACAGTTGAGTGAATTTTTGCGGTACCGTTCACTGAGATTTAGCACTTCGCCAGCACACTT
>JBBQLN010000060.1:0-5238 GCA_038327905.1 Burkholderiales bacterium
AAGATGCTGACAAAGCCGCGCGTGGCACTGAAGTGGTCTTGCATTTACGTGAGGGTGAAGACGAGTTTCTCAGTGATTGGAAACTAAAAACCATTATCCGTAAATATTCAGACCATATCACTTTGCCTATAGTGATGAAAATATCTAAATTAGCTTGTTATTTTTTGCAATGGCCGCGACGGAATATCTATAGTAGCCACGTTTAAAAGTTACATCAGAACTAAATACACACAGTTCAAAATGTTTGACACTAAAATTTAAACAACAGGAGCAACGAAATGAATAAGCTATTACTTTCTATTATGACCGTGGCGATATCAGCCACTTTGGCTACAACTGCCATGGCGGGCACTAGAGACCCTCGTGTTAACCACCGTCAACATAATCAACACGAACGTATTGCGCAAGGTGTTAAATCTGGAGAGTTAACTAGAGGCGAGGCCAAAGATTTGCGTGGAGACCAGAAAGATATTCGCCAGGAAGAGAAACAGTTTAAATCTGATGGAAAATTGACTAAAGATGAGCGTCAAGAATTACATCAAGATCAAAATGCTGCTAGTAAAGAAATCTATCAAGAAAAACATGATGCACAAGAACGCCCTGGCGCTAAATAATAGCGTAAGCTAATCAAAAGTAGCTAATAAAAAACCAGCTTGGTGCTGGTTTTTTATTAGCGATTGTTTGGCTTTGTCTAAAGTAAGTTAACTACGTAACAAGCCCTCAATCGCTTTATTAGTATTGTTTTCTGGAAATAATGTTTTAGATATTCTAGTTGGATCGATACCAAAACCAGCGCCTGTGATTGAGGCGATTAGCGTATCTAAGTTTGTGGTTGGTTTTAAATCGCGACCTTCATACAGATTACTAGTGCTTAATCCTGGCCAGTCAGCAATCACTCTGCCGCCATTCACATCGCCACCTAAAACCATTGCGACAGAACCCGTACCGTGATCGGTGCCGCCTGTGCCGTTACTTGCAGCTGTGCGACCGAATTCGGTCGCTACAATTATGGTTGTTTTTTGCCAGACTGGCCCAAGACCGTCATGTATCGCCGCAATCATGGTATCAAGCGATTTGAGCTGCCTAGCTAATCGACCATCTTGGCCTGTATGGGTATCCCAGCCACCTGTCTCAATCATGGCAACGCGAGGGCCATCGGCTTTAGCTAAGAATGATGCAGCAAGTTTGCCAAAGCTCGCGGGGTCTTGCTTGGCGCTAATATCATCTGCCATATTGTTGGCTTCCATCGCGGCTGTCCAAAGGCTATGTAGTTGCGTGTCGTCTGCATATAACTGCTCAACGCGCATCAATAGATCATCAGAAGCTTGTGGCAAGGCGGAGGGCGCGTAAGAAGCCACTTCTATTTTTCCGCGCAAGGCCATTGGTACGGTGGTGGCAAAGGCAATCGCTTCATTTTGTGATGATGGTAATAATGTCAGTAGACGGTTCATCCAGCCATCTTTCATTTGGTAAGCCGATGTTCCGCCTGTTTCCAACACATTTTGACCATCGAAATGTGAGCGACTACGATAAGGTGAAGCCACGGCATGAACAAATAAGGCTTGTTTACTGGCGTATAATTTAGCGGTTTCAGCTAAAGATGGATGCAAAGCAAACAGGCCATCCAGCTTTGTAGCTTGAGATACGTCAATCGCTAATGCACCACGCAATTTAGTATAGGCGGGATCGCCATAAGGAATCACTATATTTAAGCCATCTGCCGCACCACGTTGGATAATAAATATAAATCTGCGGTCTGTATTTGCACTTGCAAAACTGATATAGGGCGAGGCAAATGCCAGCCCTGCACCTGCTGATAGAAGCTTTAAAAAATCACGACGATTAATCATATTTTTGTTGAAAGTCTCCATGATTATCTCCTTAGAAATTCGGGTGAAACTAATAGCAATGCTAGGCCAGTAGAAGCGCTTTCTGAGCGGCTAATTGCAGCTTTGGTTTGAGGGCTAATTGCACCTAGTAGAATTTTTTCCGCTAATACTCGAGCATCTAATTTATCACCCAAAGGCGCCACTAAGCGCTGCGCTAACTCTACTCGCCTTAGTAAAGCATTTGGTCCAGCCCAAGTAGCGGCAATGTCATCAAAGCCTGCGGGCGAGCCAGGCCTCCAAGTTTGTTGACCGAGTTGATTTAATATTTGACCAACTTTAATATTGTCTAAATTTTGTTTACCTAAGCCTCTAAGCGATGAAACTAGCCATTCCCAAGGCGTTTTAAACTTAGCTGGGGTGCTAATCCATGACTCTGGCGCTTCTATGAGTGCGCGGTAAACAGTAGTTAAGTCACCATTGCTTGCCATATAAGCTTTTGTGAGTTTATCTACCAAACTCGCAGGTGGAGAGTCGGCCACAAAATGGCGTGCTAACTTGGTAGCAAGGTGTGTCGCAGTTGCTTGCGAGTTAGCCAAATCCGTTAATATCGCTTCTGCTTGTGTGCTACCTGTTTGGCTGTAATTTTTACCCATAATATTGCGCGTACCAGGTTCATGCAGCATTGGCCGAAACACAAAGCCATTGACCTCAACGTTCACGCCTTTATCTTTGCCCATGCCCGCAATGCTCCATCCAGTGAGCGCTCTAGCAAACTCAGTGACATCAGTTTGCGTATAACCACTACGCACACCTAGTGTGTGCAGTTCCATAACTTCACGTGCTAGATTTTCATTTAAGCCACGTTTCTTGTCAGGTTGTTTTTCTGCTGAACGGCTACCAGCCTTGCTGTTCGGGCCAATTGATTTAGCTTGGTCCAAATACATCAACATGGCGGGATGGCGCTCTACCGCAAATAACAAGTCTTTAAAGTTACCTAGAATATTTGGTCTAATCGCTTCAAACTCAAATGCACCTGCCAAGTCAGCAATGGCTGGTTTTTCAATAGACACTGCAAAATGATTCGACCAAAAATGTACTAGGCGCTCCGTAAAAGGAGTGCTAGTGGCTAGCGCCGCTTCAGCACGTGCACTCACTGCCTCTTGATAGGTGTCTTTTATCTCGCGTCTGAAAGTACGCTTGGTGTCCTTTTTTTCAGCATCATCCATTTTTCGCATTTCTTGTTGCTGCTCGGCATATTCTTTAATCAAATTTACTGTAATTGGCTGATTCGCCAAGCTGGCAGGTTTTGCCTGATATTGATTGATTTGGCCCAACAACCATTTTTTTGGATCGCTAGGCGCAGTGTCTTCTGGACGCGCACCTAGCCCAAATCTATTAACGGCAATGGCTGCGTTGTTCATTTCTGTTGGATTAGTCATATTTAACGCCACTCATAGTTTTTAGATGTATCGTTTTTTAAATTAACTGTCTTTAAAATTAATCGTCTTTAAGCGTCATCATCGGTGGCTGGCGTAATGGGCCTTTTTTAGCCAAGCCTTCTGCTAGTTTTTGCCTATCCTCTGCAGAAAGTGACTCGGCAAAATTAATCAAAGTAACTTCAATTTTCATACGTACAGCGCGATCTGCTTCACGGGTTTTGGCGAGTGCAACTTCTACCGCTTGCCTATCAAAGTTAGGCTCGGCAATGAGTTTACGCACTTCTGTGCGTGCCTCATTTGCAGTTTCTAATAAAGGCTTAGCTTCACGCCTTGCTTCACGTAAGGATTTTTTAAAGCTTCGCTGTTGTTCTGGGTTCAAGTCTTCTGCTGCAAAGCGCAATGCATTTTGCCCAGCTTTGTGAGTTTGATGATTTGCAAACAGCATATAAGCGCTACCTGCAATACTGCAAATTAAAAATAGATTTAATAGCAGAGAGGCCAATATTAGCTTCTGATTCTCTATTTTATTGAATTTAAAGCCAGTCACATTTAATCCAGTCATGATTTAAGACCACTCCTGTCCAACATCAACATACTGCGCCATGGCGCCAGCCGACTCGCCTGTACCGTCTGCATTTGCAGATAACATGCTAGATGTCCAAATGGATACGAATAACGCACCTGCCACCGCACCTGCTAGGCCTGTTCCGACAATGCTAGATATTCCAATCCAACCATTGATACGTAAACGTTGCCAAAAACTTGTATTATTTTCTTTGTGCGCACTTGCTACAATGGTTTCAAACAGGGCGCGTTCAGAGGGCGTAATTTTATGGCTAGAAAATATTTCATCTAGCGCGCGTGCTTGCTCAAGCGCTAGATTAACTTCTGCTAAATTAAGCGCAATCACTTTAGATGCTTGTTGTTGGTGAACTTCAGGCCAGCGCTTGATGTCTGCCCCATAGGCTTCTATAAGACTAATAAATTGTTCAGTATTCATACTTTATTGACTCCTTTTTCTGTGAGTAATGACCGCATATTACGTCTTGCTCGAGAAAGCAAACTTTCCAGTGCATCCACGCTCACCCCCATTAAATCAGCCGCCTCACTATTGGATAACTCTTGGTAATATTGCAGCACAAGCGCTTCTCGCTGTCGGTTGGGTAGGGCTGCAAGCGCAATGCTAATCGCATCGCCTTGCTGAGACTTGTCTAATCGTTGCTCTGGTATCAGCGCTGGATCAATCATTTCAGGCACATCTTCATCGCTATAGCTGTTATCAACAAAACCTTTACGGGCGCGTAATCGGTCATAACATAAGTTAATCGCAACTTTATGCAGCCAAGTGTCAAATTTCGCACCGCCAGATTGCCAATGTTCAGCATGCTTCCATACACGTAAAAACGTCTCTTGCGCAACGTCTTCAGCTTCCCCACGGTCATTGAGCATGCGCACTCCGAGCGCTATTAACCGTGATAGCTTTCTAAGCACCATCTCCCGAATAGCCGATTGGTCACCATGCGCAATACGCGGCAACAATTCGGCATCAGGGTCGAGTGTATTCATGCGGCTTTCCAGTTATTTAACGTTTAAACGCTGGGTTTTTAGAAACCCGTCGTTAAGGTTATAAATATTTTAAAGGGTGATAGTGAGCTTAATCGATATTAATTTGTATTAATCATTTTTGTATTAATTAATAGCGTTATATAAAAGCCATCAGCTTGAAAATTTTTATGTTATCCCCATTAATGAACTACTGTTTTCAATACGTCATGTATCAAACCCAATGTAGTAAATTAAGGAGCTAAAACTATGTCCGCAGAGACTGAAAAAAAAGAAACTCACCCAAAGCAATCCATGGCCTTTCAAGCAGAAGTGAAACAGCTTCTGCAATTGATGATTCATTCGCTATACAGTAATAAAGAAATTGTATTACGCGAGTTGATTTCTAATGCATCGGATGCCGCAGA
>JBBQLN010000061.1:0-4957 GCA_038327905.1 Burkholderiales bacterium
ATCCAAGCATCTTGTTTAATTACATGTCTACCGAGCAAGATAAAAGAGAGTTCCGTGCAGGTGTGCGCATCACACGCAACATCATGAAACAAGCCGCACTATCACCTTACATAGGGCGAGAAATCTCACCAGGTGAAAACGTACAGACCGATGCGGAAATAGATACATTCGTTCGTCAACATGGTGAAACGGCTTATCACCCATCCTGCTCATGTGCAATGGGCTATGATGAAATGGCTGTGGTTGATACAGACGGTCGTGTACATGGGCTGCAAGGACTGCGCGTGGTTGATGCGTCTATCATGCCTGAAATTGTGACTGGGAACCTGAATGCACCTACCATTATGATGGCTGAAAAAATATCAGACCATATTCGTGGCCGTAAACCACTGACTGCGAAAGTTGTACCAGTGTTTGTTCATTCACCACATCACAGTGTTGATGCAGCTTCAAACGCATAACAATTGCTTAAGTGTTTTTCTCCCAGACTAACGCACTAGCATTATTAGAATTTTTAGGAATACTTGCCTTTGCCTTCACTGGTATTATTGAAGCGCGAAAAAAAGGTATGGATATTATTGGGGTGTACACTGTTAGCATGATTACGGCCTTTGGCGGTGGTATAGTGCGTGACGTTATAATTGGTCATTATCCATTGTATTGGGTACAGCACTCGGGATACTCATTATTATTACTAGGCTTTGCTGTTTCCGCAGCAACACTTTCCGATGTTTTTTATGAGAATCGAATAGTTACCAAAGTTTTTATTGTGTTGGATGCACTTGGACTTGGCTTATTTAGTACGGTAGGTGCAGGTATGGCATACCAGATAGGCTGTGATTTTTATATGTCTATGTTATTGGGCATAGTTACTGGCGTATTTGGCGGAATTATCCGTGATATTATTTGCAATGAAATTCCAAATGTTTTCCGTCGGAATGAGCTTTACGCGACTTGTGCGGCACTGGGTAGTGCGGTTTTTTTAATATGTCTTTATTTAGGTGTAGATGAATTGCCTAGCACGCTTGTCGCAATTGCGTTTACAACTACATTAAGAATCATCTCAGTAAAATATCGAGTTAACTTGCCTTTTTAAACTATTCAAATACAAAAAATTTCCTGTTATTCCCTGATCTTATTGTTTAGAGTTTGCTATAGGACTAGTATTTAAGCGGTAGGGAAGTGATGTTGACATAATTTATGAGCGATATTTAGTTAAATGCCCTGTAAATATCCCTGTTAGCAGGCTAGTTTAATGTGAGACAATCTCGCACCTGACTTGCAGCACCGCCAAATAAAAAAAGCGAGTCTTAGGACTCGCTTTTTTTTATTTGTTTTTTTATAACTTAGCTGAAAAGCTACTGTTTTAAGTGGCTAAGAAAATTACTTAGCCTATCTTATGATATATTGATGACGTTTTGGGTTTTAGGTAGTCTTGATCGAAACTAGGAATGAATTTTCAAGCTTTAAGTCTGATTACTGAGCGGACTTTAAAGTTAAGATGATGCGTGTTTATTAAAAGGTAGAAGTTTTTATGTTAGATCAAATTCGCACTGTAGCCCAAGGTTGGGTTGGTAAAGCTTTATTGGCTTTAATTACCATTCCTTTTGCTTTGTTTGGTATTGATTCATATTTGAGTAGTGCTGGCAATAATGCTGCTGTTGCAAAAATTGGCGGTAATAGTATTTCAATACAACAATACGATAATGCACTAAAGAATATGCGTAATCGCTTGCAATCTGAAGGTAAATTTGACCAAGCTGAATTGGATGGCCCTGTGGTGAAGTCCTTAGTGTTAAATCAACTGATCAATAAGCAATTGCTGAGCGATGAAATTCAACATGCTAAGTATGCAATTAGTGATGTACAACTCGCTACCTACATCACTGGGATGCCAGAGTTTCAAAAAGATGGCAAATTTTCACAAGAGATCTACGATAAAACGCTAGAGCAAAACCAACTTTCACCTACTAAGTTTGAAGCTGGTATGCGCGCTGACTTATTAGCACAGCAAGCACAGGATGGTATTACTAGATTAGGTTTTATTTCTAACGCACGTGCAGATGAAGTACTTAAGTTAGCCAATCAGCATCGCGTTGTGACAGTGTCAGAGATTAAAACTAAAGATTTTGTTAACCAAGTTACGGTTAAGCCTGAAGAGGTTAAAGCTTATTACGAACAACATAAAAATAAGTTGATCGTGCCTGAGCAGGTCAAGATTGAGTTTTTAACATTGGCGCCAGTTGATTTTATGCGCACCGTGACTGTAAGTGATGATGAAGTTAAGAAATATTATGATGAAAATGCTTCTAAGTTTCAGGGTAGTGAGCAAAGACGTGCCAGTCATATACTGATTGCTTTTGGTGTGAGTGCTACGCCTGAGCAAAAACAACAAGCCAAAGCAAAAGCCGAAGAGATTTTGGCTGAAATTAAGAAAAGTCCAAAATCATTCGAATCGTTAGCAATTAAAAATTCACAAGACCCAGGCTCTGCGGTTAAAGGTGGTGATTTGGGTAGTTTTGGTCGTGGCGCTATGGTAAAACCATTTGAAGATGCTGCATTTAGTATGAAGGTGAATGAAGTTAGTAGTTTGGTTGAATCTGAATTTGGTTACCATATTATTAAAGTGACTGAAATTTCAGGTCAAAACTCTGATTTCAGTAGCTTGAAACCGCAAATCAAAGGTGACTTGATGTTCCAAAAAGCAAAAGATGAGTTTACTAAACAAGCTGAAACGTTTAGTGATTTAGTCTATACACAATCAGGTAGTTTAGCGCCTGCCGCTAAAGCTTTCGGTGGTCAAATTCAGAAATCTGATTGGTTGAGCCGTGAGTCTGGCGCGAAGTTCTTTAAAAATAATGACAAAATCATGAGTTTGGTTTTCTCAAATGAAGTACTTAAAGACCGCCGCAATACCGAAGCCGTTGAAGTTTCTACCGATAATTTGGTTTCTGCGCGTGTTGTAGATTACAAGCCAGCAGCACCGAAAAGTTTTGATGAGGTGAAATCTGGTATCGAAGCATTATTGAAATTAGAGGCCGCTTCAAAACTTGCCATAGCAAAAGGTGAGGTTGCTCTTAAAGGCTTGCGTGATGGCAAAACAGTTCCTGGTATTGAGTGGATTCCAGAGGTGACGGTAGATCGTAAAAATGCCCAAGGTTTAACTGATTTAGCCATGAATCAAGTGTTTAAAACCAATACTGCAAAACTACCTGCATACTCAGGCTTGGCTGATAGTAAGCAAGGTTACCTAATCGTTAAGGTGATTAAAGTTGATGCGTTCGCACTCGCAGATGAAGAAGCTAAAAAAGCCGCCAAAGCAGATTTAAATGCTGTTTTAGCAAGCGAATATCTAGCTGCTTATAAACAATCACTTCGTGACAAGGCAAAAGTCACAGTGAATGAGAAGCTTTTGTTAAGCAATTCTGCTAAGTAATTAAAAAGAAGACAATAAAAAAGGCACTTTACAGTGCCTTTTTTTAGGTTGGAATGATTAATGATTTAGGTTAATCAATCACACCAGCAGCAGTAATGTTCATGCCGCCATCAACATAGGTGATTTCGCCTGTAACACCAGAGGCTAAATCACTGCATAGAAATGCAGAAACATTACCAACTTCTTCAATCGTTACATTGCGACGCAAAGCTGCATGTTTTTCGTTGTAGCTGATCATTTTGTCAAAATCGCCAATACCTGAAGCAGCTAATGTTTTAATTGGGCCAGCAGATACTGCATTTACGCGAATACCTTTAGGACCTAAGCTTTGCGCCATGTAGCGCACGTTGGCTTCAAGGCTGGCTTTTGCTAAGCCCATAACATTGTAGTTAGGCATGGTACGTTCTGCGCCTAAATAGCTTAATGTTAACAAGCTGCCGTTTCTGCCTTGCATCATAGGGTATGCCGCCTTAGCCAGTGCTGCAAAGCTGTATGAGCTGATGTCATGAGCAATACGGAAGTTTTCACGCGTAACTTTTTCTAGATAGTCGCCATCAAGTGCGTCTTTCGGTACAAACGCAATTGAATGGACAATTGAATCTATGCCATCCCAATGTTTGGCTATTTGAGGAAATAGGGCATCAATCAAGTTGTCATCGGCAACGTCGCAATGAAATACCAAGGTTGAATCAAAGTCTGCCGCTAGCTTAGCAACGCGGTCTTGATGTTTTTCCATTTGATAGGTAAATGCAAGTTCTGCGCCTTCACGTTTCATCGCTGCAGCAATGCCGTAGGCGATTGAGCGGTTGCTCAGTAAGCCAGTGATTAATATTTTTTTACCTGTAAGAAATCCCATTATTCTTCCTATATTGTTTATTAATCTTGTTGATGCTACTTACTTGAGCCACTTCTGGGGTCAAGTGCATCACGCAAACCTTCTCCAAGTAGATTATACCCTAACACGGTAATCAAAATAGCCATGCCTGGGTAAAGCGATAACCACCAAGCGAATTGAATATACTCTTTGCCATCTGTTAGGATGTTACCCCAAGACGCTTGCGGCGCCTGTACACCTAGGCCTAAAAAGCTTAAACCAGATTCCATTAATACAGCACTTGCCACACCTAAGACTGAACTGACAATAATTGGCGTTAAACTATTGGGGAGTAGATGTGTAAATATTAAGCGTGCATCTTTAGCGCCTAAAGCCCGCGAGGCCTGAACAAATTCTCGTTCTGATAAGCTTAAAAACTCCGCACGTACTAAGCGTGTAACTCCCATCCACGAAGTGAGCCCTATGACGATCATAATGTTTATGATAGATGGGGTTAAAAAGGCAATCACAGCCAGTATTAAGAAGAAGCTAGGAATAGATAGCATAATGTCTACAAGACGCATGATGATAGTGTCTATCCAGCCTCGATAATATCCAGAAATTGCGCCTAATACGATACCAATCGCCGTAGATATGCCAACAGCCACCAAACCAACTAACAGCGAAATGCGCCCTCCATGCAACAT
>JBBQLN010000062.1:0-4739 GCA_038327905.1 Burkholderiales bacterium
CACGTTAATTTATCGGAGAACTAAGAACTTACGTGCGGTCCAATTGCTGCTCGGTCACACCAAGCTAGAAAGTACTGTGCGCTATTTAGGTATCGAGGTAGATGATGCATTAGAAATGTCTGAGCAAACAGAAATCTAATGCTTAATAGCGGTCAGTGAATGGCCCAATTCTTGAACGCTTGTTAATAGCTGCTGCATCCAAAAATCGAGCATAGAACGTTCTTATAGGCTGATTAGTGTCTAATTACCATCGTTTTTTTGCCTTTGATCAACCATTTAGATGAGTTATTAAAGGTTCATAATCGACACTCCTTAGACATGCCAACTCTAATTAATTTGTAAATTATTGTAAATTTTTGTTACCTGATTAATGATATTCTTGCTCTATGTTAAGCAATTAACTGATCTAAGGTTGTTGTAAAATTTAATTTGATATTGTGAAAGGTTTGAGTGTGACTCAATGTTTATTTCAAATGATTGATACTCTGCGTCTTGTTTGTCTCGTGCCAGGTCAAATGTATATTAAGAGACAGTGCCAGTCGTATTAGATTAAAAAACCGCTAAAAATACTCAAAACAATATGTTTAATAAGATACCTACAATCTGGCGCTTTATTCTGCCCGTATTAATTCTATTAATCGCGGCACCATTCGTTTTAATTTCTCAACAAACCTCACAACAACTAGAGGCGATTCAAAGAATTGCTGATGAACAAGCCAAGACATTAGTTCGTTTACTTAATGTAACGGACGAACTTGTCAGTGATAAAGCTAATTTATCAATGCGCCTTTTAAAGCAAAAGAGCATTGCTTTAGGGTTGCCCGCTATTGATGGCGTAATTAATATACAAGATAGAGCTGTACCAAATTTGATAATTGGCGATACGCAAGTTACCAATCTATTTAATCTAGTAGATGACTTGTCCAGTTTAGTTGGAGGTACTGCCACTATCTTTGTAAAGGACGGAAGTGACTTCGTACGAATTTCAACTAACGTTCTAAAGAGCAATCAATCCAGAGCCACAGGAACGATACTCAATCGAACTGGCAAGGCTTTCGCTGCGCTCAATACAGGGAATACATTTCAGGGTGTCGTTGATATACTGGATGAACCCTATATCACTCGTTATGACCCTATGTACGATGTTCAGGGTAGCATAATAGGAGCTTATTATGTTGGTTACAAAGTCGACATGAAAATTCTTCGCGATGCGGTACAAAATACACGACAGTTGAAAACGGGTTTTGCAGCAGTATTGGATAACAATAATAAAATCCGCTTCCTTTCAGCTAATACCTCATTAACTAGAGCAGAGCAACTATTTCAAGAGCAACCTGAAACTTGGAAGTTTGTAAAAGAAGAAATTCCTAAGTGGGGATTCAAGGTGGTTATTGCCTATCCATTAAGTGAAGCGCGTGCAGCTGGATTAGCTAACTCATGGTTTGTGATCATTGCCTTAACCTTACTTGGTGCGCTCCTCATCGTCGTTATATTGTGGCAATTGAGGCGCCTGATTCTCAATCCTATCGGAGGAGACCCTGCTTTAGCGATTGATATCGTTCAACGTATTGCGGCAGGTGACTTTGAAAATGATGGGTTGGAGGCTAAAGCGAATACCTTAATGTCCAATGTATTGAATATGCGTAATACACTGCGTGAGACTATGGGCACTTTACGCAACAATGCTGAGAGAATGGGGCTCTCAGCAAGCGTATTTGATCATGCTCATGATGGCATTTTTATTACTGATGCAGAAATGAACATTTTAGAAGTCAATCCCGCATTCTTCAAGATTACTGGATACACTCGTGAGTCTGTGCTTGATTTGAAGCCAAAAATCATTGGATTTGCACATAATGATCCGCAATTTTTTGAAAGAATTCTACAAGATCCAGAGTATGTCGCGGGTTGGCGTGGGGAAACGACAAATCTGAACTATAAAGGTGAAAGTTATGAAGCTTGGATAGATATTTTTGCAGTGTGGGACGACAAACAAATCATTATTAATTTTGTTTGTTTGTTTTCAGACATCACTGAACGTAAGCAGGCAGCAGATGAAATTGAATATTTAGCGTTCTATGACTCGCTAACTCATCTAGCCAATCGACGTATGTTGCTCGATAGGCTTAAGAGAGCATTTGCTGCAAGCAAACGTAGTGGAAATGATGGAGCTTTATTATTTCTTGATTTAGACCATTTTAAAACACTTAATGATTCACTTGGACATGCTGTAGGTGACATGCTCCTGCAACAAGTGGCTTCACGCTTAACAGAATGCCTTCGTGAAAGCGATACGGTCGCTAGAATTGCACGTTTAGGTGGTGACGAGTTTGTTGTGATGCTTGAGGATCTTAGTGCTCATCCAATCGAAGCTGCCGGTCAGGCTGAGATTGTCGGTCAAAAAATTCTAACAACCCTCAACCAGTCATACCAGCTTGCTACGCATGAATACCATTGCACTGTTAGTATTGGAGTTGCCTTATTCGGTGACCATCAAGAATCTCAAGACGACTTACTCAAGCATGCCGATATTGCGATGTATCAAGCTAAGAGAGCTGGTCGAAATACCATGCGTTTTTTTGATCCTCACATGCAAGAGGCAATTAATGCGCGTGCAGATTTGGATCGAGAGTTACGTAAGGCAATTGATAAGCAACAGTTTCAGATGTATTACCAAATTCAGGTAGACCAGCTGAATAGGCCATTGGGGGCAGAAGCGTTAATCCGCTGGATACACCCAGAGCGTGGCATTATTTCACCCTTTCATTTCATTTCGTTAGCAGAAGAAACGGGGTTGATTTTACCTATAGGTCAATGGGTGCTGGACACTGCCTGCGCTCAAATCAAGTCTTGGCAAATAAATGAGCTTACTCGCAACCTTACAATTTCAATTAACGTTAGTGCCAAGCAGTTCTATCAAACAAATTTTGTGGAACAAGTACAATCGTCCGTTCAGCGTCATGCTATTAACCCAAGTTTGCTTAAGCTTGAATTAACTGAAAGTATGCTGTTGGAAAATATTGAAGATACGATTGCAACGATGACTGCATTGAAAGAAATTGGCATCAGATTTTCATTGGATGATTTTGGCACTGGATATTCATCCTTGCAGTATCTGAAGCGATTACCACTTTCGCAATTGAAAATAGATCAATCATTTGTGCGAGATATTGTTTCTGACAGCAGTGATAAAGCCATTGTCAGAACCATCATTGCAATGGCAAAAAGTATGGAAGTTGAGGTCATTGCTGAGGGGGTTGAGATTAAAGACCAACAAGATCTTCTTTTGAATATAGGGTGTATGCACTTTCAAGGATATTTGTTTGGCATGCCCGTACCAATTAAAGAGTTTGAGAATTTGTTAAACAATAGTTGATCTATAATCTCTCCCCCTATGCAGATAAATTGAGTGCATTGCGTTGGGCGAATGTGTAACCGACTTCTGTGGAATAATACAGACAATATGGTCAGCTTCTAGGAAAGTCAAGTATCCGGTATGGGCCTATTCTGTTTGCAAGGACTTCCCTCCAAAGTCAAGTATGAGGTAAAGATAATACCTGCGTGAGCAGGTTTTATTTCAAGGTGGTCTTGTTGGCATTTTAATCACATCAAATTTTTGATGGCTGTGGCTACGATTTAAATCAAGAAACAGACTGCGTCTTTGCAAACGGCCTTATTGCGCAAGTAGGTTTGCGCGGGCCACGATATAAGCCGCACGAGAGAGCCCCATTTGAAATCCGACGTAGCACCGCAACGTTGATCTGACGTTTGCGGTTTTATGTTCGTCAACAGAATAGTCGGGCTCTTCTCTCGTTCGGCCTGACCTCTCTTTGCTATCGCATCGAGCAGCGCATCATAAAATTAACTGGTTACAGGCTGACAATCGACAGAGTCTGGCTCATCGGATGCCGCTCCCATGCAGATTCGTCATAGCGTTCCTCTTTCGTTAGCATAGCCCAGAGAATTCTCGCATGTTTATTGGCAATGGCTACCAAGGTCTTGTGGTAACCCTTGCGGCTATAGAGTTCAATGATCCATCTTTGCAGACGGTTTGCTTTTGACGGATCGGCTCTAAGCGCAGACTGTAATGTACTTCGCGCACCTTGAATCAGCAGGGTTCGTAAATAAATGTTGCCGCGCAAACTGATCCGTCCGAGTCGTGTCTTGCCGCCAGAGCTATGCTGACGGGGCGTCAGACCTAGCCAGGCACCGAACTGCCGACCGTTCTTGAAGATATTGGCATTGGGTACGGTAGCAGCGATCGCACTTGATGTCACCGGGCCAATGCCAAGCAGTTCACTGGCGCGTTGCGCCACCGGATGACTTCTGGCATGAGCAGCGATTTGCGCGTCACAATGCGCCAACCTGGCGTGAAGCGATTCTAACTGTTCTCGTGTCTCCAGCAACATGGCATGTACCGATGTTGGAAGCCTCGGGTCTTCAATGAGGTGAGGAAGCGCTGCAATAAACCGGTCTGAAGAGCGGGCAATAACAATTCCGAATTCAGCAACTAGGCCACGCATTCTGTTCAGTAGCGCGGTACGTTCTTCTTTCCATCCCTCACGAACACTATGCCACGATAAGATAGCCTGTTGTTCAACGGTCTTGATCGGGACAAAGCGCATTGTTGGTTGACGTGCAGCAATTGCAATCGCCTCTGCGTCTGCAGCATCATTCTTGCCGCTCTTTCTGAAAGGCTTTACAAATTCTGCCGGAATTAGATGCGCCAGATGGCCGCG
>JBBQLN010000063.1:0-4030 GCA_038327905.1 Burkholderiales bacterium
AATTGAAAATTAAAAATGACATAAAAAAAGCCTCAGATTTCTCTGAAGCTTTGCGGAATGGACGGGACTCGAACCCGCGACCCCCTGCGTGACAGGCAGGTATTCTAACCAACTGAACTACCACTCCGTAAACTTAATCTATTAATAACTATTATTAATAGATTCTTTAATTTTGCGCTCTAATTTTTTACAAAATAAAAGAGTGCTTAATACACCAGCACTCTCAAATTTAAAATTAGGAACGGCTTAGTCACATTTTTAATGTTATCTGGTGGGTGCTAACGGGGTCGAACCGCTGACATTCGCCTTGTAAGGGCGACGCTCTACCAACTGAGCTAAGCACCCTGCTTAACCAACAAAAACGCTAGTTTACAGCATCTTTAAGTGATTTACCAGCCCTAAATTTAGGGGAGTTTGCTGCTTTAATCTTAATCGTAGCACCTGTACGTGGATTACGACCATTACGCGCTTCACGTTTACCAACATAGAAAGTACCGAAGCCGATTAATGTCACTAAATCGCCTTTTTTCATAGCTCCAGTAATTGCTGCTGTAGTTGCATCTAACGCACGACCTGCTGCTGCTTTTGAAATGCCAGAAGCACTTGCAATGCTATCAATCAGTTCTGATTTATTCACGAGTAAATCTCCCTTAAAGGTTGTTAAATAAAAACTAGGTTAAAAGTTCGGGTTTGATTTACCCTTACAACTTTATATCAAGCCTGCAAAGGCTCTGTCAAGCGTTTATGCAATAGATTTACACTTATTTTCCTAGTGCTTAATAGCCTCAACAACAGTATTATTGTTTTCTACTGATTTATCAGTAGCTTGCACCTCATTTGCAACAATTTCCTCAACTTTAGGCATTTCCAGCAATGGCAGAGGTTGTGAAGCTAATGCTAACGCCAACACCTCATCAATCCATTGCACGGGATGAATATCTAAATGATTCTTGATGTTTTCAGGGATATCAGCCAAGTCTTTAACATTTTGACTTGGAATTAACACCGTTTTAATTCCACCGCGATGCGCAGCTAAGAGTTTCTCTTTCAAGCCGCCAATAGGCAATACTTCTCCACGTAGGGTAATTTCACCTGTCATAGCAACATCTGCACGAACTGGAATTCCCGTTAAAATTGAAACTAATGCTGTCGTAATCGCGATACCTGCACTAGGGCCATCTTTAGGTGTAGCGCCTTCTGGAAAGTGAATATGAATATCATTCTTTTCATAGAAATCATCAGTAATGCCAAGGCGTTTAGCACGGCTACGTACAACACTCATTGCTGCTTGAGTTGACTCCTTCATCACTTCGCCAAGCTTACCCGTTGTTGTAGTCTTACCTTTACCAGGCAATAATACAGCCTCAATTGTAAGTAACTCACCACCCACTGATGTCCAAGCTAAGCCTGTTACCTGACCAACTTGGTTTTCTTTTGCCGCAACACCATAGTCATATCGTTGCACACCTAGATATTTATCTAAATTTTTAGGTGTTACACTTACCTTTTTAGGGGCTTTTGCACCTTCTTTTGCTTTAATAGTAATAAGTTCCTTCACTATTTTTCGGCATACTTTGGCAATTTCTTGTTCTAATTTACGCACACCAGCTTCACGTGAGTAGTAACGAATAATATCGCGTACAGCAGGCTCAGAAACGCTAGCCTCCGACTCTTTTAAGCCATGAGTTTTCAGCTGTTTAGGTAATAAATAACGCATCGCGATATTCACTTTTTCGTCCTCGGTATAACCCGAAAGATGAATAATCTCCATACGATCTAACAACGCCGCAGGAATATTCATTGAGTTCGCTGTTGCTACAAACATCACGTCAGACAAATCATATTCAACTTCAACATAATGGTCAGCAAACGTATGGTTTTGCTCTGGATCTAACACCTCTAACAAGGCTGATGATGGATCGCCACGCATATCCTGACCCATTTTATCAACTTCATCGAGTAAGAATAATGGATTTTTAACGCCAACTTTGCTCATGCTTTGCAGAATCTTACCTGGCATAGAGCCAATATAAGTACGTCTATGGCCTCGGATTTCAGACTCGTCACGCACTCCACCTAAGGCCATGCGAACAAATTTACGGTTAACCGCTTTCGCAATACTTTGCCCGAGTGAGGTTTTACCTACCCCCGGAGGGCCAACCAAACATAAAATTGGCGCTTTAATTTTCTCAACACGCTGTTGAACGGCTAAATACTCAACGATACGCTCTTTGACTTTTTCTAAACCATAATGGTCATCATCAAGAATTTTTTCAGCAGCTAATAAATCTTTACTGATTTTCGTCTTTTTCTTCCAAGGCAAATTTATCAGAATATCAATATAGTTTCGTACCACAGAAGCTTCTGCAGACATTGGTGACATTAGTTTCAACTTCTTAAGCTCACTTGCAACTTTAGCCAGCGCTTCCTTAGGCATTCGTGCTGCTTCTATGCGCTTCTCAAGCTCTTCCATTTCGGCATTTTCATCTTGCTCACCAAGCTCTTTTTGAATCGCTTTTACTTGCTCATTTAAGTAGTATTCACGTTGAGTTTTCTCCATTTGGCGTTTTACACGGCCACGGATACGCTTCTCAACTTGCAGAATATCAATCTCACCTTCCATCAAGCGAAGTAAATGCTCTAAACGTTCAGCTACACTAAACATCTCTAATATCTTTTGTTTTTCATCCAACTTCAATGTTAAATGCGCAGCAATCGTATCGGCCAAGCGCCCTGCCTCATCAATGGTAGCAAGTGAGGTTAATATTTCAGGCGGGATTTTTTTATTAAGCTTAACGTATTGATCAAACTGAGCAAACACCGTGCGCATCAAAGCTTGAATCTCCACATCATTAACAGACTCAGCGATGAGTTCTGCATTTGCAGCAAAGCATTCTTCAGTCTCAATAAAGCCTGAAACTTTAGCGCGCTGAACACCTTCAACTAACACTTTAACAGTGCCATCTGGCAATTTCAGCATTTGAAGTACAGTTGCAATCGTGCCTACTTCATACAAATCAGCAGCGTCTGGCTCATCTTTATTCGCTGATTTTTGAGCAACCAATAAAATCTGCTTATTACCTTCTGAAGCAATTTCTAGGGCTTTCACAGACTTTGTGCGGCCAACGAATAATGGAATCACCAAATGTGGATAAACAACCACATCTCGCAAAGGTAATACTGGTAACAAGCCATTATCGGGATTGTATAGAGGTAATGATTTTGTCATTGAGACTTCCAAATTAAACTAAAGAGTAAGCCATTTACGGCTACATAATCATTGATGGGGCTGAAACTTTAGAGTTCAAGTCTAAAGTTTCAGCAGATGCTTTAATTTTCAAACAGAATAATTTAAAAAAGCAATGAAGTGAATTAACGACGCTTAGCCAACCGCTTCTTCAGTAGGCTTATCCGCATAAATTAGAATTGCTGGCGCATCGCCACGAACTACTCCTTCGTCGACCACAACTTTACTCAAGTTTTCCAAAGAAGGTAATTCATACATAATATCTAGGAGAGAGTGCTCAAGAATAGAACGCAGACCTCGTGCACCTGTTTTGCGCTCAAGTGCTTTTTTAGCGATTAACAGTAATGCTGATTCTCTAAACTCCAGCTCAACACCCTCCATTTTGAAGAGCTTGATGTACTGCTTAGTAAGTGCATTTTTAGGCTCAGTTAGAATAGTCATCAGTGCAGCTTCATCCAAAGATTCTAATGTCGCAACCACTGGCAAACGACCAATAAACTCTGGAATTAAACCAAATTTAATCAAATCTTCAGGCTCTACATCGCGTAACACTGCACCAACTTGGCGAATGTCATCTTTACCTTTTACTTCCGCACCAAAACCAATACCACCTTTTTCAGAACGTAAGCGAATAACCTTTTCCAAACCGTCAAAAGCACCGCCGCAGATGAATAATATGTTAGTCGTATCAAGCTGCACAAACTCTTGATTCGGATGCTTACGACCGCCTTGTGGAGGGATAGAAGCAACTGTTCCTTCTATTAGCTTTAACAGTGCTTGCTG
>JBBQLN010000064.1:0-3924 GCA_038327905.1 Burkholderiales bacterium
ATTAGAGTCTAGTGCTGGTACAGGTCATTTTTATACCACTACTAAAAACAAACGTACTATGCCAGGCAAAATGGAAATCAAGAAATTTGATCCAGTAGTGCGTCAACACGTGATGTACAAAGAAACTAAACTTAAATAATATTTATTCGTAAACTTATTAAAGTTTAGTTCAATAAAAAACCCGCAACATGCGGGTTTTTTATTGTTTAAAGCTTTATTTATATTTAGCTCACTTGCATTTAAATGGCTGTTGCATCCGAATTGGCCTTAGCAAAGGCAATGCCGTTAGTTTCAAAGGCGCGCCAAATTGCTAGATACAAGGAAGACTGCAGTACTCCGCCTCCTGCTTCTGGGTTCATCACCCATACCGTTAAACTTAAATCAATTCCGTTCTCAGTAAATCCTTTAACTAGCACGTTTGGCGCTGGTTTCATCAACACTCGCTCCTGTTGCATGGCTTCATCATGCATTAACGCCACAGCGCGCTCTAAATTGCTCTTATAGCTAATACTCAAGCTAATTTGTATGCGACCTTTATGCTCAACAAATGAATGATTAACTACCGAAGTCGTTACCAAGGCTTCATTAGGAATAATGACGTGTGTACCGTCCTGCTTGTCTAAAATCATATAGCGAGACCGCAAGTCATTAATGATGCCGTAATGCTTATCCACTGTAATCACATCACCGATTTGCATGGATTTATCCAGCAAAATAATAAAGCCACTCACATAGTTACTGGCAATACGCTGCAAGCCTAAACCCAAACCGACACCTAGCGCACCGCCAAAAACAGAAAGAAAGGTAATATCTAACCCTACTGCAGAAAGTGAGATTAACAGCGCTATCGTTAATAGAAACATACGCAATAATTTAGTCATGACTACGCGCAAATTAACGCTGACATGCTCAGCTCGCATGACTTTGTTTTCAATAAACCGACTAATCGACAGCGCAATGAAAATTGTGACCATAATTGTCAGAATCGCCTGCAGGACTAATAGCAAATCAACTGGATGCTTACCTATCTTAAATTTAACATCCTCGAGCACTTTAAACATCTCAGGCAACAAACCGCTTAGATACAATGCTAGCAAGACCCAAATTGAGGTCGATATCGTATTTTCTAGCGTTTTTAACAAGCCACCAGGCGCAACAATATAACGCACCGCATATACAGCCAATCTGATAATAGCCATGGCAAAGAGTAATGTGCTGGCTAAATGCAGCAAACTTGTATGCTGCCAATGCGATAGTGCAATTTTACCCACTTGTATAAATATGAGGGTTGAGAGTGGAAATAAAACACGATTGACGCCACCTATACCTAGCTTCCATTTTTCTGGCGCCTTGCGCATCACATAGGCGCGCAAGGCGCCATTTATCATCCAAGCAATACCACTAGCAGCTGCAATAATTGCAAGCTCCCACAGCGTGGCTGAAGTTGATAGATCTGCAAGCATTTCCGCCCACAGTGAATGTATTTCTGGGTTCATTTTATGAGCTTATATTTAGATATAGATTTACTGTAAATTGAAAACTTTGGGAGTGAAATGTCAGACTAATGACTTTCCATTCGGTGGCTTTTTATTTTACGGCTTTCTAAATGACGTAATCCTATATAGGTCAATATGCCTATTCCTATCATGACAATAATGAATATGCTGTATGCGATAGGCCACGGTATATCATGTGTCATCATAGAGAATTCGGACATCCCACCGATACCAGCCAAGACATTTATCGGCATAATAACCACACTAATCACGGTTAAACGTTTAAGATCTTTATTCTGATTAACATTCAAAAAACCCACAGTGGCATCCATCTGAAAGTTAATTTTATTAAACAAGAAGGTTGTATGTCCGTCTAGCGATTCAATATCACGTAAAATTTCACGTACATCTTCATGTTGTGCGATTGATAAAAACTTACGCCTCATTAAAAAAGATAATGCATTGCGTGTATCTAGAACATTGCGACGTATACGACCGTTTAGATCTTCCTCTACAGAAATATCCGTAAGTATCTTTGCGGCCTGTTCATTGGTCATATGCGATCTAAATACTTGCCTACCGACTTCTTCCAGTCGCACATATTCATCCTCTAATGCATTAGCTGAATACTCAACATCGGCTGCATAAAGATCTAGTAATACATCCTTTGCTTCAGACACATAGCCAGCCTGAGCACGTGCTCTAAGACGCTGCAGCCTAAATACAGGGAGCTCTTCGCTACGAACTGAAAACAGTGTGCCTTTATTCAGTATGAAGGCTACTGCGACATTTCGTGATTCGTTTTCACGCTCAAGCAGGAAAGCTGAATGTAAATGAACCTCTCCATTTTCTTCTTCATAAAATCGCGCACTAGTCTCTAAATCCGTTAACTCTTTAGGATTCGGTAGATTGACGCCAAAGATTTCCTTCGCCCAAGCTAGCTGCTCGTCCTCTGGCGTGACAAGGTCAACCCAAATTGGCTTAGCGTTTACCAAATCCTCTCTATTATAAATTGGTATTTGACGAAGTTTTCCTTCGTGCAAGTCAAACACACGAATTACCATACTTTGGTTAGTTGGCTTTGGCTCAGAAACTAACTCCACTCTAACAGAGTCCGATACTACCAACAAAATCTCTTCTTTACGCTCTTCGCTTACAAGCGGCCAAATAATCTTACAATCATCAGTAGACAAGGATTCCAGTATGCTGGCTATCGCTTGAGTTTCAAGCTTATCCAAAAGTCGGCGAAGTTCTGATAGGTTATTTTGGTGAACTACGCCTTCAACTAGGTCATGGCGCTGCATATCCTGACGATGCACTAGATCTTCAACAAGCTTATGTTTCTCTATCATGCCTTTAACTTTAGCACGTGATTCTTGAATGCTTTCGAGTTCACTCATTTGAGTTGCCTTTAATTCGTAACGATACTGTCGATTTAACCTCAATTCTAACACGCAGCAATTCAATTAGCCGCAAATAGTACACTGGCATGAAGCATTAGGTACGTCACATCTTAGTGCTTAGCTGCTTACTAACAATCTGTAGTAATCATTAAGAATGCTAATATTGCTATTCGGCTTTCAATGTTAAATGGAAATAGATTCATGGTTATAAATCTTGTTCTTTACTCAACTTCACACTGTCACTTATGTGAGCAGGCATATGCATTACTACTAAAGCTTAGTCTTGAGCACGACCTTCAATGGAAATCCATAGAAATATTAGATAACCCCAGCCTATATGAACGCTATGAAATCAAAATTCCAGTATTGAAAAGAGTAGATTCTAACGCTGAAATTTGCTGGCCATTTAATGAGGATGATATTAAGTTATTAATAGGCAATGGTGCATTTAAGAACTAAATACACAACTGTTTTAAAAAAGCAAAAGCCAGCTATAAGCTGGCTTTTTCAAAAAAATCAATAGTGGCAGAACTTACTCTGCAACTACTACATCTGCGCCTGTATCTGGGCGATCTACCAACTCAACCAAAGCCATAGGGGCATTATCGCCATTACGGAAACCACATTTCAATACACGTAAATAACCACCATTACGAGCTAGATAACGAGGACCTAATTCACCAAATAGTTTACCAACAATATCACGATCACGTAAGCGGCTAAACGCTAAACGACGATTTGCTAGAGTAGGTGTTTTACCTAATGTGATTAAAGGTTCTGCAAATTTACGCAACTCTTTTGCTTTAGGCAAAGTAGTTTTAATCACTTCATGACGTAGCAATGATGCTGTCATATTGCGGAACATAGCTGCACGATGGCTGCTAGTACGATTTAATTTACGATTGCTATTACCGTGACGCATAGTAATTCCTTAAAGTTTCTTTATTTATGCTGGTCTATTAAGCTTTTTCAAGCCCAACTGGTGGCCAGTTTTCTAGTTTCATGCCTAATGTTAGGCCGCGAGT
>JBBQLN010000065.1:0-3688 GCA_038327905.1 Burkholderiales bacterium
AAACTGGTTACACGACAACATGAACGTAGGCATGCCAATATCGGCATTGGGGCCAGCAGGAGATTTCACTTGTGTGCTTCACCCTGCGCAAAAGTATCTATTTTTATCAGGCGGATCTGGCATTACGCCACTCATGTCGATGGCACGCTCTTTTCATGAGTTAGCCGAAGATGCTGATGTTGTATTTTTGCATAGTGCAAGATCACCTACAGACATCATTTTCAAGCATGAGTTGGATTTAATGGCATTCAATCAAACGCATTTTCAACCCGTGTATATTTGTGCAAAAGTTGATAAGTCGCCCAATTGGCGCTTACAACCTGAGTTTATCACTGAGGGTATGCTAACCGCAGAAAACCTAAAACTAAGTGCACCAGACTATTTAGAGCGTGAAGTGTTTACCTGTGGTCCGGCGCCTTATATGGCCTCGGTGCGCAACTTACTTGCAACTGCTGGCTTCAACATGGCACATTACCATGAAGAAAGCTTCACTTTTGACGAGCTACCAACTGAAGTCCAAGCTACTGTTCAAATTGAGGAGGCCTCAAATAACAAAGACGCACACACTTTTTCAGTTGAATTAAACAAAAGTGGCGCGACTATTCAGTGCGCTCCAGATCAGTTTGTTTTAGACGCTGCGCGAGCTGCAGGCTTTAGGTTGCCATCATCATGCAGCAAAGGCTTGTGCGGCACCTGTAAAAGTAAATTGGTTTCAGGTCAGGTAGAGATGAAACATGGCGGCGGCATACGTCAGCGTGAGATAGATCAAGGGTTGTTTCTGCCCTGCTGCTCTAAACCTTTAAGTAATCTGGTCATTGAGAAGTAGGTTAATAGAGAAGCAAAATACGGTAGATTCAAATCATTATTGAGCATTTTAGGGATAGCTTCATTTTTGTAGTAAAGGGGAAATAAGATGGGGGTCATACAGTCTGTAAATGCACCAACGGCTGAAGCAAAAGTAGTCGTCCGGAATCTGCATAAAGTGTTTGGTAATAAGCCTGAAGTTGCGTTACAGATGTTAAAAGAAGGACTCCATAAAGATGAAATCCTTAAAAGATCTGGGCAAGTAGTAGGCGTACAAGACGCCTCGTTCGAAATTAACAAAGGCGAAATTTTTGTCATTATGGGGCTTTCCGGTTCAGGAAAATCCACTTTAATTCGACTACTTAATCGACTCATCGAACCTACCGCCGGCAATATTATTGTGGATGGTGAAGATGTTGCAGCAATGAGCAAAGAGAAGTTGCTTAACTTGCGACGTAAAGACATGAGCATGGTTTTTCAGTCATTCGCATTGCTACCTCATCGAACTGTGGTCGAGAATGCAGCATTCGGATTAGAAATAGCGGGGTTCAATCTGGCTGAACGCGAACGCCGTGCAATGGAAGTATTAGAGCAAGTTGGCCTTCATACTTTTGCTAAACATTTACCATCGCAACTCTCTGGCGGCATGCAACAACGTGTAGGCCTTGCGCGTGCCCTTACCGTGAACCCTTCTCTCATGTTAATGGATGAGGCATTCTCCGCGTTAGACCCTTTACGCCGCACCGAAATGCAAGATGTACTGATGAAGCTCCAACAAGAACAAAAACGTACCATTGTTTTTGTTTCACACGACCTTGATGAAGCACTTCGCATTGGTAACCGCATTTGTATTATGGAAGGTGGTCGTGTCGTGCAAGTTGGTACTTCAGAAGATATCCTTCAACGACCAGCTGATGACTATGTAAAAGCGTTCTTTACTGGGGTTGATGTGAACAAATACCTGACGGCCAAAGATGTTGCTCAAAAAGAAGAAGTGACTATTTTTGATCGCCCTGATGATTTAGTGGCGGGATTCAGTGCAGCGCTTGCTCGCATGCGTTTATTTAACCGTGATTACGCTTTTGTACTAGATGAACTGCAAAAAGTCGTAGGTGTAGTTTCCGCAGAGTCGTTGACCAATTGTATGAATAAAAAAGGCAAGAAACTACGCGACGCACTGTTACCGGGTGAGTTTGCTATTCCAGGCAAAACGCCAGTCAATGAGGTACTACATAAACTGGTTGACTGCCCTTGCCCACTTCCAGTCATTGGTTACAGCGGCGAATATCTCGGTGCAATCACTAAAACAGCTTTACTGCGCAAACTTTATAAGGAGAAAAAAGCATGAGCTATAAAATCCCTCTAGGTGAATGGGTTGCGGGCGCGGTATGCTGGTTAGAAGTCAACGACCATGGTCTATTCAATGGCATGGGCGCAGTCATTAACAGCTCAACCGCTGGTATTGAAAATAGCTTACAAGCCATCCCTTTTTGGTTGTTCGCCATCATCTTTATAGCAATAGGCTATTGGCGACTCGGCTGGAAATTTGCCTTATTTTGTACAGCTTCTCTATGGTTAATCGACAATATGGGCTTCACTGCCCAAACATTAGTGACGCTTGCGCTCATCATATCGGCCACATTAATCAGCTTAACTGTGGGTATTCCGCTCGGCATTTGGGCAGGTAGAAATGATAAGGCAGAAGCCATTATTCGACCAATACTAGACTTTATGCAAACCATGCCGGCCTTTGTTTACTTGATTCCAGCGGCGATGTTCTTTGGCTTAGGTCGAGTACCGGGCATTATTGCTACAGTCATTTTCGCAATGCCTCCAGTGGTTAGACTAACGTCACTTGGCATCCGTCAAGTCAATAAAGAGCAAGTGGAAGCTGGTATAGCTTTTGGTTGCACGCCAACGCAATTGCTTATGAAAGTACAAATACCAAGTGCCATGGCCGCCTTATTCGCCGGCATCAATCAAACCATTATGATGGCATTGTCAATGGTGATTATTGCTTCAATGGTAGGCGCTGGTGGCTTGGGTAATGATGTGTTATCAAGTATTTCGCGCTTAGACATTGGCTTGGGATTTGAAAGTGGACTAGGCGTTGTGCTGCTAGCCATCATGTTAGATAGAATTACAGAAAGCTTTGGGGTCAAACGTAAGTCTTTGAATGGCACAAAGTAGTTGCATCTAGGTAGTCTTGACTCTTACTTTAAAACCAATTAATGAGCTTTAAATATTTAATTGGTTTAAAGTTTAAGTTTGATTTCTGTCCACACTGCCATAAACTTGATGAGCGAAATACGCAGATATTTTTTCAAGGTCATTAACAGATAATACCCCTACAGATTTTCTTAAGTTGATATAGGCGCCGAGCTAAAGATAAATCTCTCTTTGATTTAAATAGTTGCTTTCACGCATCAAGCACATCAAAATTGCTGCGAACCCCACCGACTAGACTTTTCTTAGTTGCGGCTACCTGTAATGGTCGTAAGCGTTCGCCCATCATCGTCTAGACATTAGCGAATCAGCGGGAGTTAATCTCATTAACATAAGCACATGACCTTCAAAGACGCGTACTTAATTCAACATATCACCAAAGCTTATCAATGGCTGAACTTACTAACTTCTGGAAAAGTAATGAGTAAAAAACGTTGCTTGGATTCCCGCAATAACATTATGGACTGCCGAATGAGGCCACAGAGAATACAGTTTAAATTGAGGCGGAAATAGGTAAACGAATGACTGCTGAGAATCTAAAAACAAGAAAGCCCAGCTGTGGGCGGGGCTTTCTTAAATAAGTTATTATAAATCAAAAACTTAAAAATTGATGGCGGAGCGGACGGGACTCGAACCCGCGACCCCCTGCGTGACAGGC
>JBBQLN010000066.1:0-3552 GCA_038327905.1 Burkholderiales bacterium
AAGCAGTATGTTGACGACAACACTTACCCAGGTTGAGCGGGCTGCCATCGTGTGACGCTGTGAGCTAGTGAGTGTAATTGCTTGATTTTTGTGCTTGGTATTCATTTCAAATGTATCTACTCTAAATGCGATTTTGTTAAAGTTCCTGACAATGAGTAAACATGATCAAAGTGGCAGAAAACTCATGGTTTGTCTAAGCTGCCCATAGACTTTGGATAAGTCACCACGCCCCAAGGCATTTCTTTATCGCTTATACGTTTAGTGACTTCAAGTTTTACTGTATCAATCACCACGATTTCATTGGATTTGCCACAGGCCAGCAATATCTGCTGGTCATCGGGAGTAAAGGTGAAGTGCCAGCATCTCTCCCCAGTAGGAATATCCTTAATTTTTTCAAACGTTTTGGCATCAAATACCTGCAACGCCTTTTCCTTGTTAGCTGCAACAAACAGGCGTTTACCAGCACGATCAAAAGATAGTCCATAGGGCGTCTTACCTGTAGCAACCTCTTTAACAACCTCAAACTTGTCACTTAGCACCAGCAATTTATCTGCATATTCGAGAGAGGTAACCACTAGTTTACCATCTGGCGATGTCTTAATGCCACGTGGTCGCTCACCATATGTTGCTACTGAAACACTTTTTACTAACTTACCAGTGTCTAGTTCATGCACTGTAATTGAGTTATCTGACTCATTGGTGACAAAAAGTTGTTTTCCATCATTCGAAAACTCCAGCCCCTCGGTTTCTGGCTTACCAATAATCTCACTTAGCACCTTGCCACTCTTAATGTCTACAACCGCAATACGCCCTGGAATTTTCACTTCATTGTTATTTTCTGCTTCCTTACTTCCAGCCTTTGGAGGTGGACCAGACTTGCTACTGGGCTCATAAGTGACATAGGCAATATCGTCAATAACACGGACAAACTCAGGATTTTTACCTATTGCAATATGCTTTATTGCTTTCCCAGTCACTGTATCGATAATTGAAATGTTCGCATCATCTTTGTTAGCGGTCACCAAAAGTTTTCCGTCAGTTGTGATACCGATGCCTCGTGAACCTTTAGCGCCAGTATCTAAGCTACCCTTGGTTTCCATAGTATCTAGGTTGATGATGGTAACACCACCTTCTTGGTTGGAGACATATGCAACGCCATTGCTGGCAGCAAAAGTAACTGATGATAAATTCATTCCCAATGAAAGTGCAACTGCTAATAAATGGTGCTTCATATGTGTTTGTATCATGTAGTTAATTTCCTTAAGATTTTTTTAACGTTTCGTGTTGATGAAATCATTAAATCAGTTAGGTTAATATTCTTTAGTCAGACTCCATGGAATCAGATTTTAGATCTTATAACTTAAGGATTACTTAACAACTATTATTCAATTTAACTATAAGGTCCAACTACTTCGTCAAAGTTATACAATACATGTGGCAGGATTTTAGCAATTGACTGCTTGAAATTGGCTTTTAAGTTTAGCTTAAGAAAATGGGTACATGATGTTACTCACTACCTAAAGAGGATTATTATCATGGATCAACATTTAAAAGACTTTGCTCGCCAGTTTGGTTATGTAGTTCTAGCTTCACTAATTCCTGTTATTTTTGCGTGTTTTATTTCATCAATGGATGTGCACGTAGCGAAATATCACACCCCTATTCAATTGCAACATATGACTTGATGAAGGATGCCGGCTGATGCCTCAAAAAGTATCTACTTTGTTTGAAGCGCATGATCGTTCATTTAACACACCCTTCATTCAATCTACTTATCTGTAATGGTAATCACTTAAGAACTAAAGTATCAGCTCACTGTTTTAGATTTATACAATTAAAAATCCGCGTGTCACAGGTTCGATTCCCGTCCCGGCCACCAACAAATCAAGCTCCGATATCCTCTGGGCTTTTTTTACGTCTGTAGGTTATGCGGACTTATGCCGAATTGATAATTTTGGAATTTTTAGCGTGCTGACAACATTCGAGAAGATTCTTTTCATCCAACGATGAGCTAAACAAATTGCCTCGTCTGGTATCTTTTTCGTTGCAATATTTGATGATTTCCTCAAACTGATACCTCAGTCACCCCAGAAGAAAACGTCGGCCATTATGTTGCGTATGGCGTTGGTGCGAAGTGAGGATTCAATTAAATTCCTGCTGACTTTGCTATAGCTTGTTGTGAAAAATGCTGCATAATTACAATAGCTAGCCGTACACCAAATCAGGCAGAACTCATGCGTAAACCCACATTATGTTCACTTGCTAATAGCAAGCAACAAAAGGATTAAAAAATCTATGGATTGGGCTTATCTATTTAAGATCGGAATAGCACTATTTGCAATAGTAAACCCTATTGGGAGTGTGCCAGTTTTCATTAGCGCCACTGACGGATGGACTAGAAATGATAAATTAAGAACAGCCAATGTTGCGGCCATGACTGTTTTTCTAGTGCTTCTGACTTCAGCCTTGTTTGGTGATAAAATTCTTGATTTTTTTAGTATATCGATTCCATCCTTTCAAGTTGGTGGAGGAATATTAATACTATTAATTGCTATCAATATGCTGCATGCAAAACAAAGCCACTCCAGACAAACCCCTGAAGAAGCTAAAACACTGGAAGATCGAGATGTTATTGCGATCGTTCCACTTAGTGTTCCTTTATTAGCCGGCCCAGGAGCTATTGGAAGTATGATTATTGCAGCACAACAAAGTAAATCTTTTTTTGGACATGTCTCGTTAGTTATTCCAATTTTTGTGGTTGCTGTTCTTATCTGGCTAATTTTGCAGCTTTCTAGTTATATAGCAGATAAGTTAGGAACAATAGGAATTAATATTATCACGCGTTTAATGGGGTTAATTCTGGCAGCAATGGCTGTTGAATTTATAGCGCATGGCATCATTGGGCTATTTCCCGCACTAGGTAAGTAGACTATGCACCATTCCACTTGGTGAAACATATATGATGACTTTTAGTGTTGAAAATCCGCGTGTCACAGGCTCTATTCTCGTCCAGGCCACCAATAAAATCAAGCTCAGACATACTCTGGGCTTTTTTTACGTCTGTAGGTTATGCGTTGAATAAAGCGGACACCACCACTCAAGACAAGCACTTTCAACTATGACGATTTATCCTCGCTGCTATGCTTCCACAACCTCCGATCCACCCTGCCAGATGCCAATACGCATAGAAATAAACTCAGACTGGAATGATGGTTTAACTCCTACCTCAATGTTGAGACGGCCAAGTTTGCGTTCACTGGGGGGGTTTATGACCTCATCAATACGAACATAAAATGCCTCTTCTTCAGTGCTTCCAAAGAGTGCGCCATTCCGCCACTGTTCCCGCAAAAAAGCGCTTATCCCACGTTTGAGTCTTTGCCACAAAGAAAGATTACTCGGTTCGAATACAGCCCAGCGGATACCTTCTTGGATAGATTCTTCGAGAAAAAGAAATAAGCGGCGCGTAGAAATGTATTGCCAATTGCTTCCGTTTGATGCTGTAGTTCGCGCGCCCCAAACAACAGGAAGCCCCCCAATTTGAAAAACTCGGAT
>JBBQLN010000067.1:0-3210 GCA_038327905.1 Burkholderiales bacterium
AAGTGTGCTGGCGAAGTGCTAAATCTCAGTGAACGGTACCGCAAAAATTCACTCAACTGTGATTCACGGTGATCCATAGACAAGCGATTGCGGCGGGGTGTTGGCTACCCCACCCGCGCCTGAAAGTTTGATGTTAGGTTGCTTCTGATAAGTAATGGTATTAATAAACTATAAAAATATGATGAGGCCACGGGTAGATTGAGCATCAATTAGTTTATTAATTCGTTTTTGAGCATTTCCCTTTTATGAATTCAAACATAGGTTGGAATGGCTCAAAACATTCTTTATTTAGAATTTGAATTCTGATTAAGATGGTAATCAAACTCTATTAAGCGAGTTTAGTTGTCCCATAACACCATGCGACTTATTTACCAAATTTTTTACGCGCCTCTTCAAGAGTATTTTTAACATCATCCCAAATAATGTCACTACCTTTTTTCAATTCAGTCCACGCACCTTCTGTAGCATTTTGAATTTCGATGACTTTACTTTTGGCATCGTGATGTTTGGACTTAAGTACTGACAAATGCTCATTATATTTATCGCGTAATTCCGCTTTTGCTAGATTAGCTTGAACTTCAAGTTCATCAATATCAGCACTCCAATCATCTAGTTGAGTTTTCAACTTTGCAACATACTCGTCTTTTAATTTCATGATATTAGCTCCTTTTTAGTTACTCAAAAAATCATATTAACATAGCTAATTTAACCTTTAAATCATCCATTACTGCTTAACCTGTTTTTCAAACTGAGATTCCAGATTTTGGTAAGAAGTCTGGTGTGACTGGACGTGGCTTAGAAGGCATATCTGATTCACTTCTTAAGATATTTGGTGTTTAAGTGCATGGTAGATTTTCTGAAGATATTTAATTAAAGTTACTTGGAAATTTTGAACGGCGAAGCGTGAAATTTCAGGGGGGAATTGCCGTAAAATTCGTCCAACTTGGCCTCGCGGTGTCCCCATATGCAGGCGAATGCGGCGGGGTGCTGGCTACCCTCATTTCGCAGCGTAAAACACTGCCGTTATGTTGACTTGGGGCTAATCTTTAGTGTTAAGAGCCGTAAGTTAAGTTCTACAGTCAATTCGTAAACTACACTAAGCGGACATTCATTATTTAATTGATCGTGAAGCCAAATGCGTAATAGAAGCCCATAGCAGTCAGTTCTGGCAAATTCAACCTACTCCATTTTTATAACAACAATTAAGGCTAGTTGTCTACCAACCGTGGGAGGTCCAATTTTTATCTGACTCTTAAAATCTAGAAACGTACTTATATAACTAACACCGATTTATTTCCGCTTAATTCATGTGGATATTTTTTCACACCCAAACTCTGACTAAGTTAAAATCATTAATCGTCTGATACTTTTTAACAAAGAAAGAATTTTCTCTTACATCATGACATCGAGGCATATAACAACGCATCAACTTGAGGTTCGCGTACGTGACTTTGCCCAAATGTTCAACTCATTGGATCCCAGCCCATTCCTCCACAAAGATCTTGATCGTGAGGCCGAAACATTTATTGAAACTTGGGCACTTGGATTTCCTCCAAACAGCAAATTGCACATCATCATTCATATTGAGCATATGCCAACCGAGTCTGACCCCAGCTCGCTCTTGACTGAAGCAATCCATAATCATTTCAACTTTAAGGCCGAACTCGTACGCCGAGATTTTAAACAACTCTTAAGGCGGGGTCGTACTAGCTTATTGATTGGTATTGTCTTTGTTTCCGTATGTTTAATAGCGGCAGACATTATTGGGAAGTTCGGCAGCAGCACCGTCTTCACCATTGCGCGTGAAAGCTTGACAATCATTGGCTGGGTTGCCATGTGGCGGCCATTGCAAATATTTCTTTATGACTGGTGGCCTCTTGTCCACCGCATACGCATTTATAAAACGCTAGGTCATGCTCATATCCGAGCCTTGCAGGGGTAGTATAAGCCGGGTAGGCTAACAGACATCCCTTTGATGTCCATGAATGTCTAACTTGATGTATTTGCAACGATAAAGCAATTAATTGATATCTTGCTGAAGTAAGGGTGATTAACAAGTCTATCAGCCACCTGTTTTTCCGCTAAAGCGAACGATGCCTTGTTTTCAAAAAATTGATGGTTTAAAAAAACTTCCACTTCTACTTTTCCGCCCACATAATGAAATATCACACGTTCTGGTTTGGGCAGTTCAATGATCAAAGAGTTTAAGTGCTCAAGTAACTCTGCACGTGCTGGCATCCGCTCTGCTTTAACGTCATGTTCCATATCATCTTCTGGGTCAACATGCACAAGCACATCGGCAACATTAGGGTGGCTCTTTATTACTCTGCCTCGTGCTCGCTCAGCAATGCTGTGGCCCTCTGAAACACTAATTCGAGGGTCTACTAGAATATGGGCATCAACCAGCACATGATGCGCCATGCGACGTGTACGCAATTCATGCAGGCTTTCTACTCCAGAGGTATCAATCAAAGTCTGGCGGATACTGTCCACCTCTTCAACTGACAATCCAGCATCAATCAGCTCCTGAAATGCATCCCAAGCAAAAACAATCCCCATACGCACAATCATGAAACCAACAATGATTGCAGCAATCGAATCTGCTAGGACAAATCCTAATAGATTGCCAATAATACCAATGGCTACAATGAGTGACGAAGCTGCGTCAGAGCGTGCGTGCCAAGCGTTTGCTATTAACATGGGTGAGCGAACACGTTCACCCACGTGCAACATGTAACGGAATAAGCTTTCCTTGGCAATAAGTGCTACGCCTGCTACCCATAAAGCCAATGGAGCAACGCGAGGGATGTTCTCAATATTTTGTAACTTGATAGCCGCAGTAATCATAATGGCGCCACCAGTTATGGCCAGTATTGCGCCGAGTACAAATGAAGCGGCAGTTTCAATTCGGCCATGACCATAAGGATGCCCTTCATCAGCAGGATTTTTACTATGGTGCCCGGCAATGAGCACTAAAAAATCACAAACCAAATCGGACAATGAATGCATACCATCAGCAATTAAGCTTTGTGAATGCGCAAAAAAGCCTGCCACAATCTGAGCTACCGTAAGCAGTATGTTGACGACAACACTTACCCAGGTTGAGCGGGCTGCCATCGTGTGACGCTGTGAGCTAGTGAGTGTAATTGCTTGATTTTTGTGCTTGGTATTCATTTCAAATGTATCTACTCTAAATGCGATTTTGTTAAA
>JBBQLN010000068.1:0-2695 GCA_038327905.1 Burkholderiales bacterium
TCTGTAGCTGCTGGTGTTGTCCACATGATTCGGCATCCTTTTTAGTTTGGCGATTCACAATGATTCGCTCCATGTGTTGCATTATGAGCGCTATCTAAAAAACCACCCTATGCACTTAGCGTAATTGTGCCTAATGATTTTGCTTAAATAGTAGTAACTCTTTTAAATCGCATTGAGATGATTAAGCAAATATTGGGCGTGTTCTTTTATTGCAGTCACTTCTACCTCGTCAAATCGATCCGCATTTTTAGTCATTAAAGCAGTGCGTGGGTTGCGGCTAAAGGTGTCGTAATGCTTAATTAGAAAATTCCAATAAAGTGTTGTTGTGGGGCAAGCTAATTCACCCGTTTTTAGTTCTGGCTTGTATTTGCAATTATTGCAAAAATTGCTCATGCGCTTTATATAAGCGCCGCTAGCCACGTAGGGCTTACTGGTAAAGCGCCCACCATTGGCGTACAAGGCCATGCCAGCAACGTTAGGTAACTCTACCCACTCTACGGCATCTACATAAACGGCTAAATACCAAGCTTCAACTTCACGCGGGTTTAATTCTGCCAAAATACCAAACATACCCGCCACCATTAAACGTTGAATATGGTGCGCATAAGCATGCTGCATGGTGTCATTAATGGTTTGTTTCATACAGTTCATGTGCGTGTCGCTAGTCCAATACCAGCTTGGCAATGGCCGATTATGCTGATAATGATTAGCCTCGGCCATTTCGGGCATATCTAGCCAATATACGCCACGTATAAATTCTCGCCAGCCTAATATCTGCCGAATAAATCCTTCTACGCTCGCTAGCGGAAATTGGTGCTGATAATAAGCCGTAACAGCAGCAGCAATTACCTCTCGTGGGTTGAGCAGTTTTAAATTAAGAGAAGTAGAAAGTAGAGAGTGCCATAAGTATGGGCTTTGGCTATTATTAGTTGTTTGCCACATCGCATCTTGATGACCTCCAAAACCGATCAGTTTATTTTTGATAAAATCATCTAAAAACTGAAGTGCGGCTGCTCGGCTGACTGGCCAAATAAAGTGGTTTAACGAACCAGGGTGATTAGGAAAATGCTTTTCTACGGTATCTATCACTGATTGGGTAAGTACATCAATACTTACTGCTGGTGCTACAGGCACATTTTGCGGGCCAGCTTTACCAAAAGTTTTGCGGTTCTCAGCGTCATAATTCCACGCGCCGCCGACTGGCTGATTATCTTGCATAAGCACGTCATACTTTTGGCGCATTTTACGGTAAAAAAACTCCATGCGGAGTTGCTTATTCCCTTTTGCCCAATGCATAAAATCCGCTTTTGAACACATAAAATGGGTATCATCACGCACCGCTAACTGCGTGTTCATTTCTTTGCACAGTGCTATTAAATCTTGCTCTAGTCTATATTCTCCGGGTTCACAAACAATGACTTGCAGTGGTTTTAACACAGATATTTGCTGAGCCCAAGCAGACTTAAGGGTTGTAAAATCATGCTCGCCAATCTTTAAATAACTGCCCTGCAAGCCGCTTGAATATTGACTTGCTAACGCTTCATAGAAATGGCGCATGGCAGATAAAAACAATACAATGCGCGCTTTATGGCTCCAAACCTGTGTTGCTTCATGACTTACTTCCGCCATGAAAACAGTATCTTGTACTGGGTCAAAGCCTTCTAGCGCTGGGTTATCAAGGTTTAATTGGTCGCCCAAAATTAAAATAAGATGTCTTGTCATGCCTTAGCTTTCGATAAAGCTCGACATTTATCTGAGCAATATTTAATTTCATCCCAGTTTTTGGCCCAGGACTTTCGCCACGTCATGTTTAAGCCACATTGTGCGCAAACTTTGCTGGGCAAATTACTTTTATTGCCCTTGTATGCGCTGCTAGCTTTCAACTGATAATTGCTGATTTATTCAGCAATTACTTGACCGTCTTTATAACGGGTTGTGGACTTTATGCTGCCGTCTTTAGCCCAAGCATACTCAACGCCTTCTTTCTTACCATGCATAAAATGAGCTTCTAACCTTTTTTGTCCATTGTCATACCATTGGGTAAACATTCCATGCTCTTGCCCTGCTTGGTAATGTGCCTCTAGCTTAAGCTGACCATTTTCATACCATTGATTCCAAACACCGTCCTCTTTATCATCGACATAGCTCGTTTGAATCTGCTTGCTTCCATTTGGGTAATAAAAAATTTCCAACCCTTCTTTTTTACCTTTTTTAATATTGACTTCGTATTTTGGATTGCCATCAGCAAATTTCTCTACATGTTTTCCAGAGAAATCTTTATCAAAAAAAGTTTCTGCGCTAGCAATGTGACTAACAAGCATGTTGCAGATTACGAATAGCGTGATTACATAAAAATTTAAAGTGATTTTTTTCATATTGTTTTTATTACATGAGTTGAACAGTTATGATGCTAACGAGATTGAAATGTTCCCGTTAAAGCTTAATTCGGTTTGAAATTAAAGGTGAAATGTAATTTATTATGCCCTACGAGCCAATATCCATGCGGGTCGCAGAGCAAGTGCTTTTAGCTTTTCTGCCTTAAGTTTGCGCAAACAAAAAGCCCAGTGATTTCTCACTGGGCTTTATATTTTCTAATCAACTAATTGATTATTTGTTCATTACGTACATTGTTACTTCAAAGCCAAAACGCATTTCTGTAGCTGCTGGTGTTGTCCACATGATTCGGCATCCTTTT
>JBBQLN010000069.1:0-2381 GCA_038327905.1 Burkholderiales bacterium
CCAAATTCGTGGAGCGGGAAACGAGACTCGAACTCGCGACCTATACCTTGGCAAGGTATCGCTCTACCAGCTGAGCTATTCCCGCGTCGTTAAGACAGGCGCCATTATAGCGATTTTCAGAATGTCGTCAATACTATTCAACACTCAATTTACTTATTTATTCAGGTTTTATTGCTAAATTATTTACCTTTTAATTTAGGCCATGCTGCCTTTAAGTAATAAGCCATTGATAGCAATGTTAAAAGTGCTGCTAGTACGATGAGAACATGTCCAAATAGTTTGGTTGGAAAAACACCAAGGCTACCCAAATCAATATCATCCCAATATAACAAGAACAAAATCGCGAGCATTTGTGCAGCAGTTTTCACTTTTCCTATCATCGCAACACCAACACTACTGCGCTGCCCTTCACCCGCCATCCATTCACGAAGCGCGCTAATGGCGATTTCACGACCTATGATAATTAATGAAACAATCGCGCCTACGCGGCCAAATTCCACCAGCACGATGAGTGCAGCAGCCACCATGAGTTTATCTGCAACTGGATCTAAAAAAGCTCCGAACGATGAAGTTTGATTCCAGCGTCGCGCCAAATAGCCGTCCAGCCAATCGGTAAATGATGCAATCGCAAATATTATGGTGATAAAGATATTGACCGAATGTGAAGGCATAGCACTTAACTTATGCAGGTTCTCAGGCCAATAGAAAGCGCCTACAAATACTGGTATGAGCAAAATACGTAACCATGTGAGCATGGTAGGAATGTTAATTTGCATATAACAAGCCTTTATTTTCTAGTTGCTGCTTTAAAACAGAGTCCACCAAAATACTATTCATTAATGCAACTCTCCGTAAATTTTTTCTGCCAAACTCTGGCTTATGCCTTCAACTTGGGCAATTTCATCAATACTAGCACCCTTTACACCATCTAATCCACCAAAGCGCGTGAGTAGCGCTTTACGGCGTTTGGCGCCTATGCCTTCAATATCCTCCAAACTAGAATGAAGACGCGCCTTAGCACGCTTAGCTCTATGCCCTGTAATGGCGAATCTATGCGCCTCATCACGTATTTGCTGCAGTAAATGTAAGCCTTTGTTGTCTTTTTCCAAGTTAAGCATTTCGCCTGTGTCAGAAAAAATCATAGTTTCTAGCCCTGGTCTGCGCTCTTCACCTTTAGCGATACCGACAAGCAATATATCGTCCAGCCCAACTTCTGCCATCACTTCAACCGCAACGCTTAATTGCCCCTTACCACCGTCAATAAAAATTAAGTCTGGTCTTAAACCCTCGCCTGCCGCCACTTTTTTATAACGACGCGTCAGTACATCCCGCATTGCGGCATAATCATCGCCTGGTGTAATGCCTGTGACGTTGTAACGTCGGTACTCGCTATTTTGCATATCCCCGCGATCAAACACCACGCAACTACCTACGGTCGCTTCACCCATAGTGTGGCTAATATCAAAGCATTCAATGCGCTCGGTATTATCAGGTAAATGTAGCGCCTCGCGTAAAGCCAACAGCTTAGCGGTTTGATTGGCTGAAGTCGCAGCGCGCTGACCCAGCGCCAGTTCGGCATTGGTTTGTGCCATTTTTAGCCAAACGCGCTTATCGCCAATCGGATTGGTGTTGATTTTCACCTTACGCCCAGCTTGTTCACTTAGCACTTCTTCGAGTACAGTCGTTTCAATTTTAATGCCCACTACAATCAGCGGCGGCGTATTCTGTGCCACATAATGTTGCGCAAGAAACGCTTCCATACTAGTTTCCAGTGTTTCACCCTCTGAGTTCTTAGGCATATAACTTCTATCGCCCAAATGCCGCCCGCCACGTATCATTACCAAGTTAATACAGTGCTGGCCTTGCAATTCAGTGCAAGCAATCACATCAGCATCTGCAACATTGAAGTCGCTGACAAATTGTTTGGCTTGCACTTGTCGTAGCGCCTGCATACGGTCACGAAAAACGACCGCCATTTCATACTCCTGATTGGCTGCCGCAGTGTTCATGCGAGCACCAAGTGCATCAATCACCTCATTAGTCTTGCCCTGCAAAAACATCGCTGCCTGATGCACATCGTTATTGTAATTTTCTGCGGAAATCAAACCCACGCACGGCGCAGTGCATCGCTCAATTTGGTGCTGCAAGCAAGGTCGGCTGCGGTTAGCAAACACCGTGTTTTCACAGGTACGTAACTTAAACACCTTTTGCAAAAGCTGAATACTTTCACGTACCGCAACAGAGTTAGGAAAAGGACCAAAATATTGATTACCTTTGCGCTGCGCGCCTCGATGAAAAGCTAAGCGCGAAGACGTATCGCCCGTCAGCACAATATAAGGATAAGACTTGTCGTCGCGAAACAACACGTTGTAACGCGGCAT